>CAYNIP010000007.1:61930-148609 GCA_964397305.1 uncultured bacterium
GGGGGCGGGACAAACATTCCTGCTTGAGCAATCCCGGGAAGCAGGCAGAGAGCCGCTCCGAAAGAGCAACCTAACGCTCGAAAGACGAACTGCTTAGCAATCATAACCATTACCTTCTATCTACCCAATATCTACTAGTACTTTATCACAGGAGGCTTTCTAGCATTCACGGTGATTTCACGTAGCAAAGCAACCCTTGCCTCGGTCGGGGTTTGGTCTCCAAACCCTTAGCAGCTCTGGGTTTGGTTTCCAAGCCCCTAGGCGATCGCTCAGTCATTTCCACCCTAGATCCTGGAGAACCGTTTTATCCAGCGGAGAAGGAGGTGAGCAATGCAGCCTAAGAGCGTCGCCGCCAACGCATAGACATCACACTAGGGCCGCGCCTTGTCCGTCGAATTGCTAGGTTCTAGGAGACTATACCCATCGGTATTGCTGGAATCAATCGAGGTGAGGGTTTCGTGAAACCCCTTCGTTACGCCAAGATCAATCAGCACCGCCTCCGGTTTGCCCGTCCGCAGCACAATATTGGCCGGCTTCTCATCCCGATGCACTAACCCCTCTCCCTACACCACCTTGAACGCCTCTCCCACCTGGCGGATATAGGTCAACGCCTCCTGCTCCAGCAGTTTTTTCGTCGGCAAACTCGCCAAATCCTGCCCCGCCCCATAGGCCGTGACAATAAATGCTCGACCCTGTTCACGAAACGAGCCTAAACGCTGGACGATGTGGGGATGCTGACAACGAGCCAACTTCACTGCCTCAGCAATCAGCTTGTTATTGAATGTGTCCCGCTCCGGGGGGGGTGGTTGCGCCAAGCCCGCATCTCGCAGCGTCTTGAGCACAACCCGCTCGCCTTCCGGGCGCTCCGCGAGATAACTAATCCCGACGCGCCCCTCGTTGAGCGATCGCACGACCCGATATTCTCCCTTGTGCAGCGTATCGCCTGCCTGCCAACCCATGAACGCCTCCTCGCCGGAGACTGGGGAGAGATCGTAGGGTGAGAGCAGCCAATCAGAGATGCTCCCCAAGTAGGAACGGTTTTTGCCGGGTTGCTTTGCTAGGGTAAGCCTGAACTGCGTTGAACTGGGTCCTCTGGATGTCTCCCCCGTTACACAATCTGCTGCGATTGGATCAGCTGTTGCGATCGCCCCTGCGCCAGACAGACCAAACTTTAGCGGAAGCCTTGGAGCTGGCGACGCGCACAATTCGCAATTATCGAAATTACCTGAGAGATACGCTCGGCGCGCCCTTGGCGTTTACCAAGCAGCGCGGCTGGCATTATACGGAGGCCGACTGGCGGCTGCCTACCGTGTCGCTCTCGGTGGGCGAGGTGTTTGCCCTAACTTTGGGGGCGCGGATGCTCGAGTCCTATTCGGGTTCGGCCTATCGGCGGGACTTGGAGACGGCGATCGCCCAGCTCCAGGAGCGGCTGCCAGAGCCGATGGCGGTGAGTTTACAGCAGCTCGCTGATGAGCGTGTGCGCTTCCGGCCGGGGGGCGAGGTGGCTCTTGATCCTACCATCTGGGTCCACCTGCTCCAGGCCTGCTCAAACTCGCAGCAGGTCTGGCTGCGCTACTACTCAGCGCAGCGCCAGCAGGAGTCGGAGCGGACGGTCGATCCCTATTTGATTGATGTCTATCGCAGCAGCAATCCCTACCTGTTCGGGTTCTGCCACGAGCGCCAGGACTGGCGGACCTTTCGCATCGACCGGATTCGGGAGCTGCGGGTGTTGCCGCAGCGGTTTGAGCGCGATCCGAGCTTGGATTTGGAGCAATATCTCAACGACGGTTTCCAGTATGAGTTTGGGGGCGAGCCGGTGGCGATCGCCATTGAGTTCGATGCGGCAACGGCTCCTTTTATCGTGGAGCGGCGCTGGCATTCGTCGCAGGTCATTGAGCCGCTGGCCGATGGCGGTATTGTCTTGAAGCTCTGCGTGACCGGGCTGAATGATGTGAAGCGCTGGGTGCTGGGCTATGGCCGGGGGGCGGTGGTGCGGGAGCCGCCGGAGCTGGTGGCGATGGTGCGGGAGGAGATAGGGCAAATGTACTATAATTATGGCGATCCCCGTCTCGCTTGAGGACTGATTCACCATTGCCGTTGGGCAGAGACACGGAGAAAACCATGTGTGTTATTGTCGGAACCGAACAGCCACAGATACCTAACTGGGGTGAGAAGCAACCTACTTGGGTGTTTAGCACTACTGGGGCGTTGAGCACTGGATCGCTGTATAGTCTGGGGCTGACTCGGAATCTCACCTTTGATGCCACTAGGCGTTGCATCCATATTTCTACCCTAAGTCTTGGTTCGAGGTAGGGCTTTATCTATGTGGATAGTTGTAATATAAGGGGTCTGGGGGTTGGCGATGAGATCTACTGCTGCTATGCTTGGAGTAGATCCCAAGACAACCCAAGACACGAGGAGGTCATGGACAAAGTTGAAGAAATAAACGACGCCATCGCAGAACTGTACTGCAAGCTTGCTCGCTTGGAACAGGAGGTTAGTAGCCTTAGCGATCGCCTTACCCGAATGGAGTGGCAGCCTAGTTTTTGGAGCCCTGATGGCGAATCATGGGCTGATTGGCTCGAACGGTAGATCTGAACAGAATATTTCCTTGGATGCCGTCAGGCGCTGCCAAACTTTTCAGGAGAATTCACCCGCATGTTATTAGTCGAACCGGGTCGCGATGTTAGTGCAGCGCCGCCCCTACCCCACATCGATTCAGTTTTTTCAGTCAATGGCGAGGCGTTGCCCGCCGATCATAATTACGGGCTGTATGCTGCTCTGTCTAAGCTCTGCCCGAGTATCCATGACGAATCGAAGCTGGCAATTCAGACGATCGCAGGTATTCCAGATCGCCAAGGCAAGATTGCGCTGGCACCCTGGTCAAAACTGAGGCTGCGGATGCCAAGCGAGAGCTTACCGAAAATTTGCGTTCTAGCTGGCAAACAACTCACGATTGGCAGCTACACGATCCGGCTTGGCAATCCGCAAATACAGCTTTTGCAGCCTGCCGATACCCTGTGGGCGCGGCTGGTAACAATCAAGGGCTACCAGGAGCCAGAGGAATTCCTGGGCGCACTCGATCGCCAGATGACAGCATTGGGGATTCAAGCGTTAGCTGGAATTCCGAGTGATGAGAGCGGCCACCCCAAGCGACTGACATTGCGGATCAAGCGCCATACCGTGATTGGCTTCAGCGTTGTGGTGACAGAGCTATCGCCGGAGGATTCGATCCGCTTGCAAATTGAAGGCTTAGGTGGCAAGCGACGTATGGGCTGCGGTGTGTTTGTGCGCGAAAGTTCCATCTTGTCGGCTGTGGGAGGCGATCGCCATGCCGATGCCAATTAAATTACTCGCAAAAGATACCCGATACGGCGAGCTGACGCTAGAGCAACACCTCACTGATACCGCAGTCGCTGCCCGCGCTATCTTCAAAGGTCGCATTCTTGATAACTGGTGCCGCTTCTTCAGGGTTAGCGATCGCGAGGCTTTTCTTTTACATCTCGTTATCGCGGCACTCTTCCACGATCTGGGCAAGGCAAACGCTGACTTTTACGGTATGGTCACTGGACAGTGTCGGCAACAAGCGCTCCGCCACGAGTCAATTAGTACTTTGGTGCTCCACTTACCAACTGTTCGCAGTTGGCTGCAAGCGAGCGGATTAGTTGACTGCGATGTGGTTACAGCAGCCGTGCTCTGCCACCACCTCAAATCTCGTTACGGTGAGTGGGCAAAGACGCAAGCGGGCGATCGCCTAGAACTGTATCTCCAGCACCCTGAAGTGCGCGCGGTCTTGCAGCAGGTTGGCAAGCTACTCCAAATTACTGGTGTCCCTGAACTACCCGACCTTTGGGAAATAGCATCCCCAACCTGGGCTGATGCTTGGTTGCAGGCTAAACGGGCAGGGGAAAATCTTCGCAAACGAATGAAGGGGGATGACGCCTGCCGCAGTTTGGTGATGGCAGTGAAAGCTGGATTGATTGCGGCTGATACTGTAGCTTCGGGCATCTTTCGCACGCGCGGTTCAGCGGGCCTTGAGCAGTGGGTCAACGCAACGCTGCACCAAGCACCCATCTCAGCAGAGGAGTTGGAGATGAAAATTCTTCGGCCGCGCTATCGACAAATCGAACGCAAGACGGGGCAAGCGTTTGCGCTGAATGACCCGCAGCAGCGAGCGAGCAGCCTCGGCGATCGCGTTCTCACGCTCATGGCTTGCGGCTCTGGCAAAACGCTCTTTGCTTACAAATGGATGCAGGGCGTACTCGCGCGCCATCAGTTGGGACGAGCAATTTTTCTCTATCCGACGCGCGGCACGGCCACGGAGGGATTTCGCGATTACGTGGCTTGGGCTCCAGAAACGGAGGCAAGTTTGGTGACCGGAACCGCTGCTTATGAGCTGCAAGCCATGCAAGACAATCCATCGGAGTCTACCCGCGACAAAAACTTCCAAGGCGACGAACGGCTCTACGCCCTCCAATTCTGGGAAAAGCGCTTTTTCTCAGCAACGGTGGATCAGTTCCTATCCTTCCTCACGCATCGTTACAGCAGCATTTGCTTGCTGCCGGTGCTGGTAGATTCGGCGCTGGTCATTGACGAGGTGCATAGCTTCTCATGGCGAATGTTCGAGAGCTTGACCAGTCTGCTAACGTACTTCGACCATCCGGTGCTCTGTATGACAGCAACGCTGCCTGTCTCCCGCCAGCAGGACTTGACGGTGAAGCAGCAGCGGAAACGGCCAGGAACAGAGCTGGCGATCTTCCCGCAGGCGGACGACACATTAGACTCATTGCAGGAGGCACAAACCGCCAAGCGTTACAACATTTATCCCCTGGCTGCTTCTCAGGATCGAGAACAGTTGTTGCAAACAGCGACTGATGCCTACCGTAATGGCGAGCGCGTGCTTTGGGTGGTGAATACGGTCAATCGCTGTCGCGAACTGGCTCAAGGTCTGGCGGAACAGCTTACGGAGCCTGTTTTGGTCTACCACAGTCGCTTCCGGCTGATGGATCGCCAGCAGCGTCACGCTGCAACCGTCAGTGCCTTTGCGATGCAGTCTTCGCAGCCGCGTCCGGCGATCGCTGTAACCACCCAAGTCTGTGAAATGTCGCTGGACTTGGATGCGGATGTTCTGATTACGGAGCAAGCCCCGATTACCTCACTGGTACAGCGCTTCGGACGTGCTAACCGTCATTTAGCTAAGGGCGATCGCTTTCAAGCTCGAATTTACGTCTATCCGCCCGAAGCACAGTTGCCTTACAGCAGCCAAGACTTTGCTGGCGTAGATGCTTTTCTTCAGGAAGTCGCTGGTATTACGAGTCAGGAGAAGTTAGCCCAAGCATTACAGAACAATTCGCCGCGCGAACGCCCGGCACAAGGTGAGAGTGCGTTTACGCAGAGTAGCTATTGGGCTGTTGGCGAGGAGTTCCGAGAGACGAATGATTACTCAGTGAGTGCCGTGCTGGATCGCGATTTACCGGCAATTCAGGAGCACATTGATGCCAAACAGCCGATTGACGGCTTTATTTTGCCGGTTCCTAAACACCAGGTTCAGAAAGACGAGCGACCAGCTTGGCTGCCAAAGTATTTGGCGATCGCCGATGCCACGTTGTATTGCGAGCAGAGGGGGTTTGGGAAATGACCGACCAACTGGAATTACACTACGAACTGGCTGAACTGCCATCAGCTCAGCATCGGGCGGGGCTGGCGGGCTTGAGGCTCCTAGTGGAATATTTGCAGGATGAACCGTGGTTTGAGGAGCGCCAGGATCGCGATGGGGCTGCGATCGAGCTGGAGGCTGAGGACTACGCAGCTACCCTGCGCTGCAATCTGGAAGGACTAATTGCCCTGTTCGATCTCGCCTATGCTGCACAGCCAGAAGAACGGTTCAGCGATAAGAAACGTGAGAAGTTCGATCGCGCTGAGGAGGTGGAAATCACTGAAAAAAAAGGCAAGACTAAAACGATTACGCGCTACTTTTACTCAGTCGAGACACCGAAAGGTGCTTTTTTGCCCGAGTTAGATCCCTCTCGCGAAAATGGATCGGGAGTCTGGATCAAGCTGTGGCGCGAGATGCTTTGGCAGATTGTCCGAGGTGTGCCCACGACTCGCAACCCTTATAAAAATCGAGCGGCCCCCCGCGATCGCCCCTACGAGACAGTTCGCTTCTCCAGCGACGCCGAGAAAATTTGGCAAGAACTGACCGAACCGGACAAGCCGGTTAAGCAATCGGGTAACTACTACCTGGGGGCAATGGCAAAAACGGCAGAGAACGTGCCAACGCACGATCGCGCTCGGTACCAGTTTCTCCTACATTTCTGGCCGTTTGTTACCCAGGTTTACTGTCCGGCTGTCTTCGATAAGGATGGCAAGCGGGAGTTTCCGGGATATGCTTTAGCTGTCCCGGATGTGGCCAACCTCTCTGAGTTTTGCGATTTGTTCCGCCTTGTTTTACAAGATCGAGCTGTCGAGCGCTATGGCTATCGTCCCCGCGAGGCAGTTATTGATTTGCTGGAAGAGGGCGGTCTGGATGTCTTGCGGTTGCTGCGCACTCATGTGGGACCCAAATCCGGCGATCTGCAATGGCATGATTACTTACTTGGTGTCGAGTTAATCCATGCTGAGAAGGTCGGCAAGAGCGGTGTAAAATTGCGTTCGACTAGCTATGTCGAGCCGATTGAAACGCAGGTCGATCGCTACAGCCAGATTCGCCAAGATTATTGGTGTCCCTGGTTTCGCAAGCAGCGCTTGATTAACTTGCTGGGTTCAAATAATCCCAGCATCAAACCTTGGTCTGGCTTTGATGCCTTACTGAGTCGAATTCCGCGCACCTGGTTGCAAGATCCCTATTTCAGCCACGATGCCCGTACCTTGCTACAAGAAGAGGAGATTGTTATGACGACTCAAAGCACTTCGGACACGAGGAAAAAAATCCGTTCCTATGCAGAGATTATCTACCAAGTTTGTCGAACCTATGTTTTGAGCAAGCTGGATGCCAAATATGGGTTGAAATGGAGGGATTGTGTAGGCAATCCTAAGCTAGAGAGCGACTTCAATACCAAGAAAGAGAAGATCGTCAATGAAGCATTCCTGGCAGTTCGTGCTCGTACTGAGCATCAAGCTTTTATCGATTATTTTGTCTCTACCTTGTATCCTCACATCCGTCAGAGCGAGTTTGCTGAGTTTGCAACAGATTTATTTGATAAAACTGATGAAATTCGCGCGCTAACGCTGTTGGGTTTGTCAAGCCAGTATCCTCTTAAGCCAAAAGAAGCGCCCAAGGATAGTGCTGCCACATCGAGCTAATTGTCAAAGTTTTTCCGGAGCTTTCCGATGCCGTTAGGCGGATTACTATTTCCGAATTGGAGACTTTGTTTGTATGACTTCGTTGAATTTGTTCGGGACTGTTTTGACCTATCCCGCTCCGGCTGGCAACTATCGCGGCGAGTCGGAAGAGAATCGGGCCGTGTTGCAGAAGATTGCCCGCGATGGTCAGAAGTTTGCCGTCGTCAGTCCGGAATCGTTGCGGAATGCGCTGCGCGAGATGCTGATCGTGTTCGGCCAGCCGCACAACCGGACGCGGATTCGCGACGCTGACCAGTTGGCTGTGGAGTTCAAAGACTATCCTAATGCCGAGGAATATGCTGATGATTTCCTCTTTGGCTACATGGTCGCGAAGCCCGCTGATGCGAAGAAGATGAACGGTCGCCCTCCGAAGCGGGACAGTGTTTTTCGCTGCAATATGGCTGTGGCGCTGAGTCCTTATCGCTACGATGCGGTGTTCCATCAGTCGCCTCTGAACCAGAAGACTGAGCGCAATCAAAAGGTGTTTTGGAGCAATGCCAGTACCTCGGCACTGCTGCACCGCGAGGTGACGCATACAGCCTTTCAATATCCGTTTGCTCTGTCGCAGCAGGACTGCAAGGAGAAGCCGGAATGGACGCGGGCGCTGTTGCAGGCGATCGCCCAGCTCAATGGCGTTGCTGGCGGCCATGCCCGGGCCTACTATGAGTTTGCGCCGCGCTCGGTAGTCGTGCGGCTGACGCCGAAACTGGTGGCGGGCTATGACACCTATGGGTTTGGCATTGACGGGCAGTTTAAGGAATTGGGTGATCGCCTCACGATGCGGGATGCTGACAAGGTTGATTTACCAGGGGATGAATTCTGGATCGGTGGCGAGATTGTACGAAAGCTTGAAGATGCCAAGCGTGAGGCATGGGAAGCGGCTGGCGTGCATCTTTATGCCAATCCGGAGCAGTTGTTCGATGATGTAGCAACCGAGTTTTGTGGAGGGTAAGCGCTTGTTTTTACATCTGAAAGCACCCTTTGCTGCCTTCCGTCCGTTTCAGTCAGGCTCGTATCGCTCTACAACTCCCGTGCCGTCGCCTTCAGCGGTTTATGGTCTGTTGTTAAATCTGGCCGCAATTGAGCAACGCGATACTCTGGCGGCTCCAGTGACGCAGATTCGCCCTGGCTTGCCGGAGATGCAAATTGCGATCGGGATACCGGTGCCTGACTCAGGGGCGTCCGGATTGCCGGCGCCGCCAGAATTCGCAGTGCTGACGCAGCAACTCCATGGCTATCCGGTTGGTGATTCGGGCGAGGAGTTAGCCACTAAGACGTATGGCTCAAAGTTCTGGATTGCGCCGGTGACGCGGGAAGTTTTGGTCGATCTCAATCTGGCGATTGGGGTTCGTGCTGATGTTGAGTTGGAGGCGCGCATTCTGGATGGTCTGGCGGGTCGGCTTGAGGTACCCCGCTATGGTTTGCCGTTTGCCGGGGACAACAATTTCCTGTTCGATCGCATTGAGCCGCTAGCAACACCACCTTTGGCTCGCTGGTACGAGCAGTTGGCGGGGGATGGGCGTCCGCGTCGCGGAGTGTGTCGGCTGACTGTTTGGATCGATCGCGCCGATAATTCGCAGACAGAAATTGGTGTATTCGCTCCCAGCGAACCCAGTCGGGAGCCACCAGCAGAGGCTTGGCTACGACTTCCTTTGTAGGGGAGGCTTGCTGGGTCCAGATCGAGCCGCCGGCCCCTGCTCAATCCCAGAAGCGTTCCCGGAAGTAGAGACCGGCCGATCCTTATCCCCGATTCCATCGAGATCGTCGGGGCTGAGGGCTGACACCATCAAAGATTCGTCAAGGATCGCGATCGCCCTCGGAACGAGATCGCTCATAATTGGGATAGATGGCATCGCTACTCAGCCCCGCTTAAACAGCATGTCCAAGCGCAAACTCACAGTCGAGCTGCCCGAAGCCGTCTTTGCTCAACTTGCCCGGCTAGCAGAACTCCTGCGCGAGTCACCGGAAGCGCTGGCAGCGCGAAGCATTGCGAGCAATTTTGTTGCGGCGCTCGATGAATTGCCGAGCGCGCCGCCCGATGAAGTAGCGCATCTTGAGGGGCTCGCCAATGAAGCCTTGTTGCAGCTAGCTGCGAGCCAAATTGACGCTGAGACGCAAGAGCGGCACTTAGAACTGCTGGAAAAGAATCAGGCAGGTACAATCGTTGCGAGCGAGCAGGAGGAGCTGGCTACCTTGCGTCAAGTGGCTGACCAGCTCATGCTCCGCAAGGCGATCGCCTGGGATATTCTCGGCCGACGCGGGCAAACACTCCCACCGATCGAAGCACTCTTATCTGAATAATCGTGTCTTCGATCCCGAAAGAACTGCGACAGCAGATTTATGCCGAAGCGGACAATCGTTGCGAATACTGCCGCACGCCAGCGCGTCTGACGGGGATGCCGTTAGTCATTGACCATATTATCCCGCTGGTTGTCGGTGGGAGTAGCGAACGCGAGAACCTAGCAGCCGCCTGTTATCGCTGCAATGAGTTCAAAGGCGCGCGCACGGCGGCTGTCGATCCGGAAACCGGCGAGCCCGTGGCGCTGTTTCAGCCGCGCCAACAAATCTGGATCGAACATTTCTACTGGCAGAATGGCGGCACCCATATTGTTGGTCTGACCAACATTGGTCGCGCGACGGTGCTGGCTCTACGGTTGAATAACCCCGATGTCGTTGCAGCACGCGCGATTTGGATGCGTTGGGGCTGGCATCCGCCGCAAAATTAACGCTGTAATTTGCCAACCCGGAGCGTTTTTTTCCGGGCGATCGCGCCAGAGTGGGAGCGAACTGAAGTCAAGGACGACGAACCATGACGACATTGGCAACCGAATCGGTGATGACGCTGACCGACGAACTGCTGACGCTGCGCGTCTCGGCGCTGCACGCGCTGGCCTATTGCCCGCGCCTGTTTTACCTGGAGGAAGTTGAGGAACTCTACACGCAGGATGCGGCGGTGTTTGCGGGGCGGCGGCTGCATGTCGAGCTGGAGGAAGCGGAAGCGGGTGAGTGGCAGGATCTTTATCTTGAGGATGAGGGGCTGGGCTTGCGGGGTCGGGTGGATGCGCTGCGGCTGCGGGACGGGCAGCTGATCCCCTACGAGCACAAGCGGGGGCGCTGCCAGCGGGGGGAGCAGCAGGAACCGCTGGCCTGGGAGAGCGATCGCCTGCAAATTCTCGCTTATTGCTGTCTGATCGAAGCGGCGCAGGGGGTTGCTGTTCGTGAGGGGCGCATCCGCTACCACGCGGACAAGGTGCTGGTGAGGGTTCCGGTGGAGGCGGCGGGACGGGAGCAGGTGCGGCAGGCGATCGCCCAGGCCCGCGAGTTGCGTCGCTCGAGTCTGCGGCCGCCGGTGACAACGAACGAGCGGTTGTGTACGCGCTGCTCGCTGGCTCCAGTTTGCTTGCCGGAGGAGGCGCGGTTGGCCCATGACCGCGAGTGGCAGCCGGTGCGGCTGTTTCCGGCTGACGACGAGCGCCAGAGTTTGCACGCGCTGGAGCCGGGGATGCGGGTGGGGCGGACGGGCGAGCAACTGAAGCTGACGCAGCGGGATGGTTCGGAGGAGAGGCTACCGGCGCGGCAGATCGGGCAGGTGGTGCTGCACAGCTTTGCCCAGATTTCGACTCAGGCGCTGCATTTTTGCGCGGGGCAGGGGATCGGTGTGCATTTCATTTCGGGGGGTGGTCGCTATGTGGGTAGTTTGGACACCCGCAGCGGCAGTATCCAGCGGCGCGTGGGGCAGTACCGGGCGCTGGTGGAGCCGGAGTTTTGCCTGCGGTTGGCGCGGCAGTTGGTGGTTTGTCGGGGGCGGGGCCAGCGGCAGTTATTGATGCGGAGTCGGCGCAAGCGGCAAGACTCGCAGGCGTTGACAGCGGCGATTCAGCAGATGAAGGCGGTGTTGAAGCTGGTGGAGCGGGCGGAGTCGCTGGCGTCGTTGTTGGGGATTGAGGGACGGTTGGCGGCGCTTTATTTTGGGGCTTTGGGGCAAGCGCTGGGGGCGGATTTGCCGCCTGAGTTGCAGTTCGCGGGGCGCAATCGCCGGCCGCCGAAGGATCGGGTGAATGCGCTGCTCAGTTTTGGTTATGCGCTGCTGTTGAAGGATGTGGCGAATGCGATTTTGACGGTGGGGCTGGAGCCAGCGCTGGGGTTTTATCATCAGCCGCGATCGCAAGCCCCGCCGCTGGCGTTGGATCTGATGGAGATTTTTCGGGTGCCGCTGGTGGATCTGCCGGTTATTGGTTCGCTGAATCGGGGGCAGTGGGACGTGGAGGCTGATTTTACGGTGCGGGGCGAGCAGGTTTGGCTGAGTGAGTTGGGTCGGCGCAAGTTTATTGGGCTCTATGAGCAGCGCAAGGCGGAGAGTTGGAAGCATCCGGTGACGGGCTATTCGCTGACTTATCGCCGCTTGTTGGAGTTGGAGGTGCGTTTGTTGGAGAAGGAGTGGCTCGGGGAGGGTGGTTTGTTTGCGCGGTTGGTGTTGCGCTAGGGGGGGTTATGGCGGAGTTGAAGCATTGGTATCTGGTCTGCTATGACATTCGCTGTCCGAAGCGTTGGCGGAAGGCTTATAGGTTGCTTCAGGGGTATGGCGATCGCCTCCAACTCTCGATCTTCCGCTGTTGGCTGAGTCAGCGGGAGCGGGAGCGGTTGCGCTGGGAGTTGGCGCAGGTGCTGGCGGCGGAGGATGATTTGTTGCTGGTGCGGCTGTCGGCGCAGTGTGTGCAGTTGTTGCCGAGCTATAACCGGCCGGGGGTTTGGGTAGTGGAAGAGGCTCCCTATAAGCTGGTTTAGCAAGCGGGGCTGGCTGTTGCTTGTGGCAATGGCCGGCTCTGCTTGGCGGCGGGCTGGGGCTGGGGGTTGGGGGCTTTTTGGGGGGTCTGGTGATGCTTGTTGTTTCTAGAAGCTTGGCTGGGTCTGGGTTTGGGGGCGGTCTGGCGGGCGGGCTGAAGGAGATGAGGATGAGATGGGGTGCTGGGCGGCGAGGAGCTTGTATAATGCCCTCAGAGGGCAAACGGAGCAAGGTTTCTGGCCTGCGCTGCGACCCGACCATTGATGCCGAAAGGCGTTGAGCACGGCGGGATTTTCGGGCTGGCTCTCTGACCAGGGGGGGCGACCCGACCATTGATGCCGAAAGGCGTTGAGCACATGACGGAGCGCTAAACGCGCGTTATCTACGTACTGCGACCCGACCATTGATGCCGAAAGGCGTTGAGCACTGTGGGAATGGCAAAGTAGAGGAGCGTTGCATCTTAAGCGACCCGACCATTGATGCCGAAAGGCGTTGAGCACCAGTAGTCAGTAGCCAAAAACCAACGGCTACAAGAGCGACCCGACCATTGATGCCGAAAGGCGTTGAGCACTACAAAATTACGGAGCGCTAAACGCGCGTTGTCTAGCGACCCGACCATTGATGCCGAAAGGCGTTGAGCACCCGCAGGGGTTCTAGTCTGAGAGGGCAGACAAGTCAGGCGACCCGACCATTGATGCCGAAAGGCGTTGAGCACATCATGGGCGACTGGCTAATCCAGCAAGGCGCTCAAGCGACCCGACCATTGATGCCGAAAGGCGTTGAGCACTTAAGGGGAAAGCGATGACGTGTCAATATCTTTAATCAGCGACCCGACCATTGATGCCGAAAGGCGTTGAGCACAATGGTGCGCGGACCTTAACCCAAAATTCTGGCAGCGACCCGACCATTGATGCCGAAAGGCGTTGAGCACAAAGGGCTCATGCTGGAAGATGTCGCAGCCCTGGGGGGCGACCCGACCATTGATGCCGAAAGGCGTTGAGCACCAATAATTTCGTTGTTATCGAAACCCCAGGAGGCTAGCGACCCGACCATTGATGCCGAAAGGCGTTGAGCACTATCAACCCCTATACAAGGCTTCCTGCTCTGGTCTGGCGACCCGACCATTGATGCCGAAAGGCGTTGAGCACGAGCAGCGAAACAAAAGCGATCCGAGTGCCAGCCTAGCGACCCGACCATTGATGCCGAAAGGCGTTGAGCACTTCAGAGCTAAATCTAGATTGTTCTTCTCAAACCGGCGACCCGACCATTGATGCCGAAAGGCGTTGAGCACATTGAACTTCTTAAAACGATTTCCGCGATCCTTTTCGCGACCCGACCATTGATGCCGAAAGGCGTTGAGCACGAGCACTGCGGAAACGAAAGCGATCCGAGTACCTAGCGACCCGACCATTGATGCCGAAAGGCGTTGAGCACGGTTCTGCCCAGCCCCATCCGACCTGTCCTTGCCAGCGACCCGACCATTGATGCCGAAAGGCGTTGAGCACATGATCCCGGTGGCAAAGTGATTGAAATCCTTAAGGCGACCCGACCATTGATGCCGAAAGGCGTTGAGCACTAAGAAAGCCCCAAGCGCTTGCCCAGCCCTCGCTGGCGACCCGACCATTGATGCCGAAAGGCGTTGAGCACGCGGAAGCAAACTGGTAGAACACGGGCTCCCAACGCGACCCGACCATTGATGCCGAAAGGCGTTGAGCACGGAACGTGTTCGACATTGACGGGTACGACCCGTCGGGCGACCCGACCATTGATGCCGAAAGGCGTTGAGCACTAACGCGCCGGGAATGCCCCTTCTTGCCCTATCAGAGCGACCCGACCATTGATGCCGAAAGGCGTTGAGCACGATTGCTATCTGTGCGGGTATTCTCCAGCCCCGCACGCGACCCGACCATTGATGCCGAAAGGCGTTGAGCACCGGGCGTGCCAGGCGGCGATCGCCTCCGCCGGGGTTGCGACCCGACCATTGATGCCGAAAGGCGTTGAGCACATCCCCGGATTTGCAGAGTGCGATCGCGCGCTGTCCTGCGACCCGACCATTGATGCCGAAAGGCGTTGAGCACGATGCCACCGCCAGACGGCCCACCCGTCTGAGTAGAGCGACCCGACCATTGATGCCGAAAGGCGTTGAGCACGATCGGGCTCCCACTCTGGCCCGTCCGGCCAGGGGCGACCCGACCATTGATGCCGAAAGGCGTTGAGCACACATCTTTAGAGCCCCTTCTTTCCGTTAGAGCGCGGCGACCCGACCATTGATGCCGAAAGGCGTTGAGCACCAACCATCAGATCAAAACTCCGGGCGGCTTGGTTGCGACCCGACCATTGATGCCGAAAGGCGTTGAGCACCCACAAACTTCTAGCATGACTTATCAGCTAATAGAAGCGACCCGACCATTGATGCCGAAAGGCGTTGAGCACAGATTGAGCTACGGCTTGCGGGGGTGATTTGTTCTGCGACCCGACCATTGATGCCGAAAGGCGTTGAGCACCTTGTCCTGGCAGTCCCACCGTTTTCTGTAGCGAGCGACCCGACCATTGATGCCGAAAGGCGTTGAGCACGAATCTTGCCAATTTCTTTTTTGCACCTGTGTCGATTGCGACCCGACCATTGATGCCGAAAGGCGTTGAGCACACTCTTTTGAGGAGTTGGCGATCGCCCTCCCGCTTGCGACCCGACCATTGATGCCGAAAGGCGTTGAGCACATCACTCCCATGGGTATTTCGGCCGCCGCGCGCATTGCGACCCGACCATTGATGCCGAAAGGCGTTGAGCACCTATCGACCGCGTGGATGCGGTCGCCACGATGCTTGCGACCCGACCATTGATGCCGAAAGGCGTTGAGCACAGTCACGGAGCGGTGGGGATACCGCGCCTCGAGCGCGCGACCCGACCATTGATGCCGAAAGGCGTTGAGCACTTGTTGGCGCTGGCCTCGTCAACTTTGACTTGCACGCGACCCGACCATTGATGCCGAAAGGCGTTGAGCACAGGTCGATTTCCCCTTCCCCTTCACAGCGCTCTTGCGACCCGACCATTGATGCCGAAAGGCGTTGAGCACGCGGGAAAACAAGGAAACAAGCCCTCCCCCCCCCCACAGCGACCCGACCATTGATGCCGAAAGGCGTTGAGCACAGGCGTTCGGAAGATATCCCTCTACTGATGCCCGTAGCGACCCGACCATTGATGCCGAAAGGCGTTGAGCACCGTTTCAAGCTCCAAGTGAATTTTGCTTTAGACGGCGACCCGACCATTGATGCCGAAAGGCGTTGAGCACACTGCACCGATCGCAACAATCAACCTCAAACGACTGCGACCCGACCATTGATGCCGAAAGGCGTTGAGCACTACATCAGAATGCGAGTTGTATTAGAATTACTAACTACCTGTCTATCTTTGCTCAATTATCAGCAGCTACAGTGGCAATCTTCTGACACTGCTGGGTATAGGTTGACAATTTGGTTTGTATTAGTTGATAGCTCGATACCTGTGCAGTAATTCCTGCTAAAAGCTGAAGCGCACTCTGGCATTTTTTAAGAGCAGTTGCTTGATTGACACTCCCTCCGTTCATCATCAGGGATTGAACATCTTCCATCAATCGCTCAGCTTGATACTCGTAGCTTGTAGCTTGCTGCTCTAAATTGATTATCTCGCGCACAAGCTTGTGTCGCCCTTGATAGTCAGCAAGAGTTAGTTCAAGTTCAGGTAAAGTTTCAACGCCAATCTTTTGATTCCTCAAAATATCAATAGCTTCTTGATATTTAGCATCTGCTTCTTGCCAAATTGAAAGGGGATATGGTGGATTGTTCGTTAATTCAGTTGCCTCGCGAGCAAGCTGCTGAGCTTGAGAAAGACCACCTGCGGCTTCCTTAATTTGATAATACCTTTCACTAATCAAAGACATTTGAGATTGACAGTTAGCTAGCTCGATCTGACTGCGTTGATAGGGAGATCCTGGAAGCTGGGATACTGTTTTCAGAAGGTTATTAGCATTTTTGAGATTAATGTATGCTGTTTCTAAAGCTTTCAGATCGTTAGAGTTTTGTAGTGAACTAGCCTGTTGAATCAGGGTTTGCGCTCGCGAGAGAGATAAGTGACCCTGTGCAATAGTAGTAGTTGCCCAGAGTGGAATGCTGATCGCGATCACTGCACCCGCTGCGATCGCTCCGCGCCGTAGCAGGCGCGATCGCTTTTGCTGCCCTGTCAGTTGACGATAGAGAGTAATATCCTTCAGTGCATTCATCGCAAGCTTCACTGACTGCTTTGCTTGCATAATATCTTGCTCAACAGCTCGCTTTATCCGATCGCATTGTTGTAAATACAGACGCCACAGTTGCCATTCATTCGCCTGCCGAGTTTCAAGTTGGCCGTCTGCATTGAATCGAATTGCCTGAAAGCCACCAAACAAAGCAATAAAAGCACTGAGCGTAACTGGATTTGCGGTGTTATCAACACTGTCATCTATTCCATGATTGATCAGCTTTGCCAGATTAGAATCGATTGATTGCAAAGCATCAACTGCCTCTTGAATATTCTCAGCTTGCAAGCGAATTTGGCGGCGAGTTGTCAGAAAATTGATGCTTGTTTTGCCCTGCCTCCCTAAAGCTTTTAGCTCGCGCTCGAGATCCAAAAATCGGACAACCTGAGGATTTTGAGCTAACTGTGTAGCTAGGCGATCGCTCTTGGTACACTGTACAGCAATCCTGCCTAAGGTTACTAATTGAGCGATCATTGTCTTAGTGTAATTATTAAGGCGATCGCATTCTTGACGAACTGTATCCCAAACCAATAGATCGTCTTGACTGCCTTGTTCAAAAATAAGCTGCCCCTCGCGGTCAAATCCGATTGCGGTCAGTGAGCAACCGCATAAGCGGAGTAGAACGTTCAAAGCGCGCGGATTGATCGGCATTTGGCCTTCAGAGGCAGGTAGCACGAGGATATTTTGTAGGTGTTGCTGGATTTGCTTGAGCTTAGCGTGACTTGTCTGTAATTGAGTAAGTTGTGCTTTGAGATCGCAACCCTCCTCGAATAGCAACGGCTGGAATGCTGCTGTATTGGCGCGCTCAATCGAGCGGACGAAAGTAGCAAAATCCCGTTGGGACAAGTCTTGTTTCCATAACTGCTGGCAGGTCTGGTGAGTTGTGAAAATTTGAGCAAGCTGCTGTAGACCAATTAGTTTGGGTTTAACGAAGGCGAGCGTTGCCGTTATCTGATGAACGCTTTCTTTCAAATTCGCATATTCATATTGTTGGTTGTCAATAGTAATGACGGGACGATCCTGAAGATCGTAAGCACAGCAAATCGCTCTAGGTCTGTAGAATGAGATAATTTTACTGATTGCCTGCGCGCTGAGCTGGTCGCTATCCAGTGTTGAACCTAAGTGCTCTAAAGAATCCTGGAACTTCTGAAGTTCAAGCAGCCTGCTCTCAAAATCTTTCAATTGCTCTGCCGCTGATAAATTCCGCTGTGAGAAGGGCAAGATCCATTTGGCTGCTGTCAGTAACTTGTGCCAGCGATTGTCCAAGTTATTAGAAGATGGTTGAGCAAGAAAGTTTTGATCGCAGTTAGAGTCTGGTAAAGCTTGCCAAATCTCTTGGTTATCTAAACAGCTTTCTGCCAGTTTAGTTAGTTGCGTGACCTGGTTTTTGCGGGCAACGATCTGTTGATATTGGCTGTGAATCTGCTGATAGAGCAAACGAATTAAGTTGGCGTTCTTGACATTCTCTTCTTCAAAGAATTCCCAAAGCTCTAGGCCTTCTTCTCCCAAATCGAGCAAATTCTCCAGCCATTCGCCACTATTATCATCGCCGTCTGCACCAAGCAAGAGTCTTCCAACTACTAGTGCGCCGCGAGCTATCTCGATGGTATTGAGACGATTGACCGTAGCCTGCAAGCAATCGTGGTAAGGTTGAATGGAGACTTGCAACTCAGCCAGAGCTGTCTGGTTAGCGTTCAGAGTTTCGATTTGCTGGCGCAGGTCATTAGGACTAGTAAAGGCAAGATGGATTTCGGCAGACAACTGCTCAACTTGGGGAACGAGGGCGGCAAAGGTGAGCATAGCTCTTTACTCCAAATACACTCCCAGTCAGGTAGCCAGGTAACGACTGCCCAAGCGGGTAATTTTAGCGAATATCTTTGAGGATAGCTTTGCAATTTGTAGGGAATTGATTTCTTTTCGATCTCTTAAGCTTGACGTAACAATATGTATCGCAGCTGATCGTGGCGTTCCCCGCCTTGCCAGTTAAGCTCTCCCGGATCGATGGTGAACAGGGTCGATCGAACGGGTCTGGGCCTGGTCGCTAAGGGTGCATCTCACTTTGGAGACTCCCCTTCGCCCGATCTGGGAGAAGGGGTCCGGGGATGTAGACGTGCAGCAGCTTCTCGCAGAGTGGGCAAACTTGCCTAACAGAGATTCACCCGGTCGCCAAGCCCAGAGCTACTGAGGGTTTAGTAACCAAACCCCTAAAGAAGTACGGCAAGCTCTGGTGAGTCATCGTCCACGAACAGGCGGGTTTGAGCGCCTCAGTGGCTCGCGCTACCAGATGGCAGCAACGGCGCTCGACAATTCTTGCAGCAGGAAGGGGACTGATGGATAATGCCGCCGATCTGATCAAACAATCTGACCAGCACGACAGAGAGCTGCTCGCTAAAGCAGAAACCTTGGCAGAGCAGAACGGTACAGCCGTTGAGGATGAATTCCAGGGGTTACTCGCGGCTCGCGAGCAAGAAGAGCGAGCTGAGTTTGAGCGAAAGATGCAGGAGCGCGATGACCGGAATCCGAATTCAGATGGGTGCCAGCGAAGCCATTGCTGAGCTTGCTGCTCTGGTAGCGCGGCTGCGACGACCGCGACCGATGTTTGCGGCGATCGGAGAGCACAGCGGAGCACGCAGCAGCATTTTGAGCGTGAGACCGACCCAGAGGGACGACCCTGGGAGCCGCTAAAGCCAGAAACACTTGCTCGCAAGCAAGCCGACCGCAGAATCCTGAAGATTTTGCAGGAGCAGGGGGATTTACGTGGCTCGATTGTGTTGCACCCGGTCTTCTGGCCGGGGGAGGGCTGAAACGCGCTGCGCGCGCCCGTCGGTGGGAGCTGCCGGCGTTGCACCCGGTCTTCCGGCCGGGTGGGGATTGAAACCTGACCTGGTAGGAGCAGGCGATCGCTGCTGGCATCGTTGCACCCGGTCTTCCGGCCGGGTGAGGATTGAAACTAATACCGATAACTCCCCTTATGGGAACTAAAAGTCACCCCCTCCCAACTTGCGAGAGGGGCTTCTAACTCCCCTTCTCCCAGCCTTGGGAGAAGGGGCCGGGGGACGAGGGCCCCGTAACCCAGAAACCAAAAAGTCACCCCCTCCCAACTTGCGAGAGGAGCTTCTAGCTCCCCTGCTCCCAGCCTTGGGAGAAGGGGCCGGGGGATGAGGGCCCCCGCAACGCTGTTCGCGCTAGCGTCGCGTAGCGATAGAGGGCTACCCTCCGCTCCTGAAGCAATCGCCCAAAATTCAGGGGAGCCGCGCTTTTTTCGTCCACCCGCAGACAAATCGCTGCACTCCTTCCCCCTTAGGCGGTGCGTGCCGACTCTGCGAGCAGCCGCTGCGCGTCTACGCCCCCCGGCCCCTGCTCCTAAGGTTGGGAGAGCAAATTAGGGTGTAGGCGTTCGCGCTAGCGGGCCGGAGACATCAGCCTGTTGCGTAGCAACGTAGAGCTGCCAACCTGAGGTGTTCGCGCAGCCCGGCCCCCCACGTTGCCAGCCGCTCGCTAGCTTCCCCCCAAAGCCTGCTGCAACAAATAGCGCACGATATCCGCCTTACTGCGGCCCGTCTTCGCCGCAGCGAGGGACAGCTTTTTGTGCAAGCTTTCCGGTAAATCGACCGTGTAACGGAACGTTGGCTCCTTGCGGGGCAACTGAAGCTCAGCAATGAGGGCTGCCTCAGGCGATCGCGCCAATTCCGCAGACGCTTCTGAAACGGCCTCAGCCTTCGTCGCGTCTGCATCGTCCGGTGATGGGGATGGAGGTGTTGGGCTCATCGTTAAAATTATCCTTTGCCAAAACAAACTCGTGGGCCTTGATGCAAAACTGCTAGCCAGTTAGCCAAGCCATTTTAAGGTAATAACTGCATTTAAGCTTAAGGTTAGTAAAGCTTGCTTAACTACAGCTTTGCACTTAACAAAGCAGTACGGTTTTACCAGCTTAAGTACCAGTGTACATTAGCACAGCATTACAACAAGCATTGTAATGTTAAAAACAGCTTTAAGTTTTGTATAAAATAGTGCCAAGCTGTATCAGGTATTGCCAAGCGGCAGCACTTGCTGCTTTAAGTACTTACTGCAACTAGCACGTCAAGCAAAACTCAGTTACCCTTTTAAGTCTCAGCCAAGGGTCTCCAGCTCCAGCTCCCCAGGCCCAGCACCGCTAATCCAGGATCAAAATGGGAGAGTTCGCCCGCACTTGTGGAGCCAGGTGGTTCTTGCCCGATTCCGACCTACCCCCTGGCAGTTTCTGGTTCTAAACTTCGCCGCTGCCGCTCGACCGCAGGCAGCGGGCGATCGCCGGTTTGAGCCCCCTGATGCGATCGGCCGAGGCGGCAAGCGCCAAGCCGAGACCCCTTGTGCATCCCTCGCTTGCCTGAGACCCCCGTGCCAGCGAACAGCGTCGATGGCGGGCCCGCTGGGCGATCGCGCCGAGTTCCCCAACAGTACCCACATCTCCTCTCCCGACTCCGCTATGATGATCCCGTTACTCTGCTCAGAACTCGATCCATCCCGATGTCAGCCCAGTGGGACTATTTGCTACACAACCTTGGAGAATGGCAAGGTTCTTTTAGCCACTACACGCCCCGGGGAGAACTCCTGAGCGAGGAGCCCAGCACGGTCATCCTCGCGAGCCAAGACGACGGCCGGGAGATCCAGCAGACCATCCGCCGCCAGCCGCCGGGGCAACTGCTCCAGGAACAAGTCCTCACCTACCGCTCCCTAGCTCGCAGTATTTTGGTTCACGAAGACGGCAGCTTTTCCCAGGGCTCCATGCAGTGGGGACCCTACGGGGAGTTTGGCGCCGAGCTGGGGCTGATCGCCGGCGATGAACGCTTGCGCCTCGTGCAACTCTTTGACCGGAGTAGCCAGCTCAGCGCCCTCACCCTCATTCGCGAGCACCGCGCTGGCACGCAGCCAACCCCACGACCTCTCCTCCAAGTCGAGCACCTCCTGGGGACTTGGCAGGGAGAGGCGGTCACTCGGTATGCTGATTTGCGGCCACCGGAGCGGTATGCAACACGCTTGCAGGTGGATCGCTGGGGCGGCGATCGCCTTCAGCAGTCCCTCCAGTTTGGCGATCGCCAGCTCCGCTCCACAGCCCGGATCGACGGCTCGTGCCTCCACTTTGAAGACGGCCCCCTAGCGGTGCAGTTGCTCCTGCTCCCCCACGGCGTCTCGAGCAACAGCCCCCGCCTGATTAAGCCAGGCCAAGGGTTTGTCCTCGAGCTGGGCTGGTTGCTCACTCCGAGCCAGCGCCAGCGCCTGGTGCGTCGCTACGGCTCGCGCGGCGACTGGCAGAGCCTGACGTGGATTCGAGAGCAAAAGCTGGCGCCCTAGGGTCTATCATCAATGACTCACGAAACCTTTGCCAGCACTAGCCTTGAGGCGATGAGACTGACAAGACTTGCTGAGGCCACCAGGTCCTCGCTAGCGGAATTCTGGCTTTCAGGGACGACACGCCCTAACCATTTGCATCTCAACCCTGGCCCTGCTCGGCCCAGCCGCTATAATCGTGGCGTTGTTGTTCTGAATAAGCGGGGGTCAGTGTATGGGTTTCTTAGGCAAACTCTTTGGCAAGAAAGAAGAAGAAAAAGCACAGGCAACACCCAATCTAGCCGTGCGGCGGGTTGCTCAAGAGCGCTCGATTCCACCAGAAAAAGTTGGCTTGGATGGGAACTTTGATGAAAGCGGTCTCGCCAAGCGCGTTGCCAAGGCCCTGGACGATGCCAACATTTCTGATAATGTCGGCCTCTGGGTAGCCCAGCGAGGCAGCACCGTCGTGCTCAAGTACAACGAGGACGCCAAGGGGGTGCTCGCCCGCGCCCAGCAAGTAGCGCAGGGTGTCGATGGGGCCACGGCCGTCGAGACGCTTCCGAATACCTAGCCCCTCGGTTCGGCAACCGTTGCGCCACGCTGCTATAATTCGCGCGAAGCGATTTAGGCAGCAGAGCAGATGGCAGATTGGCAGGTGATTGAAGGCAGTGTGACAGCTCCCAGAGGGTTCCAAGCGGCTGGGATTACGGCGGGCTTGAAGCCCTCGGGGGCTCCAGACTTGGCCCTGATCCTCTCAGAGACGGATGCGATCGCCGCTGGTGTGTTCACTCTGACTGAAGTACGCGCTGCCTGCGTAAACTACTGCCGTCGTCGCTTGCGGAAAAAAAGTAGCGCTCGGGCGATTCTCTGCAATGCCGGCCAAGCCAATGCTGCTACGGGGGAGCAAGGCCGGCGCGACGCCGAGGAGTCGGCCGAGCGCTTGGCGGCTGAGCTGCAAATTGCCCCCGATGCCGTGCTGCTGGCCTCCACAGGGGTCATTGGTCAGCGCCTGAACATGGCAGCCTTGCGAGCAGGCATTCCGAAAGCGGTAGCGGCCTTGTCGGCTACGGGCGGGGCGGCGGCAGCCCAGGCCATCGTCACGACCGATCTGGTCACGAAGTCGATCGCCCTGGAAACCATGATGGGCGATCGCCCCGTCCGCCTAGGCGGTATCGCGAAGGGGTCCGGGATGATTCACCCCAACATGGCAACGATGCTGGGCTTCATTACCTGCGACGCTGCGGTGTCCACCCACCTCTGGCAACAGATGCTCGCCCGGGCCGCGGCGCAGAGCTTCAACCAAATCACAGTGGACGGCGACACCAGTACCAACGACACATTGATCGCCCTAGCCAACGGCCAGTCCCGCACCCCAGCCATTACCGAGATGGACGCAGCCGGCCAGCGTCTGGAGGCGATGTTAGTGGCCGTCTGCCAGCACCTCGCCAAGGCGATCGCCCGGGACGGTGAAGGGGCCACCTGCCTGATCGAAGTCCAAGTGACGGGAGCCCCCGAAGACGCCGCTGCTCGCCGAGTAGCCCGCACCATCGCCAGTTCCTCCCTGGTGAAGTCAGCCATCTTTGGCCGCGATCCTAACTGGGGCCGCATTGCCGCCGCCGCCGGCCGCGCCGGGGTTCCCTTCGACCAAAATGCCCTCCGCATCCAACTGGGACCGCTCCCGCTCATGGAAGCAGGGCAACCCCTCGCCTTTGATCGCGCCGCCGCCAGCCAGTACATTCAGGACATTGCCGCCGCCTCCAGCAGCACAGCCGCCGATGGCTCCCTCCAGCAACACTTGGATTATCCCCTAGTGATTCAGGTCGATCTCGGCCAAGGAGCAGGAACCGGCCTCGCCTGGGGCTGTGACCTCAGCTATGACTATGTGAAGATCAATGCAGAGTACACAACCTAGAATTTGCCAGGACCGAAAAAACGAAGAGGGGCGGCCAACAATTCAAGGCGATGAACCCCAGTTTGCTGCTAACTCCCCTGCTCCCAGCTTTGGGAGAAGGGGCCGGGGGATGAGGGCCCCGTAACCCTAAAGAGGGCTACCCTCTGGTCCTGGAACAAGCGCTCAAAATTCACGAGGAGCCGCGCTTGTTGTCGCCCACCCCCGTCCTGCCCGGGGTGAACGAAATTTTGCGCGGGATGTTTGTACTACCTTGCTCAGACCTCACCCTAAATCCCACTCCCAAATTTGGGAGTGGCACTTCTAGCTCCCCTGCTCCCAGCTTTGGGAGAAGGGGCCGGGGGATGAGGGCCCGGTAACGCAGAAGAGGGCTACCCTCTAGTCCTAGAACAAGCGCTCAAAATTCAGGGGAGTCGCGCTTTTGGTCGCCCACCCCCGTTCTGCCCTAGGCCCAAAGCCTACCGCTCAACTGTGATAGACTATACAGGCTTGAGGTTGGGAAAGTCCGGTGCGATCCCGGTACTGTGCCGCAACTGTAATCGCAGTGGTCAGGGAATCATCGGGCTCTAGTTGGGTTGCGTTTTGAGCGTTGCACCGCCGCACAAACCCACCCGATCCTGCTCCCCCACCTCGCGCGAGTCAGAACACCAGCGTCGAGTGCAGTCCTCACTTGGAGGCTGCTCCAGCGCCCATTCTCCGCGCTGCACGGAGAAGGAAGGAAGTTCTATGACTCGCTTGTTGACCGCTCATCCCTGTCCCGGCCTGTTCTACGCCACACCGGCCCAGGACGGCTACTTGCTCCGCCTTCGCACCCCTGGCGGTCGCCTCAGGAGCGCCCAAGCCTTAGGCCTCGCCGCCTGGGCCCAGACTTGGGGCTGCGATTCCCTCCAAGTGACCAATCGCGCCAACTTACAACTGCGGGTTGCTCAGCCCCCTCCAACCCTAGAGAGCATCGGCCCGCTGCAAACTCTGGGCTTGGCCTCACCAACCCCCGCCATGGATCGCCTGCGAAATATCATGGCGAGTCCGACCGCTGGCCTGGATACCCAAGAAGGCCTCGATCCCTCGCCCTGGGTTCAGGCCCTGGATCGCCACCTCCAGACTCACCCCGAACTGGCTGGCTTACCCAGCAAAATGAGCGTGGGCTTTGATGGCGGCGGCCGGGTGGGCCTCGGGACTCGTTCCCCGGTTCCTTGGGAGCATCGCCCCAACGAGATCCAACTGACCGCCGTGGCGACACCAACCGGCTCCGCCTTTCACCTGACCCTGGGGCCGCCGTCGGCGTCGCCCGCCCCCGGCCTGCTCCTGGCCCCGGACCAGGTGCTGGCCACCCTTGCGGCCCTGCTAGCGGTGTACGCCGAGGGACTGCAAACTCTCCCAAACCTGCCGGAGAAAGCGCGCCTCAAGCACCTGCTCCAGGTCTGGGGGCTCGAGGGCTATCTTCAGCGCGTGGGCGATCGCCTCGCGACCCGCCAGTTACCGAGGAGCGAGCCCCTTCCCTATCCCCCCAGCCAACCCTATGCCCACCTGGGAATTCATCCCCAGCGTCAGGCAGGGCGCGTGTACCTGGGTCTGTCCCTACCGCTGGGGCAAATCACCCGGGCGCAATTGACGGGCCTCGCGCACCTAGCTCAAACCCGGGGCCAGGGCGAGGTACGCTTGACACCCTGGCAGGGAATCCTGCTCCCGGACGTGCCCGAAGCTGAATTACCCCAGGTGCTGCCAGAACTAGCGGCCTTGGGGCTGCCCGTGGGGCCAGATTGGACGACGGCCGGGATCGTGGCCTGTGCCGGGCAACCGGGCTGCCGAGCGGCGGCCACCGATACTCAGGCCCTAGCCCACACCCTCCACCAAACCCTCCACCACCAGTTCGCCCTTGACATTCCCGTGAACATTCACATCACCGCCTGCCCCAAGGGCTGCGCCCAACCCAGTCCTGCCGAAATCTTGCTGCTGGGAACCCGGCAGTTGGTGGGGGGAGACCTCCAGGAAGCCTACTACCTCTACGGCGGCCAGGCCGCTGGGGAACCGCAACTCCTCCACCCGGAGCCCCTGGCGGTGCCGGAGCTGTTGCCCACGCTGACCCGCCTCTTGCAGCACTACGGCGACCAGCGGGCCACGCCTCAAGAGTCCTTGAGCGCCTTTGTCCGTCGCTATTCCTGGGAGGCCCTGGCCCAAGCGGCGCTCCCGGCCTGCCCATGAGCCAGTACGACTACCTGCGCGACGGCGACGCCATCTATCGCCAGTCCTTTGCGATCATTCGCGCCGAAGCGGCCTTGGACTCCCTCGCCCCGGATCTAGCCCTAGTCGCCGTGCGGCTGATCCATGCCTGCGGCATGACCGATATTGTCGCGGACCTAGAGGCGTCGCCCACAGCCGTGTCGGTCGGTCGCCAAGCCCTCGCGGCTGGGGCCCCAATCTTCTGTGATGCTCAGATGGTGGCGGATGGCGTGACCCGGCGGCGCTTGCCGGCTCAGAACGCGGTGATCTGCACCCTCCGCGATCCCCAGGTCCCCGCCCTGGCAACCCGGCTTGGTACTACCCGCTCGGCGGCGGCCCTGGAGCTGTGGCCGCCTCGCTTAGGGGGAGCGGTCGTGGCCATTGGCAATGCCCCCACGGCCCTCTTCTACCTTTTGGAGCGCTTGGCAGCTGGTTTCCCGCGCCCGGCGCTCATTCTCGGGTTTCCCGTCGGCTTCGTGGGGGCGGCGGAATCGAAGGCGGCCCTGGCGGCGAATCCTGGGGGGATTCCTTTTATTACCCTTCACGGACGACGGGGCGGCAGTGCGATCGCCGCCGCCGCCGTGAATGCCCTTGCTCAGGAGAATGAACTATGACCCCAGCCCCCTCCCCTCCGCCGGCCGGCCGCTTATACGGCCTGGGGATCGGCCCCGGCGATCCCGAATTGTTGACCCTCAAGGCCCATCGCATCCTCACCACCGTGCCGGTGATTGCCTACCCGACCCTGGAGAATGGCAAGGCGCTAGCGCGGTCGATTGTGGCTGACTTTATCCGCCCTGACCAGATCGAGATCCCGATGCCGCTCCCCTTTAGCCCCCAACGCTCGTCCCAGCCCTACTACGACCTAGGGGCCGAGAAGATCGCCGCGCACTTGAGGGCCGGTCGGGATGTGGCGGTGCTTTGTGAGGGGGAGCCGATGCTCTACGGGACGTTTATGTACCTCTTTCAGCGCTTGGCCCCCCGGTTTACCACCGAAGTCGTGCCGGGTATTTCCTCCACGATGGCCAGTGCGGCGATGCTGGGAGTGCCGATTACCTTTCGCAATGATGTTCTCTGCATTATTCCGGCAACCCTAGAGACCGAGCGATTGCGCGATCGCCTCGCCCTGGCCGATGCGGCGGTGATCATCAAACTCGGCCGCCATTTTGCCAAAGTGCGATCGCTCTTGGCGGAGCTGCACCTGCTTGAGCGGGCCCTCTACATTGAGCGGGCGACCCAGCCCAACCAACGCATTCTCCCGATCAGGGCTCTTGATCCGGCTGCGGTTCCCTACTGGTCCCTGATTCTCATCCCCAGCCAGACCCAGCCCCAGTGAGGGGGCCTGGGGAGCGCGGCCACAGGAGTTATTGAGCGGGCAAGAGGCGGAGATTCGCTTCCAGGACCCCTAGGCGAACGCGATCGCCCACCGCTAGGGCCTTGGCCGCGGTCGCCCGGGCGACCAGGGACAATCCTTGGTCCAGCTTCACTTGGTAGCGGTACTCCCGGCCCAGAAACTCCCGGCTGAGGATCTGGGCCTGGCCCTGGGGATCAGCGTGGAGCAAGAGATCCTCCGGGCGCACCACCAGCAGCATCGGCGACGACTCATCCCCCGGCAGGTCAAAGACTCCCAGAGCCGTCTGCCACTTCCCTCCCTGCCCCTGAGCGGGCAGGAGGTTGGCCTGGGTGACAAACTCGGCCACAAAGCAGGTGGCGGGTTGGAGGTAGAGGGTTTCGGGGGTCGCGCACTGCTCCAAGCGACCGGCTCGCAACACGGCCACGCGATCGGCAATTGAGAGGGCCTCCTCTTGGTCATGCGTGACCAGAATGGCGGCGGTGTCCGCCGCCTTGAGAATGGCGCGCAACTCCTGCCGCAGATGGAGCCGCACCTGAACATCCAGATTACTCAAGGGCTCATCCAGCAGGATCAAGCTCGGGCGGGGGGCCAAGGCCCGGGCCAGGGCCACCCGCTGTTGCTGGCCCCCGGAGAGTTGATGGGGGTAGCGATCGCCCAGACCGGCCAAGCCCACCAACTCCAGGACCCAGGCCACCCGCTGGGCAGAGGTCTCGCCGGCGGGCGGCGGTTGCTGCTGGAGCCCAAAGCCCACATTCTGCGCGACGCGGAGATGGGGAAAGAGGGCATAGTCCTGAAAGACCATGCCGACCTGGCGGCCCTCGGGGGGCTGCCAACAGCCCGGCCCACTGACGCGCTGACCGCCGATGGTAATCGACCCGGCCTCCAAGCGCTCAAAGCCGGCGATCGCCCGCAATAGAGTGGTCTTGCCGCATCCAGAGGGGCCCAGACAGCTCAAAATTTCCCCGCGCGCGAGCTGCAAGCTCAACGAAGCCAGTGCGGGAGCGGTCTGGCGCGGAAAACGCTTGATCAGGCCCTCCAACTCCAGCACCCAGGGCGGTTCAACCGTCATAGCAGTAGGTCTATCTAACAGGTCTAGAATTGAAACTCATTTTCATTAAGCATAGAGTATAATGAACAACATTTTGCAACTCGGAATTCAGACAGGAGGGATGGGATGGCCGCGCTCAAACCGCTACGGACCGCGCCGTGGCTGCCATCAGGGCGAGCCGGAGCCACAGCCTGGGCTCTGCTGGCCGGGGCGATCGCCCTGCTCATGGCCGTCCCCGTACTCGCCATCTTAGTCGCCGCCACCGCTGAGACGGGCGAGGTCTGGGAGCACCTGGCCGCCACGGTCTTGCCCGCCTATATCGGCAACTCCCTCGCCCTGATGCTGGGGGTTGGCAGCGGCGTCATCGTCTTGGGGACGGCGACGGCGTGGCTGGTGGCCTGCTGTGACTTTCCCGGCCGCTCCGGATTTTCGGCCCTGCTCATGCTGCCCCTCGCCGCCCCGGCCTACCTCCTGGCCTACACCTACACGGAGTTGCTGGACTTCTACGGCCCCGTGCAGAGCACCCTACGGCAGCTCTTGGGCTGGGGAGCCCGGGACTACTGGTTTCCGCCGATCCGCTCCCTGGGCGGGGTGATCGCCCTCTTCATCCTGGTGCTCTATCCCTACGTCTACCTCCTGGTTCGGGTCGCCTTCCGCGAGCAGTCGGCGCGGACCCTGGAAGCCAGCCGCACCCTAGGCTGTGGGCCCTGGGGGAGCTTCTTCCGCGTCGCCCTGCCCCTGGCTCGACCGGCGATTGTCGCGGGCGCGGCCCTGGCCCTGATGGAAACCCTCAGCGACTTCGGGGCCGTGGCCTACTTCGGTCTCCCCACCTTCACCACCGGCATCTACCGCACCTGGCTCGGGATGGGAGAACGCCTCGCCGCTGCCCAACTCGCTGCCTGCCTCCTGGGGTTTATTGCCCTGCTGCTGGTGCTGGAACGGGTCTCGCGCCACCAGGCCCGCTTTCACCAGCCAGCCACCATCACCCAAGCTCGCTACCCGCTCCAGGGTTGGGCCGCCAGTCTGGCCATGGTCACCTGCACCGTGCCGGTGCTGCTGGGCTTTGCCCTGCCCACTGGCCTGCTGCTTTACCTCGTGCTGCGGGCTCCCCAGCAGCTCTGGCGGCCGGAATTCCTTCGCGCAGGCTACCACAGCCTGCTCCTGGCCGGCCTCACCGCTGTCTTGGGAGTATTGCTGGCGGCGATCATTGCCTACGGCCAGCGGGTGCAGCCCTCCTGGTTCCTCCACGGGTCAGCTCAGGTGGCGAGTTTGGGCTATGCCGTGCCGGGAACGGCGATCGCCGTCGGGGTGATGGTTCCCCTCGGCCGCCTGGACAATGCGATCGCGGCCTGGGTGGAGCGCTGGTTTGGGATCGCCCCCGGCCTGCTCCTCAGCGGCACGATTGCCGCGCTCATCTTTGCCTATCTGGTGCGCTTCCTGGCGGTCGCCTACAACGGCCTCACCGCCAGCCTCAGCCGCATCCCCACCCACCTGGACGAAGCCGCTCGCAGCCTGGGCCAGGGGCCCACGGGTGTCTTGCGGCTCGTTCATGTGCCCTTGTTGCGGGGCGGCCTGATCGCCGCCGCGATGCTGGTCTTCGTCGATGTGATGAAAGAGTTGCCGGCCACCCTCGTGGTTCGGCCCTTTAACTTCAACACCCTAGCCGTCTTGGTCTATCGCTACGCCTCCGATGAGCGGCTCCCAGAAGCCGCCGTCCCGGCCCTAGCGATTATTCTCGTAGGGCTCTTGCCCACTCTGGTGCTAAATGCCCGGGCCCAGCAGGCCGAGCGGGATTGAGCCCCTTGGGTACAATACGGGGGGATGCTCAGGGGATGCTTGCCATGCACGACTGCCAGGAACCAGCGTTTTGGGTGGAGCACTATGCTACGGGACGGACGCCCTGGGATCAGGGTCGGGGAGCGCCAGCCTTTGCTCAGTTGCTGGCGGGGACGGCGGCACCGCCGCCGGGACGGGCGATCGCCCTCGGCTGCGGCCGTGGCCACGATGCCCTCCTGTTTGCGGCCCACGGCTTTAGGGTGACGGGGGTGGACTTTGCCCCCCAGGCGATCGCTACCGCCCAGGCCCAAGCCCAAACCCAGAACCTCGCCGCCGAGTTTCAGCAGCAGGACATTTTCAACCTGCCCGCCGCTTGGCAAGGTCAGTTTGACTACGTGATTGAACACACCTGTTTCTGCGCCATTGCCCCGCCGCAGCGCGATCGCTATGTCCAAGTGGCCCAGAGCTTACTGCGACCCGGCGGGGAACTATTAGGAATCTTTTTCACCCACAACCGTCCCGGCGGTCCCCCCTTCGGAGTGCGCCCGGAAGCCCTGCGAGCCTATTTCACCCCCGCCTTTCAGATCGAGCAGTTGGAACCCCTCCCCGTCACCGTGGCCGTGCGACCGGAGGAGGAGCACTTCGGTCGTTTCTCCCGCCCCTGAGATCATTTGTTACAATTTGTTAAGAACTGGTTTGCAACAGCAGCCCCCGCCCCCTGATAGAGGATGAAGCCATGAGCCCGGTGAGTCTCGCAGACATTGCCACCCAACTCGACAGCCAAAACTCCCGCGATCGCATGATCGCCCTCGCCTCCCTGCGCCACGTACCGGCCCCCGAGGCCGTGCCCCTGATCAAAAAGGTCCTCAACGACGACGTGCTGCAAATCCGCTCGATGGCCGTCTTCGCCCTGGGGATCAAACAGACGGAGGAGTGCTACCCCCTCCTCGTCCAGTTGCTGGAAACGGAAACGGACTATGGCCTCCGCGCCGATGCCGCTGGAGCCCTGGGCTACCTAGAAGATCCCCGCGCCTTTGAACCCCTCGTGCGGGCCTTTTACGAGGACACTCACTGGCTGGTGCGCTTCAGTGCTGCCGTCTCCCTGGGCAACCTCAAGGACCCCCGCGCCCAGACCGTGCTCCTCGCGGCTCTGGACAGTGAAGAGGTGGCCTTGCAGCAGGCGGCGATCGCCGCCCTAGGAGAAATTGGCGCAGTAGAAGCGGTTGATGCGATTCTCCGCTTTGCCGGCTCCTCGGATTGGTTGGTACGCCAGCGCCTTGCCGAGGCCCTGGGCAACTTACCCACCGAAAAAAGTCGCTCGGCGCTCCGGTTCCTGCTGCGGGATGCTCACCCCCACGTCAGCGAGGCCGCGGCCCTAGCCTTGGATCAATTGGATTCCCTCGAGGCGGCCGACGCTTCTTAGGCTAGGGTACAATGGAACATTGCAACGGGTGCAGCCCGTTGGGCTGTTCCAGATGCGCTTGTTCATGGATATCGACCAGTTCTTTGCCCAAAGTGAGGGCCTGTGGTTCTCCCAGCGGAGTTGTTACCACCTCGCCACCCAGCAGCATGACAACGGCAAGGCCGACCTCACTGTGGCCTGCTTGCCAGGGGCGGAGCCGCGAGTCGCGCAGTTGGGCGATCGCGCCCAAGTCCCCAGGGCCACCCTCTGGGGCGGGGTGGAGATGAGCTGGGATACCTCAAAGCAGGACTGGAACCGCCCCAAGCAAGGGGGCTCGACCCTGCTAGTACTCGCGCCCCAGGATGAACGCCGGGGTCAGCTCCTCCGCCAAGAGGGCTCCACGGTTGTGATGGGCGATTACCAGGTCAATGCCGATGACTCCCTGACCCTGCGGGCCACCTTGGCGGGCGATCGCCAGCTCGAGGAGCGCCTCTGGTTTGCCAGCGACAACCTGCGCCTCCGCATCAGCACCCTGCGCCAAGGCTCCACCTTTGAGCAGGTCGCCTTCTACTCAGAAATCCGCCGCCTCCCCCCCAAGGCTTAACCCGCCGCCCCCATCGCCGCCTGTAGCTGCTCGCTGACGGCCCGGCAGTAGGCGAGCCCCTGGTCCGAGGTGCGGAAGCTAGGGGAACGGGGGTAGGGGGCCTCGATCACCACCTCCCCAAAGAGGCGGCCGGGATTGGCCGCGAGGATGGCAACGCGGTTGGCCAGGTACACGGCCTCGTAAATATTGTGGGTGACGAAAATCGTGGTCCACTGCTGCTGTTGCCAAAGGTCGAGCAACTCCTCGTTGAGCTGACTGCGGGTGATCTCATCCAGGGCCCCGAAGGGTTCATCCAGGAGCAACACGCGCGGCTGGGTCACGAGGGCTCGGGCCAGGGAAACGCGCATTTTCATGCCGCCGGAGAGTTGGCGGGGATAGGCCGTTTCCCGGCCCTGGAGACCGACGCGCTGGAGGGCGGCCTGGGCGATCGCCCGAGCACTGCGGGCTGGGGTTCCCCCCAGGGCCAAGGGCAGCCGCACATTGTCCAGGACCGTGGCCCAGGGCAACAAAGCCGCCTCCTGGAAGACAAAGGCTAGGTCTCGGACCGGGCGATCGCCCTGCCAGCGCAGCCGCCCGGAACTGAGGGGCGTCAGGTTGGCGATCGCCCGGAGTAGCGTACTCTTGCCGCAGCCGGAGGCCCCGACCACACCGAGAAATTCGCCACGCCCCACGCCCAAGGTGACATCCTGCAAGGCCACCGTACCATTGGCATAAACCTTACTAACCTGCTCCAGGCATAAGAGCCAGTCCGGAGGCCCCATCAGCTCGGTTTCCCTTGATTAACAAACTGGAGGGTAAAGGCCTGGGTGTAATCCGTCGTGGGGGAGTAGACCCCCGCCGCCACCATCGCCTCAAAAAAAGAGCGCCACCGTTCCGCTGTCATCGCCCCGATACCCAACGTTTCCGCATCGCCGGATAACACAATTCCATGCTCTTGCATTTTCACGATCCCGTAGTCAATTTGCTCGCTAGTCATCTCCGGATTCGCTTCTTGAATGAGTTGATTCCCCGGCCCTGGGTCCTCAAAGTAGCTATACCAACCGGCAATCGAAGCCGTCACAAACCGCTGCACCAAGTCGGGATTTTGCTCCACCAATTCCCGCCGCGTTTCGATGGTCGTGGCGTAGGGATCATAGCCATAGTCGGCGAGCAGCAGTACCACGGGATCAAAGCCGCCCTCTTGGGCAATCTTGAGCGGCTCCGAGGACAGGTAGCCCTGCTGAGCCGCTTGGTCGTCGGCTAGAAAGGGGCCGACGGTGAAGTTGTAGGGCCGCTTCTGCGCGTCCGTGAAGCCGTGCTGGTTTTTGAGTAGAGGCCAGTAAGTATTGTTGGCATTAGCCGAAACATAGATAGGACGCCCCTTGAGGTCCGCAAGGGTGCTGACCCCCGTATCTGGGTGGGCCAGCAATACCTGGGGGTCTTTCTGGAACATCGCCGCCACCGTCACCTTCGGAATGCCGGATTCGACCGCCTGCAAAGCATCGGCTCCGGAGCCCATGTAAAAGTCAATGGCCCCCGCCATGAGCAATTGCGTACCATTCACTTGCGGCCCCCCCATTTCAATCGTCACCTCGAGCCCATACTGTTCATAAAGGCCCGTGGCGACGGCCTGGTAAAAGCCCCCATGCTCTGCTTGGGCGTACCAATTGGTTCCATAGGTGACGCGATCCAGGCGGTCGGTAGCGGCCTCCGGGGAGGTCGCTTCTGAGGAGGGCGACTGAGCCCCCGGAGGTCGCCGCCCACAGGCCGCTAGGAGGCTGATGAGGGCCAAGGGACTGTACTGGAGAAAGCGGCGACGCTGAAGTGGGGTGAGGTACTTCATGGCAAAGGAATTTAGACCTAAGAACGGTAAGAGCCGAGGGACCGGCGATCGCGATCACTCCCTATTATCGAGGCTAGCGTCAATGTTTCAGGATTGCAGCCCCCGTCGGCCCCGGCGGCTCCTCTCCCCGCCCTTGCTTCCCCAGCGCTACGCCATAATAAAAGCAGTGATGAACTCGCGCCCCCTTCCCGATCATGGTTGAAACGCCCCAGCCAACGACCTACCAACAGGATGATATCCACGCGATCCTGGAACTGGCGATCGCCCGTCAGCAACACCAGGGCGAATTCAGCCGCGCCCAACTCCTCGAGATTGCCGCTGAACTGGAAATTCCCCCCGACTGCCTCGCCCAAGCGGAGCAAGAGTGGCAGGTGCGCTGCCAGGACGATCGCGATCGCCAACAGTTCGACCGTCTCTACCGCACCGAATTTCACCACGAGGCCGGCCGCTACGCGATCATCAGCGCCTTTGTCGTGCTCTTCAGCGCCACCACCCACCAAGTGTGGCCCCTGTATCTGGGGCTCCTGGCCGCTTGTGCCCTGACCCTGAAGGCTTGGCAAACCTTCCACAGAGGCGTTGCCTACGAGCGGGCCTTCCAGCGTTGGCAGCGTCGCCGCCGCTTCCACTCCACCCTCAGCAACGTCTGGCAAGGGTTCCGCCGCGTCTTCCAAAGCTGAGCCCCTTCCCGTGGCCGGTTCCGGAGTCGATATACTGTCCCTATACTGACCATGATGGTGATTGGGACGTTTAGGAGCGGATATGCAGCCAACGGACGCGAGCAAGTTTACGGATCAAGCCTGGGACGCGATTGTGAAATCTCAGGATATCGCTCGCCACTACGGCAATCAGCAGTTGGAAGTCGAGCACATTGTCCTCACGCTGCTCGCCCAAGAAGGCCTCGCGACCCGCATCCTCACCAAGGCCAACCTTGACCTCGCCCGCCTGCGCCAGCAACTGGAAACCTTTATCAGCCGCCAGCCCCGCTTCCCCAGCGTTGAGCAACTCTACCTCGGTCGGGGTCTAGATGCCCTGCTCGATCGGGCGGAGGCCTCCCGCAGCAGTTGGCAGGATCAGTTCATCTCCGTGGAACACCTGTTGCTGGGCTTTGCGGAAGATGAGCGGGTGGGCCGCCGCCTCCTGCGGGGCTTTGGTCTCGATCCTCAGGATCTGGAAGCGGTGATCAAGTCCGTGCGCGGCTCCCAAAAGGTGACACAACAGAGTTCAGAAGACCAGTACGAGGCCCTGGAAAAGTACGGCCGGGACCTGACGGAAGCAGCCAAAGCGGGCAAGCTCGACCCAGTGATCGGGCGGGATGAGGAAATTCGCAGCGTGGTGCAGGTGCTCTCGCGGCGGTCGAAGAACAACCCAGTTTTAATCGGGGAGCCGGGGGTGGGCAAGACGGCGATCGCCGAGGGCCTGGCCCAACGCATCGTCAACGGCGATGTGCCGGAATCTCTCAAGGGCCGCCGCCTGATCTCCCTGGACATGGGCAGCTTGATCGCCGGGGCCAAGTATCGCGGCGAGTTTGAAAATCGCCTGCGGGCCGTGCTCCATGAAGTGACCCACTCGGAAGGGCAGGTGGTCCTCTTCATCGATGAACTCCATACCGTGGTGGGAACGGGGGGCTCCTCCCAGGGAGCGATGGATGCTGGCAATCTGCTGAAGCCGATGCTCGCCCGGGGCGAGCTGCGCTGCATCGGGGCAACGACCCTGGATGAGTATCGCAACCATATCGAAAAAGACCCGGCCCTGGAGCGTCGCTTCCAGCAGGTCTATGTCAAGCAACCCAGCGTTGAGGATACCATCTCAATTCTCCGGGGCCTGAAAGAGCGCTACGAAGTCCATCACGGCGTCAAGATTACGGATTCCGCTTTGGTCGCCGCCGCTACCTTGTCCAATCGCTATATTAGCGATCGCTTCCTCCCCGACAAGGCCATCGATCTCGTCGATGAGGCCGCCGCCAAGCTCAAAATGGAGATCACCTCGAAGCCCGTGGAACTGGAGGGCATCGACCGCCGCCTGATGCAATTGCAGATGGAGAAGTTGTCTCTGGAGAGTGAGAGCGATCGCACCGCCGCCACGACCCACTTCTCCCCCAAAGACCGCCTTGAGCGCATTGAGCAAGAAATCGACAGCCTCAAGCTTCGCCAAGAGAAGCTCGCTTCCCAATGGCAATCCGAAAAGCGGATGTTGGACGAGATCAATGCCCTCAAGGAACAGGAGGAGCAACTCCGTCTGCAAGTCGAACAGGCCGAGCGAGCCTACGACCTCAACAAGGCAGCGCAGCTCAAATACGGCAAGCTGGAAATTGTGCAGCGGGAACTGGAGGCCAAGGAGAGCAGCCTGCTGGAGGTACAATCCCAGGGCTTGGCCCTGCTGCGGGAGCAAGTGACCGAGGCCGACATCGCCGAAATCGTCGCGCGCTGGACGGGCATCCCCCTCAACCGCCTGCTGGAATCAGAGCGCCAGAAGTTGCTGCAACTCGAAGGGCACTTGCACGAGCGGGTGATCGGGCAGAGCGAAGCCGTCACCGCCGTCGCCGCCGCCATTCGCCGCGCCCGGGCCGGCATGAAAGATCCGAGTCGCCCCATTGGCTCCTTCCTGTTCATGGGGCCGACGGGGGTGGGCAAAACCGAGTTGGCCCGGGCCTTGGCCCAGTTTCTCTTCGACAGCGAAGACGCCATGATCCGCCTCGATATGTCGGAGTACATGGAAAAGCACACGGTCTCCCGCTTGGTCGGTGCGCCGCCGGGCTATGTGGGCTATGAGGAGGGGGGACAACTCACCGAAGCTGTGCGCCGCCGCCCCTACTCGGTGGTGCTGCTAGATGAAGTCGAGAAGGCCCACCGTGATGTGTTCAATCTCCTGCTGCAAATCCTCGATGACGGCCGCGTGACCGACTCCCAGGGGCGCGTGGTGGACTTCCGCAACACGATCCTGGTGATGACCAGTAATATCGGCAGCGAGTACATCCTCGAACTGTTGCAAGCCGATCAAGTCGATGACAGCAGCGTCCGAGAGCGGGTGATGCAGGCCTTGCGATCGCACTTTCGCCCCGAATTTCTCAACCGCATTGATGAGTCGATCGTCTTCCACCCCCTCAAGCGCGAGGAGCTGCGCCAGATCGTCGATATTCAACTGCGTCGCCTCGAGGCCCTGCTGGCGGAGCAGGATTTAACGCTAGAGCTAACCGACGCCGCCCGCGATTACTTGGTCAGCACTGGCTATGATCCGATTTATGGTGCGCGCCCCCTGAAACGGGCGATCCAGCGGGAGCTAGAAAACCCGATGGCCACCAAAATTCTCGACAATACCTTCAGCGAAGGGGACACCGTGCGGATCGACCATCAGAACGGCACACTTTCCTTCCAAAAGCAGCTCCCCCCGCCAACCGCCGTCCCCAACCTCACGGTTGCTTCTACCTCGGTGGTTGTGCCGACGACGGAGGCCTAGCTAGCACCCCAATTCATCAACAATTGCTGGAGCCTGCCATGACCTTTTCCCGCCCGACCGAATCGCTGGAGCAGCTGCCCGAGCCTCAGGAGCAGCCCCTGCCAACCATGTACGACCTGCCCAGCGAAGACCCGGAGGAGCCTGGCTTGCCCGACGAATTTCACGCCCTCCAGCCCCAACTGCTGAGCGCGACCCTGAGCCTGCCGAACCAAGCCCCTGATAGCTACTTCACAGGCATGGATCTGAACTTGTACTACGACCCGCACCATACCCAGTGGTACAAGCGGCCCGACTGGTTTCTGGCCCTGGGAGCTGGCCGCCTCTATCGGGGGCGGGAGCTGCGGGAGAGCTATGTAGTCTGGGATGAGCCAGCGAATCCTTTTCTGGTCGTCGAACTCCTCTCCCCGGGCACGGAAGCAGAGGATTTAGGAGAACGGTTCCCGCGTCCCGGTCGTCCGCCGGGCAAGTGGCAGGTTTATGAGCAGATTTTGCAGATCCCCTACTACTTCGTCTTCGACCGTTATCGCAATTCGCAAGGGCTAAGGGGGTTTAAGTGGGAGTCGGGAGGGTATGAGGCAGTGGCGATCGCCCAGCAGCGCTACTGGGTCGAAGAATTAGCCCTGGGCCTAGGGGTCTGGGAAGGAGCGTACCAGGGCATCGACCACCGCTGGCTCCGGTGGTACACAGCGGCGGGAGACTGGCTGCCGACGCCAGCGGAACGGGCGGAGCAGGAGCGCCAGCGGGCCGAGCGGCTCGCGGCTCGCCTCCGAGCCCTGGGTATTGACCCCGAGGAAGAGGTGCTTTAGGCCAACAGCCCTCAGTTTCTCCGCGATAACCACTCCCCAATTCATCAACAATTGCTGGAGCCTGCCATGACCTTTTCCCGCCCGACTGAATCGCTGGAGCGGCTGCCCGAGCCTCAGGAGCAGCCCCTGCCAACCATGTACGACCTGCCCAGCGAAGACCCGGAGGAGCCTGGCTTGCCCGACGAATTTCACGCCCTCCAGCCCCAACTGCTGAGCGCGACCCTGAGCCTGCCGAACCAAGCCCCTGATAGCTACTTCACAGGCATGGATCTGAACTTGTACTACGACCCGCACCATACCCAGTGGTACAAGCGGCCCGACTGGTTTCTGGCCCTGGGAGCTGGCCGCCTCTATCGGGGGCGGGAGCTGCGGGAGAGCTATGTAGTCTGGGATGAGCCAGCGAATCCTTTTCTGGTCGTCGAACTCCTCTCCCCGGGCACGGAAGCAGAGGATTTAGGAGAACGGTTCCCGCGTCCCGGTCGTCCGCCGGGCAAGTGGCAGGTTTATGAGCAGATTTTGCAGATCCCCTACTACTTCGTCTTCGACCGTTATCGCAATTCGCAAGGGCTAAGGGGGTTTAAGTGGGAGTCGGGAGGGTATGAGGCAGTGGCGATCGCCCAGCAGCGCTACTGGGTCGAAGAATTAGCCCTGGGCCTAGGGGTCTGGGAAGGAGCGTACCAGGGCATCGACCACCGCTGGCTCCGGTGGTACACAGCGGCGGGAGACTGGCTGCCGACGCCAGCGGAACGGGCGGAGCAGGAGCGCCAGCGGGCCGAGCAGGAACGCCAGCGAGCGGAGCAGGAGCGCCAGCGAGCGGAGCAGGAGCGCCAGCGGGCCGAGCAGGAGTGCCAGCGAGCCGAGCAGGAATGCCAGCGGGCGGAGCGGCTCGCGGCTCGCCTCCGGGCCCTGGGTATTGACCCCGAGGACGAGGTGCTTTAGGCCAGCAGCCCTCAGTTTCTCTGCGAAGATCTCCCCCATTCGTCAACGATTGCTGGAGTCGGCCGTGACTTTTTCCCCCTCGGATGACGCTCGACTTTCGGTAAGGATGCGCGCTGCCCACCTGAGAGACTCCCGGCTGTTGTCTATTCGTTCATCGTCTTATAAGTAGCCACTGCGGAGGGAGAAATACGATTCAAGTAGCGAAAGATCCAGTACTTCAACACCGTGTCTAAAATGACCGGAAACGTGGCGATGAAGAGAAAGTTAAAATCCCGGCTGGCCGGTAGACCGAAGTGGTGAGAAATTCCCTCTAAGATCACTTCCCAGCCGTGGGGAGAGTGGAATCCCACGAACATATCCGTAAAGAGAATGATCAGGAACGACTTAGCTGAGTCGCTCAAGCCATAGATGATCTCGTCGATAAACGACTTGACCACCGCGATCTCCTCCCGGCTAGTGAAAATGACCCAGCCGAAGGCTAGGAGCGAGAAGAGGTCTGCAAAGACATTGGCGATCGCCTCCAGGCCACGCCGCTGAAACGAGCCGGCAATCTCCATCGCTTTCTCCTGCAAACGCGCCGTCATTTCCGGCTCACTGAGACTGGGAGCTTGACCGAGCAGGGTCGAAAAGTGCAGGGTTTCCTCGTAGCGACGGAACTCCATCAGGGCCTCATCCTGAATATCCTGATTCAGAAAAAGCACCTCACTTTCCGAAGGGGGAAAATAGCGCTGCACTAGGGGCATCACCAAAAACGTCTTCGTTAACTGATGCGTTAACAGCGGCACAATGATCAACAGGAGCAGAAACTTGATGGAAATCGCCGTGCGATTGCGGGCTTGGCGAAACTTTTTCAGCACTTCCTGTTCCGAGGCCTCCGACTGGGGATCGATCTCCCGCCGTAGGCGCTGAAAGGTACTGAGAATCGAGCGGGGCACGACCCCCATTTTGCCAGAGACCGTTTCTGTGTTGACCGCTTTGCGGCTGGGGGGCGGCGCGTTCGCGAAGCGTCCCGGAGGGATGAGCCCCCGGTCCGAGGGCGGTGAGGCTAAGACCGCCCGTGACGCCTTGGGGACGAGGGGAGCGGTGGCAGGGCGGCCGTTTCCCGCTGTTTCTACGGGCACGAGGGAGCGAGAGGGCACGGACGGCGAGGTTTCATACCGGGCCACGACTTGATCGATGAACTGGAGCTTCTCAACAATGACCGCCGCGCGCTCCCGAACGTCCGTCTCGTAGTAGCTTGTATCAGGCTCCTGATAGCTGGGCAAATTTTCCGTCGCATCCACCAGGGAGCTGGCGGCGTTAAATTCCGAGAGCCGCAACCGGATAAACTTGAGGTTTTTCCTCACCTCCGTTTCACAGTAGACCGTCACTCGCTCACTGTGGGTACTGGTCGCTGCCTGGACCGCGTTGCCGTCGAAATATTCTTCCTCCAGGGCCCGAATCGCTAGAGCAGAGCGGTAGGCTTGATCAAGAGCACGCTCCGGCGTCTCAAAGTACCAGCGCCGGGCATTCCGCAACCATCGTTTTAACACCATAGCAATCCCGCGAACAGCGATTGGCAGCTAGGAGCCGGGAGCCACGAAGCTGTCGAAAATTTTAGTCTAATGCGATTCAGGGGTGTTTGACCGTATGACGCATTCAGAAAAATTTGCCCCCTGCCTCTGGCTCCAGGGATCATCTCGCAGTGGCAAGACAACCCGCCTGATCCAGGAATTTTGCACCTGGTTAGGGACGGCGCGGCCCGCACAACCGGGGCCGACGGCCTTGATCTTGGCGGCCAACGACGATACTCGCTGGGAGCTGGCCGACCGTTTAGCGACGGCGACCGGCGGGCGTTATCCTATCCTCGCGAAGACACCCCTCGGCTTCATTTCCGACGAGGTGAAGCTCTTTTTTCCGCTGCTGTTTGAGCAGTTGGGGCTCAAGGCCCAGTTTCCCCTGCGTCTGCGGCCGGAAATGGAGCAGGAACTGGCCCTAAACCTCTGGCAGGAGACCCTGGAGCAGGCGGAGTTAACGGGGATCATGGCCGATCGCTTCACGCGCGAGACCCTGGACCTGCTGCAATTGGCGGGGGCGAGTGGCCTGCCCTCCGAGGACATCTCGATCCTGCTGGCCGAGGGCCTGGTGGGCGAAGACTGGCGCTATCAGGCTGAGCTGCATTCCCTGCGGGGGGCTTTGCTGGCTACTTGGCGGCAATGGAGCCTCGAGCGGGGGTTGCTCAGTTACGGCACGATCTACGAGATCTACTGGCGCTATCTACTGCCCGCAGCGAGTTACCAGCATCACTTGACGCGGCGCTACCGGGCTATTTTTGCCGACGATGTGGATGACTATCCGGCGATCGCCCGGGATCTGTTCGAGCACCTGCTCGCCCAGGGTGTGCCGGGGGTCTTCACCTACAATCCCCACGGTCAAGTGCGATTGGGCCTCAATGCTGATCCCGATTACCTGAGCGAGCTTCAGGCCCACGGTCGGGTGGAAACCCTGGTGCGGCCAGCCGGCCTCGCGCCGGAGCTGGGGGCGGCCTGGGTGAAGACGCTCACGGAGCCAGAACCCGTGGTGATGCCCGCGACGGTGCGATCGCTCCAAACCATTTCCCGGGCCGAGTTGTTGCGCCAGACGGCGGAACGCATCAGCCAGGCGATCCGCCAAGGCGAGGCCAAGCCGGGGGAGATCGCGATCATTGCCCCCGGCCTCGATGCCATCGGCCGCTACAGCTTGATCGAGATCCTGACCCAACGGGATATTCCCGTGGAGCCCCTGAACGAGCAGCGGCCCCTGATCAGCTCGCCCCTAGTGCGGGCCCTGCTGACCCTGCTGGCCCTGGTCTTTCCCGGCCTGGGGGCCCTGGCGGAGCGCAATACCGTGGCGGAATTGCTGGTGGTACTGAGTCGCCGGCAGGAGTGGGGAGACAGCGAGATCGACCCGGTGCGGGCCGGTTTGCTGGCGGATTATTGCTATGTTTTGGACACCAACCGCCCGCGCTTGTTGGGGGGGACGCACTACCCCCGCTGGGATCGGCTCGGCCACCGGGCGATGAATGCTTACGAGGTGATCCGTCGCTGGGTGACGACGGAGCAGGAGCGCCCGGGTCAGCGGGCCTTGGCCCTGCTGGATCGCGCCCAAGAGCAATTTTTCACTCTGGGGAGCCCGCTGCCCTTTGACCAACTGGCGGCCCTGCGGGGGCTAGTGGAGACGGCGGAGCATTTTTGGGAGGTGGAGCGGCGCTTGCAGCAACACACGGCGGTGGTGCGATCGCCGACTGCCAGCGTGGCCCAGTTCATCCAGCTCCTGCGGCGGGGCACGATCACAGCCAACGCCTATCCGGCTCGTCCCCTCGGTCGGGCCCCGAACCAAGCCGTGCTGTTGGCGACGATTTATCAGTACCGCTCCCTGCGTCGGCGTCACCGTTGGCAGGTGTGGCTGGATGTGGGCTCACGGCTCTGGGAGGAGGGAGGGGCGGCCTCGCTGTTCGCCGCGCCCTTGTTTCTGCGGCGGCGGTCGGGGTTGGCGTGGCGGCCGGAGGATGAGTTGGCGGCGAATCGCGATCGCCTCGAGCGGGTCCTCTGGGATCTGCTGGCTCGGGTGGAGGAGCGTCTGGACCTCTGCCACAGCGATCTCGCCGTCAGCGGCGCCGAGCAGGCGGGGCCCCTCTTGCCGCTAGTCTATAGCAGCGAACCCCTGGTGATGGAGACGGCAGGCCGTTAAGTGGGGGGCGAGCAACCGTACTCTAGCGATTCCCTGAGGTTCGCGGCATAGTGAATTGGAAGTGAATTGAGAGTTTGTTCAACGTTCGCGCAATCTGGCAGCCCAGGAGAAAACACTGTGACCATCACCTTTGGCGAGTTGATTCGCAGCACTCGTACCCAGAGAGACTATAGCCAGCGCCAGTTAGCGAAGCTCATCTGTATGGACTTCACCTACCTCTCGAAGCTGGAGAACAACCGCGCCGACTACCCCCCCAAGGAGGATGTGATCCGAGCCCTGGCCCGGGAGCTGCACCTCGACGCCGAGGAGCTGATCTTTCTTTCGGGTCGCGTGCCCCGCTCCAATGAGGATCTGCTGCGGCAGCATTACAAAATGATGCCCACCCTATTCCGCCGCCTCCGGGAGGACCCTACCTTTGCGGGCCAAATCCTGACCCTCGCGGCGGCGGCGGTAGAGGCCGCCCCCAACTCTTGTGAGTGAGACCCTAGACCCCTTTGTGAACCTGGTGGGCCAAGACCAGGCTGTGGCCCTGCTCCGAGCGGCGATCGCCCAAGATCGCTTGGCCCCCGCCTACCTGGTGCTCGGCCCGGAGGGGGTCGGCCGGGGGCGGCTGGCCCTGGGCTTTAGTGAACTGATCCTGCGGCAGGGCAGCCCGCCGGAGCGTTGGCCGGCCCTCGCTCGGTCGGTGCGGGCCCGCAACCACCCCGATCTGCTCTGGGTGGAGCCGACCTATACCCACAAGGGGGAACTGCTTACCGTCTCCGAGGCCGAGGCCCAAGGCCTCCAGCGGCGCAGTTTGCCCCAGATTCGCATCGAACAGGTGCGGGCGATCGCCAAGTTTCTCGCCCGCCCGCCCCTGCTGGCCGACCGCGCGGTGGTCGTGGTGGCCAGCGCTGAGCAGATGGCCGAGGCTCCAGCCAATGCCCTCCTCAAGACCCTGGAGGAACCGGGGCGCGCGACCCTGATCTTGATTGCCCCCGGCCCTGAGGCCCTCCTGCCCACGCTGGTTTCCCGCTGCCAGCGCCTGCCCTGTCGGCGGCTGAGCCGTGCAGAACTCACCCAGGTCTTAACCCGGCTGGGGCGGGATGATCTCCTCCAAGATCCCACCCTCCTGGCCTGGGCCCAGGGGAGCCCCGGCGCAGTGCTGACCGGAGCGGCCCAGGGGGCGGCGATCGCCCCGGAACTGCGGCAAGCCCTCTTAACACCGCCCCGAGACCCCCTCGAGGCCCTCAACCTCGCCAAGCAAGTGGAGCAAAGCCTCGATGTCGCGGCCCAGGTGTGGCTGTTGGACTATTTGCAGCCTCATTACTGGCAGGACTATCGCACTCAGGGCTGGCGACAATTGCCCTTGCCGCTCCTGGACCAGGCCCGCCAACACCTGCTGCACTATGTCCAGCCCCGCCTTGTTTGGGAATGCCTGCTACTGGCCCTAGGGGAAATCCGCCTCTGAGGAGAAAACCTAGTACTCGGCCGCGGAAAAAAGGCTACGATTCCAGCCAAGCTCTCGGTTGAGTTGGGTTATCTCCTGCGGAGACGCTACGCGAACGTCCCTCAACCCAACCTACCCGCTCGCAATTTACGCCGTCGTCTAGTAGTTCCAGACCCTCAATGCACTCGATTCAGATGTCGCGCAGCGAAGCAACCCTTGCTTCGGTCGGGGCTTGGGGACGCGGGCGCGGGCGCTCGGTCGTTGCCACCCCAGATCCTGGAGAACCCCACAGACTTTCCTAATCCAGAGGTCGATCCCAACAATAACGTGCTCATGGCTATCTCGAACCCGTCCTGAATGAATTGAGCCAAAGGTAGCCGTGGCTACAGTACGCCGCCGCCCCTTCGGACAAATTTGGGGACAATGTTCAGCCGGGACTAGAAGGCGCTGTGCAATTCGATATTTATGATCCAGGCGTACCGCAGTTCTTTGATGAGCTATTTGCCGCCGCCGGCCAGCCCCGGCCGGCGGCGGCCGCCCTCGTCGAAGGGTTGCGCCACCTCAAGCCCGAGGACTTGCGGAAGCATCACGACACGGCTCAGGTCGCGATGTTCAAGCTCGGCGTCACCTTCAACGTCTACAACGATAATCAGGGCGTGGAGCGGGTGTTTCCCTTTGACATCATTCCCCGGATCATCGCCGCCCAAGAGTGGCAACAGCTCGATCAGGGCCTCAAGCAGCGGATCGCGGCCCTGAACCACTTCATTAACGATGTCTACGGCGAGCAGCGCATCCTTCAGGATGGCAAAGTGCCTCTAGAGATTATCCATTCTGCCCCCGGCTTTCTCAAGCCCTGTCTGGGCCTCCAGCCGCCGCGCGGTGTCTGGTGTCACATCACGGGGACCGATCTGGTGCGCGATCGCGATGGTTCCTGGTATGTCCTGGAAGACAATATGCGCGTCCCCTCGGGCGTCTCCTACATGCTCGAAAACCGCCGCGTTATGAAGAGCACCTTCCCGCAAATTTTACAAACTCTGCCGATCCAGCCTGTGGATGACTACCCTAGCCACTTGCTGGAAACCTTGCTTAGCCTCGCACCACCCCACTTGGTGAGCCCAACCGTGGTGGTGATGACCCCCGGCATCTTCAACTCCGCCTATTTTGAGCACTCCTTCCTGGCCCAGCAGATGGGAGTCGAGCTGGTCGAAGGGCGGGACTTGGTGGTATCCGACGGCTACCTGCAAATGCGGACCACCAAGGGTCTGCGCCGGGTCGATGTCGTTTACCGCCGCATTGACGATGACTTCCTGGACCCCCAGGCCTTTCGCCCCGATTCACTCCTAGGGGTTCCGGGACTCCTCGAGGTCTTCCGGGCCGGGCGGGTGGCCCTGGCCAATGCCCCGGGCACGGGGGTAGCCGATGACAAGGTGATCTATGCCTATGTGCCGACGATGATCCGCTACTACCTGGGCGAGGAACCGCTGCTCAACAATGTGCCGACCTACCTCTGCTGGCAGGATAGCGATCGCCAGTACGTACTCGATCACCTCGAGGAATTGGTCGTCAAGTCCGCCAACGAGGCCGGGGGCTACGGGATGCTGATCGGTCCCGCCTCCAGCCCGTCGGAGCGGGTCGAGTTTGCCGAGAAAATTCAGGCCAATCCTCGCAACTACATCGCCCAGCCCACCCTCTGCCTCTCGCGCGTTCCCACCCTCGTCGATGGGCAGATCGAAGGCCGCCATGTGGATCTCCGTCCCTACATCCTGCATCGCGGCGATGAGGTCTATGTCCATCCCGGCGGTCTGACCCGCGTCGCCCTGCGGCGCGGCTCCCTCGTGGTCAACTCCTCCCAAGGCGGTGGCAGCAAAGATACCTGGGTGTTGTCGAGTTAGCGCGTGAGGCTGGGGAAAAATTGCCGCCCCCACCCCTACTTCCGGCGGTAGCGGCTTTCTTGCACCGCATTGCCAAAGCCCTGGAGCACGCCCCGCCCGATCAGGCCAATCGCCTTGCCGATTACCTGGGTCAACACATAGACCACCCCGCGCCCGAGCCAGGCAATCAGGGCGCGGAGGCGGGGCGCGAGGGCATCGCGGGTTTCCCAGGCGATGGTCACAAGCCAGCGCAATCCCTGCAATTCCTGCAACTCTTGCAGGCGCGGGGCTGTGATCGTGGTCAGCCGGACTTGCCCTCCTTGCAGAACCAGGAGGCGATACCGGCTCTCAAAGATTGCCCGGGGCTCGCTGAAGTAGTAACTTTGGCGCGCGTGCCAGGAGAGGTCGTTGCGGAAGCGGGCAATCTCCCGGGAGGAGCGGTAGCGGGGGTCGTAGAGGGCGTACTTGAGGCTCTCGACTTCGGCAAATTGGTTGAGTAAGAACTGCATGACCGCCCTAGCGACTTGCAGGGTGAGATTGGCCACCAGCATCTCAGCCCGGGCTTGGGCTTCCGGGGCCTCGGGACGGTAGGGCACATGGTCAATGACCAGGGGCTCATCGTAGAGCAAGTAGGCGAGCAACTCTGGCAGGAGGGGAATCGTGCTTAAGGCCGTGGCATCGACCCCGGGGAAGGCCGCCAGGAGCGTGTCCGTGAGGGGTGGTCCGTCCGTCAGGGGGGTGTAGTACTTGCTGGCAAAGGTGAGGACCGTTGCCTGCCAGAGTTCGCGGCGGATCAGGGGCAGGCGATCGCGCAACTCCGCGACCGTCACCTCGAGGAACTGCAACTCGGCCAGGAGTTTCTCCAGCTCCCGCAAGGTTAGATAGAGCAACTCTTGGCGCTGGGCCGGTCGCAAGATGTCCAGTTCGAGGGGGAAGCTGGTTTGGTTGTGGCTGCCCTGCTGGAGGCGATCGCGGATCACCTCCAGGCAAGTGCGCGATCGCCCGGGCAAATTCTGGGGCTGACTCACCAGAGCCGTGGTCGGATCAGGCCCAGCTAGGGGGTTGGCGATCTCCGGGGGCGCGGGCGGCGCGTTCGCGAAGCGTCCCGGAGGGATGATCGCCACCTCGACCGGCAAAAGCTGTTGCACCAGCCAGCGAGCCACCTGCAACTCCCGCTGGCGGCCGCGCCAGAAGAACCAGCTCCAATTGGTGAGAGACCCCCGGGCGAGGATGACCAAAATCTGGGCTAGCTCTTGGTCGATCTGTTGCAGGCCCGAGCGGCGCAGGGTGAGCAGCCAGGTGGGAGCGCTCTCAAGATCCGGCCCAGGGGCCAGGGCGGCCGGCTCCGGCCAGGCCGATTCTCCGGCCAGCAGTTGCTCGAGGGCGGCTAGCAGGTTCGGGATCGAGGTTCCCTTGGGGCGGTAGCCCGCCAGGCCCAGGGCCCGCAGCTTGGCGATCGCCCGAAGGTCGTCGCTCCCCGTGAGCAGCAGGATGGGCAGGGCTGGATAAAGCTGGCCCAGGGTTTGACTAAGGCTCCAGGGCTCGACCCCGGGCTGGGACAGCCCTAGAGGGTCCAAGACCAGAACTTGGGGAACTGGCCCAGTCTCCTGCAAGCTCGCCAAGCAGCGGAGTAGCTCGGCACAGCTCACGGCCGCGACGACTTGCCAAGCGGATTGGGTCTGCAAGGCCGCCGTCAGTCCTAGGCGAAAAATAGGATCATCATCAGCGACCACCAGGCGGGGGGGATGTTCGCTCACCAGAGTTCTGCAATGGGACGTTCCTGATCCGGTGACGGCGGGCGACCCGGCCAATTCACCCCATTGTACCGACAGAGACTACAACGCGACGCCAGGCAACCGTGCGAAAATGGCGGCACCGCCACCGCCGTCCTTCCTCGGCGCGGCTTGTGAATCAGTCAAGGAGTGACGTTGTGGAAATTGGTGTTCCCAAAGAAGTCAAAGACCAGGAGTTTCGCGTTGGTCTGACCCCGAGCAGTGTGCGCGTGCTGCGCGATCGCGGTCATCACGTCTTTGTCGAAACCCAAGCCGGCCTCGGGGCCGGCTTCGCCGATGCAGACTATGAAGCGGCTGGGGCGATCATCGTGCCCGAGGCCCACCAAGCGTGGCACCGGGAACTGGTCGTCAAGGTCAAGGAGCCCTTAAAAGCCGAGTACTACTGGCTCCAAGCGGGGCAACTGCTGTTTACCTACCTGCACCTTGCCGCCTCGCGATCGCTCACCGAGACCCTGATCCAATCCGGCGTCACCGGCATCGCCTACGAAACCGTGGCGCTCCCCGACGGTCGCCTGCCCCTCTTGGCCCCCATGAGCATCATTGCCGGCCGCCTAGCGGTCCAGTTCGGAGCCCGCTACCTAGAAAAACAGCAAGGGGGGCGCGGGGTGCTGCTCGGCGGCCTGCCTGGCGTGCGACCGGGGCGCGTGGTCATCCTCGGGGGCGGTGTCGTCGGGACGGAGGCGGCAAAAATTGCCGTGGGCCTGGGAGCCCAGGTGCAGATCGTCGATATTAACGTCGAGCGCCTGAACTACCTCGAAACCCTGTTTGGCTCCCGGGTCGAACTCCTCTACAGCAGCGCCAGCCAAATTGAGCGCCTCGTCCCCGAGGCCGATCTCCTGGTGGGGGCGGTGCTCGTGCCCGGCAAGCGAGCGCCGCTCCTCGTGGCGCGATCGCTCGTTGCTCAGATGCGGCCGGGATCTGTCCTCGTCGATGTCGCGGTGGATCAGGGGGGCTGCATCGAAACCCTGCACCCCACCTCCCACTCCCAACCCACCTACATCGAGGCCGGCGTGGTTCATGTGGGCATCCCCAATCTGCCCGGAGCGGTTCCCTGGACGGCGACCCAAGCCCTCAACAACAGCACCCTGCCTTATATCCTGAAGCTCGCTGACCACGGCCTAGCCGCCCTCAAGGACGACGAAGCCCTGGCCGGGGGCCTCAATGCCCAGGGAGGAAAACTGGTGCATCCTGCCGTCCGCGATGTGTTCCCCGATTTATCGGATTGATGGGGGTGGCCCCCCGGAGGAGCACGACGCTGCCCGCCAGAATTGGCCTCATGGCCCCCCAGCCAACCCTAAGGCCGTCCCGCCACGGCCTCCCGCAACGAGTTACCGGGATTGAGCGAGGTGGAATCGCCGGGCAGGTCAATGAAGGGCTCCGCCGAGCTACCCGGCTCGTCGGCGGGTGGGGCGGGGACGGCCTGGCGCGGCTCCGGAGCCGGGGCGCGTTCCGGGGGAGTTGACCAGTTGACCGTTCCCGTCAGTTGCTCGCGAATACTCTGCTTCTCGGTGTATTCCACCAGCTTCTCGCGGGCCGTTTGACCGGCGGGGGTATGGGCCGGGATCTGCTGCAACTCGGCGATCGCCGCCTTGAACTCCCCAACGGCCGCCTGATCATAGGCCCGCTGCAAGAAGTGCATGGCGCGAATCTGCTCCTTGAGGCGGTACTCCTCAATCTTGGGCTGAATGCGTTGGCCGATCGTGGTCTTGGGCACGATCTGCCCCAGGTAATCCAGGGCCTGGGTAAAGTTGCGCTCGTAGGCCGCTTGGCTGGCTTGGGCGAGCAAGTCCGCGGCTGCTGCCTCCGCCTGCTCGGTGGCCTGGTTGACTAGGGGTTGCATCTGTCGCTGCCAGGAGTCCAGGGCCGGCAGGCTCTCCCCGAGGGTGAGCACGGTCCCCCAGTCGGCTCGCGCTACGGCCTGCTCGGCCGCCTTGACCTGCTGGGCCGCCTGCTGCCAGTCCCGCTGCCAGTCGGCGATCGCTTGCTGCGACTCGGCATAAACCTCGCTGTCGCTGGGGATCGCCTGGGCCAGGGCGATCGCCCCCTCCAGATCCCCCCGCTGGAGGGCACGGTTGGCCTGGGCCAAGCGGCGCGCTCCCGGTTCAGTCTCCCGCTGGTTCGCTAGGGCATAGAGACCAAAGGCGAGGGCAAACAGATTTAACACCGCAACCAAGATCCCCGCCCGGGTCAGGGTCGCCATCAGCTGGGGACTCGCTTGCCACGGCCCCAGGGACGCGGCCGACTTGGCTGGGGCGCTGGTGGCTGGCTCGGGGCTCGGAGGGTCGGCGGTGTCTTGCCAATCTTCCCAGGTGGGCAAGGCGGGTGGCTTCGGGGCAGGCGGCGCGCTGCCGTTGCGGCTTGCGACGGAAGAGAAGAGGGGAACCGGCTGCTTGAGACCCGCTGATGGCACCAGCGGCAAAATTGGCGAGGCGGCGACGGGGTCGGGTGCGGTGTCCTGAAGGTTGTCCCGAAGGTTGTCCTGAAGGTCAATATCAACCGGTGTGTCAGCCGCCGGCCGGTTGGCAGGGGCTGGGGTTTGGAGGAGCGATCGCCGCGCTGGCTCCAGCAGGGGCTCCAAGGCCCGCAGCACCTCCCGGGCGGACTGGTAACGCTGTTGGTGGTTGTAGCGCACCATCTGGCGCAAAATCGCTGTCAAGGGGCGGTGGAGGGCCGACGGCGATCGCTGGTGAGTCTGGAGCTGCTTCCAGTCAATTTCATGGGTCTCGAGGTTCAGTTGCAGTTTCGCGGGATCGATGCCCGTCAGGATCTGAATCGCAATGATCCCCGCTGCGTAAAGATCACTGTTGGGGTAAGGCCTGCCAGCCAGTTGTTCAGCGGCAAGATAGCCCGAGGGGCTGACGGCGATCGGGGACTTGAGCGGTAGGGAACGGCTGGCTTCGCGATCGCGTTCCGGAGAGCGGATCGGTTGCGCGGCCCCAAAATCGATCAGGACCAGCTTGCCATCCTTCGCCCGGCGCAGAAGGTTATTCGGCTTGACATCACAGTGAATCGTCCCCTGAGAATGCACAAAGTCGAGAATGTGCAGCAGATCCTGGAGAAAGTAGATCACCTCGGCTTCGCGCTCGCGGAGGGTACTGTGACAATCCCGCAAGCTCGCATGGTTCAGCAGAGACAATTCCTCGCTGAGGGGCTGGCCCACAACCAGCTCCTGCACCAGATAAAACTGCTCCTGCTCTTCAAAGCAGTCGATAAAGCGGGGAATTTGGTCGTGAATCCCTAGGGTGCGTAGGGTCTCGGCTTCAGTGACGAAAAGACGCCGACTGGTTTTGAGGAGGTGAGGATAGCCTTGGTGCGATTGATAGTGCTTCACCAAGCAGGGCCCCCCCTCATGATGCTGATCTCGAGCGACATACGTGTGCCCAAAGGCCCCCGAACTCAGGAGGCGTACAATTTCATAGCGCTGGCGCAGGACTTGCCCGATCGGCGAGCAGTGAATTTTCGTATTGACCAAGGTGATTCCGGCCTCCCAAGACCCCAAGCGTCTGAGTACGTTTTTCGCTCGCTCCTCCGCTTGTCCGGATGCTTGGGGATGAATTGAGCGTCGCCCGAGAAAAATTTGCGAGAATAACGGTTGGTATTTGTCTCTATCCATCGCTTGAACTGTGAATTCTGAGCAACGCGCAACCTTCCGAGCCCAGTACCAAGCTGGTCTGGCGGCCTTTGAGGGGGGTCAGTACCGTCAGAGCATTGAGTACCTGGAGCAGGCCTGCGAATTGTGCCCCAGTCGCTCGCGGGCTGGGGGCGAAGCCCAACTCTGGCTGGTCAATGCCTATCAGGCGGCCGATCGCTGGGACGCGGCGATCGCCCTCTGCCAACAACTCCAGCACCACCCCTACCCAACCATCAGCCGCCAAGCCAAGGATCTCCTCTACATCCTCCAAGCACCCCGCCTACAACGCTCCCCCGACTGGCTGACCCAGATTCCTGACCTAGCACGCCTCGAAGATCGTCCAGCCCAAGCCTGTTACCTCGACTCCAAAGCAACGCCGCCGCCGGAAACCCGGTTGAGCGTGGAGCAGTTTCCGGTGCCGTCGGGAGAGAGCGAGGACAATCGTGCGTTTGTGGGCTTTGCGGTGGTGGTGGCGATCGCCCTGCTCGGGGGCCTCTGGTGGTTGGGTTAGTGACCGCAATTCAGGATTCACCGTTTCGCCATCCGGGTTACGGCGCAATTTGAGGAGATCCTGAGACCCTCCAGGGATTTAGAGTGTTGGCGCTAGCGTTCGCGCAAGCTCCCGGAGCTGCTCGCAGCGCTGGCAGGTCGGCGACATCAGCCTGTTTTGTGGAAACGTAGGGCCGCCAAACGAGCCTACTCCCGAGACCACAGAACCTAAGTAGTCTTGTGAAGTTGGCAAACCTGCGGTAAATACTTAGGCAAAAACTGGGCTTGGCTGACGAGCTGGTTAGCAGCGTCAGGGAGGAATCAGGGTTTCCAAGTATCGTAAGTGCTTGCCAGTCCTGGTTTCAGGGCAGATTTCGTCCCAGGCTCAGCGTTGCCGTTGGCAGCCTGCCGGAGCACGAGTTTGAGAGCTAGCCCAGGATCATTTATCTGTGAAAATACCTATTTTTTAATCTTTTACTCACTAGAAATATCGGGCGAAACTTCAATCAATTCGCGCAAAAATTTACGCTAACTTCACCTACAGCCCAAGCCGTTCGGATAGAGTAAAACTGTAGTCCAGGGGATAACTCCTGACTTGCCAGAGTCCAGAACGCCGCCAGCACTGTTCAAGAGCACGGCTTCTCCCAGCAGCTTCTTTCCAGCTTGGATACTCGCTGCTTTGGTGCTCTGGTAGGGAGTCTAGATAATTCGGAGAACTGCGGGGATAACCACCATGAAGACGGTCCAAAAGTTTTTAATCAGCGCCTCGGCGATCATCAGCACCAGCCTTTTGGCGGTGGCTCCGGCCTTTGCTGCTTCGCTGACCAATATCCAGTTCAACACCAATGACTTCAGAACCTACTCTACGGATTCTTGGAGTGATGGCAATGGGACCGATGCCGTCAGCGCCCTGACTGACGGTAGCGCCATCACCAACGTCGAGCTAGGCGTCAGCACTGAGAACCAAGTAGCGAATGTAGGTTTCACGGCCACCTTGGGCGTTCATTCCGTGGCGGTGGAAACCGTGACGGCGGCTGACTGGCAAAATGGCTTGGCGACCCAGTGGCTCGCTGACTTCCAAGCCGCCTACCCGGCGTTGTTTGCGGCGACGCTGCCAGGCGTGGGCAGCCTGGGTCAGGCGATCGCGGCTGAAGTGATGGCAGGTCCCTCCCGCGCGGGCGACCCCAACATCGGCAGCTTCAACCAGAACGACGAGACTGGCTTGATCACCCTGCAAATGATCGGCCACTACGACGTGCTCAACGCCCCCTGGCTGCAAGCCGGCCCCTACGCGGCGATGGTTCCCATGGTTCGCAACCTCCTCCTCGGCGAGCCGCTGCAAATCAGCGAAGTGGCGAAAGTGACCATTGACGGTCAAGTTCACTACGCCTACAGCTTCCAAGCGGCCCAAACCGGCTGGCTGGCCCCGGATGCCGCCGCGAACGATACCTCCTCCGGTACGGGCATTTATTCCTGGTACGTCCAAGGCTCCCTAGAGCCAACCCCGGAAACGGAATCCGTGCCGGAACCCTCGCTGATGCTCGGCCTGGTAGCCGCCGGTGGTCTGATGGCTGCTGCTACGCGCCGCAAGCACTAGAGGCGAAACCGCTACGGTTCAGCTTGCTCTGAGTTGACGGACCCTGGACTGGTCTAAACCGAGTAAAACGATTGCCAAACTCACTTGTTAGGAGCCTGCGGGCTCCTTTTTTCGTGGCTGTTAAGTAGACCAGGGTTGATGCTGTAGACCATGTAACGAATCATTGCCACGACTGAATCCCTTTGTCAGCAAGAGTTTTGGGTTGATCAGCCCAATATTTCTGGTGCTGCAATTCTAGCCTGACCTACTTAGGGGAACTGCGGGTAGGGAAGCATCTCACTTGGCGGCCCTACGTTCCTGCGGCCCAGGCTAGGTCCTCCCCTAAAAACTCTTGTGTGTTAGAAGTTTGCGACTCTATTCAAAATAAGGATTTCTGAAAGACCAAGAAGCTACCGTTTAGTGGGTGCTTCATCGAGAAAATATTAAACAATTTCACTTCCTGAGTTTCATACACAGCATAGAAACGCTGAAGACTTCTATCCTTCACGTCTTCATTGGGGGCAGGAACAACGAGATTGATAGTGTCTGTCATCCGGGATTTCTCGGTAAATTTTTGAATTTAAAATGTTGGCCTCTTTTCTCACTTCAGTCATGATTCTGAATCGCAGCTTGACTGAGGCCGCCTCGACATTACGAACTTTACTAAAGCTATCGTGGTCTGAGAAAATTTCAGGGAGAAGATCTTTGACTGATTGCGTAACATTCAAACCACTATCCCTAAGCCTTTCATCCAAAACTTGAGCAAACGACCGTGAAATAAGCTCCGCCTCGGATATGGTTTCAAAGAAACTGCCATGAACCAGAACAACCTTCGTAAACTGGTGAAGATCACCCTGCTTTTTACGACCGCGAATCAAGTAGTAGACATCTCGGATTGGTAGTGAGAACACATACCTGATACTTCCATCTGCTCTCTGATAGTGCTTTGTTTTTTACGACCAACTATCTTGGCTATGCTCTTCTGACCTGCTGGAACCGTAGAATTGAAAGATGAAACTTGATAGCTATTACTATCTTTCAATTCTATTAGTTCCCCGCCAGTGAACATCGGATTATCAGAATTGACTTTTACTGCCAAGTCGGGAAATTTCCCCTTGCTTTGACAAGAAAAAATAGACGTGTCAAAAGGGAAATTCTCAAGCTTATCGACTGTCAAGAATGATTCTTTTTGTCTCTCAAGAGATCGAAAAAAATGATAGATGGATTTGGTCATACTAAACTAAAGCTGCTAGCTCAGGTATAACCAGATCAAGATCAGCATACTCAGTTTCTGATTCAACTGCTTTTGAGCATTCGCTACTCCGAGGGCCCCATATAGAACTCAGGTTGTCGGTGCATAAGTAGCTCCGGTAGTAACGATCGACAGAATCTGCCGGGCGGATACTGGCTAGCCGGGTCTCAATACAGGTGACGTTTTGGGGATCTAGTTCAATACTAACGGAGTTTCGCTGGACTTGTTGGGCTACTACAGCAGTCGTACCAGTACCCGAGAACGGATCGAGAACTGTATCTCCAACCTCCGTCGAGGTCAGTATTATTCGCAACAAAAGTGCAATGGGGGCTTGCTGCTTGTGGAAGCGACTGCCATCATCATTTCTAATTGCTTCGTCACCCGCAAAGTAACCAGATGTCATTTCCCGAATGTCATCCCAAACATCGGTTACATAAATGCCATTCTCCCGCTTGTGCTTGTAGGTACTAGGCAAAGGGGGGTCGATCCTCAAACGATTGAACCTCCGAGGCCTCTGACCTTTGGTGGCATAGACAATGATCTGATAGGACTTGCCGTACCTTCCTTTGACCGGGACGGCGGAGGTGCTCTTCTTCCAGATAAGCATATTCTGGAATGTCCAACCAGCATTCAAGAGTGTTTGAATAACCCAATGGGCATTCTTCTCTCGCTGCATAAAGTAAATCGAGCCGCCATCTTTCGTAAGATCGAAAATTGATTTGCAGACATCGCACATCATGGCCCAGTAGTCTTCCTCGGGCATATTGTCATCATGCAAAGCATAATCTTTCTGCTGATTGAAAGGAGGATCTAGAAAGGAGAGGTCTAGTTCCGCCAGATCTTGTGACTTCAGTACCTCGACTGCGTTACCGCAGAAGACTTGTGACTTGGCCATTTGAGCACGTACTGTTGGATTTCACCACATTAAGAGGCATGATAGCACAAAAATCAAAGAGATTAATACATTTGTTTGTTATCCACACTCTATACACAAAATTTCCACAGGTATTCCACAGCGTGCTCTCTCTGTATATCAAGTTTTTGGGTATTCTAAAATTACCATGCCTATTTAGGTCAGGTCAGGGACTGGACAGAAGAAGCAGGAATCAGAGAGAGCTAAGTCGGCTCTCTCTGATTCAAGGGATTGAGGGTGAGGGCGGCAACGGGTTGAGGTTCTCCACCTTAACGCTGTTCTAAAGTGTCTCAAAATTGCTTGAAACAACCACAGCTCTACTCAAAGCGCACATAATGATCGAGATCCGTGATCGGCGGTTCTGGAAATTGGTGGAGCACCTGCCAAAGGATGGTGTAGCTGCCATCGGGGTGCTGGGCGACCGGCTGGAGGGCGAGCAGGAGATCGCTGCTAAACCAGTCCAGCATGGCACTGGCATAGCGGCGGCGCTCTCGGGGGATCGGCTCCCGGTTCAGCACCACGGTCGGGAGTTGGTACTGCACCAAGCGCAAGAGATAGGTGTGATTGACCGTGAGGGGGAGGCGGCCGGGAAACGGCGGGGCAGCGGGGAAGCGGGTTCCGACCCCCAGCTTGTCGAAGAAGAAGGCCCGTTGATGGGCCTGGATCGCGGCCAAGCGGGGCGGGGGCTGGTAGTCCCAGAAGAAGGCATAGCGGCGGCGATCGGGGCGGAGCGATCGCCGCTCCAGCCCCTGGGGGCCCAGATCCGCGAGAAATCCGTAGCGGAGGGGGTTCGGGGCGATCGCCAGCTCCTGGTCCGCCAACACGAGAGCCAGCAACGGCGCATAGCCCGGTTGGCGGCTGGGCAAGGTCGCCAAGTCAGCGCTCTGAGTAACTGGCCGCAGGCGCAGGATTCCCGTCGCGCCTCGGGCGAGAAAGGCGGCATAGTCGGGTGCAGGGTCCACCGGCTCTGGGTCTGCCTCGGGAGCCAGGGGCGCAGTCGCCGTGGGCAGCAGGGTTCGCAGGGCCGCCAGCTCTTGGCGGATCGCCGCCAGCAGGGCGAGGGGCTGGGTCGGAATGCCCTCGGCATCACCCGATTCTCGCTCGGTCTCGAAGGCCCGCTTAGCCGGTTGGCTAATCACGCGGGGGCGGGCGGGGGGAGAAGCGGGGAGGGGAATCTGGGGGGCGATCGCCGGGGGGGGCGGATTGAGGAGATCCTGGGGCGAGAGGCGAGGACTGCTCGGAGCCAGAGGGAAGGGACTGGGGCTCGGGGCTTGGCTGAGGGAGGCCGCCAGGGCGCGCCAGCGGCGCTCGGTTTGGTAGAGTCCACAATAGACTCGCTGTTGCTCCCGCGTCAGGCCTGTGACCGGCGGGCTCAGACCTGGCAAGCAGAGGCGGTCGGGCTCGCGGTATTGATTGCGGAGGAAGCGCTCAAGGTCTGCGAGGCGATCGCCCAGCTCGCGCCGCAGGGCCTCCCGGGGGGCGGGATCAGGGTTGGCCCAAACGGCCTGGACGCGCTCGACCAAGGTGGCTTGGACTTCCAGGATTGGTAGAACCTGAGACCAAAAATTATCAAACTGGTAGGCTGGACCGCTGGCCTCAGCCTCGAAGTCGGCCCCTTGGGCCCAGCCCTGACCACCACTGCTGAGGAGGAAGGCGGCGACCCCAAAACTCACGGACTGCCTGAACACGGTGTTCTCCCCTGCGGCTGCTCTCCCCCATCATACCCTCCCGCTCTGCCCCTGTAAGCGGGGGATGTCGGCCGCCGGTTGTACACTGGCCCCGTCCCCCCGGAGCAAGCGGTATGGTGCAGTCGATCAAAGTAGTAACCATCAATATTCTGTTTGACCTGCGCGACTGGCCGCGACGACGCGACCTGCTGGTGCAGGGGCTCGCGGCTGAGCAGGCCGATCTGATTGGGATTCAAGAAGTCAAGCTCCCAGAGAATAACGCCGCTTGGTTGGCGGAGCAACTGGGCTTTCCCTATGTCCAACTCGTTCCCTACGGCCCCAATGATGTGCCGAGCCTCCCGAACTATGGCAGTGCGATCTTGAGCCGCCACCCCTTTCAGCAAGAAGCCATCCTCGATTTGCAAAGCCAGGGCCGCTTTGCCCAGCGCGTGCAGGTGGAGATTGCTGGACAACCCCTGATTTTTTGCAATGGCCACTACTTTTGGTATCCCGGCCCAGCCCCCGGCCGCCAGGCCCAGATCGCGCGTCTCCTAGCCTGGCTGGCGGAGCTGCCCCCGGAGTTGCCCCAGGTTGTGGTCGGCGACTTCAACGGCGAGCCCCAGACTCCCGCGATCGCCCAGATGCGCCAGGCCTTCACCTCCGCCTACGCCGCCCACCACGGCTGTGAGCCGGACTACACCTGCCCAACTCCCCTCGCGCGGCGCAACTGGCGCAAGGTAGTGCGGCAAGTATGGCTGGATCTGTTCTATAACCGCACCCTGCGCTCCTGGCGGGGCACGCTGGACTACATCTTTGTCAGTCCCACCCTCAGCGTCCGCGACTGTCGCCTGATCCTCAACCAACCCGCTCCGGGCAGCCGCCGGCTGTACCCTTCCGATCACTTCGGACTCGCGGCCGAACTGGTCTGGTCCGGGGGCGATCGCCCAGGGGACAGCCGCCAAATTTCGTAACCTAGATTACAAACCCCAGAGAATCCTAGCCCTAAGATACAGTGCCGGACTGCGTAAGCCGCCCAGGCTGCGCGTTTGGGTAGCGTGCCGTAGGCGTCCACGCGATCCGGGTAGTTGATGCGAGGTTAGTAGCACGATATGGTACAGCGACTTGGACGACGCAAGTTTTTGCTTTATGGCTCTGCGGCCCTGGGCACAAGCATTCTGCTCAAGGCCTGCGGTCCCGCCCCTGAGGGCACAGCGGAATCTGGCGACACCGCAGCCGAAGCTGACAGCAGCGATACCAGTAGCAGTGGCGACACGATTAAAGTCGGCATTCTCCACTCCCTCAGCGGCACGATGGCGATCAGCGAAACCACCGTCGTCGATGCCGAGAAGCTGGCAATTAAGGAAATTAACGAAGCAGGGGGCGTCCTCGGCAAGCAGATCGAAGCCGTGATCGAAGATGGCGCCTCGGATTGGCCCACCTTCGCTGAAAAGGCGGCTAAACTGATCGACCAAGATGAAGTTGTCACCGTCTTCGGTTGCTGGACTTCGGCGAGCCGCAAAGCGGTGCTGGATGTGTTTGAGTCCAAAGACCATATGCTCTGGTATCCCGTCCAGTACGAAGGCCAGGAATGCTCGAAGAATGTTTTCTACACGGGCGCGGCTCCCAACCAACAGATCGAGCCAGCGGTGAAGTGGCTGCTGGAGAACAAGGGCACGCAATTCTTCCTAGTAGGCTCCGATTACGTGTTCCCCCGCACTGCCAACACGATTATCAAGGAAATGTTGGCGGCGGAAGGAGGCGAAACTGTTGGGGAAGATTATCTCCCTCTGGGCAACACTGAAGTGACGCCGATCATCACCAAGATTCAGCAGGCTTTGCCCGATGGTGGAGTCATCTTCAACACCCTGAATGGTGATAGTAACGTCGCTTTCTTCAAGCAGATGCAAGGGGCTGGCTTGAACCCTGACAAGTACCCCGTGATGTCGGTCAGCGTTGCGGAAGAAGAAGTGCGCCAGATTGGCCCAGAATTCCTCGTCGGTCACTACGCTGCCTGGAACTACTTCCAAACCGTTGAGACACCGGAAAATGATGCCTTTGTCCAGGCCTTCAAAGCCGAGTATGGCGATAACCGCGTGACCAACGACCCCATGGAGGCAGCCTACATCATGGTCTACCTCTGGAAGCAAGCGGTTGAAGAAGCGGATACGGCGGATGACCTCGAAGCCGTGCGCTTAGCCGCTGTGGGTCAGACCCTGGATGCCCCTGAAGGTCCGGTGGAAATGTTTGCGAACCACCACATCTCCAAGACGGTACGTGTGGGTGAGATCCGGGATGACGGCCTGTTTGAGATTGTCTGGTCTACGGATGGTCCGGTGGAACCCCAGCCCTGGAACCAATATGTCCCGGAAACCAAAGGCTTTGCCTGCGACTGGACCGATCCGGCCAAGGGCGGCAAGTATAAGATCTAGCCCCCTTGTTTTTCCCTGCCAGTCGGAGTAGAGCCCCTAGGGTGGAGGTGGGTTTTGAGCCCACCTCTGCTGTCCAGGGACGAACGGTACAGCATTTTTCTTGCCAGTAGAGTACGTAGCCCTCACCCCAAACCCCTCGGATGCATCTCAATTAGGCAAGCTTACCCACTCTGCGAGAAGCCGCTGCGCGTCTACATCCCCCGGCCCCTTCTCCCCAGGAGGGCGAAGGGGAGTCTCCAAAGGGAGATGCACCCAAACCCCTCTCTCAGAGGGCGCGGGGCTTTAGCTGTATTGCACTAGGCTAAAAATCGCTGTACCTTACTGGAGGCTCTAGGTTCTCTGTGCCTCTGGGATTTGATTGCAGGGGTTTAAGGGCAGACTGCCAACCCCCCCCTCGCTTTGCAGGGACTAAGATACTTAACGTGAGTGAGGCTTTAACCCCCCGTGTTACTCCTCCAAGGTCTGTTTAACGGCCTCAGCATTGGCTCCGTGCTCTTGATTGCGGCTCTTGGCTTAGCGGTCGTTTTTGGCCTCATGGGCGTGATCAATCTCGCCCACGGGGAGTTGATGATGCTCGGAGCCTACAGCACTTTTGTGGTGCAAAACGGCTTTCAGGTGCTTGGCCCTCCCTGGTCGAGCATCTACATTCTTGTTGCCCTGCCCGTTGCTTTTGTCGTCACCGCTTTGGTCGGCTTGGCCCTCGAGCGCGGTGTGATTCGCTTCCTCTACGGGCGGCCCTTGGAAACGTTGCTGGCTACCTGGGGGGTGAGCTTGATCCTGCGGCAGTTTGTCCGCAGTGTGAACTGGCCCTTGGCGATTGGCTTGGCGACTCTCTGCCTCCTGTTCTTCGGCGGCTGGGTGCTCTTGGCGCGGTTGCTGCCCCTGGAACGCTGGCGATCGCTCCGCTCGACGGCCCTGATCAGTAATGGGGTGCTCTCCCTGGGGATCGCGATCGCCCTCACGGCAACCCTCTGGCAAACCCAGCCCGCTGCCTGGGTACGGCCCTGGTTCGGCCCCCGCAATGTGGACGTGACGGCCCCGGCTTGGCTGCGGGGTGGCATTCCCGTGGGAACCTTCCAACTCCCCTACGCTCGCATCTTCATCATCGTGCTCACTCTGCTCTGCCTGGCGGGAATGTTCCTTTTCCTGAATGGCTCGAACTGGGGTCTACGCATTCGCGCCGTGACCCAAAACCGCAATATGAGCGCCTGCTTGGGGATCAATACCGGCCAGGTGGATGCTCTCACCTTTGCCCTCGGTTCCGGCCTTGCTGGGGTTGCGGGCGTCGCGGTGGCCTTGCTCGGCTCGGTGGGGCCGAATGTCGGCCAGAACTACATTGTCGATACCTTCATGGTGGTCGTCGTCGGCGGCGTGGGGAACTTGCTGGGGAGCATCATTGCCGCCATGGCCATCGGCATTTTCACTTACATCATCGGCTCTGGGGCGATCGCCCTGTTGCTCAGTACGGCTAACGGGCCCGACGTACTCATTGAGCTCTTCAACTTCTTCGCGACCACCAGCATGGCCAAGGTGATAGTCTTTGCCGCCATCATCACGTTCCTGCAAGTTCGACCAGCCGGCATTTTTCCGCCCAAGGGGCGCACGGCTGAGCTGTAGTCCTGCCCCCCTCTATCCCCCCTAGCGCCCGCAAGACACCCTATGAGTTCTGAGGTTCTTCATCGCCGCCAGCAGCAGCAACAGCGCGAGCAGTATCGGCGCTGGTTGCTCGAAGCGGGCTTAATCCTCGCGGCTGTGCTGGTGCTCATCCTGGTCATGCCTGCTGTCCTGCCCGCCTTCCGCCTCAAGCTCCTGGGCCGCTTTCTCTCCCTGGCGATTATCGCCCTAGGCCTTGACCTGATCTGGGGCTATACAGGGCTCTTGAGCTTGGGTCACGGCATCTTCTTTGCCTTGGGCGGCTATGGCATCGCCATGCACTTGAAGCTGAACGGGCCAGAAGCACCCCTGCCGGATTTTTTCACCCTCTACGGGGTCAATCAATTGCCCTGGTTTTGGGAGCCCTTCAAGTCGCTTTCCTTTACAGCCCTAGCGATCCCGATCATCCCGGCTATTGTTGCTGGCTTGCTCGGCTACCTCGTGTTTCGCAATCGGATTCGTGGTGTCTACTTTTCGATCTTGACCCAAGCAGCCCTGATCGTCTTTTTCAACTTTTTCAACGGGCAACAAAAGCTGATCAATGGCACGAACGGCCTCAAAACTGACACAGACTTGATCTTTGGGCAAGTCGTCAGCTCTGGGCCAGCCCAGATCGCGTTTTTTCAGGTGACGGTGGCGATGCTGGTGCTCATCTACCTCCTCTGTCGGTGGTTGACGAGCGGCCGCTTTGGTCAACTTTTGGTGGCGATTCGAGACGATGAGAACCGGGTGCGTTTCACGGGCTACAATCCGACCTGGTTTAAGGTGTTTGTCTTCGCGATCTCGGGTGGCATTGCCGGGATTGCGGGGGCGCTGTTCACGGTGCAGAGTGGCATTATCACCCCCAGCGCGATGGAGGTGGCCTTCTCGATTGAGATGGTGATCTGGGTGGCGGTGGGCGGCCGGGGCACGCTGGTGGGGGCGATTCTTGGGGCCCTGTTAGTCAATCAAGCCCGCACGATGCTGAGCGAACAGTTGCCGGAAGTTTGGCTCTTTTTCCAGGGCTTGCTCTTTTTGTTGGTAGTTACGGTGTTGCCGGATGGGATTCTTGGCGGCCTGCGGCGGCTGGTGGCTGGACTGCGATCGCGCCTCGCCCCAGAACCGTTAATCACTTATCCGGCGGTGGCAAAAGATCCGGAGATTCAGCAGGAACGTGAAGAGATTGATTCTTAACTATTGACGGCCAACAAGCAGTTGACAAAGCTCATGGATAACCTGATTTTAGACATCCGCGATCTGACGGTGAGCTTCGATGGCTTCAAAGCTCTCAATCACCTCACCTTCAGCATGACAGCGGGGGAGTTGCGGGTGATCATCGGCCCCAATGGGGCCGGGAAAACGACCTTTCTCGATGTGATCACGGGTAAGGTGCAACCGCAAACCGGTAATGTCTACTTCCAGGGTCGCGATCTGCGACGACGCTCGGAACACGCGATCGCCCGTCTCGGTCTGGGCCGCAAGTTCCAAACCCCCCGCGTTTACCTCAACCTGACCGTGTGCCAAAATCTCGATCTGGCCTGTAATCCGCAGAAAAATGTCCTCAGCACGCTCTTCGGGCGGCCGTCGCGGGCCGATCAACGCCATGTGGTCGGCCTGCTCGAAACCATCGGTCTGGAGGCCAAGGCGGACCTGAAAGCGAACTTGCTATCTCACGGAGAAAAGCAGCGCCTGGAAATTGGGATGTTGGTGGCTCAATCCCCAGACTTACTGCTCGTCGATGAGCCGGTTGCCGGCCTCACCGATGAAGAGACGGAAAATGTCGGCAATCTACTGCTCGCTTTAGCGGAAAGTCATTCAATTATTGTGATCGAACACGATATGGAGTTTGTGCGCCAAATTGCGCGCCGCGTCACGGTGCTCCACCAGGGTTCAGTGCTCTGTGAGGGGTCGATGGATGAAGTCCAGAATGATCCCCGCGTGATCGAGGTTTACTTGGGGCAGGAGCAGGAGGCCGCCTGACGGGCCCCCAGCGGTGTGGGCTAGGGCTCAAGCTGCACCGCCGTTAACCGCGAGCGAAACTCCGGCACTCCCGCCAGGCCGAGGTTGAGGTGGAACACCTGGCCGGCTCCCTCTCCTTCCACAGCCCGGTTGTCGCCGCCAGCGGTGGTGATGAAGATGTCCGTGTAATCGGGGCCGCCGAAGGTGACAGAGGAAACCTTGCGCGCTGGCAAGGGAATGCGGAGAACCTCCTCGCCAGTCGGAGCATAGCGGAACAGATGCCCCCCATCCCAGCGAGCTGACCAGAGGTAGCCCTCCGCGTCCACCGTTAGGCCATCGGGAACCCCCGCGACGGGGGGCGTGGTGATGAGCACTTGTTGCTGACGGAGGGTGCCACTGGCTTCATCGTAGTCAAAGCGGTAGATCTCGCGGCGAGGAGAGTCGGTGTGGTAGAGGCAGCGGCGATCGCCCCGAAATCCCAAACCATTAGACACCTGGAGGCCCTCCAGCACAACCGTGTAGGAGCCGTCGGGATCAAAGCGATAGAGCCGGCCGAGGCGCTCCGGTGTCGGCATCGTGCCCGCGAAGACCCGACCCTGGGGATCGGCGATCGCATCGTTAAAGCGAGAATCTCGCTCCGCCGGCAGCTCCGGCAGCAGCACGGTTTCCACCCCAGCCTGCCAGCGGGCGATCGCCCCCCGAGCCTTGAACAACAGCAGCGAGCCATCAGCCTGCAACGTCAGGCCCCCCACGGGCTCGCCGCTGTAGATTTGCTCGCTAGCCCCCGTAGCCCAGTCGTAGTAGAACAGCCGCCCCGTCGGGATATCCGTCCAGTAGAGACGCTGCTCCTCCGGATGCCAGAGGGGAGCTTCCGCATTGTGGCAGTGAAAATCTGCCAGGGGTCGGGGGTGCTGCATGATTTACCAGTAACTCGTTCTAAGGCAGGTCAAACAACTGATTGTCCGGCACATTGCTCACCGCCCGTTGCAAGGAGGCCAAGGCGCTGTTGTAGCCAATGATCGCCCGCAGCAGATTGCCCCGAGCCCGGGTCAGTTCCGTCTGGGCATCGATCACGTCCGTCTGAGTGCCGACGCCAGCCTGGAAGCGCAGACGAGCAAGGCGCAGACTTTCCTCCGCCAACTGCACCGCCACGGTGGCGGTTTTAATATTCTCATCACTAGCCCGGAGATTTGAATAAGCCTCCTCGACCTCAAAGCGCACCTGATTCCGGCGCTGCTCAAAGGTCACTTCGGCAATCTCCATGTCCAGGGCCTCTTGGTCACTGCGGGCCCGGGCAAAACCACCATCGAAGAACCGCCAGCGCACTCGCGCCCCAATCTGGTAGCCATCTGCGAGGCCCTCGTCGTCGTTGAAGACCCCCAGCACGTTGTAGTTGGCAAAGATGCTGACTTGGGGGCGCAGGTCGGCCAAGGTGGCCTTTTGCTGCTGCTCATCGATTTCTCGCTGCACCAGTTGCTGCTCCAGCTCAGCGCGGTTGCGGTAGGCGAGCACGATCGTATCTTCCAGGGGCAGATCCCAGGCCCCAGCGGGCTCAATATCATCAGCGATCGTCACTTCCACCTGTTGACCTAGGCCGAGGACTTGGACCAGCTGCCGCCGAGCAACCCGTTGCTCCGAGAGAGCATTGGTCAGGGCCTGGTTGCTATTGGCCAAGGACACCTGGGCCCGCAGCACATCAAAGCGCGTTCCGAGACCGGCCTGCTCCAGCAGTTCCGCATCCCGGAGAGTCTGTTGGGCGTTCTCCACCGCCGCTTGCTCAATGTCCACCCGCGCATCCGACTCTTGCAGACCGTAGTAAGCGCTGCTGGTCTGTAAGCGCACTTGTTCACCGATGCGCTCAACCTCCAGTTGGTTAAAGCGAATGGCGCGTTCCGCCTCACGGATCTGGGCCGGGCGGCGGCCGCCGTCGTAGAGGTTGTAACTCAGCTCCACTCGGCCATCGAAAGAGTCCGTGATCGTACTGGTGTCGCCGCTTTGGAACAATTCCTGGGGTGTGTCTTGGCGGCGGCGGTTGCTCAGCTCTGCTTGGGCCGAGTCGGTGCGGGTAATGGATGCTGACGTTTCCAAGGTTGGGTACAGAGCCGCTAGGGCAGCGCGCAACCCGGCCTGGGCCCGCTCGAGCCCCAACCAAGCGGTGCGGAATTCCGGGTTATTGCGGCGGGCCAGGGCGATCGCCTCCACGAGGGTAATGGGCTGGGTCAGGTCTACCCGCACCTCCTCCGGCGCGGTGGGGAAGAGCAGGGGGTTGGCGCTGGGGTCGAGGATGTCGGGCGGCGGCACCGGTTGCCGGCCGTCGATGACGGCTTGGGTCAACTGGGGAGGAGCCAGGGGAGCCGCCTGGGCCTCCACCGTGGCATCCCCGGGCAGCGGTGTCAACGCACGCGTTGGCTGCTGAAGCCGAGATTCCCGTAGGTCGCCCAATTCATCGGTGGGCTGGCTGGGCAGGTGATCCGCCTGGGCGAACCAGCGGAGGGCCCTGAGCGGAGTTTTAGGGTCCTGGGCCAGGGGTCCGGTCATAGCCGCCAGGGTCAGCTCATCATCCCGCTGGGTTGGGGCTTCTGAGTCCAGCCGCAGGATCAGGGGTTCAGGCTGGGGCGGGAGCGGGGCTTGGAACCGTAGGGGCAGGGGGTTGGTGGCGACGGCCAGCTCATCGGTCGCAGGGCGGGCCTGGCGATCGCCCACCGTGACTAGGGCGATCGCCAAGCTGGGAGCCACCGAGGGGGCGATTTCAGCTCGATGCTCCGGGAGGACATCTGGAGCCGAGGCCAAGGTCAAGGGGGGACGCGGCGTGGCGATCGCGGCGGGAGTGGCCCATTCATCGGCCAGGGCCAGTCGCGGGGGGGTATCCGATTCCGTTGCCAGGGCTAGGAGGGGCTGATCGAGACCCTGGGGGGGCTCCGTAACGGTTTGAGCGGCAGCCAGACGGCGAGCCCTGGGCATGGCCAAAGCCGGGGCCGGAGGGTTAACAGAGGCCGGCTGCACCGTCGCCGCCTCGAACTCGAAGAGGGGGGAAACCGGGGTTGGAGCTAGGTGCGGTTGTTCAACCGCAGGATAGCTCGATACCGCCGCCATGGTTCTCGGCGTCGCTACGGGGGCAGCCGCGGGGAGTTGGCGACGACGGCCGGCGACGGGGGTTCGTGTCGGGTGCGGGCGGACCTCCGGGGCAAGCTGCGGGCCGGGATGCGCCGCGTTCGCGTAGCGCCCCGGAGGGATGATCGCCGTCGCTGGCTGGTTTCCAGTGGAGACGGCCGGCGGGGGCAGCGGCGGGATCACGTCGGCCACTTCGTCCCGGGCCGCCAGGGTGTCCACGACAGCAGCGGGCGGTGCTTCAGCCTCCGTGGCCGGGGCGGGGTGGGGGTCCTGGGCGAGACTCGGTGTCGCATAGCCCAGGGCCAGCGCAGCTCCTGTGCCTATTCCTGCAAAGTATCGGAAAGCTAGCATTGAATCTCCTCACTCACCCAAATCTCAGGCGCGGTCAAAACTGAGCGACAATGTGCAAAGACATCGCCAACGCAGCCCGTCAATCATCTTAATACTCCCAGTTCCGTCCGCAAAGCGTTTCGGGTCGCGAGGGTGGACGAAAAAAGCGCGGCTCCCTTACGGCAGGAATCGGGAGTCGTGCGTTAGGGAGTTGAGCTATTCCCTACTCCCCACTCCCCCCAGCCCCGGCTTCCAAAGCTGGGAGCCGGGGATCTAGAAGTCCCTCGCCTCAGCTTGGGAGTGGGATGTACGGGGGAGGGCTGAGCGAAGAAGTCCCACCATCCCGCGTCAAATTTCGTTCCCCCGGATCGCGACCCCAGCCCCTGGTGGCGGGTAAAAAAGCTTCCAGAGGACAGGATTACCTGGCGAAGCCGTGCTATACAATATGGCGGAATTTCGCTCTTACTCGTTCAATCTATTACTATGCCGCGCCGTACCGATCTCCGCAAAATTCTCCTGCTCGGCTCTGGCCCGATCGTCATTGGTCAGGCCTGTGAATTTGACTACTCGGGCACCCAGGCCTGCAAAGCCTTGCGTGAAGAGGGCTACCAGGTGGTCTTGGTTAATTCTAACCCCGCCTCAATCATGACCGATCCGGAGCTGGCCGATCGCACCTACATTGAGCCCCTGACGCCGGAGATCGTGGCCAAGGTAATCGAGAAAGAGCGCCCGGATGCCTTGTTACCCACCATGGGTGGCCAGACGGCCCTGAACATAGCCGTGGCCCTGGCGAAAAACGGCACCCTCGAGCAGTACGGCGTCGAGCTGATCGGGGCGAAGCTGCCGGCTATTGAGATGGCGGAAGACCGGCTGCTGTTCAAGAAAGCGATGGCGCGGATCGGCGTTGGAGTCTGCCCCTCGGGGATTGCCAATAACCTGGAGGAAGCGCGGGCGATCGCCCGGGAAATCGGCTCCTATCCTCTGATTATCCGTCCCGCCTTCACCCTCGGTGGTACGGGGGGCGGCATCGCCTACAACCAGGAAGAGTATGAGGAGATGGCCCAGGGGGGGATCGATGCCAGCCCAGTATCCCAAATCCTGGTGGAGCGATCGCTCCTCGGCTGGAAGGAGTATGAGCTGGAGGTGATGCGCGACCTCGCGGATAACGTTGTGATCATTTGCAGCATTGAAAATATTGATCCCATGGGGGTGCATACCGGGGACTCGATTACCGTCGCCCCGGCTCAGACCTTGACGGACAAGGAGTATCAGCGGCTGCGGGATGCCTCGCTCAAAATCATTCGCGAGATCGGCGTGGAAACGGGGGGATCGAACATTCAGTTCGCAGTCAATCCCGTGAATGGGGAGCTGATTGTGATCGAGATGAACCCCCGGGTCTCCCGCTCCTCGGCCCTCGCCTCCAAAGCGACGGGCTTCCCCATCGCCAAGTTCGCGGCCAAGCTGGCCGTGGGCTACACCCTGGATGAAATCCCCAACGACATCACCCAGAAGACGCCAGCTTCCTTTGAACCGACCATCGACTATGTAGTGACGAAGATCCCCCGCTTTGCCTTTGAGAAATTCCCTGGCTCCCAGCCCTTCTTGACCACCCAGATGAAATCCGTGGGCGAGGCGATGGCCATCGGCCGCACCTTCTGCGAGTCGTTCCAGAAGGCCCTGCGCTCCCTGGAAACGGGCCGCTACGGCTTCGGCTGCGATCGCCACGAGCAGCTCCCCTCCTTGCCCCAAGTGCGGGCCAGCCTGCGAAAACCCAACCCAGAGCGCGTGTTCAGCATCTACCACGCCCTGCGCCTGGGGATGACGGTGGCGGAGATCTATGAGCTAACCGCCATTGATCCCTGGTTTCTGGATAAGTTTCAGGAGCTGGTGGAGACGGAAAAGCTGCTGAAGCGCACCTCCCTGCGGGATGTGACGACCGCGCAACTGCGAGGGATCAAACAGCAGGGCTTTAGCGATCGCCAGATCGCCTTTGCCACCAAGACCAGTGAGGACGAGGTGCGGGCCTACCGTCAGCAGTTGGGGATCACCCCGGTTTACAAAATGGTAGACACCTGCGCGGCTGAGTTTGAAGCCTTCACCCCCTACTACTACTCCACCTACGAAAGCGGCGAGTCGGAAGTAGCGCCGACGGACAAGCCCAAGGTGGCCATCCTCGGCGGCGGCCCGAACCGCATTGGTCAGGGCATTGAGTTCGACTACTGCTGCTGCCATGCGGCCTTTGCCCTCAGCGCCGCTGGCTTCGAGACGATCATGGTCAATTCCAACCCCGAGACGGTTTCGACGGACTACGACACCAGCGATCGCCTCTACTTTGAGCCCCTGACCAAGGAAGATGTCCTGAACATCCTCGAGGCCGAGCAGCCCCAAGGAGTAATCATCCAGTTCGGTGGTCAAACGCCCCTGAAGCTGGCAATTCCTCTGCAAACCTACCTGAATCAGCATTCTGACCAGATTCCCACCCGCATCTGGGGCACCTCGCCGGACTCGATCGATATTGCCGAAGACCGGGAGCGCTTCGAGCAAATTCTCAACACCTTGAATATCCTCCAGCCGCCCAATGGCCTGGCCCGCAGCTACGAGCAGGCCCTGGCGATCGCCAACCGCATCGGCTACCCCGTCGTCGTGCGCCCCTCCTATGTCCTCGGCGGCCGGGCGATGGAGATTGTCTACTCCGACACGGAACTGGAACGCTACATGACCTTCGCGGTGCAAGTCGAGCCCGATCACCCGATCCTGATCGACAAGTTTCTGGAAAACGCGATCGAGGTCGATGTCGATGCGATCGCCGACCACCAGGGCCAAGTCACCATCGGCGGCATCATGGAGCACATCGAACAGGCCGGCATCCACTCCGGCGACTCGGCCTGCTCCCTGCCCTATGCCTCCCTGAAGCCCGCCGCCGTGGCGACCATTCGCTCTTGGACGGTGCAGTTGGCCAAGGCCCTCAAGGTCATTGGTCTGATGAATATTCAATTCGCCGTCCAGGCTGAAACGGTTTACATCCTGGAGGCCAATCCCCGCGCCTCGCGGACGGTCCCCTATGTCTCCAAAGCGACGGGCGTTCCCCTCGCCCGCCTCGCCTCCCAGGTGATGTCCGGCAAGACCCTCGCGGAGCTAAACTTCACGACCGAACCGGCCCCCCGCCATGTCGCAGTGAAGGAGGCGGTCCTACCCTTCAACAAGTTCCCGGGCACGGATACCCTCCTCGGCCCCGAGATGCGCTCCACGGGCGAGGTGATGGGCCTTGACGAAGACTTTGGCAAGGCCTTTGCCAAGGCCGAGATCGCCGCCGGGGAGCGGCTGCCCCTTGAGGGGACGGTGTTTGTCTCCATGAGCGATCGCGACAAGGAAGCCGTCGTGCCCGTCGTCCGGGATTTCATCGACCTCGGGTTCCAGATCATCGCCACCGAGGGAACCCTCGCCACCCTCCAGGCCCACGGCCTGGAAGCGGCGCTGATCCTCAAGCTGCACCAGGGCCGTCCCCACGTCCTGGATGCGGTCAAGAACCGCGAGATCCAGCTCATCATCAACACGCCCTCCGGCCAAGAGGCCCGCGAAGATGGCCTCACGATCCGCCGCGCCGCCCTCACCTACAAGATCCCGATCGTCACCACGATCGCGGGCGCTCGGGCCACGGCGGCGGCGATCCGCTCCCTCCAAGCGCAACCCCTGGAGGTGAAGGCCTTGCAAGACTACATCGCGGCCGTCTCCTAGGAAAGCAGCCCTCGCCCCCCAGGAGCGGGGTGAGGGCTGGGCGGGGCCCGTACCGACCGCGCCGGCCCTAGACGCTGGGCGACATCGCAGCGGCAGCCTCAGCCTCCCGGGCGAGGAACTTCTCCAACTCGCTCAGGGCGTCAGCGTCCACCTTCGTCTGCATGGGACAGAATTTAGGGCCGCACATGGAGCAAAACTCAGCGGTTTTGTAAATGTCCGCTGGCAGGGTCTCGTCGTGGTACTCCCGCGCCCGCTCGGGGTCCAGGGCCAGCTCAAACTGGCGGTTCCAGTCAAAGTTGTACCGGGCCCGCGAGAGTTCATCATCGCGATCGCGCGCCCCCGGCCGCCCGCGCGCAATGTCCGCCGCATGGGCCGCGATCTTGTAGGCGATCAAGCCATTCCGCACATCCTCCGCATCGGGCAGCCCCAAATGCTCCTTGGGGGTGACATAGCAGAGCATGGCCGTGCCATACCAGCCCGCCATTGCCGCCCCGATCGCTGAGGTGATGTGGTCGTAGCCGGGGGCAATGTCCGTGACCAAAGGCCCCAGCACATAGAAGGGAGCTTCGGAGCACTCTTCCATCTGCTTTTTCACGTTAAACTCGATCTGGTCCATGGGCACATGACCCGGCCCTTCGACCATCACCTGCACATCTTCAGCCCAGGCCCAGCGGGTCAAGCGCCCTAACGTCTTCAGCTCCGCCAGTTGTGCCGCATCGGAGGCATCATGAAGACAGCCTGGCCGCAGGGAGTCCCCGAGGCTGAGGGATACATCGTAGCGCTTGCAAATCTCGAGGATGTCATCAAAGTGCGTGTAAAGCGGGTTCTGCTTGTGATGGTGCAGCATCCAGCGGGCAATGATACCGCCCCCGCGCGAGACAATCCCCGTGAGGCGATCGCGCACCAGCGGCAGATGCTCGATCAGCAGTCCCGCATGGATGGTCATATAGTCCACCCCCTGCTTGGCCTGGGTTTCGATCACCTGCAAGAAATCGTCCGGAGTCAACGATTCGATATTGCCATGCACCTTCTCCATCACTTGATAGATGGGAACGGTGCCGATCGGAACCGGCGAGGCGTTAATAATGGCCTGCCGGATGGCATCAAGATCCCCGCCCCCGGTGGATAGATCCATGACCGTATCCGCCCCATACTTCACCGCCAATTGCAACTTAGCGACCTCTTCCTCCAAAGAGGAGGAATTGGGAGATGCGCCAAGGTTAGCATTGACCTTGCAGGTAGCTGCAATGCCAATCGCCATCGGTTCAAGGTTGGGGTGATTGATATTCGCCGGAATGATCATCCGCCCGTGGGCAACTTCATTGAGCACCAGGCTTACAGGCAAGTTTTCGCGCTGAGCAACATAGTCCATTTCTTCCGTTCGCAGCCCCTGGCGGGCATAGAACTTTTGCGTCACGGTATCTTGACCGCGACGCTTGGCGACCCATTCTGTACGCATATTTTAGATGTCCTTAAACAACAGCTTCCCTCCGCTGGTGCGAACCAGTCTCAGGTTCTAAGGGTATTTCTCAGCCTGATTTCGGATCAGGCACCCCTAGCTTGGTGTTGATAATAACACCCTTTCCCTCAGCCTGAATATGAAAATTCACAAAAGGGCATCCCGCCTAGGCCCCAGGGTTGCCCTCCTTCCCTAACCCTGCCATGATTGCTCTGATGGCTTGTGATAGACACCGTGGAGATCATCCTAGGCCCTGACCCCTTGGGGACGCTGAACCTGAATCGGGGCGGCCGAGAGCGGTGGCCTGGCGGCCCGGACCGCGCGATCGCAACGGGGAGCCGCCAAAATCTCCACCTTGCCAGCTCCCACCCCGGGCGATTCCCCGCCCAGCCGCCCCGAGGCTTGGGTTGTGCTGCAACGATCCTCCCGCTCCATCGGGGCCAGACCCGTAGGGTTGGGCGCGACGGCTCCGCACCCTTCCAGTCCGGGCTCTCCCCGCTTCAGGGGCCTCGAGCCGGCCTGAAGCGATCGCTGAGGAACAAACTCCCCGCTACCCTAGCGCGGGCCGGCGTCAATAGTGGTTGCAAACGAGGAGGGAAGCGATGACACCAGCCGCTACTTGGGTCCACCGCCACTTGTTATCCTTAGCCCCGTTGGCCCCGGCCGACTATGACACGATTTTGCAGACGGCGGCTAGTTTTCGCGAGGTGCTGTCGCGACGAACGAAGAAAGTGCCAGCGCTCCAGGGGCAAGTGGTGGCCAACCTTTTCTTCGAGCCGTCTACCCGCACCCGGAGTAGCTTTGAGCTAGCGGCCAAGCGCCTCTCAGCCGATACCCTCAACTTCGCGCCGGGAACGTCGTCCCTGACGAAGGGAGAGACGATCCTGGATACGGCGAAAACCTACTGGGCGATGGGGGCGAATATCATGGTCGTGCGCCACCAGCAGGCGGGAGTTCCCCAGGCGATCGCCCGGGCGATGGATCAACTCCAGTCCGGCGTCAGCCTGCTGAATGCCGGCGATGGCCAACATGAGCACCCGTCTCAAGCCTTGCTGGATCTGTTCACCCTCTGCACCCAGATCACGGCGGCGGAGCCCCGCCTTCAGGCCTTGCGGGGTCGAAAAATCGCCATCGTGGGCGACATTCTGCACTCCCGGGTCGCCCGCTCGAACATCTGGAGCTTAGCAGCGGCCGGTGCTGACCTGCACTTGGCCGGGCCGCCCACCCTCTTGCCCCAGGACTTTGCGGCCTTTCCTGGGGTGACGCTGCACTGGGAGCTGGCTCCAGCCCTGGCGGGGGCTGAATTCGTCATGGCCCTGCGCCTGCAACAGGAGCGAATGACGGCCCACTTGTTGCCCAGTCTGCGCGAGTACCGGCAGCAGTTTGGGCTGACGCGCGATCGCCTAGCGCGCTGCCAGCCAGGGGTGCGGCTCCTCCATCCCGGCCCGATGAATCGCGGCGTGGAAGTGAGTTCCGATCTGGCCGACGATCCGCAGATCAGCCTAGTGTCGCAACAAGTGACCCATGGCGTTGCCATCCGCATGGCCCTGCTCTATCTGCTCGACCGTTACACCAACGCGACAGGGCCCTCTCCCCTTGGCGACTCCCCTGCACCCTCCTTGGGAGCAGGGGCCGGAGGATGAGGGCAAACTTGGGGGCCTCTCCCCTTGGCGACTCCCCTGCGCCCTCCTTGGGAGCAGGGGCCGGGGGATGCAGACGCGCAGCGGCTTCTCGCCGAGGGAGCCCCGTAACGCTGTTCGCGCTAGCGTCGCGTAGCGATTGAGGGCTACACTCTGCTCCTTGAGCCATCGCTCAAAATTCAGGGGAACCGCGCTTTTTTTCGTCCACCCAGGGTGAGGGCCCGCCTTAAGCGCTGGCTAAACCAGCTGTAAGATCGAGACCTGAGGGCAACGCTCCAACCGGATGCCCTCAGGTCAGCCGCAGGAGAAACGCTATAACGGGTTATGAACCACCGAGCCCCTGCTTAGGATGATGCCCCTTCGGCCTTGCTCCCCCCGAATGTTCTGTCCGTTTGACCGATGGCGGCGCTGGTGGATGCTGCTGGGCTTCACCCTCCTCAGCATCCTCAGCCTCCAGCAACCTCTCCAGGCCCAACTCCCCGGCCTCAGCCTCAGCGCCGAGGACACCAGCCGCGCCCCCAACATCCCCACCTTTCGCTACGGCAATCTGGATGTGGCCCCCGTGTTTGTCGATGGCGTGCCCATTCATTGGGTCGCCTCAGCCGCGACCCTCCGCACGGATCGCGACCCCCCCAGCGTGCCCCAGGCAACCTTTCGCGCCCAACTCATCCAGAGCAAGCTAGAAAAATTGCTGGCGGATATGGACGATGCCGCCCGCCAAGAGCCGCTCAACACCCTGGCCGATCAGGGCGAACTGAGGGCAGCAATTCGCGCTCAGCTCAGCATTGGCGTGGATACGAGCGGCGAAGCACCCGTTATCCTGGGGTCGTTTTCCGCCGACGCGCCCGCCGAAATCCTTCTGACTGTGACCGAGGCCGATGCTCTGCTCATCGGCGAGCCAGGACCACGCATTGCCGCCAAGCTGAAGCTGCGGCTCGAAAAGGAATTGATGCAGTACTGGGAGCAGCGACAATTGCCCCATCTGTGGCAGCAGGCCCAGATCGTATCCTTGGTCTTCCTGCTCACACTGGTGGTCAGTATGCTGCTGGCCTTGGGGCAACGGCGCTTGCGCCAGCGGGCGCAGTATCTCCGCCAGAACCGTGATCGGGAACTGTCAATGCTGCACGGGCTCCATGAGGAGCCTCAATCCCGACTGATGACCCCTCTAGAAACCCTCAAGCTGCAACTCAAGCGCTTCACCTTTCAGCACAATTACAACCTCAACCTCTTTATCGGGCGTACCCTCTTTTGGCTCAATTTACTGCTTTGGGTGATCAGTACGGGGTGGATTTGCTCACAGTTCTACTGGTCACGTCCTCTGGGGAACTGGATCTTGGGTATTCATGCAGATTATTGGCTTTTGAGCTGGGGACGAATTGGAACCTTGGGAGTACCGCTGATGCTGGTGCTGTTGTTCTTGACGTTAACGACGGCTGACCGGTTGGTGGATTTCTTGATCGACCGCTTTACCCGCAGTTGGCTGGAGAATCAAGTCCATGCCGCAGAAGCCTTCCAGCGGGCCTCGCTCCGGATTCCTACCTTGGCAACGGCGGCGAAGGGCGTGACGACGGCGATCGCCTACATCGTGTTTATCATCATCGCCCTTAGTCAGTTTCGCGCGATCGCCACCCCGATCACCGCCCTGCTGAGTATTGTCCTCTTCGGCTTTTCCCTCGGGGCCCAGAACTTAATTCGAGATGTGATCAACGGGGTGCTGATTCTGGTTGAAGATCAGTATGCTGTCGGGGATGTGGTCTCGATTGGGGAGACGGCCGGCCTGGTGGAAAATCTCAATTTACGCATTACGCAACTGCGGAGCCTAGAGGGAGAGTTGATCACCATTCCCAACGGCTCGGTGGGCCAAGTCTGCAATATGTCTAGCGGCTGGTCCCGGGCGAAATTCACGATTGAAATTGCGAACACAGCCGATATTGACCGGGCTGTTGAAGTGTTGCAGACCGTGGCCGACCAGCTCTATGCTGAGCCTGAATGGGCTGACCGCGTGCTCGAGGAGCCGGAGCTGCTCGGGGTGGAAAAGCTGGATTATACCGGCGTACAACTGCTGATGTTGCTGAAGACCAAGCCCCTACAACAGTGGAATGTCGTGCGGGAGTATCGCCGCCGCGTCAAGCAAGCCCTGGACCAGGCTGGCATTGACCTCGGCCTCCCGCGCCAAGGGATCTACCTAGAGATGGCTCATTCCCATTCCCCGGCCTCCTTCTGAGGGAGTTGCGCTGGGTGCATCTCCATTAGGCCAGTTTGCCCCCTCGGCGAGAAGCCGCTGCGCGTCTCCAGCCCCTGGCCCCTGCTCCCCAGGAGGACGAAGGAGAGCCTCCCCAGGGAGATGCACCCTGAGGCGGGCGCTATAGTGGGTGAGAATTTCTAGAAAATCGCGAGGAGGATCATCGTGACCCATCAACATTGCCGCCGTCTGTTATTCCGCCTGGGATTCCTGGGGGGGTTGGGAGTAGCCCTACTCCTGCCCCAGAGCAGCCTAGCCGCTCCGGTAGCTCCGGCAAGGCCGGCAAACCCACCCCACTACTTGGCCCAGACGGCGGATGTGTTGGCCATTTTGCGCTCCTTGCCCACTCCGGGGACGGTCACAGGAACGATCAGTGATCTCTTCAATGCGGGGGTCTACGGGCAGCAGGCTCGCAATTTTCAAGCGACGCTGCAACCGGAGCCCGCTGTGGCCTTTTACCAGGAGGAGCTAGCGAAGCTGGGCTATGAAGAGCGGGAGATCAATCGTGTGGTCGGTGCGTGGGGCTTCAATCTGGTCTTTGACACCCCGGACAGTCTGGGCCTGGTCCCCCAGGAGGCCGCCAAGCAGGTGGTGCTCGTGATCCAGGGCACGATGCTGAGCCCGGATACGATCAATCTCAATGTGCGGTTTGAAGAAATCTAAGCGCCCTTCCGGTGGCGCGCTCGGCTCCCCCGGAGGGGTGCAGGGGTGAGCCGGTGAGGGTCGGGGCGCGATCGCCGCGCCCCGGCTCTCAGCCCTCCAAACCGTTAGGGATTCAGTATCCTCGCTCCAGGGCCATGACCTGCACGGCCTCGCCAGCGGCGATCGCCCCTTGGCCTTGGGGCACGATCGCGAAGCCCGTGGTCTGAGCCAGGCCAATCACATTGCCCGAAAGGTGGGGGCCCGGAGCGAGGGCAAATTCATAACCGCCGGCAACGAGCTGGAGTTGGCCCCAGAGATAGGTCTCCCGTCGGCCGTCCGCGCGCAGGTCATGGCGCGATCGCGCCGTCAGGAACTCAGGGCCCCAGGGCGCGGCCAAGCCCGAGCGCTGGCGGAGGGCCGGCTGCACAAAGCGGTAATACGTCACCAGGGCCGAGGCCGGGTTGCCGGGCAGGCCGAAATAGAGACAAGGCCCCGCCGGCCGGGGAATCGTGGCAAAGGTTAGGGGTTTGCCCGGCTTGATCGCCACCTGACGCAGATGGATCGTGCCGCCCAAGTCTTGGAGCGTTTGACTGACAAAATCGTAGTCCCCCACCGAGACGCCGCCGGTCGAGAGGACAATATCGGCCTGGTGAATGGCCTCGGCCACGGCCTGCCGCAAGCGCTCTGGCTCATCGGGCACAATCCCGAGCGATCGCGGCTGTGCCCCCGTGCGCGCAACCGCCGCCGCCAAGGCGTAGCGATTGGAGTCCACGATCTGCCCCGGCTGCAAGGTCTGCTCCGGTGTCACCAGCTCATCTCCCGTAGAGAGCAGGGCCACCTGTAGCGGGCGGAAGACAGACAGCCGTGTACATTGCGCCGTGGCCAACACGGCCAACTCAGCGGGGCCAAGGCGGATTCCCGGCGGCAGCAGGATCTGCCCCGCCGGGCAAAAGGCTCCCTGCCGCCGAACAAACTGCCCGACCTCAGGAGCGGCTCGGATCTGCACGGTGGCCCCGTCCCGCTCAGCCTCCTCCTGCATCACCACCGCATCGGCTCCGGCGGGCATCACGGCCCCGGTGAAAATGCGGGCCGCCTGACCTGCTTGGAGGGTCTGGCTGGAGGGCTGGCCGGCTGGAATCTCCGCCGCAACCGTCAAGGTGACAGGCTGCGTGGCCCTAGCCGTCGCCACGTCAGCGGCACGCACCGCGTAACCATCCATCGCCGAGTTGTCCCAGGCGGGGAAGTCCCGCTCACTCGCCACAGCCTGGGCGAGAATGCGCTCCCCCGCCGCCTCGAGGGGGACCACCTCGCGATCGCGCTCCGGATCGAGGGGCTGGACGTGGTGGAGGATGATCGCTTCTGCTTGAGCAACCGGTATCATGGCAAGGGAAACAGAGTAGGTCAGCGATCTACCATTTTGACCCGAACGGTTCCCGTTCGACCGATTTCCCCAGCCCGCTCCTCCTTGCCCCCAGGCCCATGACGATTCGCATCGGCATCCTCACCGCCTCTGATCGCGCCAGTGCCGGTCAGTATGAAGACCTTTCGGGGCCGGCGATTGTCGCGGTTTTGGGGGACTACTTGCGATCGCCCTGGGAGCCCGTGCGTCGCCTCATCCCCGATGAGCAGGCCGTGATCGAGGCCAGCCTAATCGAACTCATCGATACGCAAGGATGCTGCCTGGTCGTGACCACTGGCGGCACTGGGCCCGCGCCCCGAGACGTGACCCCCGAGGCCACGGTAGCAGTCTGCGAGAAACTGCTCCCCGGCTTTGGCGAACTCATGCGCGCCGTCTCGTTGCAAGCCGTGCCCACGGCGATCCTGTCGCGCCAGACCGCCGGGATTCGTGGCCAGGGCCTGATCGTGAACCTGCCTGGCAAGCCCAAGGCCATCCGTCAGTGTTTAGAAGCCGTCTTTCCTGCGATTCCCTACTGCCTCGATCTCATCGGTGCGCCCTATCTTGACTGCGATCCCGCCGCGATCAAGGTCTTTCGCCCCTCGGCTCAGCCCTAGGGCCGCCGGAATCTCCACGGCAAACTCCGGCTGCTCCTAGCGACGTTCCCCTAGCGACGGGGGAATTGCTTGCAGTTCACTGGCGCGGTTGGAGCCGGAGCAACAGTCCCTGTTTGGGCATCGTATTCCCTTCACGACCGGTCTCCGTCTCAGATATGGCCAACAACCGCCTAAGCCCCCAGGGTCCAACGCCGATCCAGATCGCGCAGGTAGAATAGTGCGAAGCAAGCGGCCAACATGGGGATCGCGGCGAAGAAGAGCAAATTGGGGCTCGTAAAGGGGTCGAGATACTTCTGGTACGACGACACGGTTGAAACAGCGTGCATCCCCAATACCAGACCGTAGCTCCACGTCTTCTGATAACCGACCACAAAAGCGACGATAATTGCTAATTGCGCTGCACCGAGAGCATAGATCGCGATCGCGCCCAAACCGCCCAGGCCGTAGAAGGCAGCAAAAACAGCCTTGGCGTGGTCTGGCTGTAAAAATTTGTCCAGCGTCCACATTAGGAACACAACAAACACACTGAGGCGCAGCAAAAGCAGCACTAAGGCAATGCGTTTGCCCTGTATCTCAACAGAACCAGCCATCCTTCTCTCCTTGAAACATTCATCGGTTTATCGGCCAGGGTACAGGGCTGGGATTAAGTTTTCCTGAGAACCCTCGGGTTTGCCAGCCGTTACAGTCCTTTCACGAATCATAAAAAACGATCTCAAAGTCCCTCTCCCGCTCTGGGAGAGGGATTTAGGGTGAGGGCCTGTCTTAAGCAATTGCTGAATAAGCTGTAAAGCCAACATTGAGTCAGAACCTTGGGCGCATTCCGCTTTGGCGCTACCGTAGCCCCTGCTCGCAGAGGGGGCAGGTTCTCCAGGATCTAGGGTGGAAAGGACGGAGCGATCGCCTAGAGGCTTGGTTTCCAAGCCCAGAGTTGCTGAGAGCTTGGAGACCAAACCCCGACTGAGGCCAGGGTTGCTTCGCTGCACGAAATCACCGTGAATCCTGGAGAGCCGGGGGCAACAGCTTCTCCCAGCACCGACAAACTGCTACGAATTTCCAGGGGTTTTACCGGTTGGGTCGCGCCCTCAGGGGGGTATCTCCCCTAGGGTTGGAATAGGCTATTTTTTCTGCATCGATTGCCTCGAAATAGCCTGCCTCAAGCCGGGCTGTCACTACGGTACAATGGCGCGCAACCCCTTGCGAAGGCCCACCATGCCTGAGATTACCTACGCGGACTTTGAGCAGGTCGAGATTCGCACCGGCTGCATTGTGCGGGCTGAGGCCTTTCCCCAAGCGCGCCAGCCAGCCTACAAACTCTGGATCGACTTCGGCCCCCTGGGTCTTAAAAAATCCAGCGCCCAGATCACCCAGCTCTATACGTGTGAGGCCCTGATCGGTCGTCAAGTGGTTGCTGTCACCAACTTTCCGCCCCGCCAGATCGCGAACTTTCAGTCAGAGGTGCTGGTGCTGGGCGTTGTCCTTGAGGGGGGAGCTGTGGCCTTACTCCAGCCCGACCGCGAGGTTCCCTTGGGCCAACGGGTGCTCTAGGCCGGGGTTGATCCCCGCTCGCCGCCCGGGCCTCGCTGGCAAGGTGCTTAACTCGTCGCCCCGGCGACCTGCTGCTGGTAGAGAGCCCAGTAGCGTCCCTTGAGGCTCATTAATTCCTCGTGGGTTCCCTGCTCCACGATCGCGCCGGCCTCCATCATCACGATCCGGTCGGCCCGCTGAATTGTCCCGAGGCGGTGGGTAATGAAGAAGACCGTGCGATCGCCAAACCGCTGGGCCAGATTGGCACAGACCTGCTGCTCTGTGGGGTAGTCCAGGGCACTGGTAGCCTCATCGAGAATCAACATTTGGGGGCGCTGGAGGATGGTACGGGCGATCGCGATCCGCTGGCGCTGACCCCCCGAGAGGCCCGCCCCCCGCTCCCCAACGCGGGTGTTGTAACCGCTGGGCAGTTCCATGATGAAATCATGAGCGGCCGCGATCCTGGCCGCGTCGATCACCTCTTCACTGCTGGCATCGGGATTGTTCATGGCAATATTTTCCTGCACCGTGCCATCAAAAAGCAGGGGATCTTGAGGAACAACCCCGATCTGGCGACGCAGGGAATAGAGTTCAACCTTGGCGACATCGTAGCCATCGATTAAAATGCGGCCCCCCTCAACGGAGTAGAGGCGTACTAACAGCTTCGTCAGGGTACTTTTACCAGCTCCACTCTTGCCAACAACACCGACAAATTCCCCAGCGGGCACATCTAAGTTGACATTGAGCAATTGTGGCGCCCCCGTATTCGTAAACCGAAAACTGACATTCTCATAGCGCACCGCCCCCACGATGGGCGGCATGGGGATGTTGTTGCGGTCTTCTTCGGCCTCTTGGGGCGTATCGACAATATCCGCTAGTCGTTCCAGGGAGAGGGCCGTTTCCTGGAAGTTTTGCCACAACTGAGCCAGGCGTAGTAGGGGCGTTGTCACGTAGCTGGCGATGATGCGGAAGGCAATCAACTGCCCCAGGGTCAGATCCCCTTCGAGGACAAAGTAGGCCCCGACCCAGAGGACTAATAGGCCAGAGAGCTTATTCAGAAAGTTACTAGAAGAATTGGCCAGGGTAGAAGTCTTGACCGTGTTGAACCCCGCCGAAACATAGCGGGCATAGTGCTCCTGCCACTGCCAGCGCGATCGCAATTCGATATTCTGGGCTTTCACCGTCTGAATGCCCGACATCACTTCGACCAAATGAGATTGAGTCTGGGCATTGCGCTCGGCCTTATTCCGCAACTGGTGGCGGACGATGGGAGAGACAAAGAACGTGAGCAAGATAAACAGTGGCACGGTGAACAGAGCGACGATGGTAAGCTGCCAACTGTAGATCGCCATGACGACGATATAGATCACCGAGAAGATGGCATCCAGCACCACCGTCAAGGCCGTTCCGGTCAGGAACTGGCGAATGTTTTCCAATTCATTCACCCGGCTGGACAGTTCCCCCACCGGCCGGCGATCAAAGTAGCGCAGGGGCAGGCGCAACAGGTGGTCAATAATTTCCGACCCCAGTTGCATATCAATGCGGTTTGTCGTGTCCACAAAAAGATAGGTACGAACGGTGCTGAGAATGGCTTCTAGCACCGCGACTCCCAGCAAGAAGATCCCCAACACTTGCAGGGTATCGACACTCTGCTTAACGATTACTTGGTCGATGATCAATTGGATGATCAGGGGGTTTGCCAAGCCAAACAGTTGCACAAAGAAGGAGGCTACTAAAACCTCCACCAACACGCTGCGATAGCGCCAGAGGGAAGGCCAAAACCAACTGAGCCCAAAGCGTTGTTGGGGCGTTTCCTTGGTCGGTTGCAGCAGCAGGACTTGGCCCACCTCATCCCAGCTATCGGTAAAGTCGGCCGGCTTGCGGCGCAGGATGCCGAGCTCGGGAACCCCGATGATCAGCTCGCGCTCACTGATGGCGTACAAAATCGCGAGGGAATCCTGCCAGCGCACTAGGGCTGGAGCCCGCAGGCGAATGACCGCCTTGGCCGGCACATTAACCAACTGGGCATTGAGGCCGATCATTTCCGCGACGGCGCCACAACTGTAGAGGGAGAGGCTGCCCTGACGCTCGTAGCGGTCCGTGAGAACGCGCCGCACGGCCTCGCGCCGAAAGGGCATCTGGAAGTATTGGCTGAGCATCTGAAAACAGGCCACCGCCGCATCCAGACCGGCGGCGGCCCGAACGTAGGGGTAGCGGCCGCCTTGGCGCGGGGGCGGCAGGGGCGGCTCCACGGCGTCTTGATCGGGTACGTCGGGGGCGTAGGGGACGTTGGCTGGTACGGGGGATGGGAGGGGGAGCGGGTTCTCCTGGGCCTGGGCTTGCTCGACGGCGCGACGTTGGCGGGCTTCGGCGGCGGCCGTGCCGGCGATCAGGTCGGCCTCCCGCAGGCCGATCAGGCGGGCGGGGCGATCGCCCTGCACCGTCAGCGCGGGGGCCTCCGAGAGCTGGAAGATCTCCCCCAGACTACAGCCGGGAATTTCACCGCCGCCGCTGTAGAACCAGAGCCAGCCCGGTTGCTGGAGGGGGGCCAGGCGGGACGCGGTGGTGGCGAGGCGGCCCGGAGACAGGCTACAGGTGCGGGCTTCGGGGGCGAGTTCCCGGGCGAGGGTGCGAAGTTCGTGGATGCTGGGCAGAGAGAGTTGGGTTTGGCTCACCAGCAGGGCGAAGATTTCTGCGGGCGTGGTGTGTTCGAGGAAGTAGCTGGCGATCGCCGACTGCTCCCGCAGCAGCGGCCAAAAGTCGGCGCTATCGAGGGTGAGGCAGATCGCTTCTGTGGAGGCGATCGCCGTTTCGCAGGGGGTGTTACGCAGCAAGCCGATCCAGCCCAACAACGCCCCGGGTTCGACCCGTTCCAGGGTCAGGGGCATTTGCGTGCTGGGATCATAGCCCAGGAGCCGCGCCTGGCCTTCATAGAGCAGAACCAATTGGCTCGGCAGCTTGTCGCGCAACAGGATCGTCTGCCCCATGCGGTAGCGGAGGGGCTTGAGCTTACGGGCGAGCTGCGATCGCGCTGCCTCGGGCAAGCGGTTAAACGGGGGATGTTGGGCAAGAAAGGCTTGAATATCGGCGGCAGTGTAGCTCATCCTGGGGGTCGGCGGGAGGCGGGGTGCAAGTTCCCCTTAACCTTTACCACACTCTCTGGAGTTCGTGGCGGCTCGCAGCGTCCCACATAATCTCAGGAGTGACCAGCCACCCCAAGCCCAGCGGCATCAGCCTAGGGACTGGTTGGGTTCTGGGTTAGCGCGGCTCCCCGTCTAGCGCCACGGTTCCTGAGTCCCTAGCAAGGGAGCAACGAGAACCGCTACCATAGGCAAGGACTGAGGAAACAAGGAATGGTCAACTTCGGCTGGAACTCGGCAAGCATCCTGGGTGTGTTCTTGATGGTGGTGGGCGCGGGGCTCTACTTCCTGCGCTCGGTTCGCCCAGAGCTGTCCCGCGACTACGACATCTTCTTTGCGGCCGTCGGCTTAGCCTGTGGCGGTATTTTGGTGTTCAATGGCTGGCGGCTTGACCCGATCTTGCAGTTCGGGCAATTTTTACTCGCGGGCTCGACGATCTTTTTCGCGGTCGAGAGCGTTCGCCTGCGGGGGGTTGCCACAGAACAGGCTCGGCGCAACACCCCCGTTGTGGACGACGACCGGCCTGTGAGTCGCTCCTACCGCGCCTATCAGGAACCGGAGTATGGCGGCGACTATGACCAGATCGGGGCCTACGGCGACGAAGGCCGCCCCCGGCCACGCCAACTGCGGGGCACGCCGGAGGACCGCCCGAGTCGCCGCGATCGCTACGAGGTAGAACCGCCGTCGCCGTCGCCCCGCAACCGCCGCAGTCGCCCCAGTTCCAATGGCAGCAGCTACGAGCGCCCGGAGCGGCCCGAACGCAGCCCCCGCGCGACACGCCCACCGCTGACGGAGCGGTACTCTGAAGCGGACGCCTACCCGCCCGCCAGTGCCGATCGCTATTCTGACCGCTACGACGAGTGGGGTGAGCCCTATGAGGAGCCGGCCCCGCGTCGGCCCCGCTCCCCTGAGACAGATCCCGGGACCCGCGATCGCCCCAGCCGCCGCCCCAGCCGCCCGGACAACCGCCTGGATACGTTCCAGGATGAAGAGCCCGCCCCCTACGTCGATTATGTAGACTATCAGCCCGATCTCGACGAGGACGACCCGCCCGGACCCGAGGGCGCGAGGCCAGCACCGCCCTACGACGACAGCCCGGAGGCTGGCTACGAAGACGACTACGACACAGACTATGAGGACGATGGTGGCGATTACAATCCTCGGGCGGGCTCGGAGTATTGAGGGCTGTCGCCGCCGTCGGCCGTGCCTGTTGAGTCGGATTGGGGCGGTAGCGAGCTGGGTGAGCCGGAAGCGTGGCGTCATTGTGGCCTGAGTGGATTGGTGCAATCTTCTTGGCGTCGGGGTCTGCGATCGCTGCTGGTTGGTTGCTTGGGGGCCAGCCTGGTGGCCTGTGGCGGTAGCAGCCCGCCGCCAGCCCAAGAGCCCCTCAACAGCCGTTTCCAGGACGATGAGCCTAGCCTGAGCGGTGACGGCCGCTTGCTGGCCTTCGTGACCAACCGCAATGGCCAGCAGCAAATTGTGGTCTACGACTTGGAGAGCCGCCGCTTTCTCAATCTTCCAGGCCTCAACCGTCGGGAGGCGATCGCCGCTAGCCCCAGCCTCAGTCGGACCGGACGCTACCTGGTCTACCTGACCAACCTGGAGGGGCGAGCCGAGATCGTGCTCTACGACCGCGCCACCGAGCAGCTCGACTTCCTCACCCGCCGCTATCGCCACTGGGTCCGCAACCCCACGATCAGCCCCGAGGGGCGCTATATTGTCTTTGAAACGGCGCGACGAGGGCAGTGGGATATTGAGGTGCTGGATCGGGGACCGGGAATTGAGCTGGACTTGGCCGACGGGGCTCCCTTGGAGGTGGAGCCGTAGAGGCCTCCCTTGCCTCAGCGGGGCGATCGCCCTCGCCCTGCTCACCGGCTGCACGGGCTACCCACGCCTGTTGAGCTTTCCTTACAGCAGCAGCGATCGCGGTCTCAACAGCCGCCGTGCTGACCTGACGCCTTACCTCAGAGGTAATCTGATCATCTTTGCCTCCAACCGGAATGGCTCCCAAGACATCTACCTCTTCGATGCCGATCGCCGCCAACTGATCGATCTCCCCGGCCTCAATTCCCTCGATGCCACCGCCGCCGAACCCACGCTCAGCGAAGATGGACGCTATATTGCCTACACAGCCAGTCGGTATGGCGTTGCTGACATTTACTTGTATGATCGCGAGACGGGGATGAATCGTAATCTCACGGAAAAGCTTCAGGCTGAAGTTCGTTCTCCCAGTATTAGCGCGGATGGCGATCGCATTGCCTTCGCCGCCAACCGTGAGGGACGCTGGGATGTTTTGGTTTATGATCGCCGGGGCAGGCCTCTGCTCCCCTAGGGGTGATCGCATGGAATCACGGCAGCAGGGTTGCAATCCGCCTCGTCTTTAGGTGAATTTACGAGTTCAGGTCAAGAGATTTAAAGCTGCCATGAAGCGAGGATAAAGCTTTGATGAAAAAGCCTTTTCACGCCCCCAGGAGGGCTATCTAGAGGAAAGATTCAAGCAATTCTGCTGAGTCAGCCGCTCCCTGGAGCATGACACCATAGGGTTAACCAGAGTTGAAAGCGTCATTCAAACGTCAGTTGGGGGTGCAGTTATGTATCACTACCACAAAGTCCGTCAGCTCAAGACCAGTATCCTCGTAGCCGTCAGTCTTTGGCTCGGTTTGTCGAGCTTGCCCTCGCTTCCCAGCAGCGAGACCGCAGAGACTCACCTGAAAAATCCTGTTCCTCTAGCGGCGCAGCTCTAGGGCCAGATAAGAGCACTTCAAGGGAGACCGCTCACCCCAATCGCTTCCCCAGGGGTGTATCTCCGAACCACCTGCCACCATATCGCCGGCACCGGAGAACTAGCGAGGTTGGCAGCCCAAGCTCAGCAGTAGTCGGTTGCTGCGATTTCGGGAGAATACAGTTCCTGGTAGGGAAGGCGATCGCAGTCCCGCCGGTGCTGAGCAAACTGGCGCGCTAAGATGCAGGTGCGAGCAAACCGGCGGGATGCTTCATAATCTGAAGCGTCCGCTCCAACCCAGCATCCTGGTTCCCAAGCAACTCCTTCGAGCAGGCCTAGCGAGGCACAGTATCGCGCTGAAGTTTCAGAAAGACAAAGCTCGAGCCATTAGTCACTAAGCCAAACCGCACAGCGCTACAGCTTGTTCAGCAATTGCTTAATACAGACCCTCACCCTAAATCCCTCTCCCAGAACGGGAGAGGGACTTTGAGAGCGTTTTTTGCGATTCGTGAAAGGGCTGTAACCCAGAAATGTTGAATGACGGGATATTTCTCCCAAAAAAGGCACCCAAATTGGTAAACTGGGAGCCAGAGAATCAGTACTTATAATCAGGATCTATGATATTTAACTTCCCAAAAATCGTCAGCGCTATCTTAGCCGCCTGCCACAAGACGACTATCCAGTACTCAACACCTTTCTCTTCGTCTCAACTGGGCTGCACTTCGTGCTGGATCAAGGTG
>CAYNIP010000008.1:0-47444 GCA_964397305.1 uncultured bacterium
CTCAACTCTAGACTCTGCCTCTATTCTAGGCATCACCCTCTAGGAAACCAGTGCCTGAATTCTGGAGAGCCAAGTAGTGTTGCTGCCAGAAATTGAGCCCTTACCGCTTCATGGTTTGCGTTGCATGGGGTGAGGGTCGGGATGGAGAGGAGCGATCGCGCAGTCTTTCACCCCAGTAAGACTCCACGTTCCTCAAGCCTCTTGCAGATCTGGGGCGTCCACCCCGATCACGATTTGGTAGCAGAGGCAGCAGCATCCTGGCGGCTGGGGAAGAAGTAGTAGACAGCCCAAGCGAGCAGGAGCAGCAGCGCCGTGAACGGGGCATTGGCGAGCACCCAGGTGAGGACTCGCCAGAGAATGAAGCCGAACACAAACCAGAGATAGAGCAGGCTGAAGGGGGCATAGCTCGCCAGCACCCAGCACTCGTAGGGAGACGCGGGTAAGGGCTGCCCACGCAGCAGCGAGCGGTAGAAGCCGAAGGAGCGGTGGCGGAGGTTGTTGATCCCCGTCAGGGCCACGGCCAGGTAGTAGCCATCGAACCGGGCTAGGGGATTGAGATTGATCGCGACGGTCAACAGGGCCGCGGCCATGAGCAGCAAGCTTGTGCGGTGGAGCCCGCTTCCCGGCGGTGTCACCTGCCAGAGCCAAAAGCCCAAGGCCGCCAACAGAAACTGCACTGCCACCCCAGCCGCAATGACCAGCACCCGCTGGCGCCGGGGCAGGGAGTAGGCGTCGCTGGTATTGGTATAGGCTGCTGGGATCAGCAGCATAAACAGGAAGCCCACCTCCGGCACAACACCGCCGTAGTGTTTCAGCGTCAGGGCATGGCCCAGCTCATGGAGGCTGACTACCAGCACCATGAGCAGCACAAAGGGCAGCAACAAGCGATTGCCATAGCTGGCGATCAGAATTTGTCCCAAGGTCAGCAGTTCCGGCCGCTGCTGCCAGCCCAGAACCAAGGAGGCTGTGAGGAAAATTCCCAGCCCCAACAGTGCGGGGCGACTCCACAGCCACCGCAGTGGTGGCAGCATCGCTGTGAGGGCTCTATCGGGGTTGAACAGGGAAAGTTTGAAAAACAGCAGGCTCAGGGGGTTGAATTTCCCCCGTTTTGGCTTCGCGGGCTCTGTACCGACCAGCATCCCGGCGGTGGCTAAGTGCTGGAGGAGGGCGCGCAGGTAGTCGGGGGCAAGGCCTGTTTGTTGGCAGAGGTGCTTGAGGTCCTGCTGTCCGAGCTGCTCGAGGATCGCTTTGTCAGCCGGGCTGACTTGCATTTGATAATTCAGGTTCTCGCTATTGCGGAGAATCCAGTAACCATCAGGGTTATAGCGCCAACTCACGGTGGGCTTTAACTGAGGGCCGCTGGTGTCTTCTGGGGGAGGCTGGGCTGCCGGGGCAGAGGCCGTGGACAAGATGCCGAGGGTCAGCAAGCGCTCGATCAGTCGCGCTACGGCATCATCGCTCTGCTCTGGGTACTCAGCGACTAGGCGGGCCTGGATTTGGGCGATGCTGTAGTGACCGACAAAGTGGCGCAGGGCATAGCCTTCGGCGGCGGAGAAGGCGTGTTGTTCGCCGGTGGTGCGATCGCGCAGGACAATCCCCTCGCGCTCGGGCAACTGGCCCAGCAACCAGTAGGGCCGCAGGTCAGGACAGAGCCCCGTGGGGCTCAGGGTCTCGGTCATCGGGGCTCAACCTCATTAGATGGATCAGTTATGAGGATCTCTGCCGCCGGCCCAACTTTTTATGCTAGGCGAGAGACTATCTCGGGGGGTTCAGACTGACCCGGGGAGTTGCTTTAACAAATCCTTAAGAATTTGGTAACAACCGCGTCACTTCTAGAGAGGGGGTTCCTCTTACACTGTGCGAATTATGGTGTGACACGAATCACGTTCTCAAAACCTGATTTGTGTCCGAAACCAGCACTGGCCCGCCGCCGTCTGGACCCCAACTCCTTGTCAGCCTGCTCTACCCGCCTCACGACTTGCCGCTTGCTGTTGCTGTCAGGCAGCGTCGCTCACAGATCATTACTCCAAAAAATTTTGATATGACAGTCAGCCGCACCAAAGCCGTTGTCCAAGATCGTCGTAACTATAATCGTTGGGTTGCCAATGAAACCCTGGAGGACTATTCCCTCCGCTACGCCCCCAAAACCTTCCGGAAGTGGTCAGAGTTCCTCGTGGCCAATACCGCCTTGGGGGGGATCTCCTTTCTGGCTCTGGAAGCGATTGGCGGTTCTTTGGCGATCGCCTACGGGTTTACCAACTCCTTCTGGGCCATCCTCGTCGTCGGCGCAATCATCTTCGCGGCGGGGGTGCCGATCGCCTACTACGCTGCCAAGTACAACATTGACATGGATCTGCTGACCCGAGGGGCCGGCTTTGGCTACATCGGCTCTACGGTGACATCCCTGATCTACGCCTCGTTTACCTTCATCTTTTTCGCCCTAGAAGCGGCGATTATGGCCCAGGCCCTGGAGCTTTATTTTCACCTTCCCCTCTGGCTGGGCTATATCCTCTGCTCGGTGATTATTATTCCCCTGGTTTTCTACGGCGTTACCCTGATCAACCAATTGCAACTTTGGACGCAGCCCCTCTGGTTATTCCTCATGGTGGCTCCCTATGTCTGTGTGTTGCTAAAAGAGCCCCATGCTTTTGACAACTGGCTGGCCTTTGGTGGCAACTCCCCCAGCGGGGCCGCCTTTAACCCGCTGCTGTTTGGCCTCGCGGCCACAGTTTCCTTTTCCCTGATCGCACAACTGGGGGAGCAGGTGGACTACTTGCGCTTTTTACCGGACCCGGAGCCGGGCCGACGCTGGCGCTGGTGGCTGGCGGTGCTGGCGGCGGGGCCGGGCTGGATTGTGCTGGGGGTGATAAAGCAGTTAGGAGGGGCCTTTCTCGCGTCCCTCGCTATTAGCCACGGCACGGCGATCGCCCGGGCCCGGGAGCCCGTGCAGATGTACCTGGCTGGCTTTAACGATATGTTTCCCCAGCCGGCCGTGGCCCTCACCGTCTGCATCCTGTTCGTCGTCGTTTCCCAGATCAAAATCAACGTCACCAATGCCTACGCAGGCTCCCTAGCCTGGTCGAACTTTTTTTCGCGCCTGACTCACTCCCACCCCGGTCGTGTGGTGTGGCTGGTGTTCAACGTGGCGATCGCCCTCGTCTTGATGGAACTAGGGGTGTTTGAAACCCTGGAAGCCGTCTTGGGGCTCTACTCCAATGTGGCGATCGCCTGGGTCGGGGCCTTGGTCGCCGATTTGGTGATCAACAAACCCCTGAAGCTCAGTCCCTCCTACATCGAGTTCAAACGGGCCTACCTCTACAACATCAACCCCGTGGGCTTTGGCGCGATGGCGATCGCTTCCCTGGTGTCGATTCTCTGCTTTGTCGGCCTCTTCGGAGACTATGCCCGCGCCTACTCCGCCTTTCTCGCCCTGGGCCTCGCCTTCCTCCTCTCCCCAACCATCGCCTGGCTGACCCAGGGCAAGTACTACATCGCCCGCGAGAACACCCTACGCCACTCCCTGGACCCCGACGCTCTCGTGACCTGTAGCGTCTGTAGCCAGGACTATGAGCCAGCCGATACAGCCTATTGCCCCGTCTACGCCGGGCCCATCTGCTCCCTCTGCTGTAGCCTCGACGCCCACTGTCACGATCGTTGCAAGACCAGCCACGAGCGGGAGCTGAGCTGGCCCCGTCGCCTTGCCCGCCAGCTCTTTGCCGACCAGTTCTCCCCCCAACTGGGGGCGCGGGTGATCCGCTTCAGCGTCATCTTCGGGCTCCTGGCGGGGCTGAGCGGGGCGATCATCGGGCTGGTCTACCACTTTGCGACTCAGGGAACCGCCTGGGAGCCAGCCCCAGCCCAGTTGTTGCAGCGCTTGCTGCTCCGGCTCTATGCCTTGTTGATCGTGGTGATTGGCGGCAGCACCTGGTGGCTCGTGCTGAGTGAAGAGAGTCGTGAGCTAGCGGAGGATGAACTGGATGCTCAGAATGACCAGTTACAGGCAGAAGTGAGCGATCGCCAACGGGCGGAACAGGCCCTCCAAGCCCTGACCCATGACCTCGAGGAGCGGGTGGCACAACGCACGGCGGAACTATCCCAGGCCCTAGACACCCTGCGCCACGCCCAGACCCAGTTGGTGCAGACGGAGAAAATGTCCAGCCTAGGGCAATTGGTCGCGGGGGTCGCCCATGAGATCAACAACCCCGTTAACTTCATCCACGGCAACCTCGACTACGCCAACACCTACGTACAGGATCTGTTAGCGCTGGTGGAGGCCTACCAGGCAGCGCTGCCAGACCCACCGCCGGAGATCGAGGAGCTAACTGAAACCATTGAGCTGGAGTTTTTACAAGCTGACTTGCCGAAGCTGCTGGCTTCCATGCGGGTCGGGACAGAGCGCATTCGCCAGATTGTCCTCTCCCTGCGGATTTTCTCGCGGGTGGATGAGTCGGACGTGAAGCCCGTGAATCTGCACGAAGGCATCGACAGCACCCTGTTGATCTTGAGCAATCGCCTCAAGGCTAGTCCCCAGCGACCGGCGATTGTGGTTGAACGCCACTATGGTGAGTTGCCCCTAGTGGAATGCTATGCAGGCCAGCTCAATCAAGTCTTCATGAACATCCTGGCCAATGCCCTCGATGCGTTTGAGGAGCAAAACCAAGGGCGCAGCTTCCGGGAGATCACGAACCAGCCCAATCAACTGACCATTACCACGGAGTACTTGTCGGGGGACTGGGTGCGGGTGGCGATCACTGACAATGGTCCCGGCATCCCGGTCCCTGTGCAAACAAAGCTTTTTGAGGCCTTTTTCACCACCAAGGGGGTTGGCAAGGGGACGGGCCTCGGCCTCTCGATCAGCCATCAGATTGTCACCGAAAAGCATGGCGGTTGTCTCTTCTGTGTGTCCCAGCCCGGCGAAGGCACGACCTTCATCATCGAAATCCCCGCTCGGGCTCAGGGTCTGCCACCTAACCCAGCGCCAGCAGCGATGCCGGCCCTGAGTCGGGGAGTTTAGATCTCAGGATCTCCTGCGGGAGAGCGCTACGGGTCTGCCCTGCCTGACCCAGCCGGATGGTAGGTGGGGCTGAGCCTCACGAAACCCAATGTTTCTACCCCGGCCTCCCGAGCGCCAAACCACGACTCTTGGGGCCCGCAGCCTCCAGAGCGGGCCTGAGTCTCAGGGTTGCGCCCTAGCGCGCGGGACCGGAGGATTTTGGCCTTGGGCCCTGCGGATTCGGGAGCCCTGGGAGGAGGCCGGCTGGGTGAACGAAATTTTGCGCGGGATGTTTGTACTCCTTCGCGCAGACCTCACTCTAAGTCCCACTCCCAAGTTTAGGAGCGGGACTTCTAGCTCCCCTTCTCCCAGCCTTGGGAGAAGGGGCCGGGGGATGAGGGCCCGGTAACGCTGTTCGCGCTAGCGTCGCGGAGCGATAGAGGGCAACCCTCTGCTCCTGGAACCATCGCTCAAAATTCAGGGGAGCCGCGCTTTTTTTCGTCCACCCAGGCCCGCTACAACGCTGGCGATCGCCCAGGTCCATCGCGTATGATGCGCGTGATGGGTCCAGAGGGCCTCTAGGGCCAACCAGCTTGAGCGTCCCGCTCGCTTTCCCCACGCTCCCCCCGACGAATCCTATGACTGAGCCTCACGATCCCTCCCAGGGCCGGACTTCCGAGCCGTCCGCCTCCCCCCAGCAGACCCCCGATCCGGCCTTGACGTTGGCCAAGATCAGCGCCGTCCTGTCGCCCTACTTCATCTGCTTCGTCGGGCTGTACCTCTACAACCGCAATTCACTCCTAGGGCTGGCGATCACCCTCTTGGGTCTCACCCGCCTGCTCCAGCTAGCGGGGTCTGACTTCCAACAATGGTCGGCCGCCCTGCGCCGCTTCTTCGGTCTTCACCGTGAGTAATTGACGGTAAGCTGGTGAAGATGGGAATGACAGGATTCGAACCTGTAACCGAGTGATTAAGAGTCACCTGCTCTGCCGTTGAGCTACATTCCCAAACTTTCCTAGTCTAGCACGCTTGCCAGGACCCCTAAACCTGAGGCTGTGAACCCGTTTCTGGCAGCTCCGGGGCCGCCGCGATCTCGAGCCGGGAGTAACCTTGGCGCTCCAAGTCTTGGACAAATTGCTGCGGATTTAACGAGGGTGGCTCGCCCGGTTGTTGGCGTTGTTGGCGTCGTTTGGCTTGTCGTCCCATGAGATTTTCGCGAGATTTTCGCTCCTAGAGGGCCGCCTGGAGGCGCTGGATTAGTTGCGGTGCTTGCAGGGCTCCCTCAATGCGGTCAATAGGCTCGCCATTGCGGAAGAGCACCAGGGTGGGCAGGGCTTGAATTTGGTACTGCGAGGCCAAGCGGGGGTACTTGTCCGCGTCGATCTTGACTACTTGCACCTGATCCTGGAGCTGCTGGCTGACCTGCTCCAGGATCGGGGCCATCATCTGGCAGGGGCCGCACCAAGTCGCATAAAAGTCCACTAACACCGGGCGCGGTGTGCTGAGCAGCATTTCCTCAAAACTTTTGAATTGCTTTTTAACAGCCATGACCCTTTACCCTTTCTAAGGGCTCCTCGTGATGTTTAGGCCCTGTTATTTGATCTTAGGGCAAAAGTCTAGGATTGTAGATTAGGCAAACCTTATGTGAAGCCCTAGCAAGTATGGAATTGTTGCCGGAAACGTTGCAGACCTTACGCGGCCAAGTGGCGGTTGTCACGGGGGCCTCGCGGGGGATCGGTCGCGCCACCGCGATCGCCCTCGCCAGTGTCGGCGCGCAGGTGGTGGTGAACTATGCCCGCTCCCAGGAGGCGGCTGCGACGATCGTGGCGGAGATTTGCGCCGCTGGAGGCACGGCGATCGCGATCGCCGCCGATGTTGCCCAGAGCGAGCAAGCCGAGGCCCTGATCGACCAGACCAAGGCGAAATTTGGTCAGATCGACGTGCTGGTAAACAATGCCGGCATCACCCGCGATACCCTGCTTCTGCGGATGAAGCTCGAGGATTGGCAAGCCGTACTCGACTTGAATCTAACCGGTGTCTTTCTCTGCACCCGGGCCGTCAGCAAGCTGATGCTCAAACAGCGGCGCGGTCGCATCATCAACATCGCTTCCGTGGCGGGGCAAATGGGCAACCCCGGCCAGGCTAACTACAGCGCCGCGAAGGCTGGCGTCATCGGCTTTACGAAAACCGTGGCCAAGGAACTCGCCTCCCGGAGCATCACGGTCAACGCGGTGGCTCCTGGTTTCATTAGCACTGATATGACCCGTGACCTAGGGAGCGACGAGATTCTCCGCCACATCCCCCTCGGTCGCTATGGGACACCGGAGGAAGTCGCAGGCCTGATCCGGTTTCTCGCCGCCGATCCAGCCGCCGCCTACATCACCGGCCAGGTCTTCAACGTCGATGGCGGCCTGGTCATGGCCTAGAGCTGCCACCACGCCCGCTGGCGTTTAGCGGTAGGATGGCGATGAACACTGCGAGGTTGAAGCCGGCATGAACCAACCCTCCTCCGCCGCCACGCCCTCTCCTAACCCCCCGGAGGCGGCCGCACCGGAACTGGAAACAAACGCAGCCGCGACGGAGGCGCCAGGGCCGGGGCCTGAGGTCAGCCCGCCGGAGCCGGAGGTCAGCCCGCCGGAGCCGGAGCCAGAATCGGCTACACTCCCAATGCCCGCCGCTGCCCCGCCCGGGGTGAGTCTCGTGAATCCGCGATCGCAGCTCCGGCTGGCCCGCAAGGCCGGTCAACTGGCCCTGATCGTGCCGGCCGCCCGGGACCTGAAGGGCAAGATCGCTTGGGCTGACTTGCTGGATCATCTCAAGTGCCGCCTCAAGGCCAGTGAGCAGTTCTGGGAACCGGGGACGGACATTCAGTTACGGGCTGCGGATCAATTGCTGGATGGTCGGCAGTTGCAGGCGATCGCCCAGACCCTCACCGATGTCGGCCTGAAGCTGCGCCGCGTCATCGCCAGCCGTCGGCAAACCGCCGTGGCGGCCGCCGCGGCCGGCTACTCGGTCGAGCAACAGGAGACCGAGGAGCTTCAGGACCATGGGAGCGACTCGGCCGAGCACTGGGCTGAGCCCCTGTACTTGAAATCCACCCTCCGCTCCGGGGCCGAAGTCCAGCACCCCGGCACGGTCATCGTCTTCGGGGATGTGAATCCCGGTAGCAGTGTCATCGCCTCGGGGGATGTGCTGGTGCTGGGGCGGCTGCGGGGCATCGCCCATGCCGGCGCTCAGGGCAACCGCTCCTGCCAGATCATGGCCCTGCAAATGGAGGCAACCCAGTTGCGAATTGCGGACGCGATCGCCCGTCCCCCCGAAACACCCCCCGAGCAGCTCTACCCAGAAGTCGCCTACATGGCAGCCTCGGGCATTCGCCTCGCCCGGGCCCAAGACTTCTTTCGCACCCACAGCTTTTCCATGGGTCGCAACAGCTGGACTGATTGACACGGAATCCTCGAGGGAGAGCAGCGATCAGACCCTCGGGGCTTCGAGTCCTGGCCTCAAACCCAAGAGGTAGTTAGAAACCAGATTTTAGCTCAAGCCCAACGCCATCGATCCCCAGACCCACAGCCTTGGGAACACTGTAGTTGCGCTTCAGCGCTCCCGCCCGCCCGCTAAAGCAGCCCTTGAGCTGCACCCCCCTGAGCCTTCAGTGGGCAAAGACATCGCCATAGTGGAGCAGATCCAGTTCCACCAGGGTGGGCAAGCAGCCAAAACAGCGCTGGGCCAGCTCCCAGCGCCCCTCCCGCTCAAGGATGGCTGTGAGCTTGGGCCGCAACTCAATCAGGTAGCGCACATCGTTGGCGGCGTAGCTCAACTGTTCAGGGCTCAGGTTAGCCGCATTGCCCCAATCAGAACTCTGCTGGGATTTATCCAGCTCCACACCCGTGAGTTCCTGCACCAGGGCCTTGAGGCCGTGGCTGCTAGTATAGGTGCGGGCCAGCTTACTGGCGATCTTGGTGCAAAAGAAGGTCTGCACCCGAATGCCGAGGGCGTATTGCAACTGGGCGAGATCGAAGCGGGCAAAGTGAAAGATCTTCACCGCGCTGGGCTGCTCGAGCAGGGCCTGCAAGTGCGGCGCGGCGGTCTGACCCCGAGCAATGCGAATCGCCGTGGTGAAGCCGCTGGGGTCACAGAGCTGCACCAGACAGAGGCGATCGCGCTGGGGAATCAAGCCCATGGTTTCGGTATCAACGGCGATCACTGGGGCTCCTTGATAGCGATCGCGCGTCGCTTCATCAAGATCCCCCTCACAGATCTGAAAATTTGCCAACTCCACGCTCTACGACTCCCCTAAGCAGGCTGAAAGTTTACCAGTTAATTGGGGCTATCGCTGGCGATCGCGCTGCCCGTGAGATCGATCTTGAGCCGATCCGGATTGCCCTCAGGATCTTGCATATTCGCCACATAGACCCCAACGGGAGTGGTCACATCCGCCAGATCAATCTTGACTCGATCCGACGCTTCCAGGATCGCCGCCGCCAGGGCCATCTGAGCGCTGATCTTCCACTGCTCCAGCTTCGGGAGATCATGGTTCGCGAGATACTGCTGGCTCTCGGACATATGGCGCACGACTTTGCTGACGTAGGGATTCATACCGAGCAGACTCCTGGACTGGCGAACAACCTGCCTTGTAGTGTAAGCAATTTTGACCCCGGGAGCCGCGCCCATCCCGAAGCAGGGACACATTCCTGAGGGGAGTTCCCCAACCCCCGACGCTTCTTTCGGCGCAAACCGAGCCGAGGCGGAGGAGGATGACCGTCTGAAGGGGGGAATTGTCCCCCATTGCCGTGGAACTATTAAGCAACGCTGCCAGGGGGCCAAGACTCGGCCGCAACTACGGGGTGATTCACGAAGAAAGTTTAAGCTGTGTGATGATTTCCGAAGGAGTTGCGCCGAGGAGTCCGATCTGAGGTTCTGGAGACTCGCGGGGCTCGAATTTAGAGGGAGTCCAGGAGGGTTCCCCGCATCCCCTGGCCCCGACTCCCAAAGCGGAGAGCAGGGACGCTAGGCGATCATCGGCTGGCTGCGTTGACGCAGGAAACCCAGCGCGATCCTTGCGGCGGCTGAGTTTTGCCCGGCTTAACCCAACCGACCGACCCGAGGAGCCAGGCCGTCAGGGTTGGGAGCGCGATGGCGCTTCCGGGAAGGCCGCCAACCTGGGATGCTCCGGTAAGCCCTGGGATCACTGAGCTGGCGACGCGGCTTCAGAGGGCGATCGCGGTGAGTGCTCACTACCCCTTGATTTACGAAGCGTAACGAAACTTTTAATTATTTCACAGACAGCAAACTTTAATTGCTATGCTAAAGGCAATAGAAATCCTTTTTACTTGAGAGTTTTGAAGCAATGTTAATGTCAAGGCAGTTTATTAGCCACAACTTAGCCCCCTCCCTCGCGGTGGCGATCGCCCTCGTGATGATGAGCCTCGGAACGATCGCCATGATGTCTTGGCGTACCGGGATGATCTAGGGCCTGGCGTCCAGGGATCACCAAACCCTTATCAGCCTTGACTTCTAGGCGGATGAGATTGACAGAACTTCCTCCCGGCGGTCAACGGACTGCCTGACTGGTACTGACTTCAACGGCAGGATAGGCCCTGGGAGTCCTCTTCTACAACCGCAACCGCAGGTTTGTGCCATGGGTGTCTGTGCCACAAGTCCTGAACAGGCCGTACTGCAAGCTCAGGTCCCGAACTTGGGCCGTCTGGGCGGGCGTTGGCTCCCACGGATCGACATGACGGTACGCATAATAAGTCTCCACACCATCAAGGCCTAAGGTGACAGCGGCTGGCACGAGCTGGCTGGCCGGCAGACGGTAGCGCTCCGGGTGGGCCAGCACCACCAGGCCCCCGGCCGCTTTGAGCGCTTGAATCACCAGCCGGGCTTGGGCGGCTTCGCCTTGGGGGGCTCCACCCTGAAGGTAGGGAGTCAGGGCGGCGGAGTCTGGATCAAAGCCATAGCCGAGGATATGGACCTCTGCATCCAACAGCAGGGAGGTAATCTCAACCCCCGTCCAGAGGTGAGGGCGATCGCGCTCAGGAGCCTGAGCCTCTAACCAATTCTGGGCCGCGTGATAGCCCCGTACCGTGTGGTGATCGGTAATCGCGAGGCCCCGCAGACCAATTTCCAGGGCTTGCGCCATGAGTTCATGGGGGTGTAGTTTCCCATCTGAGCAAACCGTGTGCATGTGGAAGTTATAGGTCTCAGGGCAACTGTCCGGTTGCAGCCGTGCCCAGACGCTGGCGAGCGCGCGTGTGTCGCGGGCCGCAAAGGGGGTTGTCGGAGCTAGAGTATGAGATGCCATGCTTCCTCAGAAGTTGGGGACAAGGGGCTTGGTAGCCTCGGAGCAGCGAGCGACGTGGTTGTTACAATTCGTAAACGGCAAGTCCAATCTAACAAAAACTCAAAGAAATGAGGAACGCTGCCCCGGGTAGCGTTCCTCATGCTTGGTATTAGAGGGCTTAAACCCTAGGCCTCACGGTTGCGGTACTGAGCGGCGCGTTCGAGCAGGGCACTCCAGCGCTTCTGGAGCTTTTTCGCCGTTAGACCCAGGGCTTGGCGGATTTCTTCATCGCTAGCCTGGGCTTGCTTGAGGTGCAGCAGCTCCTGATCCAGGTCTGACAACTCGCCGCGAAAGTCCTCCCACTGGCTCGTGGTCATCCCTAGGCGTTGGTCGAGATCCGCCCCCAGCCACTGGTGAACTAGCTTCCAGTGGGAGGTGCGGGCGAATTTTTCGACATGGTACTTGAAGCGCTGTTGCAAGTAGTCCCGTTCCCGAGCTGTGAGACCGAGAATTTCATCGATTTCCGAGGCGGGTAGGTCTTGCAACTTCAGAGCCAGGTAGTCGGCACAGTCGTCGTGGCCTTGGGCCTTGAGGTACTCGAAGAGGGATTCGATGACGCGATCGCGCTTCACCGTCTCCCAGGGGTCGGGCGTGTCCGCCACCATCTGAGCCCGCACCTGTTGCACGGCTGCGGAGCGCTTTTGGGTCTCCGCATCCTCGCCTTTGGGAAATTCCGCTGCCTGCTCAATGTCCACGGCCGTTTCCTTGGGCTGACGCCGGGCAAAGGTCTGGGCCCGCAGAATGATGAGCTGCTGGGAGTAGCCGTTGGGCAGGGTGATCCGCCGCTTGGCGTACTGCTCCGAGAAGGCCATATATTCGGCTAGCTCAATCTGGGTCTGGGGTTGGTAGTCTGCCGCCACCTCGTTCTCCCGCCGGAAGGAGCGCAGGGCCTCCACGTAGAAGTCTTGAAGGAAGTCTTCGATTAGGTTATAGCGGCCGGCGAAGTTGAGGTGCGCTTGGGCGGGGGCAATGTGCCGATAGACCATGACACTGAGGTTGCTATGCAGTTCGACGCGCCCCTGTTTGGAGCCGAGGCGGTAGTAGTGGAGGCACTTTTGCAAACGGTGCTGGCTGAGGTAGAGCTGGTGGGCGCGGACGGAGCCGGAGTTTTGGATGCGATCGCTCTTCCGGCAAACCCGCTCCACTTCTTGGGCCAGTCGTTGCGCGACGGTGCGGGCGGAGCGTGAGCGCTTGCCCAGAAGGGTTTGCAGCTCTTCGAGAATGATTGCTTCGAGGTTGAAGTGGGTCGTTTCGTCGGCTTCGTCCCGAAGGGCCTGGAGTTGAGCCGGAGTCTGAGCAAGGAGGTTGCAGGTTGGAGGATTCATGGTATTTGCCCTGGTTAAGGTCGCGGCGGCGCTCGCGGCGGTCTGGGCTCTGAGCGCTGACATCTTGACTGTAGGCGTCCGGGCGGGAGCGCTGGCGGGAGTCTGTGTCACAACCTCAAGCTGGGGACGTTGGGGGGCCGGTTCGGGGACTGGTTCAAACCCGATCAAACCCAGTCAGCTTAAGACTTAGGACTCTTTTTTCTCTCGCCCTAGTTCCTCCTTCAGGGGGCGGCTCCTAGGGGAAAACCGTAGACACCTGAAAAACTGGTGAGAGATTGGTCAGGGCGTCTGGAATCGACCCGGAGGCTGGTGAGGGGGCGTCCTGGCGCGGACGAAGCGAGCTAGAATAATCATTCCCTGAGCACTAAGACGGGTCTTGCGAGACCGTAGGCCAGACCGGCGCAGACTGGCGGCCTGGCGCGGTCCGAAACCCTGAACTCAGCCGAGTTCTCCCGTTTCCGCCCTGAGGCTTGGTGCATCCGGGCAGTTCTCATGCCCCTTCTGCGGTTCCCTGTCCCATGTTTGAGTTCTTGCGCCCCGATTTGGCTCAGCTCCAGGCCTACACTCCCCAGCCCGGGGGTCACGCGGACCGGGCCGTCGATCGCCTGGATGCGAATGAAAATCCCTACAATCTACCGGCTAAGTTGCGGGAAAAATTAGCCTGGTCTATGCAGCAGGCGCTGGAGCATAACCGCTACCCAGACGGCAGCCACAGCGCTCTGAAGGCGGCGATCGCCACCTATGTCAACGAGGCTCCGGGGCTGACCGCTCCTGTGCTCCCGGCGCAAATTTCCCTGGGCAATGGCTCCGATGAGCTGATTCGTTCCCTGCTCTTGGCCACCTGTCTTCAGGGGCGGGGCTCGATTCTGGTGGCGGCTCCGACCTTCTCCATGTATGCGATCTTAGCCCAAACCCTGGGCCTGCCGGTGCAAACGGTGGGGCGGGCCGAGGCTGATTGGCAGCTTGATATTTCAGCAGCAACCCGGGCGATCGCCCAGGCCCACCCCCCCGTGCGGGTGGTCTTCGTCGTGCATCCCAACTCCCCCACGGGCAACCTGTTGCAGCCAGCGGAAGTGGACTGGCTGCGGGCGCTGCCCCCGGAGGTCTTAGTGGTCATTGACGAGGCCTATTACGAATTCAGCGGCGTGACCCTCGTGGGCTCCCTGCCCCAACACCCCAACTGGGTGATTACCCGCACCTTTTCTAAGGCCTTTCGTTTGGCGGCCCATCGGGTGGGCTATGCGATCGCCCATCCCGAGGTGAGCGCCGCCCTAGAAAAAGTCCGCCTCCCCTACAACCTGCCCACCCTCTCCCAGGCAGCGGCCCAGTTTGCCCTGGAGCAGCGGCAGAGCTTGCTCGCCGTCGTGCCGGAGATTTTGGCCGAGCGCGATCGCCTCTACGCGGCTCTGCAAGGGCTGCCTCAGTGGCGGGTCTGGCCCAGCCGGAGCAACTTTCTCTATGCCCGTCCCGGGGCGGCTGACCCCCAGGCCTGGATGCAGGCCCTCAAAGCGCGGGGAACCCTGATCCGAGCCACGGGGGGCGGTCTGCGGCTCACGGTGGGGACGCCCGCCGAAAACCAGCGCACCCTCGAGGGCCTGTCAGCCAGCCACGGGTTCGCTTAGGGGGTAGAGGACTTCGGAGCTGGCGATCGCCCCCTGCCGTGTCACCCAGGCCAGCTCCACCGACGCCACCATCCCGGCCCGCAGGGTCAGCAAGGTGACGTGACTGAGGCGCTGGGGGCCCTGCTGCCGCACGCGCGGCACTTGGGCCGCGTTGACATAGACCGTGCCCCGGGCATCAACACAGAGCCGCTGGCGCAGGCGATCGCGCCGATGCCGTAACTGGTGGTGCATGTGGCCAAAGGCAGCGAGGGCAATCTGTTTGCCAGCCTGGCGCGCTTGAGTCAGGGCGGCGGCAAAGTCGGGGTCGCCGAAGTCGCCGCCTCGGGGCTCCCAGTCGCGGCCACAGGGATCTTCAGGGCGATCGCCCAGGCCCAGGGGCCCATTGTGGCCGAGGAAGATCAGGGTCTCGCTGTTGGCGGCCTGGGCCGCCGCCGCAATGCGGGCCGTGGATTCGGCGAAGTCGTGGATCTGGTAGCGCTCGCGGTAGAACTGCTCATTGCGCCAAGTTGACCCGCCCCAGCTAAAGGGTCGCGCGCCGACGACGGAGACCCCCAGGGCGGGGAAATCGCGCCAGCCGTAGCCCACATGGGCCGCCCCCAGCAGGTCGAGCTGTTGCTGAACGCGGTCTTCTTGGCAGTGATCGTAGGGGGCCTTACGGCGGCCCCAGTCTGAGGCGGTGTACCAGGCATCGTGGTTGCCACAGATGGCGGCGAAGGGGAGTTGCAGGCGGGCGATCGCCGCCACCACGGCCACGGCCTCGTTGCCAAAATCCCCCACGAACAGGGCCAAATCGACCCCCAAATTTTCTAAGCCCTCATTGTCGGCCGTATCCCATTGATGATGAATGTCGCCAATCGCTGCAATTCGCAGCGTTGCGCCCGCGTGCGTCGTCATCGCCCACTCCCGCCTGTCGTTCAGTTCCTTCTTTACTAAGATACGCTGGGCTGTCTGGGGCGATCAAAGCCGGTCTAGCCGCTTTTGCCCCCCGCTGGGGCCGAGTTCGCACCACCTCGCTCTAGGGCGAGCTGGCCTCCCGGAGCCCGGCGGCCACCAGGGCCTGCCAGCAGCGGCTGGTGCAGTTGTCCGGACGGAGTTCGCGCGCGGGGAGCCACTGGAGGCCGCGGGGGCCCACCTCCTGGGGGTCCCGGCTCACCAGGGTGGCTGGGAGGGGCTCCACGCGGCCTTGGTAGATGAGGTTGAGGGTGTGGAGACGCTCCTGAGGACGTTCATAGAAGCCCTCGGCGATCGCCAACAAGCCGACCACCTCGAAGTCTTCAATGCCGGTCTCCTCGGCCACCTCACGCCGCAGGCCGGCCAGCACCGCCTCATGGGGTTCCAGGCCGCCCCCCGGGAGATCCCAGCGATCCGGCTCCGGTGGCGTCATCTGATGCAGCACCAACACCCGCTGCTCAGCCGTGATGAAGAGGGCGACGACACTCACCCGCAGACGAGCTGGCCGGGAGGACTGGGGGGACATAATCTCAGGTTAAGTCCCCGGCCTAGGCGTACTTGCGGAAGGCGAGCGTGACATTGTGGCCGCCGAAGCCAAAGGAGTTGGACAGGGCAACGTTGACGGTGGCCGTGCGGCTGGTGTGGGGCACATAGTCCAAGTCGCAGTCGGGGTCGGGATTTTCCAGGTTGATCGTCGGCGGGATTTGGCCGTGGGCGATCGCCATCACAGCGGCCACCGCCTCAATGCCCCCTGAGCCGCCTAGCAGGTGGCCAGTCATCGACTTCGTGGAGCTGATCGCCACCCGCTGGGCCTGGTCTCCGAGGGCCTTCTTGATCGCCCGAGTTTCGGTGCGGTCATTGGCCGGCGTACTGGTTCCGTGGGCGTTGATGTAGTCCACCTGCTCCGGCTGCAAGGCCGCATCCTTGAGGGCCAGCTCCATGGCCCGGGTCGCTCCCTGGCCATCGGGAACTGGAGAGGTCATGTGGTAGGCATCGCAGGTCATCCCGTAGCCGATGATTTCCGCGTAGATGCGGGCATTGCGTCGGAGGGCGTGGTCCAAGTCTTCGAGGAGTAAGATGCCGGCTCCTTCACCCATGACGAAGCCATCGCGATCGCGATCAAACGGCCGACAAGCATGAGCCGGGTCATCATTGCGAGTAGAGAGGGCCTTCATGGAGGCAAACCCCGCCACCGAGAGGGGCGTCACCGCCGACTCCGTACCGCCGCAGAGCATCGCATCGGCAAAGCCCCGTTGGATCAGGCGAAAAGCGTCGCCAATCGCGTTGGAGCCCGCCGCGCAAGCCGTGACGGTGCAGGCGTTGGGGCCCTTTGCGCCCGTATGGATCGCGGTCAGGCCGGCCGCCATATTGGCGATCATCATCGGGATCATGAAGGGGCTACAGCGGTCAGGGCCTTTGGTGAGGTAGACCTCTTGTTGATCTTCCAAAACCTTGACGCCGCCAATGCCGGTGCCAATCAGGATGCCCACCCGGTCCGCGTTCAAATCGTCGATGACAAAGCTGGCATCGGTGAGGGCCTGTTTACTGGCGGCCACGGCAAACTGCGCGAAGCGATCCATCCGCTTCGCGTCCTTGCGTTCCAAGTATTGGTGGGGGTCAAAGCCCTTGACCTCCCCCGCAATCCGGCAGCCGTGGCGACGGGCATCGAAGAGCGTGATCGGGGCAATGCCATTGCGGCCCTGGAGCAGGCCATCCCAATAGTCGGCTAGGGTGTTGCCAAGGGGGGTGACTGCGCCTAAGCCGGTGATAACAACTCGTTTCTGTGGCAGGTTCGTCATGACTGATTAAAAGCTCGCAGGGCTCGCACCTGGACTTGTGGGGGAGTAGCGGCGGCGATCGCCGACCAGAGGAACCCCGAGCGGGGCCTGGGGCAATCACCCGCCGCCGTTACGCTGAGGTCGCCACCTGAGAACTCAGGTAATCCACCGCTTTTTGAACCGTATCGATCTGCTCAGCGGCGTCGTCAGGAATTTCAATATCAAACTCTTCTTCCAGCGCCATCACAAGCTCGACCGTATCCAGCGAATCGGCGTTGAGATCATTGGCAAAGCTGGCCTCCGGCTTCACCTTCTCAGGCTCGACCGCAAGCTGCTCCACGACAATGGCCTTAACTTTCTCAAAGATCTCTTGATTCATTAGATTAGTTTCCTCAACCCAATCAGCCAGGGCAATCCCGGCCTGCGTCGCAAATTCCAAGCATTCCTCATCATATCGGAAAGCGGGCCCCTCGCCGCAGCGAGGCGATCGCTTCGGCCTCTGGCCCAGGGCAGGACTAGGGCAATCGTGAAGAAATGCCCGGGAGTCTGGAGCCGCGCCGCGCTCCTAAGCGATGATGGAAGGATTGTTGAATTCTACGCGATCGCGCGCTGCCATGCCTGTATCGTCTCTACGCTATGCCTACTTCCCCGGTTGTGTCGCCCAAGGGGCCTGCCGAGAACTCTACCAATCCACGGCCGTGCTCGCCGACACCCTCGGCATTGAACTGATCGAGCTGAAGCGCGCCGCCTGCTGCGGGTCCGGAACCTTCAAAGAAGACTCGCAGCTGCTCGAGGACACGGTGAACGCCCGCAACATTGCCCTAGCCGAGGAACTCAACCTGCCCCTGCTTACCCATTGCAGCACCTGCCAGGGGGTCATCGGTCATGTGGACGAGCGCCTCAAGGCCTGCCAGCAACAAGATCCTGCCTACCTCGAGCAGGTCAATGGCCTCTTGCGCCAGGAAGGCTGCACCCCCTATCGCGGGACAACGGAGGTGCGACACTTGCTCTGGGCCTTGGTGGGGGACTACGGCCTCGAGGCGTTGCAGGCGCGGGTGCAGCGATCGCTCGCCGGCCTGAACTGCGCCGCCTTCTACGGCTGCTACCTCCTGCGGGCCCAAGATCATCTGCCCTACGACGACCCCTGGCAGCCCGAGTCTCTGGAAAATGTGTTCCGCACCCTGGGCGCTACTCCGGTCTACTACCGGGGCCGCACCCAATGCTGTGGCTGGCCCATCTCCAGCTACGGCACGACGGAATCGTTTAAGCTGGCGGGCAAGCATTTTCAAGAAGCCCTGGACCAGGGAGCCGACTGTCTAGTAACGCCCTGCCCCCTCTGCCACCTGCAACTGGACTCCCGCCAGCCCGAAGTCGCCAAGCTGCTGGAGAAGTCCTTTGATCTGCCCGTGCTCCACCTCTCCCAGCTTGTGGCCCTAGCCCTCGGCTGTGATCCCCGGCAGTTGGGCCTGGATCGCCATGTGGTCTCGACCCAGCCGCTCCTGGCCAAGCTAGGGCTGCTCTAGGCCGCGATTCTCGGCCGCGATCAGGGTGCGGAGGTCCGCCAGCAAGCAAGCCAAGAGCTGCTCCGCGTCCACTTGGCAGGCAACCCAGGCCTGGGCCGCCGGTTTCGGGCCGTGGCGACCGTCGAGCAGGGTTTGACCCGTGGTGAATTCGCCCTGGGTTTCCACCTGAATCCGGGCGCGGCGAAAGCGCAAGACCTCGGGATAAAAGAGGTAGGCCACCGTGGCGGCGTCGTGAACCAGAAATCCGGCGTCGCCGCGCGTCTCGCGGTAACGGCCGGCGGTCTCGGTGAGGAAATCGGTCAGGGCCACAAGGAAGGGGGCGATCGCGCTTCCGGGCTGCTTCGGAGTGAGGGCCCGCATCATCTCAGGCCGGCAGAGGAGCTGGCGGGTAATGTCCAGGGGGAGCACGACGAGGGAGTGACAGGCCGCGAAGACGGCACGGGCGGCCTCAGGATTAAACGCCATGTTGAATTCGGCCTGGGGGGTGACATTGCCGGCCGTCCCGAAGGCCCCGCCCATGATCACAACCTCCCGAGCCTGGCGCAGAAGGCCCGGCTGTTTGGCCTCCGCCGCCGCCAAGTTGGTGAGGGGACCGATGGCGATCACCGTCAGGTCGCCGGGGGCCGCCCGAATCGACTCGATCAACAGGTCATCGGCGGCGGGGGCCGTGGCGGGCGATCGCCCAGGAGTCGGCAGGGTTTGGGAAAGATTGCCCAGGCCATCGGCCCCGTGGATGTGGGCCGCATCCGCGATCGCGCCCCCCCGCACGGGGACACCGAAGCCCACGGGAACGGTGGCCAGGCCGCCGAGTTCCAGCACCTGACAAGCAGCGCGGAAGGTCTGCTCGGCGCTGACATTGCCGGCGGCCGTCGTCACAGCAACCAGCTCTGCCCACCCCTGATGCACCAAGCTCTGCAACCAGAGCAGGGCCACGATGTCATCGCCACCGGGATCGGTATCAAGGAGGAGCTTACGAGGAGTGTGCATTGCCACTTGTTCTAGGGTTGCCCCCAGAGTCGTTCGAGTTCTCCCCGCAGGGCCTCCACATTCGCCACGCAGGCCACGAGGAGGTTTTGCTCACCAGCGATCGCCAGCTCTGTTTTCCAGAAGCGCACTCGCTCCTCATTCACCAGCCAGAAGTTCACCATCTCGGCCATCACTTCATCCCAATTCCAAGCCGGCCGCTGGGGCAGAAAATCCGCCGAGCGCATAAAAGCATCCAGAGTACATTGCGAGCTACCCAGGTAGGCTTTGCTCGGTTTCTTTGCCTGGCCTACCTGCTGTTGATAGCCCATAAAATTGAGCACCGGTGAGACCCCAACAATGTCAAATGTGTAGGGCATAAGTAAGTCCTCCTATGATTTCAAAGCAGATGAAAACTGAGTTTGTGAGCTAGAAATGGCTCTGTCTACCTGGGGGGTAATTCCCGACCAAGGCCGACCCCCTATTTCCCTTCACTTAGCACTCAAAGCCTGAGAGTGCTAAGTCTCCAGAGTGGATAGATTAGCCAGCATTGTAATCAATTTGCTCGCAATGATCGCCTAATCTGTGAATTTTTATTGCAACCGAAGTCCCCCCGAATGTTCAGTAGCTAAAGGCACAGAAGTACCCCAAGATATTCAGTAGCCCAAGGCACAGAATCCTAGTAGATGGCGATGTCAAGGGCGACAGGATTCGAGCAGCGGGTAGATTGGGTTGAGGCACGTTCGCGTAGCGTCTCCGTAGGAGATAACCCAACTCAACCGGGAGCTTGACTAGAATCGTGACCTTTTTTCCGCGGCCGAGCACTAGCCCCTGACGACCTCAACCCGCTCGATCATCGGGTACGCTGGAGCCCCTTGGAGCCAAGCCCTAGCTCGGGCGGGCCCAGGAGCGGGTCTGGTTGTGGAAGCGCCAGGTGAGGACGACGGCGGCGAACAGGAGGGAGAGGGCCAAGCCGAGCCAAATGCCCTGGCTGCCCCAACCCTGCTGGAAGCCGAGGAACCAGGCACTGGGAAAGCCAACGCCCCAGTAGGTGGCGATCCCGATCAGCATCGGCACGCGGGTATCCTTGAGGCCGCGCAGGGCTCCGGCAGCGATCGCCTGGATGCCGTCCACCAGTTGGAACATGGCCGCGACCCCCAGCAGGGTGATCGCCAGCTCGATCACCTCACAGTTGGTCGGCTCCCCCGGATCGAGGTAAATGCTGATAATCAGCCCCGGAACACTCCAGAACAGCAGCGCCATCATCCCCATGAACAAGGCCCCCAAGGCAATGCCCACAAAGCCAGCCCGGCGCGCCCTGAGGACATCGTGGCGGCCCAGGTGTTGGCCCACTCGCATCGTCGTCGCGTAGGCAATGCCGACGGGAACCATGAAGGTCATGGCGGCGGTTTGCAGGGCGATCTGGTGAGCCGCGAGGGGGATCGGTCCCAGGAAGCCGACCATGTAGGTGGCCCCGGTGAACAGGCCCGTTTCGACTGCGAACAGGACGGCGCTGGGCCAGCCGATCTGAATCAGTTGGCGGCTGGTGTTGAGGTCGAAGTGCTGCCAGCGGGCGAAGAGCTGGAAGGGGCGCAGGTGGCGATCGCCCCGCATCCACGCCAGCAGGACCAGGAAGCGGAACCAGAAGGAAAGGGTGCTCGCCCAGCCCAAACCAACGAGACCTAGGGACGGCAGGCCAAAGGGGCTAAAGGCCAGCAGATAGTTGCCCGCTACGTTCACCGCGATGCCGCCGAAGAGCACGCCCGTGATCAGGCGCGGCCGCTCCAGGGCCGAGGCGACATTTTTCAGGGCGGCGAACCCGGCCGCGGCCGGAAAGCCCCAGACGATCGCGTTGAGGTAGGCCTGCATGAGCTGCACCGTGTCCGGGTCTTGGCCCACCGTCAGCAAGAGGGGCCCGATGCCCCGGAGCAGCACCATCGCGGGCAGGGCGATCGCCCCCGCCAGCCAGAAGCCCTGGATGGTGACGCGGTTGAGCTGGGCCCGATCCCCCGCACCATAGGCGATCGCCGCCACAGCCCCTACGGCCGACAGGAAGCCAATGGCCACCAGGATGAAGGCGTGAAAGGTAATCGCCCCCAAGGCCCCCGCCGCAAGGACATCGCGCCCCAGCCAGCCCATCATCACCGTATCGATGAAGTTGGTGCTGGCCTCAAAAATTTGCGCTGCCGCGAGGGGAATGGCGAGATGTAGACAGGCGCGGACTTCAAGACCGATTTTGGTAGGCGGGTGCATGGCAGCTACAACCGAGGCGAGGGGAAGCGTTACGGGGCCGCGTCCCTGGTACAAAGCAGCCCCTAATGACGTGTTTCAACAATACTACAAAACGGCGGCCCGCCCAGCGGAGCACCAGAACAAGGCGGCCCAGGGCGCGCGTCCCCCAGCCCGCCGCCTACTGCTAGAGTTAGAACAATTAACGGTTAGGCTTACAACACCAGCGACACCATGCACAAAATTCCGGTTACAGTCATCACGGGTTTTTTAGGGGCCGGGAAAACGACCCTGATCCGTCACCTTTTGCAACACAATCAGGGGCGACGGATCGCGGTGTTGGTGAATGAGTTTGGCGAGGTGGGGATCGACGGCGAGTTGTTACGAACCTGCCAGGTTTGCGAGGAAGACGGGGACGATAACCAGCCCGATAACATTGTGGAACTCACTAATGGCTGCCTGTGCTGTACGGTGCAGGAGGAATTTCTCCCGACGATGCAGACCCTGTTGCAGCGGCGCGATCGCCTCGACTGTATTGTGATTGAAACCTCAGGGCTCGCCTTGCCCAAACCCCTCGTGCAAGCCTTCCGTTGGCCGGAGATTCGCACCGGGGCTACGGTAGACGGGGTGATCACGGTCGTGGACTGCGAGGCCTTGGCGGCGGGTCAATTGGTGGGGGATCTGGAGGCCCTGGAGGCGCAGCGACAGGCCGACGACAGCCTGGAGCATGAGACGCCTCTGGAAGAACTCTTTGAAGACCAGTTAGCCTGTGCCGATTTGGTGCTGCTGACCAAGGGCGATCGCGTCGATGCCCCCACCCGTCGCCGGGTCCAGCAGTGGCTCCAGCAGCAGGTATCAGCCGGGGTGAAGGTGGTTCCCTGCCAGGGGGGCGAAATTAGCCCGGAGTTGCTCCTCGGCTTCAATGCGGCCGTGGAAGCGGATCTGGCCAATCGCCCCAGCCACCACGACACGGAGGCAGAGCACGAGCACGATGACGCCATCAACGCTGTCTGCGTGACGCTGGAGCAGGCGATCGCCCCCGAGGCCCTCACGGCCCAGTTGCAGGTCCTGGTGCAGCAACAGGAGATTTACCGCATCAAGGGCTTCGTCGCCGTGCCCCAGAAGCCGATGCGGCTCGTGGTTCAAGGAGTCGGCCAGCGCCTCGAGAGCTTCTACGATCGCCCCTGGCGGTCAGAAGAACCTCGCCGAACTCAACTGGTGTTCATTGGTCAGGAGCTGGAGGCCGCTCCCCTCGAGGCTGCCTTAACAGCGGCCGCAGCGGGTTGAGGCCGGTGGCCCTCGGGTTCGTCGCCGTGTCTAGCTGGGAGGACTCCAGGAAGTCCATCATCCCTGGGCCTGGGATGCGTCGTGGATGGTGACAACTCCAGACTCTCAGCTCGACAACCTGACGGACCGTTATTGCGTTGGATGACCCTGAGGGAGCGCTGATGGAATTTCACCAATCAAACGCACCATTGTAGAGCTTGGGTCTCCCAACTCTCAAACCCTTGTCGGAACAGCGATTGACTGCGTTGAAGGCGCGGCCACCGTGCCCCTACCGAATTGGGTCGTGATTTCGTGAAAATTCATCAGCCCAACAACGATTCATGACAACTACTGTGGCGCCTCAGCGCTCCCCCAGCGGGCTCAAGAGTACTCCAGGCCGTCAATCATCCTTCTGCCGGATGATTATTTCGTTGGATGACTCCGAGAGCGCACCCGAGAGTGCCGACCCACCCTCTCCTTAAGGATTCGTAAACACAGCGGCGCGATCGCGTAGGTCTAACATTGTATAATGTGGGCCATTAAATTCCGTAATCCCGACCGACTTACCGGGAATTGGTCCCACCGCACCCACTCGAATCGCCGTCGCATTGGATTGTCGTCCCCATGGTTCAGACCCCTGTTCCCCCGCAAAAGCTTTCTAAACTCGAAGGCCTTAAAGAACGCAGCCACTACCTGCGCGAGCCCCTCGCCAGCGAACTGCTCGAGGACACCACGCACTTCAGCGAGGCTGCGGTTCAGATCCTGAAATTCCACGGCTCCTACCAGCAAGACAACCGCGACCACCGCATCAAGGGCCAGGAAAAGGACTACCAGATGATGCTGCGGACGCGCAATCCCGGCGGCTACATCCCAGCCCAGCTCTACCTCACCCTGGATCGCCTCGCCGATCAGTACGGCAACGGCACGCTCCGCGTCACCACCCGCCAAGGCTTCCAGCTCCACGGCATTCTCAAGCGCAACCTGAAGGCGACCATCAGCGACATCGTGCAGAACCTGGGCTCCACCCTCGGGGCCTGTGGCGACCTGAATCGCAATGTCATGGCTCCCCCCGCCCCCTACAAGGATCGCGCTGAGTACCGCTATGCCTGGGATTATGCGACCCGCATTGCGGACCTGCTGACCCCTCAGACGGGGGCCTATTATGAAATCTGGCTCGACGGCGAGAAGGTGCTCAGCGGCGAGGAGGCTCCGGAGGTGAAGGCCGCCCGCCAGCGGAATGGCAACGGAACCATCTTCCACGAGGGCGAAGAGCCGATCTACGGCCAGCACTATATGCCGCGCAAGTTTAAGTGCAGCGTCACGGTCCCCGGCGACAACTCCATCGATCTCTACACCCAAGATGTCTCTCTGGTGGTGATCACCGACGATCAGGACAACCTGCAAGGCTTCAATGTCCTCGCGGGCGGCGGCCTGGGGCGCACCCATAATAAAGAGGAAACCTTTGCCCGGCTAGCCGATGAATTGGGCTATGTCGCCAAGGACGACATCTACGACCTCGTGAAGGCGATCGTGGCCACCCAGCGCGACTATGGCGATCGCCAACAGCGCCGCCACGCCCGCATGAAGTATCTGATTCATGATTGGGGCCTGGACAAATTCCGTCACCAGGTCGAGCAGTACTTCGGCAAACCCCTGCAACCCTATCGCCCCCTGCCGGAGTGGAAATACCAGGATTACCTCGGCTGGCACGAACAGGGAGATGGCAAGCTCTTTCTCGGTCTCTCGGTGGAAAATGGGCGCGTCAAGGACGACGGCGACTGGCGGCTCAAGACCGCGCTGCGAGAACTGGTGCAGACCTTTGAGATTCCCCTGCGCCTGACGGCCAACCACAACATCATCCTCTACGAGATTCGCCCGGAATGGCGGGCTGCGATCCAAAGCACCCTGGAGCAGCACGGCATCGCTACCCACCCGACCCAGATCGATCCCCTCGTTCGTTACGCCATGGCCTGCCCAGCCCTACCCACCTGCGGCCTGGCGATCGCAGAGTCGGAGCGGGCCCTGCCGGGGATCATCCAACGCCTGCGCCACCAGTTGGAGCACTTGGGCCTGGGGAATGAGGAATTCGTGATCCGCATGACCGGCTGCCCCAATGGCTGCGCTCGTCCCTACATGGCCGAGCTGGGCTTCGTGGGCAGCGCTCCCGGGGCCTACCAAATCTGGCTGGGGGGCACACCGGACCAGACCCAGTTGGCCCAACCCTTTGAGGAACGGTTGCCGATCGGAGACCTGGAGCGCTTCTTTGAGCCGCTGTTCGTCTACTTCCAGCGCGATCGCCAACCCGGCGAGAGCTTCGGTCCCTTCTGTGCTCGGGTCGGCTTTGCCGCCCTGCGCCGGTTTGCCGCCAGCTACCAGCCCCAACCCCAGCCCGCTCCCGCTGCCGTTGCCCCAGAGCCCCCGGCGATCGCCGAAGCTCCCGATACTACCCAGACGAGCGGCAAAGTCCGCTACCGGGTTGGCCTGCGGACCGCAGTCTACGAACGCCTGAAGCGGGCTGCCGCCGAGCGGGATACATCGATGATGCAACTGGTGACGGAGGCCCTGGATGCTTACTTGGGCAAGGACGAGGGGTTGCCGCTGTGATCCTCCGCGACGGCCCCCGTTGCAGCCGTTGCCAAGAGGGCTAAAATACCCCGGTCGTCAAACTCGTAGGCTAGGTGGAGGACGCGATCGCTAAACTCCCGATAGCGAGCATCCAGGACCTGCAAGCGCAGGGCTTCCGCTTCCACGGTGGCAATGTCGCCAATGCGCGCCGCCTGCTCCATCACCACGAGTTGGGCCGTTGGGGGGAATGTCCACGTTGCACTATCGGAAGCAGCGGCCGGGGCCGGGGCAAAACTGGGATTCTCGTAGCCCTGCTCGTAAACCCAAGTGAGCTGCAAATACTTCTGCAAGCAGCCGAGCAACTGCTCCCCATCCACGGGCTTGGGCAAAAAGGAATTGCAGCCCGCCGCGATGCTCTCGCCCTGCTCCGTGGGTAAGACACTGGCACTCGAAGCAATCAGCGGCAAGTTGTCATACTCAGGATGCTGGCGCAGCCGCCGCGCCAACTCAAAGCCATTGAGCTGGGGCATGACCAGATCCGTGATCACGAGATCGGGAGCCTCGCGGGCGATCGCCTGCCAGCCCGCTTCGCCATCCTCCGCCTCGACCACCGTAAACCCCAGGGGGGTCAGCATCTCCCGCACCACCTGCCGATTCACCGGCTTGTCATCGACGATCAAGACCTGGCGGCGCGGCCCCTCGTAGCCCACCCGCCGACCGCAGGTCCCCCAGGTCGCCGCCTGGGCCCACTCCACCGACTGGGGCAAGGTCACGGTAAACCAAAAGCAACTGCCCTGACCGGGGCTCGAGGTGACGTGGATCTCGCTGCCGAGGAACTCCACGATCTGGCGACTGATGGCGAGGCCCAGGCCTGTCCCCTCGGCCCGCTGGGCGCGATCGCCCACCTGCTCAAAGGGCAGAAAAATCTTCTCGAGCTGCTCCGGCGTTATCCCCACCCCCGTATCCGTCACCGTGAACCGCAGCGTGACCGTGTTCGCCGCCAACGGTTCCGGCTCCGACACCACCTCCACCGTGAACGTCACCCGGCCCTGGTCGGTAAACTTGACCGCATTGCTCAGCAGGTTCAACAACACCTGACGCAAGCGCTTATCATCCGTCCGCACCCCTTGGGGCAGATTGGTATCGGGATAGTAGGCAAACTCGATCTGCTTTTGCTGGGCCCGGATACGGATGATTTCCACAATGCTGAGTAGAAAGGCCGGCAAGTGAAAATCCGTCGGCATCAGTTCCAAGCGCTGGGCCTCAATCTTCGCCAAGTCAAGCACGTCATTGATCAACATCAGCAGGTGCGTGCCCGACTGCAAGATCACTTCCACCCCTTGGCGCTGCTGATTGAGATCCTTCGCATTTCTCAGGATCTGGGCATAGCCGAGAATGCCATTCAGGGGCGTGCGGAGTTCATGGCTCATGTTGGCGAGAAATTCACTCTTAGCCCGATTCGCCGCATCCGCCGCTTCTTTGGCCTGGGCCAGCTCCTGGGTGCGCGCCTCGACTTCCGCCGCCAAGGCCTGGGAGTAGTCCTGAAGCTGTCGCGCCTGGTAGCGCTGGAGGAGCGTGCGCCGCCAGATGACCCAGGCGATCGCCGTCAGCAGCCACAGCCCCGCGATCGCCACGCCCACCGTCACCCACAAGCGCCGCATCGGCGCAAACAGGGAGACCGGATCACTGGCCACATGAACCGACCAGTTGACGTACCCAACCGTAGCCACACTCTCGTGGCCTGGCCCACCAGGCCGCTGCGCCTGGAAAGCCGCCAGATCCTGAAGCGTGAGGTCGAGGAGATTGGCCACGCTGGGCCTCTGCGATTGGACCGCCGCCAGCAGGGCCGCTTCTTCAGGATGCACCAAGAGCTTCCCCTGGGCCGTCGTCAGATAGATGGTCGCCGTCGAGGTGCTGTTGGCCTGAGCGATCAGCTCCCGCAAGAGGGACAGCACCATATCCACCGACACCACCCCCAGGATGCTGCCATCGCGATCGCGGAAGGCCTGAACCAGGGACATATAGGTTGTCCCGTCGATCTCGTAGTAGGGCTCGGTGAAGGCCTGCTCCCCCGCCGCCTGCTTGCCGATCTGGTAGTACGGCTGCTGATGAAAGTCATAGTCCGGCGACTCCCACTCCCGGGTCAGGGCCCCCGAGCGGGCCCCCGGCCGCACCCGACGCGCATAGGGCCCCAGGTACTGAAGGTCGGGCTGGAAGCGAAAAGGCTCAAACCAGACCCCAATTCCGTAGATGGTTTCCGGGGGGGCTGAGTGGAGCATTTGCACTAAAACAGTTTCCAGCCGCTGGCGATCATCGCCCACCAAGGGCAACACCTCAGCGGCGGAGCGGGCGAGTTGTTGGGCGGCGATCAGATCCCGCTCGATCTGGTCGGCGATCTCAGCGGCGCGGCTCTGCTGTTGGGCGATCGCGGTCTCCTGTAAGCGCTTCCCTTCGATGCGCGCAAAAATCAGCAGGCCGGCTGTTAAAAAAAGGGCTGGAGTTAGGATCGCAACGCTAAAGATTCGAGTGGACGCAAGCTTAAAGGGGGGTCTCATGGCTGGCGGGCCTAGGCGAAGTGGCTGGACGAGCAGCACCCTGACCAGGGAAAAAAGCTTTCTTGACTCCCATAGTAACCACAAAGTCTGAGCTGACTGTGTTGGCTGGAACACTAGGAGGGATCGTGAAACCAGGGTTTCACGCGGCGGCGATCCGCATTTCCCCTGGCCCTGAGCCCCTGGCCATGCTCCCGCTAAGGCCGACCCCCCAGCTGATAGGCGCGCCAGATGAGTTCTAGGATCACGAGGTCGCGACTGTCGCCGCTGCGGCGGCGGGCTTCTTGCAGGCGCTGGTTGCATTCAGCGGCCGGAACCAGGGCACAGGCCCAACTCACGGCCTGCTGTTCAGATACCAGGCTGCCGTTGGGGTAGCGCCAACGATCGCCAAACCGAGCGGTGGCGCCATTGGGGTAGTTCCAGGTACTGCCAAACTTGGCCTGGGTGCCGCTGGGGTAGTTCCAGATACTGCCAAACTGGGCTCGCTGCCCGTTGGGGTAGTGCCAGGTGCTGCCAAAGCGGACGACTTGGCCGTTGGGGTAGCGCAGGAGGGGGCTGAGCATACTGCCGCTGGCGAGGTTGCAGGCGGCCTGTTGCTGGCCGAGGACGGCACGGGTTGTCGCGTCTTGCCCCGCTTCGATCCGGGCTAGTTGCGCCATCATCGTCAGGATCTGGCAGTCGCGGGAGGTTTCGGGGCGGCGGCTGGGGTGGCTGGGGCGCGATCGCTGGCAGTAGAGATTTTCCAAGGTGGCCAGATTCTGACCATCCAGCCCCGTTTGCAAGGCCAGGGCCCGGACTTCGCGGACTTGCTGACAGCGGTAGGCCTCGTCGCGGGCGGCGGCGCGATCGCCCGTCACGAGGGTGGCGAGCAGGGCGATCGCCAGACTCCCAAACCGCTGCCAGGTTCTTACCATCATTCTCCGGCTACCCAGGACTTAGGTTCCCGGGTCTACGATGCGGCGGCCGGGGTCCGGGTTCCCCCCCCAGGGCAAAGCCGCCAGCAAGTGCTGGCTCTCCGTGACAAACCCGAAGCATTGCTGGATATTGTAGTGGGCCGCCTGCTCACAGTAGGCCGGCGACGTGGTAGCGGCACAGTCGGCCAGCAGGATGCAGTCGTAGCCGAGGAAGTTGGCATCTTGGAGGGTGCAGAGGACGCATTGATCGACATTAACCCCGGCAAATAAGAGGGTGGTACGTCCCAGGTTTTTCAAAATGCTGTCTAGGGGGGTGTCCCAGAAGCCACTCATGCGATACTTGTCCACCCCAATATCCCCCGGCTCCACCGGCAGCTCCTCAACTACCGCAGCGGCCCAACTGTCCTTCGTCAATACGGGAGCCTGGCGCTGGGGCAGGGGATCGCCTAGGCCCAGGCCCGTGCCCGTGGGGTTGTAGACGTGGCGTAGGCCGGCGCTGATATTGAGGAGGTCTGGGCGGTTGCCCCAGTTCACCCAGAGCAGCGGGAGCTGGTGCGATCGCCAGCGAGGTAGCACCTGCTGCAAGGGGGCGATCGGTCGCCGGGCCGGGGTCACATCCACGCCGATGTGGGCGAGCCAGCCCTCGGGGTGGCAAAAGTCATTTTGCATATCCACGACCAGCAAGGCCGCCTTCGCGAGATCGAGGCGCAGCCGCTTGGTGGTCGTGGGCAACTCGATAATCTGGGGCGGCAGGGGCGATCGCGTCAGATCAGCCCAAGTCTCGTTTACCTGCCAAGCATTGGGCGCGACGCCGAGGGGGTGCAGGGGGGCCTTCATAACAGTCAGTCGGCGAGGGGGTTCGCAACATAAAGATTACCGAAATCTTAAAGCCAAGATGAAGCAAGACGCGGTTCATCCGTAATCGTAGCGACTAGGGGGCAGCTTGAAAAACTGTCCTACCAGACGGTCAGCGCCGCTAATTTACGCGCTATTGCGGGTGAAGCCCCACAGCCAGCGACCTACACTAGAGGAATAGCATAAGTTCGCTTAAGCCTCCCATCTTAGGTGGCCTGTCTGTTTCCTCCCAAACAGATATTCAACAGCCTTAAACCCCATAAATCATGGCTATGGTGCAGAATTTGGAACGCCCCTTGACGCGGGCAGTGTTGCAGGCGCGGGCAACACGCGATCCCGATCCCCAATCCAGGGTTAACGCGGTCACTGAACTGGCCCGCCGCTGGTCCGGTGACTCCGAAACACTTGCTCTACTCAAGACCATTGCCCAAGACGACGACCACCCCGCCGTGATCGCAGCGGCCATGACCGCCCTAGCCCAGGGTTGGCATGATGACCCGGCCACCTTGGCTTGGTTCAAAACCTACGCCCAGTACGCCAAGAACCCGCTGGTTCGCAGTGCGGCGATCGCTGAGCTGGCGCGCGGCTGGTCCAATGAATTCAATGTGTTCGAGATTCTCTCGAAATGTGCCTTTGTCGATCCCTTCCGTCGCCACGATGCGGCGGAGGTGAATCCCCGCCAGTCGGCCCTCGCGGCCATGATTGAGCAGTACCCCACCTACCACCAAACCTGGGCCCTGGTCGAGGAGCGGGCTGAGAATGACGCCGATCCCTGCCTGCGCCAGTTCGCCAGCCAACAGTTGGCGGACCATGCCTTGACGACTTCCCCGTAAAACGGGCCCCCCAGCTTGGCTGAACGCTAGGGCGATCGCCGGGCTCGGGCCCGGCAATCCCGCAGCCAAAGCTGAACCGCCTGCCCGAGGATGCTCTGGCTCGCCTCTCGAGGCGGGCTCGGGGAGCCCTCGGGGCGGGTCGCTCCGAGCCGCGTGTAGAGAGCGGCCAAACGCCAGCCGTCCCCGGCTTGCACCAGAAACAGCCAGTGGTAGCTCTGACGGCTGAGCAGGCGAGCGCCCGCATACTGCCGCTCGAGGGTGGTGAAGAATACTTGCTGGGGCTCGGTCGGGGGCGGCTGGCCGGGGCTCAGTTCTAGGGGCTCAAATTCAGCTCGGCCAGCCAGCATCGTGTAGGCGGGATCGGGGCGATCGCGCGACAGCCGCCGCGATCGCAAGGCCACCCGATTCGCATAGCCCGGCAGCTCCGGCAGCATTTGCGCCACCAAGGGCTCCAATTGGTGTGGACAGGCGGTTGTCTGGGCCCCGGCCGAGCGGGGCCCAAGGGCGAGGGCCGCCAGGGCCCCGCCCAAGCTGAGCCACTTCAGCCACGGCCGGTCGCCCCAACCCCGGGGCGAGGCCGTCGCCTCGGGCTGCTCGACGGCCTTGCCTGAAGACGGGTTGGCGATCGCGGTGACTCTCATGGTCGCAGGAATGTCCCTCGCTAGGTCCGGTATAGCAGGCCCTCTCCCCAAACCCCTCTCCCAGGGGGCGCGGGGCTTTGAGAGGATCAGCGAGCGGGGCTGCTTTAGCACCACAGCGTGGCGATCGCCGCTTCGAGCAAGGCCGCGGCCCGATCGATTTCCGCCGCCGTCACGATCAGCGGCGGTACAAAGCGCAGGACCTTGGGCCCCGCCGGGACGATGAGCAGCCCCCCCGCCAAGGCCGCCTTCACGATGTCGCTCGAGGTCAGGGACGCATCCGGATGCAGCGCCAAGCCGTTGATCAGGCCCCAGCCCCGGGCTTCGGTGAACAGGGTGGGATGCTGCTGGGCGATCGCCCGCAGGTGTTTCCGCAACTGCTCGCCCCGGGCTAGGGTATTGTGCAGCAGGTCATCGCGCTCAATCGTCGCCGCCACGGCGAGGGCGGCGGCACAGGCAAAGGGATTGCCGCCAAAGGTGCTGGCATGGTTGCCGGGGGTAAACACGGCGCAGAATTCCTTGCAGGCCATCGCCCCGATGGGAATGCCGCCCGCGAGCCCCTTGGCACTGGTGAAGATGTCCGGCTCAATCCCCAAGTTCTCATAGCCCCAGAGCTTGCCCGTGCGGCCCATGCCCACTTGCACTTCATCGAGGATGAGGAGAATGCCGGTCTCGTCACAGATGCGCCGCACCCGCAGGAAGTAATCGAGGTCGCCGGGATTGACCCCCCCCTCCCCTTGCAGCGGCTCCAGGATAATCGCGGCGACGCGGCGGTTGCCTTCGTCAATGTCACTCACGGCCGCTTCCAGGGCCTCAATGTCGTTGTAGGGGACGTATTCAAACCCCACGGGTAGCGGCTCAAAGTCTTGGTGATACTTGGCTTGCCCCGTCGCCGTCACCGTCGCTAGGGTGCGGCCGTGGAAGCTGGCCTGGGCACTGAGGATCACGGGCTGGTCAATGTCTTGGACCGTATGGGCATACTTCCGCGCCAGCTTGATCGCGGCCTCGTTGGCCTCGGCCCCCGAGTTGCAGAAGAAGACGCGATCCGCACAAGAGTGGCTCACCATCCAGGCAGCCAAGTCGCCTTGCTGGGGGATGTAGTAGAGGTTGGAAACGTGGTGGAGCGTTTGGATCTGCTGCGTGACCGCTTCGATCAAAGCCGGGTGGGCGTGGCCGAGGGTGCAGGTGGCAATACCAGCAACAAAATCGAGATACTCGCGACCGTCGGTGTCCCAGAGCCGACAGCCTTCGCCTCGGGCGATCGCCAAGGGAAAGCGCCCGTAGGTGTTCATCACACAGGTATCGAAGCGAGTCATCAGGTCGCCAGCCGGAGTAGTCCCTTCGGGGATACTCGCTGGCGGTGACATCAGGTTGGCTGGGCTCACGGGTTCACTCCTGAGTAAGCGCGTAGGTCTTTTTGGCATAGTAAGCGCAAAGCCCGGAAAATTCCACGGGGCAACCGTCAGGGGGTGGGAGCGCTATCGGCAAAGGGAGGGCTTCGTGGTTAAAATACTGAAAGCAGATGCGTGAGGGCGGCGAAGATCGCGCCGCTACGCCATCCAAGACTCTAAGTTAATTGCTCCCACCCTCGCCTGAGGATGTCACGCTCATGCCCCCGCGCTGGCCTCGTCAACCGGATCGCCAAGATCCTGCCTACCGCCGTCTTGATGACCGCATGAACTTTGCGGTTCATGTCGCGATCTTTGCCTTGGGTAATTCCGGCCTTTGGTTTGCCTATGAGATTCAGCAGGCAGCTTGGCCCTGGGCAAAGTGGGTGACGGCGGGATGGCTGCTCCTGTTGCTGGCACACCTCATCTACATCACGGCGATCGCTGATTACTCGCTCAAGTCTGATGTCTGACCCCAACACCACCCAAGTCATTGAGCAACTGGCCGCCCGCATCGGTGAGATCGTCTACATCGATGTGGCCAAGTGGCATCTCTACCTAAATGATGCCAAGCTCCACACCACCGTAGCCGAGCAACTCTTGCCTCTCTGCCAAGCCGGGCCCCTCGAGGAGGAGCGCGTCCTCGCTGTACTGCGCGGGATTCCCGTGAAGCTAGGGGGCGGTCGGCACGAGCTACCCCTGGCCGACTTGCTGCCCATGCAGTGCCAAGTCGATCTGATGGACTTGCTGGAGGCCTACCAGCGCGAGCTGTAGGCCTAGGAAGGCGTGAGCGAGGGACCACGGCGCAAGCGGGCCGGGGATCAGGATCGGGGCTATGGTATCTACACGCTGAGGCTAGGACGAGACGATGAGCGATCGCGATTTGACCCCTACGGAGTTGCTGGCAGAACTCACCGCCCTGCGCCAAGAAGTGAGTGAACTGCGTCCGATCAAAGACGCTTTCACGGCCCAAAATGAATTGGTGCGATCGCTCGTCTCCATGGGGCGCGCCGCCACCGGTCGGCTGATGATGCGCTCCATGTTGTTGCAGACGATCAAGCTCGCCGTGAAGCTGGCGGAGGCCCAAGAGGGTAGCCTGTTTATGCTCGACGCTGAGGGCTATGTCACCGAGAGCATTCTCGCCCGGGGAGCCACGGTGCGGGAGCAGCGGGACAACTTGATCGGCAAGGTGCTGGATCAAGGCCTGGCGGGCTGGGTCGTGCGCCAGCGGCAGGTGGGCCTGATCGAAGACACGCGCCGCGATGAACGCTGGATGACGCTGCCCGACCAACCCTACACCGTGGGCTCCGCCCTCTGTGTGCCAATTCTCCGGGGCAAGGTGCTCTTGGGGATCTTGACCCTGACCCATAGCAATACCTATCACTTCACCCCGGCGATCGCCTACCTGATGGAGAACTGCGCCGTGCAGATGGCCCTGGCCCTGGACAATGCCCGCCTCTACGTGCTAGAGCACCAGCAGCAGGAGGAACAGAAGGCTGCCGCAGGGGCCGGAGCCGAGCCCACCGCCTTGCACCTCTCCGACTTAGGCATCTACATCATTGCTGAGAATGGCCGCTTTCTCTATGCCAACCCCCGCGTCGCCGAGATGTTTGGCTATGAGTTTGGAGAACTGGTCTCCCTGGAGTCGATCCTGAAGCTGGTAGCCACCACAGACTTCCGTTCCCTCGACGACCGGATTCAGCAATGCTTCCAGGGGACAAACCCCGTCCTCGACTACCGCTTCCAAGGCCAGCGCAAGGACCGCCGCCTGATCGAGGTCAACATCTACGGCACACGCACCAAGTTCTACGGGAAATACGTCCTGATCGGTCTCGTGAGTTTGGGCTGAGGGGGCGAAATGACCGATCCCTGGCAACAGTTCAAGGGCCAGCCCTGGGGGGCCCTGTTCCAGGTCGCTGGCGCGACCCTACTGCTGGCGACGGCGGTGGATATCCTGCTCTTTCTGGGCCAGAGCCATCTCCCCGTCCTCGCCCAGAGCTTAGACCTGCTCTTCTCCCTGGGGCTGCTGCTCCCTGTGCTCGGCGGGGTTGGCTTGGGGGCCCTCGGGGTGCATCTCAGCGAGCGCTGGTCGTCTCCCTTGTTGCTTAACCTCGGCCGACTCTGGGCCCTGGTGCTGGCCTTGGTTGTCTGCTTGGCCGTGAAGACCGCGATCCCGGTCTTGCCGCACCTGCTAGCTTGGCTGAGCTACCCGACGGTGCTGGGCATTGTGGTGGGCACGTTCTGGCGATCGCGCTCCCATTGGCGCTAGAGAGCACTGCTGGCAACGGGTTCGGCCCTCTCCCGTCACCGCCCCGCCTCCCAGGGGACCGAGCCGAGCCCCGTCCCGCGAGCGGACCTCACCCATGGCAGCGGCCGCCGCTGTAGGGGTGAATTGGGAGGCAGACGGACGCGGCGAACCATTTGGTATGCTACGGGGACAGCTCCCGAGGTCGCGCCGAGGGTGAACGAGATTTTACGCGGGATGTTGGCACTCCTTAGCTCAGCCCTCACCCCAACCCCTTGCTACAGACAGAATCCATGGACGAATACGCACCGCTCCGCCAGCGCCTCGCCGGCCTGAATATCTACCTGATCGGCCTGATGGGGGCGGGCAAAACTACCGTAGGCCGGGAGCTAGCCCGGGCCCTGGATTACCGCTTCTTCGATAGCGATGAGCTGATCGAGCGCGTCGCCCAGCAGACCATCAGCGAGATTTTTGCCCACCAGGGAGACGCGGCCTTCCGGGACCTGGAAACCCAAGTTTTGCAACAACTGAGCGCCTGCGCCCGCAGCGTCATCGCTACCGGGGGAGGTATGGTGCTCCGTCAGCAAAATTGGAGCTATCTCCAATCTGGGCTCACGGTTTGGCTCGATGCTCCCGTGGAACTCCTCGTCCAGCGCTTGGCCGACGACCAGAGCCGACCCCTCCTGGCCACCGAGGACCGCGCCGCCACCTTGCACCGCCTGCTCCAGGAACGGCGATCGCGCTACGCCGAGGCCGATCTCACCCTCTCCGTCACCGCCGCACAAACCCCGGTGGCGATCGCCCAAGACCTCCTGGCAAAAATTCCCAGCATTCTCAAAACACCCCGCACCCCCCTAGGAAACCCGGAGCCCCCGAGCGCTCATGCAGCCGCTCCAGACGTTCAGGATTAGACCCAGCCGCTCTCACCTCAAATCCCTCCTGTCAATTCTCGATCCAGAAACCACGGTTTCTCGTAGCGACACTTAGGTTTGGGATCTGAGGGAGCGCTGAAGCGCAACACCAAGAGTTGGGTATGGAGCGTAGTTGGGCTTTAGCCCTCTGAGGGAGCGCTGAAGCGCAACAACAGTGTTTCTAAACAAACTGTACTATAAACCTGAAAACCAGTGTAACCAGTTATATTTCTGGCACAAGAGATGAGGATAAATTCAAAATTTAACTAGCAATAAAATTGGAGGCTTTTCATTCAATTTGGAACCCTTGAGATAGAGATTTCGACATAACAAGTGATCCTAGTTTATGCGAGGTTTTGCTTGTGAAACCGACTTTAATCAGCTCTTTGGCGATCGCCACCCTGGCGACGATCCTAGGCTCCGCGACCCTGGCAACCGCCCAGCCAGCCCCTCAACGCGGCACGGATGCGAGCTACGTGGGCGTTGGGGTGTCGGCTGGCCTGATGAATGGTGGCCAAGGCAACGACGCGGCCATTTTGGGCGGTAATGTTCAAGGTCGGGCGGCGATTCCCAATGTGCCCGTGTCCCTGCGGGGGGCCGTGCTGTTCAGCGATGAAACCAGCGCCATCATGCCCCTGGCCTCCTACGACATCCCCATCGCTCCCAACACCAACCTTTACGTGGGCGGCGGCTATTCCTTTGTGGAGCGGGATGGCCAGCGCACGCCTCTGGGCAACCGCAATGCGCCCGTGGTGGTGGTAGGGGCCGAGGCCGAATTGGGCCGTAACGTGGTGGCCTACGGCGATGCTAAATGGGGCCTTGACGCCTACCAAAACAGCCCCGCCGATGCCCTCAGCATCCAAGGGGGGGTGGGGATGCGCTTCCGCTAATCCCCGGCTGTCGGGGGCGGCTGGAAACGGGTGCATCTCAGTTAGGCAAGTTGGCCCTCATCCCCCGGCCCCTTCTCCCAAGTAGGGCGAAGGGGAGTCTCCAAAGTGAGATGCACTCGTTGGAGACTTGAAACTGCCAGGTGGTTGAGCAAGAGCGGATAGCCGCCCGTGTTGGCCCGCCCATATAGGCAAGTTGGCCCTCATCCCCCGGCCCCTTCTCCCAAGTAGGGCGAAGGGGAGTCTCCAAAGTGAGATGCACTCGTTGGAGACTTAAAACCGCCAGGTGGTTGAGCAAGAGCGGATAGCCGCCCGTGTTGGCCCGCCCATAGCCGCCGTGGTGAGGCCACAGAGGCGCTACCACCGTGCGGCCGAGCTGGATCGTGGTTTCCGCCGCGTCGAGGGGCTGGGGAGTGATCTGCCGCTGGGCTAAGTAGCCGAGGGCGAGGCGGAGGCTCTCGCGAATCTGTTTAGTGTCACTCGCTTCAACCGTCAGCAATACCCGCCGCACCTGGCCATCGCTTTCTAGGACTTGGTCCGCAAACCCCACGCGCCCCTGGTCTGCCAATACCCGGGGCGGGGGAATCGCATGGCCGCTCACCTTGGCCACGCCGATCCGGCTGGGGGGGGGTGGCCAAGACCGTATAGGGGCGGAGGTTGGCTAACGGGCGCTGCACCCAGTGGGCGCTCAACACCTCGCGGTAGATTGGGGTCTTGATCACCAAGCGGCCTTGGTGGCTGGCGACCAAGCCTGAGAGGAGCAGTTCCACTTGGCCGCGACTGTCATCGCTGGCGATCGCCCCGGTGCTCAACAGCCGCTGGTACAACCTCAGCAAGCGACCGGCCTTGCGCTCATCTCGGAGGAGGCGATCGCGAATCGTCCGCAGGTGCTCTGGCTCATCCTTGGTCTCCCAGGGGGTAATCAACTAGTCTTGGACCAAGGCCGCGAACCAGGCCCGCCAAGCCGCTGGCTCGGCGGGCAACGAAGGGGTATGAACCAGCAACTGGCAGAGCTTCTGGGTCAGGAAGGGTTGGCCGGCGGTCCAGGCTACAATGGCTTCCAGAGCTGCGGCCGCCGTCGCCGGGGGGAGGGGCAGGCCCTGGGCCAGAGGGGCCGCTGCGGCTGCGGTGAAACCGGTTAGGGCGATCGCCCGGCCAATGTTAAAAGGGGTGCGTTGCTGATCCTGGATCAGGTCGCTGGGGGTCGCGACCCCTGACACCGCAAAGGTCAGACGGCGGTAGGTCGGCTCGTTGGCCCGCTGGTTGTAGCAAGCGCGGATCAGGGCAAAGAAGTCATCGACGAGGAACTCTAAGCTGAGGATGCTATCGATTTCATCCAGAAAAATCGCGATGGGCTGTTCCGAAAAGGCCGGCAGCACAACTTCCCCCAGAAAGCGGCTGAGGTGTTGAATCAGGGACAAACCCTCCTGCCCTTGCCACCCTTGCTGGAACTGAACCCGACCAACCAGACCCAAACCCCGCCAGAGTTCAGTCACTAGCCCCTTGTACCATGGCAGCGGGGTGACGCCAGCACTGCTAAACGTCGTCAAATCCAGGGTGGCACACTGCCAGCCAGCGGCTAAGAGGCGCTGGCGAGTTCGCACCAGCAGCGATGACTTGCCCATCTGCCGCGAGTTGAGCACATAACAAAACTCCCGCGCTTGCAGGGCGGCGTACAGTTCTGCGTCGGCCTGCCGCTCAACGGAGCTGGGGTTCGTCGTGGCAAGGCTGCCACCAACTTAGTAATCCATCAGGGAGCCCGGGCAATGGTGGCGAAGATCACGACACCCAGGGCAATTATACGCAGTTCCCGTAGGGCCGGCGGGAACCTTGGCGGCGCGTGGGCGGGATCGGAATCCTCCCAGGAACGTATCGCCTCCTCCAGCCCCTCAAGGCTGGGCGGGAGTGGCGGTTGAGAGTCCCGCCGGAACGCTACGGGATCACCGCTCCGGGGGCCGAATCTATCATGAGGGCCCTGTCCGTTGAGTTTTGCACCGTCTAGAATCGAGTACCGAAACCGACTGCTCATGTTAAACCTGCGCGCTATGCTTCAACCTTCTCCTTCAATCCGCCGGTCCCGTCTGCGCCCGTGGATTGCTAGTCTGCTTCTGGGTTCGACCCTTGCTGTCAACCTCGGTAGCAGCCTCCCAGCCCGCGCGCAAGCCCTCGGTGCTTACTGTCGCTTCTTGCCCAACGAGATCGCGCGCAAGGATGCCCTGCGTCAAGCGGCGATCGCGGGTGATGCCAATGCCCGCCGCGCCTACCAAGACCTACTCCGTCAGCACACCGCTTGGCTAGAACAATGCCGCCAGCAAGTCTGGCCGCGCACGCAGGCGATCTGGCTACGGCTCCATCCCTGCGATGCCCGTCCCGGCGCGATCGATGAGCTGTTTGACCGCATCATCAACAAGGGCTACAACCAGATTTACGTCGAGACCTTCTACAACTCCCAGGTGCTGCTGCCCGCGGCCGATAACCCGACCCCCTGGCTTTCGGTGGTGCGGACGCCAGGCCTGGAGCAGACCGACCTGCTCGCCGACGCGATCCGCGCCGGCCGCGAGCGCGGGGTCAAGGTCTATGCCTGGCTCTTTGCCATGAACTACGGCTATGCCTACGGGGTGCGGCCCGATCGCCAACACGTCCTGGCTCGCAATGGTCGCGGTCAGAGCAGCCTTGCGGTCGTTCACGACAACTCCCAAGCCTTTATCGACCCCTACCATCGCCAAGCCCAGGCCGAGTACTCCCAGATGGTGCAGGCGGTGCTGCGCCGTCGCCCGGATGGAGTGCTGTTTGACTACATTCGCTACCCGCGCGGCAGTGGCAGCGATTCGGTGGCGGCGCGGGTGCAGGACCTGTGGATCTATGGCGAGGCCTCGCGCCAAGCACTACTGAATCGGGCGACCAATGGGGCGGGGCGGGCCTTGATCGACCTCTACCTGCGCCAGGGTTCGGTCTCGGCGGCCAACGTGCAGGCCGTGCGGCAGCAGTATGGTGGCAGTCCCAGTTGGCAGGGTTTACAGACCAGTAATTTGAACGCGGGCCTCTGGCAACTGACCCTCGCCCATGCGTCCCAGGGGGTGATTGATTTTTTAACCATGATGGCAACGCCGGTACAGCGCCAGGGGATTCCGGCGGGGGCGGTCTTCTTTCCTGGCGGCAATCAGGCGGTGGGGGGTGGCTTTGACTCTCGCTTGCAGCCCTGGGATCGCTTTGCGCCCAGTCTGGAGTGGCACCCCATGTCCTACGCGGTTTGTGGGCATCCCGATTGCATTGTGGAAGAAGTCAAGCGGACGGTGAGCCAGGCAGCGCCGCAGACGCGGGTGATCCCGGCGATCGCCGGCTACTGGGGCCGTAGTGATGGCCGGCGGCCCTCCCTGGAGGCTCAGATGCAGGCGATTCGCCAGCAGGTTCCCCAAATCCAAGCTGTCAGCCACTTTGCCTATTCCTGGCAGGAGCCCCAGAGCGATCGCGCGCGCCAGACCTGCCCGATGCGCTGAGGTCGAGCCGGATCTGCTAGCATAGAGGGCGCGATGAACGCGGACGTGGCGGAATTGGTAGACGCGCTAGATTTAGGTTCTAGTGCCGCAAGGTGTGAGAGTTCGAGTCTCTCCGTCCGCATCAGCCTCCCCAGGGAACCATGCTGGTAGTGATTTGCGGCGCGACCGCTACAGGCAAGTCGGCCCTGGCCCTGACCCTGGCCCAGCGCTTCAGTAGCGCCATCCTGAGCGCTGACTCGCGCCAGGTTTACCAGGGCTTCGACATCGGCACCGCAAAACCGAGTCCGGCCGAGCGCCAGCAGGTTCCCCACTACCTCATCGACTTTTGCCCGCCGACCCAGACGCTGACCCTAGCGGACTACCAAGCCCAAGCCCAACAGCTCATTGCCACCCTGTCTCGGCCGGCTGACCGGCCCCTGTTCTTGGTCGGCGGCACGGGCCTGTACATCAAGGCGATTGTGAAGGGGCTGCAAATTCCCCGCGTCGCTCCCCAGCCGGCCCTGCGAGCTAGTTTGCAGGCCCTGGGCCAGGGTCATTGTCACCAGCTCTTGCAGCAGGTTGATCCGGTTACGGCGGCGCGGGTGCATCCCCATGATCCGGCCCGTACCCTGCGGGCTCTGGAGGTGTTTTATGTGACCGGCCGGCCCCTGTCTCAGCAGCAGGGGGCCCGGCCGCCGGACTACCCGATTTTGCAACTGGGACTGACGGGCTCCCCTGAGGTACTGGCCGAGCGCATTGCCCGACGCACGGCCCAGATGTTGGCGGCGGGCTTGGCGGCGGAGGTGGCGGCCCTGGGCGATCGCTACGGCTGGGATTTGCCGCTGCTCAATACCCTGGGCTATCGGGAAATGAAGGCCTATTTAACGGGCCAGGGTTCCCTCGCGGACGCTGAAGGGGCGATCGCCCTGCACACGCGCCAATTTGCCAAGCAACAACGCACCTGGTTCCGCGCCGTGCCGGAAATTGAATGGTGGGACTTGACAACGCCGGGGTTAGACCAAGCCCTCGAGGCCCGCATCCAGCGTTTCCTCAGCGAAAACGCACCTCGGCTTCCGTCTCGCTGAGATGGGACGTATCACCGTCTAGCACTAACTCCCAGCCAGCCTCCCCCCGGACCAGCTGCACCAGGCAGCAGAGGGCGGCGCGAATCTCCGGCTTGCCCGCCACGAGGCCGTGGGCCGCTCCCAGCACCGAGGCTCCGTGGCCGACCAAGAGCAGATCCTCCGGGTACTGGGCCACTAAGTGCTGCACGGTGGCGGCGACCCGGGCCGCCACCTCAGTCTCGCTCTCGGGGTAACGGGGCTGGATACAGGACTGGTAACTGAGATCAAGACAGGGGTACTGGGTTGCCAAGACCTTGGGATCTTCGAGCTCAGGGTAGGCGGGCATCCAGGCCGGGTTGAGCCATTCACTCAATCCCGCCTCCAACCAGAGGGGACGTTGCAAGACTTGGGCTACGGTATGGGCCGTCTGCACGGTTCGCAGGAAGGGCGAGCTAAAAATGTGAACGATGCCCAAACCCTGCAAGCGCTGGGCTAATTGCTGGGCTTGCACCCAGCCGTCCTCCGCTAGGGGCGGATCGTAGGGCCGGGGGGCGGTGGTGAACCAGTCAGGATTGACGAAATCCAGACGGTTGCCATGACGAGCAATCCAGACAGTCTGGGGCATGATGGGGAATTGGGTGTTAGGAGTTTGAGGACTGTGGGCGCGCCGGCTGGGGGCCCTCGAGGGAATTCTACGGCGTGGCGGGCGATCATCCTGCCGGGACGCCCTGCGATCGCCCTGGGCCGTGAGGCCGCGGCAGCCCACGACGGTGGTGTCAGCGCCCAGGCCTCGGGCTAAGATGGATGGCGACCCCCTTGGCTCAACTACCTGGGGAGATTGACGCTCATGGTCTTGCTTCTAGGAAGCTCTGACTTCAACGGCGGCGGGGCGGTGGGGCCTCGGCTGCGGGGGGGCTTGTGGATGGCGATCGCCAGCTTGGCCCTGACGGCCTGCCCAGCTCCCAGACCCGAACAACCCGAAGCATCCCCCAGGCCCCCCCTGACGATTATGCCCCTCGGGGACTCGATTACACACGGCTACAACGTTCTGGGCGGCTACCGCAGGCCGCTGTGGCAGGCCCTGAGCGATCGCGGCTACCGCGTCCACTTCGTCGGCTCCCAACGCCACGGGCCCCCCGATTGGCCTGAGCCAGCCCACGAAGGCCACTCCGGCTGGAAAATCGAGCAAATTCACCAGCGTGTCCCGGGCTGGCTAGCCCAGGCTCAGCCCGAGATTATCTTGCTGCTCCTGGGCACGAATGATATGGCCCAGGGCGATCGCCTCGCCACGGCCCCGGCGCGACTGGCGGCCCTGCTCGAGACGATCTATCATCAGAACCCCGCAGTGCAGGTCTTCGTGGCTTCGATTCCGCCCATCGCCGAGCCCGCCCTCAACCGCCGGGTCCAAGCCTACAACGCTGCCCTGCCCGCGATTGTGGCCCAACAGCAGGCCCAAGGACGAGCCGCGCAGTTTGTCGATGTCTACGCGGTCCTCACCGGAGATGACCTCGCGGATGGCGTGCATCCCAATCTGGACGGTCATGAAAAAATTGCCGCCGCCTGGCTCGAAGCACTGCTAGCAGCGCTCCCAGCCCCCTAGGGGGAGGGAGCCCGCCCCCCGGCTGGCTCTCCCGGAGAGGCCTGAGGATTACCCCTGCCGGGTCTTCTCGGCCCACACCCGCGTCGGCAGACCCCAAACATAGATGAAGCCCTCGGCCGCCTTGTGGTCAAACTTGTCATCGGCGCTGTAGGTGGCCAAATCCGGGCTGTAGATGGAATAGTCCGAGCGGCGGCCGACAATGGTGGCGTTGCCCTTGAAGAGCTTGAGCCGCACTGTGCCTGTGACTCGTTGCTGGGTTTGGGTGATAAAGGCATCCAGAGCATCTTTTAGGGGACTATACCAGAGCCCTTGGTAGATCAACTCCCCGTAGGTCTGCTCGAGGCCGCGCTTGTATTGGGTGACATCGGCTGTTAGGGTCAGGCTCTCCAGATCGCGGTGGGCCTGGATCAACACCAGCAGGGCCGGTGCTTCGTAGATTTCCCGGGACTTGATGCCAACCACCCGGTTCTCGATCATGTCGATGCGGCCGACACCGTGGTTGCCCACCAGGGTGTTGAGGGTTTCGATCAGGGGAATGGGAGCGAGGCGATCGCCATTCACACTGACGGGCAGGCCCTGCTCAAAGCCGATTTCGACATACTCAGGCGTATCGGGGGTTGCGGCGATCGCCGCCGTCATGGCAAAAATTTCTTCTGGGGGCTCCGTCATCGGATCTTCCAGGGGCCCGGCTTCGATGCTGCGACCCAGCAAGTTCCGATCAATGCTGTAGGGCGAGGACTTCTTCACCGGGGCTTCGATCCCGAAGCGCTCGCCATAGGCGATCGTCTCTTCGCGGCTCATGCCCCACTCCCGGGCCGGGGCGAGGACCTGTAAGTTCGGGTTCAGGGCGGCAATGGAGACATCGAAGCGCACTTGGTCATTGCCCTTGCCGGTACAGCCGTGGGCGACGGCATCCGCACCATACTCCGCCGCCGCTTCGACCAACATCTTGGCGATCAGCGGTCGCGCTAGGGCCGTGGAGAGGGGATAGCGATTTTCATAGAGGGTGTTAGCCTGAATCGCCGGGAAGGCATAGTCTTTCACAAAGCTCTCGCGGCCGTCCGTCACCAGCGAGATCGAAGCCCCCGACTTCAAGGCCTTTGCTTTGATTGGGCCAAGTTCGTCCCCCTGTCCCAAGTCGGCGGCAAGCGTGATCACTTCTTCAACGCCCCATTCTTGTTTGAGGTAGGGGATGCACACCGACGTATCAACGCCGCCTGAGTAGGCAAGAACAACTTTTTTGGCACGGCCCATAGTGAATTTTCCCAATGACTAAACGGGTATTGTAGCGGTAAGGGTTGAAACGAGTCTGTCAGGAAAAGTTGAAATGCTGGGAGGGCCTCCCAAGGGTTAGCGTCACGGTTGTCCTCATCCCCCAGCCTTGGCCCCCAAAGCTGGGAGAAGGGGCCGGAGGATGAGGGCCCGGTAACGCTGTTCGCGCTAGCGTCGCGGAGCGATAGAAGGCGACCCTCTGCTTCTTGAACCAGCGCTCAAAATTCAGGGGAGCCGCGCTTTTTTTCGTCTACCCGTAATACTCGGCCTCACTTCCTGCCTTCATGCTGCGGGTCTCGTTCTGGGTTGGGCCTCTTGAGGCATCCGGCAACACTCAACCTTGGTGTTTCGGGCTGGGTGTCCCTGGAGATTTTCCGAGCTGGAGCGGCTGCGGAAGGGAGCGGCGAGCTGGGCTCTTCACGGTGTAGCCACCTAGGGGTTGACGCTCTACCGCTCCTGCTTTCCCCATACAAGGGGTTGGGGTGAGGGCTGAGCGAAGGAGTTCCAACAGCCCGCACAACATTTCGTTCACCCTTGAACGGGGACCCAGGCTCCCGAGGCGCGACCCGGCCGGTAGGCTAGAGGAGATCCCTCGCCCCTGCTGTCCGTTATGTTTGAGGCCTCGGCGCTCTATCTTGACAGAACCGATGGTGCTGACGCCCCTCCGGTGGCGGCTCCCGTCTCGGCCTACTCCCCGGCCCCCCGCTGGCTCGAGGTGCTGGTGGATTGTCCCAGCCTTCAGGAGGTTTTGACCTACCAGGTTCCGCCCGACCTCGCGGTGCAGCCGGGGGACATCGTGAGCGTGCCCCTGCAAAAGCATCAGGTGGGGGGCCTGGCCCTGCGTTGGGCGGCAGCCTTGCCCCCGGGGCTCGACTCGGCCCAGGTGCGACCTCTGAAGGCTGTCGTGGCGACGGGGTTTTTGCCCAGCGACTATGTTCACTTGCTTGACCGCACAGCTCGCTATTATGACACCCCGCTGATGGGGGTGTTGCGGGCCGCTTTGCCGCCGGGGTTGCTGGGGCGATCGCAACGGCGCGTGCGGGTGCAGCGGGCGGCGATTCCAGAGGGGGCGGGGGCGGCGCTGCCCAGCGTCGCCGCGCAGCAGGTGTTGAGCTTTCTCCTGAGCCGCCGCGAGGATAGTTGCGCCTGGGTGACGCTGAAGCGGGCAGTGAAACAGGCTGAGCGGGGTTTGGCCTACCTGGTAGACCAGGGCTGGGCCGAGTCCTACCTTGAGCCGCCTCGCTATGTCCGGCCCCAGGGCCAGCCGGTGGTGAGCTTGGTGGCCGAGCCTCCGGATCGGGAGGCCCTCACCCCCCGCCGCCGGGAGCTACTGCGCCTGTTGAGGATCTGGGGCGGCGAAATGGAGCAGCGGGAGTTTTTGCAACGCAGCCGCACGACGCCAGGAACCCTGAAGGCCTTGGCCGCGGCGGGCTATGTGGTGATCGAGATGCGGGAGGTGTTGCGTCTGGCCTCGGGGGTGGCCCAGGCCGGGGAGGGGCCCAAGACGTTGAATGCCGCCCAGGCCCAGGCCCTCGCCACCCTCCAGGCCCAGGCGGGCTTTCGCTGCTTGCTGCTCCACGGCGTCACCGGGTCGGGAAAAACGGAGGTCTACTTGCAGGCGATCGCCCCCTGTCTGGCCAGGGGCGACTCGGCCCTGGTGCTCGTGCCGGAAATCGGCCTGACGCCCCAGTTAACGGATCGCTTTCAGGCACGGTTTGGCGATCGCGTCCGGGTCTACCACAGCGGCCTCTCGGCTGGGGAGCGCTACGACACCTGGCGACAGATGTTGACCGGAGAGCCTCAGGTGGTCATTGGCACGCGCTCGGCGGTCTTTGCCCCCTTGCCCCGGCTGGGTTTGATCGTCCTCGACGAAGAACACGATGCCAGCTTTAAGGAGGCGCAACGGATGCCGTCCTACCAGGCCCGCACCGTCGCCCAGTGGCGCGCCCAGTTAGCCGACTGTCCCCTGCTCCTGGGCTCAGCCACCCCGGCCCTGGAAACCTGGCAGGCCGCCCACCAAGAGCCGGGCTGGCACTACCTCAGCTTGCCCCAGCGGGTGGGCGATCGCCCCCTGCCACCGGTCGAAGTTGTGGATATGCGCCGCGAACTCCACCAGGGCAACCGCTCCCTCTTTAGCCAGACCCTCCACCAGGCCTTGGCGGCCCTACCGGCTCGCGGCGAGCAGGCCATCCTCTTTGTGCCCCGGCGCGGCCACAGCACCTTTGTGTCCTGTCGCAGTTGCGGCGCGGTCCTCGAGTGTCCCCACTGCGATGTGGCCCTCACCTACCACTACACCCACAGCCAACTGCTGCGCTGCCACTATTGCAACCATCGCCAGCCCCAGCCGCACCACTGCCCCCATTGCGGCTCCCCTTACCTCAAGCATTTTGGCAGTGGCACCCAGCGCGTCACCCAGGAACTGAGCCAGCACCTACCTGCCCTCCGTTGGCTCCGCTTTGACAGCGACACCACGCAGACGAAGGGAGCCCACCGCCAACTGCTCGACCGTTTTGGGCGCGGCGAGGCAGAGGTTTTGGTGGGAACCCAGATGTTGACGAAGGGCCTGGATTTACCCCGGGTCACGCTGGTGGCTATCTTGGCCGCCGATGGGCTTCTGCACCGGGCCGACTATCGTGCCAGTGAGCGGGCCTACCAAACCTTGACCCAGGTAGCGGGCCGGGCCGGACGCGGCGACCAGCCGGGGCGGGTGATTTTGCAAACCTACAGCCCCGATCATCCCGTGGTGCAGGCCGTGAGTCAGCGGGACTATGCCCGCTTTGCTCAGGAGACCCTGGCCCAGCGCCAGCAGAGCGGCTATCCGCCCTTTTGCCGCCTGATCTTGCTGCGGTTCAGCGGGCTCGAGGCCCTGAGTGTGGAGATGGCGGCCCAGGATGTGGCGATCGCCTGCCGGCCGCTGCTGCCCCCCGGGACCCAGGTGCTGGGCCCGGCCCCGGCGTCAATTCTGCGGATCGCGCGCCGCTACCATTGGCAGGTGCTGCTGAAGCTGCCTCTAGAAGCCCCTATCCCCTCCCTCGGGTCCTTGCGATCGCTCTGTCCGGCCGCCGTGCGCTTCAGTCTCGACATTGACCCCCTGAGTGTGGAGTGACGGCGAGGAGGCCCGGGAATCGGGTGCATCTCAGTGAAGCAAGTTGGCCCGCATCCCCCGGCCCCTGCTCCCAAAGTTGGGAGCAGGGGAGCCAGAAGCCCCTCTCCCTACTTGGGAGAGGGGTTGGGGTGAGGGCTTAGCT
>CAYNIP010000008.1:47544-137730 GCA_964397305.1 uncultured bacterium
GGAGCCAGAAGCCCCTCTCCCTACTTGGGAGAGGGGTTGGGGTGAGGGCTTAGCTAAGGAGTAACAACATCCCGCGCAAAATTTCGTTCACCGGGAGGTCCGGGAACCCGACTCAGCGGCGCCGCCGCAGCGAGTCGGCGGAGTAGAGGGCGAGGGCAGACCCAATGAGGCTGAAGGAGAGGGCGTGGGTCCGGGTGAAGGGCTCCTGAAAGGCAAAGACCCCCAGCAACAGTTGCAAGCTCGGCGCGAGGTACTGCAAAAAGCCCAGGGTTGAGAGGGGCAGGCGACGGGCGGCCTGGTTGAACCAGAGCAGGGGCAGGGAGGTGACGAGGCCGCAGCCGATGAAGCTGAGGGTGAGTCCGGCACTGCGGCCGAAGTGGCTGGTCTGGGCGATCGCCAAGGTTCCCAGCCAGCCCAGGGCCAGGGGCGCGACTAGGAGGGTCTCGACGGCCAAGCCCACCAAGGGCTGCACCGTCGCCAACTTCCGCAACAGCCCATAGAGGGCAAAGGAACTGGCCAAGCCCAAGGCAATCCAGGGCACTTGGCCCAGCTCCCCAATAAAGTTGACCACTCCGAGGGCTGCGAGGCCCACGGCCAGGCCTTGAACCAGGGTCAGGCGCTCGCGCAACACCAGGCAGCCCAAGAGCACGCTCAGCAGCGGGTTGATAAAGTAGCCCAGGCTGGTTTCCACGACGCGCTCGCTGTTGACGCCGTAGATGTACAGGCACCAGTTGCCCGACAGCAGCAGGGCTGTAGTCAGGAGGGTGGCCAGCCGGGATCGCCCCAGGGTGACAAATTCGCCGAGCTGCCGCCGCCCGGCCAAGACCCCAGCCAAGAGCAGAGCCGACCAGACAATCCGGTGACAAAGCACTTCCACGGCCGTGACGCCGCCGAACAGCTTCCAATACAAGGGCAGCAGCCCCCAAGCTCCGTAGGCCAAGACGGCATAGCCAAGGCCGGCCTGGGAGGGGGCTTCCGGGTGTTCAGGCTTCAACAACTTATACGGAATCCTCCAGCCAGCTGTGCGTTACCGGGCCCCCTCGGAGAGGAGCCGCTGCGTGTCTACCTCCCCCGGCCCCAGCTCCCAAACTTGGGAAAGGGTTTGGAGAGAGAGCTTGAATCGAGCTTGTAGCAACCGGATTTCCGATTCGCTCCCCAGCTCCGACGCTTCACCCTAGCACAATCCTCTCGGAGGCCGGGGTCACTGGGAGAGTTTGACCAGGGCCGCCTGGACTGTGGGGGGCAGGCGACGGAGGATTTTTCCCTGGTCGCGATCCACGGCCACCAGCGTGACCCGACCGGTCAAGTAGAGGTCGGGGCCATCCAGGGCTTGCAGTTCGTAGTCCCAGGCAATCCGCACCCCCTTCATCTCCTGCATCTGGGTCTTGACGACGGCAGCTTGGCCGAGGCGGAGGGGGCGGTGGTAGCGCAAGGCCAACTCCACCACGGGCAGATCGCAGCCAGCACGTACCAGCTCGGCGAAGTCGATGCCGATCGAGCGCAGGCACTCGACCCGGGCCGCCTCGAGCCAGGTGAGATAGGCTCCGTGCCAGACGATACCCCCGTAGTCCGTGTGGTGGGGCTGCACCTTGACGGGGTATTCAAACCAGCGCTCGGTGTTGGCCTGGAGGGTGGGTTCGGGAACCAGGGCTTGGCTGGGGGGCAAGGGGGGCAGGGACTCAGACATGGGCGGGTTGGCGATCACTCCAAATCTCATTGTTGAGGACCCGAGCCGCGAGGGCAACTCCCCTCAGTGATCACCCAGGCAAATCCCCAACCCCCGGGCGGTTTGGAGCAGCGTGTCTTGGGGATCGACTTTGCGGTACCGGGCGATCGCCTCGCTGATCGGCACACTCTCCACTTGCAGACCGCGCCAGACTACCATGCGGTCGAAGGCTCCTTGGGCGATTAGGTCCACCGCCGCGACCCCAAAGGCTCCGGCCAACACCCGATCATTGGGAGAGGGAATCCCCCCCCGCTGTATGTGACCGAGGACGGTCACGCGCGTTTCCGCACCGCTACAGAGGCCGATTTTTTCCGCCAGGTATTGGCCAATGCCGCCCAGGCGCTTTTCGCCAAACTGCTGCATCTTCTGGATCGTCTGCCCCTCTTCGGTACAAACGGCCTCGGAGGCGATGACCACGGAAAATCGCAGGCCGTTGGCCTGGCGATCGCGAATTTTGCGGCAGATGTTGTCAATCGTGTAGGGAATCTCCGGGATCAAAATAATGTGCGCCCCCCCAGCAATGCCCGCATGGAGGGCAATGTGGCCGGCATCCCGCCCCATCACTTCCAGGATCATCACCCGGCTGTGACTAGCAGCGGTGAAATGGAGGCGATCCAATGCCTCGGTGGCAATGTCAACAGCCGTCTGAAAGCCAATCGCCGCGTCAGTACAGTTGACATCGTTATCAATCGTTTTGGGAATTCCGATCAGGTTGATCCGCCCCTGCTGAGCAATCCGGCGCAAAATGGCCAAGCTGCCATCCCCACCAATGCCAATCAGAGCCGCCAGTCCCAGCTTGTGATAGTTGGCAATGATTTCCTCACTGCGATCCTTTTTGCTGCCATCCGGCATCGGAAAGGCAAAGGGGTCGCCCTTGTTGGTCGTGCCCAAAATTGTGCCCCCCATGGTCAATAAGGGCTCAACTTTGTGAAGCTTTAAGGGCATAATGTCGGGCGGCTCGCACATCAAGCCGTTGGTCGCTCCCTTAATGCCAATCACTTCCCAGCCATAAGTGCCGACGGCCCGATTGACCACCGCGCGAATAATAGCATTGAGGCCAGCACAGTCCCCACCGCTGGTGAGGATGCCAATGCGTTTGTGTTCTCCCATAGCAGTCTCGCTGCGAACAACTTGACTGTCATTGTCAGCCCAGTCCTAGAGAGGGCCTAGTTTTGCGAAGTTTAATTTTAGATTTGTCGTACTTGGTATGTGTTAGTTCTCTGATCACGATTCTGCGGCTGGTGTGGTACAAAACCCCGATTTCTCGAAGAAATCGGGGTTTTGGGGTTCCGATCCGTAGGCCACGGACGGAAGCAGCACGGTACAGCCCTTTTGCCAAGCCTACACAACGATCCTAAAGTCCTTCTGCCGCTCTGGGAGAGGAATTTAGGGAGAGGGCCTAAGCGATTGCGGAACAAGCTATATCGACTGGGCGCAGACTCAGCCCGTCCTGGAAGGAGAAGTGAATAAAGTTATTTCCTTCCAAAATCTAGAAATGGTCAATGATCGCCTGAGCAAAGGCCGAGCACTTCAAGGGCGCTACGGGCGGCGTCATCAAGCGGGCGAGATCGTAGGTTACTTGCTGGTTGGCGATCGCCCCCCCGATCCCCTTACAAATCAAGGCTGCTGCCTCATCCCAGCCCATAAACTCCAGCATCATCACCCCCGACAGAATCACCGAGCCCGGATTGATCCGGTCCAGCCCCGCGTGCTTCGGAGCCGTGCCATGAGTCGCCTCAAAAATGGCACAGGTATCCCCAATATTCGCTCCCGGCCCCATCCCCAGGCCGCCGACAATCGCCGCCGCCGCATCGGAAAGGTAGTCCCCATTGAGGTTCATCGTCGCCAGAATCGAATACTCGCTGGGGCGAGTCTGGATCTGCTGAAAGATGCTATCCGCGATCCGGTCATTGACCATCACCTTCTGCCGCCACTGCCCCTGGCCGTGGCTCTCGCCAAGGGCTGCCAGCACGTCCTGCACCTCGGTACAGATTTCCTGGCGCTTCTCCATCGTCAAGGCATCGTAGCCCGGGTCCACCTGGCGGGCATTGTTCTCCACCGTCAGCTCCGGGTCCTGCTCCTGATTACTCAAGATCCAGGATTCTCTCTCCGTGACACACTGGGCGCGAAACTCCGTTGTCGCCAACTCATAGCCCCAATCCCGGAAGGCCCCCTCGGTGTACTTCATGATGTTGCCCTTGTGAACCAGCGTCACCTGCTGTTTCGCAGGCGGCAACCGCAGGGCGTGCTGAAGGGCGCGGCGGATCAGGCGCTGGGAGCCGGTCTTGCTGATCGGCTTGATGCCAATCCCAGAATCAAGGCGGATCTGCTTCTGGCCGTGCTCTGGCGTAGCTGGGATCAAGTCTTGATTGAGCAAATTAATCAGCTTTTCGGCGATCTCCGTCCCCTGCCGCCATTCGATGCCGAGGTAAATATCTTCAGTATTCTCCCGGTAAACGATGATATCCAGCTTCTCCGGCGACTTGTGGGGCGAGGGCGTGCCAGGGTAGTAGCGACAGGGACGCACGCAGGTGTAGAGATCGTTGATCTGGCGCAGGGCCACATTCAGCGAGCGAATCCCGCCACCGATGGGAGTCGTCAGGGGGCCCTTGATCGCAAGGCCGTACTCCTGGATAGCCGTCAGCGTGTCTTGGGGCAAGTACTGATAGGTTCCATAGACCTCGCAGGCCTCATCCCCCGCATAGACCTTGAACCAGTGGATCTGGCGCTGCCCCGGGTAGGCAGCCTGGACTGCCGCATCGATCACCCGTTGCGTTGCCGGCCAGATGTCTACCCCCGTGCCATCCCCGCGAATAAAGGGGATAATCGGATCATCAGGGACCAGGGGTCGGCCATCCTGAAACGTAACTTTTGAGCCGGTAGTAGGGGGCGTGATCTTCTCGTACATAATCTTAGACCTAGAAGACAAAATCGTTCTGGTAGGCTATCAAAGATCCAAGGCCCATTCAGCATCCAAGTTTGCAAAACGGCCCAATCTGCATGAGCAAATAGACCCATGAAACGAATCCTAGTCGTGGATGACGATAAGACCCTCCGGGATGTCCTGACGGAATACCTTCAGAAAGAAGGGTATCAAGTCGAGGACGCCAACTCGGGCGCAGAGGGCTTGAAGCGCTTCAACAGCAACCCGCCGGACCTGGTGGTGTCTGATGTGATGATGCCGGAAATGGATGGCCTGGAGTTTTGCCGCACCCTACGCAGCACCCCTTCAGGACAGTTAGTGCCGTTTATTTTCCTCTCGGGCATGGGCGAGCTGGATGATCGCCTGCGGGGCCATGCCATGGGCGCGGATGATTATGTGACCAAGCCCTTTGAGATTCGTGAACTGCTGGCCAAGATCGAGGTGCAGATTGAGCGCTCCCACCGCATCCATTCCGAGATTGTCCGCATGATGCAGCAGTTGACCGCTAATGGTGGCAGCAGTGGCGAGGCGAAAAGCGAAGCCCACGCGCCGCCGGAGCCCCTGCCCCTGACCCCTGCCGAGGAGCGGGTGTTTTGGGAAGTGATCCAGGGGTATACCAATAAGCAGATCAGCGATCGCCTCTTCATCTCGCCGCGTACGGTGCAGAGTCACCTCAGCAACATCCTGGGCAAGCTGCAACTGGACAACCGCGCCCAGCTCGTCCGCTTTGCCTACGAGCAGGGCTACCGCGAGCCCAGTGGTCAGTCCTAAGATTGAGCGACTCAGGAGAGGGCGTCACCGCCCTCCATCCCGCTACCAGCTAGCCTTGACAACCCCTGGCAGCAAGCCCTCGTGAGCCTGCTGGCGCAGCATATTCCGGCAAAGCCCAAAATCCCGGTAGTAGCCCCGAGGGCGACCCGTCGCCCAGCAGCGATTGCGGAGCCGCACCTTGGAGCTGTTGCGGGGGAATTGTTGCAGTTCCCGGTGGAGTTCAAACTTTTCCATCGGCGACGCGGCGGTGCGGAAGCGTTCTTTCAGCTCCGCCCGCCTGTCAGCATATTTATCGACCAATTTGCGGCGCTTGGTCTCACGCGCGATCATTGATTTCTTCGCCATGGTTTCAGAAGATTACCAGCAGTGGGGGAAATAGGGTCGGGTTGGATTTTTTGCAGCATTTCTCATTATGCCTGATTACGAGCGAGTGCTGCAACCCCTGCCCAGGGGGGATGAAAAAAAGCGCGGCTCCCCTGAATCTTGAGGGATTGCTCAAGGAGCAGAGTGCAGCCCTCTATCGCTCCGCGATGCTAGCGCGAACAGGGTTACAGGGCCCCCGCTGCGAGAAGCCGCTGCGCGTCTACATCCCCCGGCCCCTTCTCCCACGCTGGGAGCAGGGGAGTTATAGTTGTTTCAAACAATTTTGAGACTCTCTGAAATGGCTGCAATTCTTGCTTGGCAAGGATTTTGTGGTTGACCCGTCTCATCCTTAACTGAAACAATTATAGAAGCCCCTCTCCCAACTTGGGAGAGGGGTTGGGGTGAGGGTTTAGCGAATGAGCACCAACATCCCGCGTAAAATTTCGTCCACCCCCAGGCGGGCCGGGGGGCAACTCGGGGACCTCGATCTCGGATGAGGCTGGGACGATCGGAACGCGGCCCGTTCACGGAGCGCGTTGGAGTTGCCTGGGTTAACCCGGCCGACCAGATTATCCAGAGCTTCGGGCTGGGGACTGGGCCATCCGGCTGCACCCTCAGCTCCGGCGATCGCCAGCGCCTCCCTGCCAGCGGCTCAAGGGCACACAGTCGAGGTCAAACTGGTCAAAGACCCGCGCCACCACAAAATCGACCAGATCCTCGATGGTTTGCGGCCGGTGATACCAAGCCGGGATCGCAGGGACGATGCGGACACCCGCCTCCGCTAGCAGGGTCAGATTGCGGAGGTGAATGAGGCTAAATGGCGTCTCACGGGGCACGATCGCCACGCGCCGCCCTTCCTTGATCTGCACATCGGCGGCCCGCTCCAGCAAGTCGGAGCTGAGGCCGTTGGCCAGCTTCGCCACGGTGCTCATGCTGCATGGCATCACGATCATGCCAGTCGTGTGAAAGGAGCCGCTGGCAATGGTGGCTCCGACATCGCCCCAGCGGTGGCAGCGGAGCTTACCCCCCTGGACCCCTCCCGCCTGCTCCCGCCAAAAGGCGGCCTGAAGCTCGGGCTCGGCGGGCATCGTGATCTGCTGCTCAGCCTGCCACACTTGAAACGATGCCCGTGAAGCAACGACATCGACGCTGTAATCGCTCGCGAGCAAGAACTTCAGGGCGCGCACGGCGTAGATCAGGCCGCTCGCGCCACTGATACCGAGAATGAGCGATCGCATCGCAGAGATAGGTAGAGGATGAGGGGTTGAGCGATGGGCGCTCCCCCCTATTATCGCACTGGCGATCGCCGTTGGGAGGCTGTGGCGATCGCCCCTCCAGCCGGCTGCTCCCCGGCTGCCCTCGCTGAGCAGTCCCGGCGCAAGCTCTAAGCAGCACTTAATTCGCAGCAAATTTATAAATCAGGGCGTTTTTACAAAGGTCCATAAAGTTTTTTTCCTTTTGTCAAAGAAATCCTGACCGTATTGCCCGAGCTTGCTAGGAGGGATTGTGGAAACTATGGTCTGGGTTATCCCTGATGTTGAAAACACTCCCTCCCCGTGCAATTGCCAATTCGACCACGGGCTTGACATTGCTTCTCCTCGCCTCCGAAATTATGGGGGTCGCCTCGCAGCCGGCCGTGGCATCAGGGTCGGCCACCAGCCCAGAGCCCCAAAGCCCCTCCCCGGAGCCCTCCCTCGCCCGCAGCCTTGCCGAGGCTCCCTGGCTCTTGGAAGTTGTCGCCCCGGTTCCCCGGGCGGACCCAGGGGCGATCGCCCCCCTGACCAATCCCCAAACTGCGGCGACGATCGCTCCCCCCGACGACAATCCGATCACCTTCTCCCCTCGCCTCGGGCTCAGCTACAACTCCTCCGGGGCCGGCTATGACGGCTTTAGCCGCCTTGAGGGCTTTTTGCCCCTGCGTACCTCGGATCACAGCCTGGCCTTTCTCGAAGGGAATTGGCGTCTCCATGAAAACAATCACCAAGGGATGACCGCCCTGCTAGGGTATCGCCGTTTTGACCCCGAAAGCGATCGCGTCTGGGGCGGCTACATCGGCTACGACAACCGCGCCACCCCCCACAGCCTCTTTCATCAACTGGGCTTAGGCTTTGAGAGCTTGGGCAATATTGACTTCCGAATCAATGGCTACATTCCCCTCGGCCAGAGTCGCAACCTCTACCAAACGGACCGTTTCGACAGCGGCTCCCAGACCACCGCACTGTACTTCCGCAACCATTACTTAATGTACGACAGTCTCCGGATGTTCGGAGAAACACGGTTCTATGAAAACGCTCTAGGGGGCTTCGATGCAGAACTGGGCGGTCGCGTCCTCCGCTTTGGCGACCAAACCGGCCTGCGGGCCTACGCCGGGCTCTACCACTACAACGGGCCCAGCGTCGCCCCGATCTGGGGCTGGCGGGCGCGACTCGAAGCCAAGCCCAGCGACACCATGACCCTGGGGCTTGCCCTCCAGAGCGATCGCTACTTCGGCACCAACTTGGTCGCCAGCATCGGCGTCAGCTTCCCCGGCTCTAGCCAGCTCCGCCGCCCACTCCAGGACTCAGAAACCTACCTCCCCCGCCTCGCCGAAGCCGTCCAACGACAGCCGGTAATCCCGGTGATCGCCAATACGGAAACCGATATTTTCACGGAAGCTAGAATTGGTGAAATTGCGAAGAACCCTGTTACCGGGCAACCGTGGATCTTCCGACACGTCACTCTTGGAGCTGGAGGTGGCGATGGCACCTTCGAGAATCCCTTCGGGGCGGTGCAAGCAGCCCTCAACACCACCCAGTCCGACGGCAACCACATCGTCTACGTTGATATCGGTCGCAATCTCGACATTCCCGGCTTCAGCATTCCCGACCGCGTCCAAGTGCTCTCTCGCGGTCCCGTGCAACCCCTAGACACCCTCCAGTTCGGCTCCATCCAGATTCCCCTATCCGGAACCGGCCAGTTTCCCACCATTCGGGGGACAACCGTGACCACAGGACCCCTGACCGGAATGGTAGCCCTAGGGAACAGTTCGACCCTATCAGGATTTGACATTCAGGCCCAAGGCAATAACGGCATTGTGGGCCACAATGTCACCCAAACGATGGTGCGCGACAACCACATCCAAAACGCTCGTGATGGCCTACATCTCCAAGGCACAGGAACCAGTGTTAGCAGTACAATTCTCAGAAACATCGTGCGGGACGCGACTCGGTTTGGGCTCTACCTAGAAGCAGTCGATGGTGGTGAAATTGCCAACACAGCGCTGCGAGACAATATTATTTCTGGAACCGGCAATGATGGGATTCGAGTCGAGGCCCGTCGTGATTCTCGGCTCACCAATCTCGTGATTGCGAATAACACAGTTCACGACCTTGTACCCCATGGCGCCAGTAGTATCTATGGTGATGGCATTGATGTCCTGATCGTGAGTGGCTCCACCGCTACGAATATCGCGATTGTTGATAATACTCTTTTTAATCTTCCCGATGATGGCATCAACATTGGCATCAACCGCAACGGCGAACCCAACAATAATGGATTTGGTCGCAGTGTTGATGACGTTCTGATTGCCGGAAACCGCATCAATAATATCGGCTTCAACACTCATGCTTGCGGGGCTGGGATTGAAACTTACAACAATGCCGGGAATGATACCGTGTTTGGTAATATTTCGATCGTCGATAACGTGATAAGTGATACACGACACGGCAGTATTGTGATTGACTCGACCAGCCACGCAGACACTCCACCCCCCAACCGGGCTGGAATCTTTGCTTTCAGAGCCATGACAGGAAATACTAGCTCCAATCCTCATAATGGTGCTGACATCTTTTTCCTCCTGGGCAATGGCAATACTCCGGCTACGGCTGCGACCGCTGAGTTCAGCGGCATCGGCACTGTTGTTGCCCGCAATCCCATTTCTGCGGCGGTGGCCGCTGCCCTCCAGGCTAATAATAATCTTGGGGCGAACCTTGGCTGGAGTCAGAGCAATAACCGCAATAATAATTGCCCCAATCCTCAAATGACTACGCAATAGATCACGGCTGAAATAGCGGCATCAGTAAGGAGCCCGTTGGGTTGCCTGCACGATGCGGTTGACGAAACATTGCTTAGCCCTCAACCCAGTCAATCGCTGTTCCGATAAGGGTTTGAGGGTTGGGAGACCCAAACCCTACAATGGTGCATTTAATTTGTGAAATTCAATAAGCCCAACTACGCTCCATGAAAACTACCGTAGTTGCGCTTCAGCGCTCCCTCAAACTGGCGCAAGCGGGGCTGAAGCTCAACTCCGGCCGGAGCAGGGGCTGCGGGCGTTGTGTCAGTCGATTGGCTGCGGTGCTCCCGATTTCGCCGGGCTTTAGGGAGCGTTTCAGCCCCTGAGGTCCCTGGCAGCGCTGGAACCGAGGCGGGGTCGCCAGCCGTAGTGGCGGTAGCGCCAGTAGTCGGCCAAGATTTGGTCGTGGTCAAAGCAGAGGGAACTGGGCAAGTCCCAGACGTGGAACAGACCGACTGTCTTGGCATCATCGGCCGCCTGGGGCTCGCCCCGAGCCGTCGCGAGAAAGACGACACTCAGGGTGTGCTGGCGCGGGTCGCGATCCGGCCGGGAGTAGACCTGGAATTGCTCCAAGAGTTCGATGGCCAAGCAGGTTTCTTCGCGGGCCTCTCGCTGAGCCGCCGCCTCCACTGCTTCGCCGTAGTCCACGAAGCCGCCGGGTAGGGCCCAGCCGTAGGGAGGATTCTGGCGCTCAATGAGGACGATGGGGCGCTGGGGCCGGTCGATCAGCTCGATGATGATGTCAACGGTGGGGATGGGGTTACGGTAGGCCATCTCAGACATTTCCTGGGATCAATAATCGGTTGCTGCTCGCGATCGCCTCGCCCTGGCTCAAATCATGGCGATGACCCTCGCCAGCGTGGGGCCCAAAAGCCGCAAGGTTCCAGAGCGCCAGGGGGACCGTCGAGAGCATGGTTTCGGCTGGAGGCCTCAGGTAAACGTCAGGTAGTGCAAGAGCTGGGCTGTTTGTTCGGCGGCCAACTGGAGGCGCTGCTGGAGGTCGGCGAGGTCGCGGAAGGGGCCGCGTTGCTGCCGTTCTGCCACCAGTTGCTCGACCAGGGCCGGCGTGAGCAGGGGCAAGCGTGTCAGTTCGGCGGGGCTGGCGAGATTGGGGTTGAGCCGCAGGGGCTGGGTGCTGCTGTCCGTATCGTAGTAGGTGAAGCAGAGGACGGGAGCGAGGGGACGGAGGCGATCGCCGGCGAGTCCCAGGGCTGCCGCCATATCTTCCAGGCAGAGCAACTGAACCCCGCCGCCCGTGAGTTGCACGAGGGAGCGGGCTTGGCGAATGGAAATCCCGGGCAAGCGCAGCCAGTCATCGACGCTGGCCCGGTTGACATCGAGCTGAAAACCGAGGTCAGCGGCGATCGCCACCTCCTCCAGGGATTGCAGCCGGTAGTAGGGGTCTCGTTGGAGCCGCGCCTGCAAGGCGGCCCGCTGGGGCTGGGCCAGGGAGCGCGCCGCCCGCTTCGCCACACCGAACCAATCTGGCATCCTGCTCCTGCTAGCCCAAGCGTTCGATGAGCGCGCGACGCTTCTGCTCAAACTCATACTCTGAGAGCAGGCCGTCCTGGCGTAAGCGATCCAGTTCCCGCAGGGCCTCGGCCAGAGCCAAGACACGCTCCGCCGTGCCATCATTGACCGCCTCGCTCACAGTGGCCAAACCGGGGTTAAAGCGTTGGTTGAAGCTGTCCTGGTCCTGAACGAGGTACCACACGGCTTCGATGGCACTAGCGACGTGGGGGATAGGGGTGAAGGTAAGCAGCAGGTAGGCAACGCCCCAGGCTGGGCGACCGAGGTAGAACTTGTGCAGCCCGGGAACCGTCAGGGCACTCGCCACCGCGAGTAAAATGGCAGCCTTCTGATTTTTGGGTTGTTTGAAAACGCTAGCAAACACAGAGCCTCGGGGGGACGGAACGGGGTGCATCTCAGTTAGGCAAGTTTGCCCTCATCCCCCGGCCCCTTCGCCCTACTTGGGAGAAGGGGAGTCTCCAAAGTGAGATGCACCTGACGGAACGATTCAGTAGGAGCATGAGAGACCCAGGGTTCGCCTGCGATCCCCCGCCTCGCCAGCTGGGGATTGAAGCATTGGGCTCGGGGGTGGCGATCGCCAAAATACGGGAAACCGCATCCCGTTCCCAGAGCTGCCTAACCTAGAATGATCGTAGCTTGTTTTATGAAACTGAGTTCAGAATCGTTGTTATTGAAGGCGAGAAGGCATGGGATTTTTTGATTCAGAGGTCGTTCAGCAAGAAGCCCAGCACCTCTTTAAGGACTACCACGACCTCATGCAAGTGGGCAGTAGCTATGGCAAGTTTGATCGCGAGGGCAAGAAACTCTTCATCGAACAGATGGAGGCCCTTATGGAGCGCTACAAGATTTTTATGAAGCGCTTTGAACTCTCCGAAGACTTCATGGCGCAAATGACCATCCAGCAACTGAAAACCCAACTGGGCCAGTTCGGCATCACGCCCCAGCAGATGTTCGACCAGATGAACATGACCCTGGAGCGCATGAAGTCCGAGATCCGGGAGTAGCCCCGTGTCCCAGCCGGGGCCAGCTCAGCCCCCGCCTGAGGCTCCTGCTCCCTGGCGCGCGGAAGGCCAGGCTCGCTTCCAAGTCGGTGCGGCCTTTTACAATCCGGCCAGCGGTGTTAGCCGAGACCTGGGGGTGCTGGCGGCGGCTGTGCTGCGGGCTGAACGGGGAAGTCTGCGGCTGCTGGATGCTACCAGCGGCTGTGGGGTGCGGGCCCTACGTTACGGGTTAGAAAGTGGGGCTACTTGGCTGGGGGTCAACGAGGCCAACCCGGACCTGCATGATCTGTTGGCAACAAATTTGGCTCCCCTGGGGGGCGATCGCCTGCACCTGACCCACGACCACGCCGGCCACCTCCTCGCCACCTGTGCCGCCCAGCGGGATTACTACGACTTTATCGACCTCGACTGCTTTGGCAGCGCCGCCCCCTACCTGCAACCAGCGCTCCAAGCCCTCAGCTTAGGTGGCCTGCTCTACGTCACCAGCACCGATGGCCGCGCGGCGACGGGTCATCAGCCCGAGGCCAGCCTGCGGGCCTATGGGGCTTTTGCCCGGGCCCACCCAGCAGCTCGGGAGCAGGCCTTGCGATTGCTCCTAGGAGCCCTCCAGCAAACAGCGGCCTGCCTCAATCTGGGCCTGCAACCCGGCTTTGCCTTCTGGGCGGGGACGACCTATCGCGTTTTGGTGCGCTTGCAGGCGCAACCCGTGCTCAGCGCTGAGAACTATGGATTTTTGGGCTATTGTCATGGCTGCGGTGAATACCAGGTGGTGACTTGGCGCAAGCTGGGACGGGAACACTGTCCCTGCGGGCAACCCCTCACCTACAGCGGCCCCCTCTGGCTGGGCCCCCTGCATGATGGCCGACTCTTAGGAGCCATGCGGGCCTGGGCCACAACTTGGCAGTGGTCCCCTCGGGTCGCGCTCCTCGACACCTTGGCGGCCGAATTAGACCTGCCTCCTTACTACTACCCCTTGGGGGAGGTGGGGCGACGGGGCCAGTGTGATCTCCCGCGGCGATCGCACCTCTTGGCGGCCCTCCAGGCCCAAGGTTGCCGCGCGGCGGCCACCCACTGCGAGGCGGCGGCGGTGAAGACGGAGGCCACCCTAGCCGACTGTGTGGCGATCGCCCGCCAGCTCCAGGACCGTCGCCACCGGTAGAACGGGAGACGGCCGGCGACCCAAGCGGGATGCTCCGGCCTAGAGCCGTCCTGGGGGCACGACGGGGCTTGGCGATCGCTGCACCCAGTCGTGGCTACCCTGCTACCTGGGGCGCTACTTCGCGCCGACCGGGATTCCGAGAATGTCCTCGATCTTGGGCATCTCCTCGAGGGGAATCACCCGGCCCTCATCCTCAAACCCAGCCATCTGGTCAAAGTTGAGATAGCGGTAAAGCTCCGCCGCAAAGGGATCGACCTTTGCCTGCATAATCGCCAGATACTCCTCCCGCGTCGGGATGCGGCCCAACAGCGCACAGACCGCCGACAATTCTGCTGAGCCCAAGTAAACCCGTGCTCCCTTGCCCATGCGGTTGTTAAAGTTGCGCGTCGAAGTAGACATGACCGTTGCACCATCCTCAACCCGGGCCTGATTGCCCATGCAGAGCGAGCAACCCGGCATCTCCGTCCGCGCCCCGGCGGCTGCGAAAATGTCGTAGATGCCCTCCGCCCGCAACTGCTGTTCATCCATGCGCGTCGGCGGACAGATCCAGAGCCGCACCTTCACCGGCCCAGCGTTTTCTAACACCTTCGCCGCGGCCCGGTAGTGGCCGATATTGGTCATGCAGGAGCCGATAAACACCTCATCGATCCTGTCGCCAGCACAGTCCGAGAGCAACTTAATGTTGTCGGGATCATTCGGAGCTGATAACACTGGTTCCTTGATCTCGCTGAGGTTCACCGTCAGCGTATCGACATATTCGGCATCGGCGTCTGCCGATAGCAGCTCAGGGTTTGCCAGCCAGGCTTCCATCTTCGCCACCCGCCGCAGCATGGTGCGGGCGTCTTGATAACCGCGCGCCACCATATTTCTCAGCAGCGTGATATTCGAGCGCAGGTATTCGGCGATCGTTTCCTGGCTCAGCTTGATCGTCGAGCCCGCGCAAGACCGCTCCGCCGTGGCATCGGTTAATTCAAAGGCCTGCTCGACCTTCAAATCTGGCAGACCCTCCATTTCCATAATCCGCCCCGAGAAGACATTTTTCTTGCCCTCCGTGGCTACGGTCAGTTTGCCTTCCTGAATTGCCACGTAGGGGATCGCGTGAACGATGTCCCGCAGCGTCACCCCTGGCTGAAGCTCGCCGGTAAATTTCACCAACACGGACTCTGGCATATCCAGGGGCATGACACCCAGGGCGGCGGCAAAGGCGACGAGGCCCGACCCCGCTGGGAAGGAAATACCCAGGGGAAAACGGGTGTGGGAATCGCCCCCGGTGCCCACGGTGTCTGGCAGCAGCATCCGGTTTAGCCAGGAGTGGATGATGCCATCACCAGGCCGCAGAGCAACGCCGCCCCGAGTGGCGAAGAAGTCGGGTAAGCTCTGGTGAGTTTGAATATCCACGGGCTTCGGGTAGGCGGCCGTGTGGCAGAAGCTCTGCATCACGAGGTCGGCGCTAAAGCCCAAGCAGGCTAACTCCTTCAGCTCATCGCGGGTCATGGGCCCGGTGGTGTCCTGGGAGCCGACGGTGGTCATGCGGGGTTCGCAGGCGGTTCCCGGCCGCACCCCCGGCAGTCCGCAGGCCCGGCCCACCATCTTCTGGGCTAGGGTGAAGCCCTTGCCCGTGTCGGCGGGTAGTGTGGGCCGCAGGAAGAGGGTGCTGGCTGGCAGTCCTAGGGTCTCGCGGGTCTTGTCCGTGAGGCTGCGGCCGATCAGCAGGGGAATGCGACCGCCGGCCCGCACTTCATCCAGAATGGTGTCTGGTTTCAGTTGGAAGCGGGCAATCACGTCGCCCGCTGCGTTGGTCACTTCGCCGCGATAGGGGTGAATCGTAATCACGTCCCCCGTATTCATCGCGGAAACATCACACTCAATGGGCAAGGCCCCCGAGTCTTCAGCCGTATTAAAGAAGATCGGCGCAATCTTGCCGCCGAGGATGTAGCCTCCGGCTCGTTTGTTGGGGATGAAGGGAATGTCGTGGCCAATGTGCCAGAGCAGCGAGTTGATGGCGGACTTCCGGGACGACCCGGTGCCGACGACATCACCAACATAGGCAACGGAACGACCCTGCTGTTTGAGCTCGGCGAGGAGCTTGAGGCCCTCGGGCATTCGGGATTCCAGCATCGCGAGGGCGTGGAGGGGAATGTCGGGGCGTGTGGTGGCGTGGGTCGCGGGGGAGAGGTCGTCGGTGTTGGTTTCGCCGGGTACTTTGAAGACGGTGACTTCAACGGCCTCCGGAACTTTGGGTTTGGCGATGAACCAAGCGCCGTTGGCCCAGGCATCGACGACTTGCTTGGCGTAGGGATTGACATCTGTGAGGGTGAGCACGTCGTTGAAGGCATCGAAGACGAGGAGAGTTTTGCTCAGGGCATTGGCGGCCTCCGCCGCGAGATTGGAGTCGCGCGATTTCAGCAGGGCGACGAGGGACTGCACGTTGTAGCCGCCGACCATGGTTCCTAGCAGATCGACCGCGCCTTGGTGCGAAATGAGGGGGCAGGTAATTTCGCCTTTGGCTACGCTGGTCAGAAAGCTGGCTTTGACATAGGCTGCTTCATCGACGCCGGGGGGGACGCGATCGCGCAGCAGCATCAGCAATTCCTCTTTCTCCGCCGCTGGGGGCTGCTTCAGCAACTCGCAGAGGTCCGCAGTCTGGGCTGCCGTCAGAGGCAGGGGCGGGATGCCCAGGGCGGCTCGTTCGGCTACGTGCTGGCGATAAGCATCAAGCATGAAGAGTAGTCTCCTAAAAACGTCACCATCAGAACGGTCGAGCTCGCGCGGCTCGTTTCCCTATTATCCCCACCGGGGCGATTTGCGATCACCAGAGTGAGGCGATCGCGCGCGCCAGGTCAACAGTTGCTAACCTGAGCGAGCAATATCCAGGTTGTCCGGAGCGTGCCCATGCTGACAGTGCGGCGGTTGGGTTATCTCCGGCGGCGATGCTCCGCGAAGGCGCCGCGTCCCGGCGGGAAGCAGGCGGGGCTCCATCCCCGCTCCCCTCGGGAGTCGCTCTGGGCCGGGAGGCTCCGCCGCTGCCAGTTTGATCGGTCATTTTCACCATCGCTTTCACCATCGCTCCAGGAGGGCTGTCCGCGATCTCCCACCCTATAATCTTGCTAGCGTTACGCCATGATTTGGCTCCCTCAGCCGCGTAGGTGTAACTGGTGTGAGTTTTAGGAGTGATGGTTCCATGACGCTCAGCTACGACCGCGATCGCCTCCGCCGCTGCTCCCAGGCTGACTATCAGCGGGCCTGGGTCACGATCGATCGGGCGGCCCTGGCTCATAATACCCGGCAACTGCGGCAATGGCTGCCACCGGGTACGCAACTGATGGCGGTGGTCAAGGCTGATGCCTACGGCCACGGCGCGCTGCCCGTGGCGGAGACGGTGCTGGCGGCTGGGGCCGCATGGCTGGCGGTGGCCACCAGCCAAGAGGGGCTGCACTTGCGGCAGGCCGGGATCGAGGCTCCGATCCTGGTATTGGGAGCCATTCACGCCCCGGCGGAGATCGAGGCGGTGGCGGTCTGGAACTTGCAGCCCACGCTCTGCACGCCGCAGCAGGCTTTGATTTTTTCAGAAACGCTGGCCCAGCGTCGTCAGTCGCTGCCGGTTCACCTCAATCTGGATACAGGGATGTCGCGGCTGGGGATGCCATGGACTCAGGCCCTGGAGTTTGTCCAGTTGGTGCAGCAGTTACCCTACTTAGAATTAGCCAGCGTCTATTCTCACCTCGCAACGGCCGACGAGCCAGACCCTACGTTCCTGCGGGTGCAGCACCAGCGCTTTGAGCAGGCGATCGCCCAGCTCCGGGCCCACGGTATTCAGCCGCCGTTGTTGCACTTAGCCAATTCCGCCGCCACGTTGCGCGATCGCGCTCTGCACTACGACTTGGTGCGTGTCGGTCTTGCCCTCTACGGTCTCTATCCCGCACCAGAGTTGCAGTTGGTCCTGCCCCTGAAGCCGGTCCTGCAAGTGAAGGCACGGGTGACGCAAGTGAAAACCCTGGCTGCTGGCACGGGGGTCAGCTACGGGCAGCGCTACGTTGCGCCCCGGGAGCACCGGATCGCCGTCGTCGGTATTGGCTACGCCGACGGTGTGCCGCGCAACTTGAGCAACCGCTTGCAGGCCTTGGTGCGCGGCCGGCGGTTGCCGCAGATCGGGGCGGTGACGATGGATCAACTCATGCTCGACGCCAGCGCCTTGCCGGATCTCCAGCCGGGGGAGGTGGTGACGCTCTTGGGGCGCGACGGGAAGGAGGCGATCGCCGCGGAGGACTGGGCCGCGGCCCTGGGGACGATCTCCTGGGAGATCCTCTGTGGCTTCAAGCAGCGCCTGCCCCGGGTTTATGAACCGGGCGATCGCACGGGTGCATCTCACTTTGGAGACTCCCCTTCGCCCTACTTGGGAGAAGGGGCCGGGGGATGAGGGCCAACTTGCCTAACTGAGATGCACCCGATCGCACCTAGTCGAGCATCGTGCCGCCAGCAGCTCCCAGGCCGAGCGCCCCAGCCGCCAATTCTCTAGGTCGCCCAGCCCCTAGAGACCCAGCAGCACCTTGGCGGTCGTCAGGTAAATCAAGATCCCCAAAACATCGACCACCGTGGTGATGAAGGGGGCCGACATCAGGGCCGGATCGAAGCCTAAAGCGTTGAACAGGAAGGGGAGCCCCGCGCCCGTCGTCGCCGCAATGATCGTGATGCACAGCAGGCTCAGGCCCACCGTGAGGCCGATTTGCCATTGTCCGATGAAGACGAAGCCGAGAATGATCACGGCTGTCCCCAGCAGCAGCCCCAGGGAAGCCCCCGCCACGGTCTCCCGGAGAATCACCCAGAGGGGCTTGCGGTATTTCAGCTCCTCGGTACTGAGGCCCCGAATCACCACGGTGGACGATTGGGCCCCCACGTTACCCCCGGCATCGATCAGCAGGGGGGTAAAGAAGGCGAGGGCAACCACTTCATCCAAGACTTCCTCGAAGCTTTGCATCACGACGATCGTGAGGGCGTTGGTGAGCAGGAGCACGAAGAGCCAGGGAACCCGCTTGCGGGTGATCACCGCGAGGCTGGACTGGAAGTAGCTTTCTCCTTCTGATTGCACCGCCCCCATGATGTAAATATCTTCCGTCGCTTCGGCCTGGAGGATGTCGATGGCATCATCCACGGTGACAGCGCCGACGAGGGTGCGATCGCGGTCCACAACCGGCAAGGCTACGAGGTCATAGCGCTGAATCGTGCGCGCCACGACTTCCTGATCCGTGTTGGTTTGCACAAAGACTACATCCCGGTTCATCACGTCACCCAGGCGCTGGCTTTGCTCGGCCAGCAACAGGTCCCGCAGGGAGGCGACCCCCGAGAGGCGCTGCTGGTTGTCCACTACGTAGATGTAATAGCTGACTTCGCGATCGCTCGCCATGGCCCGAATCTGCGCGGCCGCTTCAGCAACCGTCAGCTCCTCTGGCAGGGCGATATACTCCGGTGTCATCAGGCGACCCGCCGTTTCCGCCTGGTAGCCCAGGAGCAGGGAGGTTGCCTGACGCTCGGCGGGGGTCAGTTGCGCGAGGATGCGTCGCACGAGGCGGGGGGGCAACTCGTCAAACAAACTGGCCCGATCATCGGGGGCCATGTCGTTGACGACCTCGAGAATTTCCTGATCACGGAATTCCTCGATGAGCGATTGCTGGGTTTCAGTCGCGAAGTTTTCGTAGACCTCGACGGCTGTTTCTTTGGCGAGCAGGCGGAAGGCTTCGAGGCGCGATCGCTGCGGCAGCCCTTCGATCGCTTCAGCAATGTCGATCGCCTGAACCGGCGTGAGTAAGGTTTTGACTCCTTCAAAGTTGCGCTCAGCGAGCAACAGCCGCAACTGCTCCCGAACGACTTGGCGCAGTTGCTCCCGAGGATTCTCTTCCAGTGCTTGGCTCATGATACTTGGCCCCCAACCACTCCATAATGCTACGCTACCACCGGTCAAACATCGTAGGATAGCCCCACTCCTGGTTGGGTCCCAGCTTCTGCCGACAATGTACCAACTTTTCACCCCTCAGCCAATCCTGGCCGGGGAGGGCACGGTCCTGAAAACTCCTGGAAATTCCTCGGGAGAGTTAACGGCTGGGAAACTCCCCCCTCCTGAGGGCAAGACTTGGGTTGTGTGGAGCTCCACCCAGTCTAGAGGAGTTTCATCCCCCGAGGGGGGTCGCGCCCCTAGGGATTTGGATGCAGCCCTTCCAGACGCTCAGAATCGGATGTTTCGTCCTTAGGGTGAACGGTTAGCTTGTTGAATAGGATTGATGCGGATTTCCGGGTGTTTGGTAGCGCTAGGCGTCTTCGCCGCCCTCAAACCGGCGCGGCTGAAAGCGCTCTGCCTCGGGGCAGTCTTCGGCGATCGCCAACTCTGTCTCACGGCGCGGCACCGAGGACACCCGCTGCGCCAAGGAGCCAATGCTTTCTAACCGCACCATTTCTTCCCAGGCCGTCACCCGTTCACCGTCATCGATTTCGTAGCGCATGGTCACGAGTTCCCCTTCCAGATCTAGGATGCGGGCGTTGTTGAGCCAGCGCTGCTGGTCACGCAAGAACACATTAACCTCGCGACCATCCGTTAAGAGTTGATACAGTCTGCGGCTTAGCATCGGCGTTGTTCTCCTCGCGGGCAGCATGATCGTGCTCCGCTCAGTGTAACCCGCCCATCCCCCCACGACGGTGACAGGGATCAAGCGGGAGTGGACGAAAAAAAGCGCGGCTCCCCTGAATTTTGAGCTAGGGTTCAAGGATCAGAGTGCAACCCTCTTCAGCGTTACCGAGCCCCCTCTGCGAGAAGCCGCTGCGCCTCTACACCCCCCGGCCCCTGCTCCCAAAACTGGGAGCAGGGGAGCTAGTCGATGCGGTCGGTTTTGGCGGACTGCTTCTTGGCTTTGGCGAAGTGCCGGATGCAGCGCGGATTGCTCCGATGCACGGGTATCCCGGCGCTGCCTCAGGAGGCGAGGACGAGATTTTCTCAGCCGCCTGGGGCTTCGATGACCACGAGCGTGATGACTCCCTGCTCTAGTCGGGCTAGCAGTTGCTCGCAGCCGTCCCGGTCATTGCGGTAGCGCTCGTCCTCGTCGCTGGGTCGAATGTATACGTCGAGCTGCTCTTGGCTGATGTCAATCCCGATGTAATACTCGGCCTCACTATACTCGGCCTCACTTCCTGCCTTCATGCTGCGGATCTCGTGCTGGGTTGGGCCTCTTGGGGCATCCGGCAACACTCAACCTTGGCTTTTCGGGCTGGGTGTCCCTGGCGATTTTCTGAGCTGGAGCGGCTGCGGAAGGGAGCGGCGAGCTGGGCTCTTCACGGTGTAGACACCTAGGGGTTAAGGCTCTACCGCTCCTGCTTTCAACCTACAAGGGGTTGGGGTGAGGGTTGTGCGAAGGAGTCCCAACAGCCCGCACAAAATTTTGTTCCCCCGTCCACCCTGAGGGGTGGTGGGCGATCGCCCCAACCGCAGTACACTGCAATAATCAAGGATTAACAATACCTCCAGGTCGAGTTGAGGAGAAACGGGTGGAGACATTCGCGGCTACCTACGCCCAACTGTTGCCAGTCGGCGAGTCTGAAGGGCCCAGGCTCCCCCTCGTCTGGCTTCGTTTAACCCCCGGGACCATGAGTGCCCTGCTCATTGCCGCCAGCCTGAGCGCCAGCGCCCTCCCGGCGGCTGCCAACCGCCGCATCCTCACGCCCCACGGCGGCTGTTTGAATGTGCGCTCTGGCCCCGGTATGGAATACAGCGTTGTCAATTGCCTCGCCAGCGGCACGGCCTTGACCACCACCCAAGCCCAGGGAACCTGGGTGCAGTTGAGCAATGGGAACTGGACCTTCGGGCCCTACACCGTGCCAGCCACGGCGGCAGGAACCGGGGGGCGGCCTCCCTGCCCAGACCTGAATGGAAGACCCGTCCTGGACCTCGGTTCCCGTGGTGCGAGTGTGGTCTCAGTGCAGCAATCCCTCCAAAGGCTGGGGTACAGCACTGGCCCGACGGGAGCCGATGGGGTCTATGGGCCCCAAACCAAGGCGGCGGTGACGCGCTTTCAAAAAGATCAGGGCCTCGTGGCTGATGGGCGTGTCGGGCCCCAGACTTGGGAGGCCTTGGCCAAGGCCGGTGGCAGCTCAGGGAATGGTTCCGGGACAGGCAACGGCGGCGGCGGCGGTAGCACCAATCCTAGGGAGCGGGTCAGCATCAATCCGGTGGATGCCAATGCTGAGATCATCACCAACGCCACCGTCCGCCTCGGCCCCAATCCTGAGTCAGAGCCCACGGGGGAAATCCTGCGCCCGGGGGGAACGGTGACGGTGATGGAAACGCTTAACGATTGGCATCGGCTCAAGGGCTCCTCCTTAACGCTGTGGGTTCCGGCGGGGTCCGTGCAGCGTTTCTTTTAACACCAGTTGGGATGGCCGGCGTCACTGCGGGCCGGCGACGGGGCTACATCCCGTGGCCAGACAGGCTAGGGCTGCGAGGGCCTAGGGGCAGCCCAGGGAGTCTCGGGTAGCGACGCCGGTTTTGGGGTTCAGGCCGGAGGCGCGATCGCACAGTTGCTTGACTTGCAGCCGATCGAGCACAGCAAAGCTGAAATCAGTGCCCTCAATCTGGGCGTTATCAAAGGTGGAGCGCAGCATCACGGCCTCGGTGAAGATCGCATCCCGGAGATCGGCTCCCTGAAAGCGGGTCAGGTAAGCAATGCCATCGGTGAAATCAATGCCGCGCAGATTAGCGCCCTCGAGGCCACAGGTATTGAAGACAGCCCCTTTGAGGTTGGCCTCGTGGAAGTCGGCGTCCCTCAGATCGGCATAGGCAAACTCCGACCGCTCAAGCTCCTTCGCCGCGAAATTCTTGTCCGTGATCTCGACATCATTGTAGGCGCGGATGGCTCCGGAGCTGGCGGCGATCGCCGGACGCGCTCCCCCAACCCAGGCCAGCAGCGCACAGAGCACCAAGCAAAGAGCAGTTCTCATAATCCCTTCCCAGCAGGGTAAAATTGTTGCACAACATTAAATTCTATGAAGTTCTGCATCAAAACGCGAGACGAATACCTCGGAAAGCCGCCGTTCTTTATGGCGCTCCCGGGCTCCGACCTCTAGCCTCAATACCTTGCCCAATCCAGGCTCGCGGCTCAAGGTTCCTGAGGCTATTCCCGGGGCCGGCAGGGCGATCCCGCTCGTGGTAGCTCGACGGCCTCCCTCGCGAGCCAGTCACAAGCAAGCCGGTTTCTAGAAACCCCTGGAGATGGAGGTTGGGCCTGCAATTCCCGGCGCGCTGATCGCCTCTCTGGGTTGAGAATTACGGATCACCCAGCGGGAGGGCTGGAGCTTCGCTGGGGTGGGTGGGAGCGCTGAAGCATAACTACGGACCTCCCTCGGCTTCGGGTCCGGGAGTAGACAGAGTTGGGCTGGAGCTAAACTCCGGTTTCCGGCCACCCTGGGCTTGAGGTTCCGACGGCAATCCCCGGCTGTATTCCTCTGGCTAGAGGATTTTGTGTCCGCCGCCTAGCTAACAACTGTGGAGCTAGGGATCAGTCCCTACCCGGCCCTGGCTCTCGGAGCCCCCGAGGGACACAATCCAGATCACCCCTTCTAACCTCAACCGTTTGTGGAGACCTCTCACCATGCCTCTACCCGCTGCGGGAACCCTTGCCCCCGACTTCACCGCCCCCAACCAGGACGGACAGCCTGTGAGTTGCCGCGATTTTGCCGGCCGCTGGTTGGTGGTCTACTTCTACCCCAAGGACAATACTCCGGGCTGCACTACGGAGGCCCAGGAGTTCACGGCCCTCGCCCCCGAGTTCACGGCCCTCGGAGCCAGCCTCGTTGGCCTCAGCCCCGATTCCGTGGCCTCCCATGCCAAGTTCATCGCGAAGCGATCGCTAACCCTGACCTTGCTCAGTGATCCCGATCACGTCATCGCCGAGGCCTATGGCGCCTGGGGCCTGAAAATGTTCATGGGGAAGGAATACCTGGGTATCCTGCGCTCGACGGTGCTGATCCGCCCCGACCAAACCATTGCCCGTACTTGGCCAAAGGTGAAAACCAAGGGTCACGCCGCCGCTGTCCTCGCGGCCTTGCAGGCGCTGGTAGGCCAGGAACCGGAGCTGTAAGGACTGGGTAACTGGCACTACCGTAATTTCTCGCTATTCAGGTTACACTTCCTGTAATAATGTCTATTTTTGTGAAGAATCGGGAATTTTGATGTCGAAACCCTACAATTTGTGCGTGTCTCCTCCATCTTCCCAGGTTCTTCACAGTTCCTCGCTAGTCTTACAGGTGCGATATTGAGTGTGGTGAAAACGATGTCAATGTTTAGGGAAACCAGCTCAACCCTCCAAACGCTGCAACTGAGCAACGCGCTCTATGATCTCTACGGCCGGATGCGCCGGAGCGAGGCTTTGAGTGTCCGAGAGCACCAACTCCTCCAAGAGTTGCAGGCGCACGGCCCCATCTTGAACGATGAGCATCACGATATGCTCCGCCGGATCGGCTATCGGCTCAGCAAGCTCCGCTCCTCGAACCGGCAACCCAGCCAAGAATTCATGGCTCCGGCAGCCTCGCGCCAAGCGGTCAACTTCTAGCTAGCCCTTGTCTTTAGGGGAGCCGCACGGCTTCGAGCACCTGGGAGAAGTAAAAGCGGGTGCTCGTCATGCTGGTGCGCTCGATCGCGAAGCCTGCGTCGATCAGGACGATGATCGCCTCGCTGACGCGGTGGAGGTAGGCGCGAGTTGCTTTGCTGGGGCCAGGGAAAAACTCGCCCACTTTTTTCAACAGGCTCAAGGCGGGAGTCTTGGGCGCAAAGCTGACGATGAGGCGGGTCTCAGCCAGGCTAGCGAGATGGCGCAGCATGGCAAAGGCCTCGGCATCAGGGTAGTGGATCAAGACATCCAGGCAAAGGACCGTGTGGTAGCGACCGCTGAGGGTTTCGAGGTCTTGCACGGCGAGCGTGAGGTTGTCGGCCTGAGGAAGCTGCTGGGCCCGCGATCGCGCCTCGGCCACCATTTTCTCGGAAATATCACTGCCGTAGACCTGGGCCCCGGCGGCAGCGAGGGGCAGGCTAAGGCTGCCGACCCCACAACCCGCGTCACAGATGGAGAGGTCGCCCAAGTTGCTATCGGCCTGAAGCCAGTCGAGGACGCGATCGATGGTCTGTTGGTGGCCTTGGCGGATGTCGAGTTGAACCTTATTCACCTCGCCATCGCCATAGATGCGTCGCCAGCGGTCGAAGCCCTTGGCGTTGAAGTAGTTGCGGACAATGGTTTTATCGTCGAGGGCAGTCATCCGGGCTCAGGGGGAAAGGGGGGCAACAGTCCTTTAATCTAGCAGCTAATGTAGCAGCAAACCTCGCTGCCTCAGCACGCCAGACGGACCAAAGGCCGGGGCTGGCACTGGGGCTCAAGCTGGGTACAATAGGGAGCAACATTTTGGAATCGAGGACTCAAACCCTGGTCGCTGTGCCACTGCTATCCCCTGAGTTGCAGCCCCGCCCAATCGTCTGCTGGGAGGCGGGCGATCGCCGTCTCTACGCTGAAGTCATCCAGTCCATCCCGGAGCGTGGGACTTGCTGGGTCCGTCCCCTGATGTTGGTGGAGGGGGCAGGGGTGATTGATCTGCGCGTGGCTCCTGATCTAGTCTGGTCGGCAGCTCCCTTCCGGCAAGCCCTGGATGTGGAGGCGGTCCCCCTCCTCACGGAGTTGCCTCCAACCCCTGAGCTGAGCTGTGCTCCCCAAGCCCGCTGGCAGCTTAATCAGTTTCTGCGTCAGGCTTGGGCGGAGTAGCCGTGGCAGTCCATACTCCAGGGCTAATGGCTCGAAACAAGCTGAATGCGTCCGGCGTCCATCTCCGCCATCAGCAGCTCGAGGGCTTCGTAGTCTACATCGGAGATATACCCCAGGCGCGTCAACTCGGTGTTGATGGCATTCTCAATCTCCGGCGTCAGCCGTTTGATGTGCAGCGCCTTCTCTACTAGCAGTCGGATGACACGAGTTGTTTCCACAGTTCTACTCGCCAACTGATATGTGTACTACAATAGTCTGCTGAATTTCCACAGGCAGAAGTGATCCATCGGCCCATGGGCTGGTGATTTTAGTCACAGCTCCGTCGGGATGGCGATCGCCCCTACCCCCCTGATCTAGGGCGTCGAACTAGGGGCAAGCCCTTGCCAAATCTAGGCTTTGCCCCCATTAGTCCCCGGCAATTGCAAGCCACATTCCTTGGGGTTAGCAGTGAAAGCTTCAAACTTGTCACGGCGAGCAACCGCCATAACGCGGATTATTCTCAGTGCTTTTACGGAGTACACTGACAGTAGTGTACTACAGGGACGCCGCGACTGTCTCGGGCGATCAGAGGGGTAAGCAAACCCGAAATTCCGTCCCGATCCCAGGGGTAGAGTCACATTCCAACCGGCCGTGGTGCTGCTGGTGGATGATCTCGTGACTAATCGCCAGGCCTAGCCCTGTTCCCTTCCCGGCTGGTTTGGTGGTGAAGAAGGTGTCGAAGATACGAGCTTGCACCTCGGGCGGCATCCCAGGGCCGTTGTCGTGAATCGCGATGTAAGCCCAGTCCCCCTCGCGGTAGGTACGCACTCGAATCACGGGTCGCTGGGCTGCGCCGGCGGCTGAGCGCTGCTCCCAGGCCTCCTCGAGGGCATCGATCGCGTTGCTCAGGAGGTTCATGAACACTTGGTTCAGTCGCCCGCTGTAGCCCGTGAGGGTGGCAGGGAAATCGCCATAGTCTTTGATCACTTCAAGGCCAGGAAAGTCGCCCCGAGGCTTTAGGCGGGGTTGCAGAATCGCCAGGGTAGAATCGAGCCCCCGGTGAATATTCAGCAACTCTGGGCGATCGCCCTCGCAGCGGGAAAAGTAGCGCAGGGAGTTGACCAATTGGCTAATGCGCTCGGTTCCAAGCTGCATTGAGGTCAGGGTTTTCAAAAAGTCTTCGCGCAAAAAATCTAGGTCAATCTCGTCCACGAACTCGGCGATCGCGGCGGGAGGTTCTGGGTAGTGCTCCATGTACAGATCCACCAAAGCCAAGAGATCGCGGGCATAGTCCAGGGCTGGGGTCAGATTGCCACAGACAAAGTTGACCGGATTGTTAATCTCGTGGGCCACCCCGGCGAGAAGTTCGCCCAGGCTGGAAAGCTTGTCGCTTTCCATCAATCGCCGGTGGGCCTCCTCTAGGCGGGTCGCCGCTTGCTCCAGCTCAGCAGCCTGGCGACGGTAGCGAGCCTCCGACTGTTGGAGCGCTAACTCCGCCTGCTTGCGCCGGGTGATGTCTGTGACAAATCCTTCGTAGTAAAGCAGGTGTCCGGCTGCATCTCGCACAGCCTCCGCGTGTTCCGCGATCCAGAGGCGGCGGCCATCGCGGCCATAAACCTCCGACTCGAACTCGCGCACATAGCCTTGCGCCTCCAAGAGGGCGCAGAACTGTTGATGCTGCTCCGGCTGCACGTAGAGCTGACTGCCAATATCGCGCACGGCTTGTAAAAGCTGGGCTGGGGAATCATAGCCGTAGAGCTGAGCCAGGGCCGCATTCACGGCCAGGTAATGACCCGAAGGGCTCGACCGGAAGATACCGATCGACCGGTTGGCGAACAGGTTTGAGGCGGGAGCTGTTGCCGTGGCACAGCCACAGGCAGTGCCTGTTTCTCTGCGACCTTCTAGGTCCTGGTCTGATCCCCGTCGTTGGGCCGCGAGGCCTGGGGCGCTTTTGCGGTTCGCTAACATCGTCCGTTCCGCCCGATCGCTACAAAATGAATGCTTGATTCCATTGTCAAGATTTGGCGACGGAATCGGGGTGATGGACTTCGTAGCGGCGGGTGATCGTGATCGAGGCTCCTCGTGATGGCAGCCCCAACCCCGGTACTTTGTCAAAGCCCCATTCCAGGGGCAAAGCCATCAGTTCGTCGGCGGCTTCTGGTATCGACGCGGCAGGAGGCTAGCGACGACTCTGGCCTAGCTCCACCCGCTCCCCATAGCGCAGCAGCTTGTCCACGGCCGCCAGCCGATTAAACCAGGCTTCGGTCTGGTAGGGGCGCTGGGCGGCGTGCTGGCTCAGCCAGCGGGGGAACTGGCGGCGGAGCGTGGTCAGCAGGGATTGGGTCCGGCGGAGGTTGGCGGCCGAGGGCTGGGCGGCCAGGGTGGTGAAAGCGGCCTCAAGGGCAGCGGTCTGACGCCCAAAATCCCGCAGATCGGCAGCGCTGAGCACGAGCTGATCATGGGTGAGGGCGATCGCCCACTCCCGTGTCAGTAGGCTATACTTCTCACGCGCCGCCGCTAGGGGCTGCCGGTGAGCCAAGGGCAAACGGCCCTGCTGGTCCCCTTGCACTCGGCGCAGGATGGTTTGGAGATTCAAGCTCAAGTTTTCCGCCGCAAACAGGGCATAGCCGCTCGCGGGAGAGTCTCGCAAGTACTGCATCTGATCCAGAGCCACCGTCGTGGGCAGACCCAGGAGGCGGATGCCGGGCAGGAACAGGGCACTATTTTCCAGGCCTCGGCTGAACAGGGGCTGAGTCAGGCGCTGCAAATTGGGGGTGTCGCTGGCGTAGGTCATCGGCACCAGGAGATCGATGTGACCGGCAGCGATCCAGCCCTCCCAGTTTTGTTGCAGACGGGCGAGGCGCTCACTGGCTGGAATCGGGAAGACGGCCGCCGAGAGTCGCACCTGGGGGTGTTTCTGCCGTAGCAGGGCCGCTGTGGATGCGACGAAGGTATCCACCTGCTGGATGCGGAACTGGGTCCAGCGCGACCAGAGGGGATCACTGGGTCGCAGGGTTATCGGATCAACCCCCGTGAGGCGGCGAAACTGGGTCCGTGAGGCGGTGCCAAAGCCATAGACCTGATCGACTCGGGGATCTTGGAAGGGGTAGCGGATGTAGTCCAGGTGAATGCCATCCACGTTGTAGTTGGTGGCGATTTCATCGATCAGGGCCAACAGGTAGGCCTGAACCTCCGGGTGGGCTGGGTCAAAGAAGGCCTTAGCCACACTGCCCTGAAAGGGGTTGCCCTGGCGATTTGTGGCGACCCAATCCGGATTGCGGGCGAGGACGGGGCCGAGGTAGTCGCGGGGCTGGCGGAGGATCTGGTTGTGGCGCTGGTTGGCGGCTGCGAAAACCCAGATCCAAGCGTGCAGCTCCATGTTGCGTTCCTGGGCCAGCTTCACGGCTGCGGCCAGGGGGTCCCAGCCTTGGGTGAAGGGATTTTGCTCCGGGGCAACCTGGCTGGGGTAGATGGGGTAGCTGGCATTCAGGGTTTCAAAGAAGACGGTGTTAATGCCGGCGTCTTGGAGGCGGTTGAAAATGCGGGCTAGCTCAGCCTCGGAGCGGGTGCGGACAATGGTGCCGCGATCAAACCACATGGCTCGCGTTTCCGGGTGGCGGAGGACCGTGGTCGTCGGGTAGTTTTCCCAGATTAGGGTGCGGGCTTGGGTCCATTCTTGCCAGGCTTGGCCGAAGGCCTGCTGGCCCGCGAGGCGGCGGAAGTTGCCCAAGTGCTGGCGGGCTTGGGTGGCGGTAGGATCAATGGCCGCCAAGGTTGGGACTTGGCGTTTTTGGCGATCATTTTCGGCCTGGGCGATCGCCCGGGCCAAGGACAGTTCCGGGCCGCCGTTGCTGGCCTGCCCCATCAATATCGCGCTCTCATAGCGCCCGATCAAGTCTTCCAGTTGGGCATTCAAGGCTTGGACCTGCTGGGGCGAGAGGGGCCGGCCGCTAGGCTCCGTGGGGCGAGGCGGGGGGGAACCGTCCCGCTCGAGAATGCTGTCGAGGGCTTCTTCGGCAGCGTCGGTATCGGCTTGGGGATCGTCCACTAGGGCCGTAGCCGGCCGGGGACGTGGGGGGGAGGCGGCCGGGGAGGTGGTAGCCGGGGGGGCGGCGGGGAGCGCTTGGGGGACTGGATTTGGGGTCGGGGCCGCCGCGCTGCCATCACAGGCGGCCCCACTGCCCGGCCGGTAGGGGGCGATCGCCCCGTAACGGTTGAGGGCGGCCCGCAACCAAGCGGCATCTAGGTTGGCGCTGCTCGCCGCGTCACTGCCCCAGCGCCAGCCAAAGAATGTGACCTGTTCATTGGCGACTACGGCCGGCGGCTCGCCGTCCGTTTGCCAGACGGCGATCGCCTGGCTGGCGGCCCCCGTTGGGATGATCGCTCCCCCGCGCACGGGCGTTGTGGGGGCGGCCCCGCTCAGGTTCGCCCGCCCAGTGGCGCGCACCGCCGTGGGGCTGCTGAGGGGAAAGCCCCAATAGGCCCCGAGGAGCGATCGCAGTTGAGCCCGCACCGGGGGTGGCGATAGGCTGCCCGTAGACCCTGTGACGACGGCGCGCCCCCCGCTCCCCAACCAGGCTTGGAGGATCGCCGCTTGGCTGTTGTCGATACTTTCCACATTGGGCAACAGCAGCACGCTGAGCTGGGAGCTCTCGAGGCGGCGGGGCTCCCGTGCAGTGGTCCAATCGATCCAGCAGTAGTCTACATTGGTCTGCTGCAAGCGCGTGGTAATCTCCGACCACTGGTGATTGTTGTCACGGCTGCGAACCACGCCCAAACGCGGTGCTTGGGCTCTGGCGGGGAGAGGCCAGAGGGCGATCGCACTCGCCAGTACCAAACGAAGCCAAAGCCAGGGAAGCCGCGCGCAAGAATGGCAATGCAAAGTTCCTGTCTCCTGAAGGTCTAGTGAGTTGTTTTGATCCACGGCGACCCCGGGGCCTACTCCGGATCGAAGCTCGCCGCCCATTGTGACACAATCAGGACCGGCTGCCCTAGAGCGAATCGTCTTGAACCGGGAAGCGTTCTAACAACCCTAGGGCGCGGCGGGCATTGTCCTGGAGGGTGGGATCAAGATGGGGCACATGGGGAATCTGGGAGAGAAAATCAACGGTACGGCGCAGCATTCGCACCAGATCCCCTTCATCAAAGCTGGTGTGGTTGCAGAGGTCACTCCAAGACCCCTCGAGGGCCCATTGCTCCACCAGGCCGCTCAGTTCCACGGTGGTTTCCTCGAGCCAGACCGGCAGGGCGACCTTGTAGCGGTACTGGCACTTGATCAAGTCTTTGCGGAGGGAACTCAGGTTGGCCACAGCCGCCAATACGGGCGGACCGGGGCGGTAGCTCGTCCAGCTATCCGGCCGGGGCGGCTCGCTGATCAGGATGTAGACTACGGCGGCCAAGTGGTGGGGGTCGAGGTGATTGAGCTGACCTGAAGCGAGGACGAGGCCGAGCCAGAGTTCATTGTCGCCTCGGATCGCGGCGGCGGTTTGGCCCAGGGAGGTGGGGGCAAAGTCCCTCAGGGCGTCAAACTCCCGCAGCACCTTGACCAAGTTCATGAACTCGCGCCAGTGGGTGGTCTGGTAGTCCTGGTAGCGATTCTGGCGCTCTTGCAGCTCGGCTCGCAGGGTGAGGCGTTGCTGATGGCGCTTGACCAATTTTCCCGGCTGGCCCCATTGCTGGAGGGTGTGGCGATCGCACTCGGCCTGCACGAGGGTCAGCCGTTCCTGCTGGGCCTGCACCTGGGGCGGGGGACCCAAGCGGGCCTTCGCGCGGCTGGGCAGGCGCTCCGCGATCCGGGCGGTGGTCGGGTCGCCGGGGTAGGGCACTCCGAGCATATCGGCCACGGGCGCCGGGGGAGCGAGGGTCTCGAGGTCCGCCTCGCTCAGGCACAAGTCCGGATCGATGGCGATCGCGTCCCGCCGTGTCACCGCCAGCCAGCGATTGTCAGCCGTCAGGCAGATCAGGGCCCCGGTGCGGCTCCCGGCCCCGGCCCGGTGGGCGACTAAGTAGGCAAACTGGGCCCGGGAGCCCGGGACGTGCTTGCCCTTGAGCACCAGACCGATCCCCGGTTGCAGATCGCCGACGAGCTTCGCGGTGGCCTTGGCCTGCTCCTCGCGGCTCTGTTGATCCAGTGTGCGTAACAAGCGCCGCTCTTCCCGCAGGCGCTCGTGGAGCTTCTGGTAGGTGGCAAACTCGGCCTCCGGGATCGGGGCCAATTCCACATCCAGCTTGGCCAGTTCCGTCATGAGTTCGGCGATCGCCGTCTGCTCCGGCCGCGAATGTTGCCCCGCGATGTATTGAGCAAAGCTGCGCTCGAGCAACTCTTTCACCCGTGCGACCGTGTGAGTTTGCAAGAGATTCAGCACCATGCCGTAGGTGGGGGTGAACTGGCTCTTGAGCGGTTCTGCGGGCTTTAGGGCCAAGCTCGCCGCATCCTTGGGGCCTTCAAAGGGGGTTTCGACCGTCACCACATGGCCCCGGGGGTCCATGCCCCGCCGGCCGGCCCGCCCCGCCATCTGCAAAAATTCCGAGGCCGTTAACAGGCGATGACCCCGATCCGTGCGTTTGGAAATCGCCGAGATTACCGTGGTGCGGGCCGGCATATTGATCCCCGCCGCGAGGGTCTCGGTGGCGAAGACGACTTTGATCAAGCCGGCCTGGAAGAGTTCCTCCACCAACCCTTTCCAGGCCGGCAGAATCCCGGCATGGTGGGCGGCGATGCCCCGGCCCAGGGGTTCGACTTGGCCGCTGCGGCCGGCTTCGGGGTTGCGCTGGAGAAAGTCGTCGATCTGTTGCCGGAGCGCGGCGGCTTCTGCGTCATTCACCAAGCTCAGGGCCCCCAACTGCTCCACGGCGCGATCGCAACCCCGGCGACTGAAGATGAAGACAATCGCGGGCAGCAAGTCTCGCTCCTGCAACTGGCTGACGATCTGAGCCACCCCCGGGCACTCTTCCCGCCGCAGCCGTCGCCGTGTGCCGCGTCGTCGCTTGGGCTTCAGTTGGGGGTTGAGGTGCTGCTGCGGGTCGTCCAGCAAGGGGAACAGGCCCTTCTGGGTGCTGAAGTGAAACTCCAGGGGCACGGGGCGAAAGTCGGACTGAATCAAGGTCGTGGGGCCGTGAATTTCGCTGATCCAGTCCGTCAGTTGATCCGCGTTGGCGATCGTCGCCGAGAGGGCCACGAGTTGTACCTTCGGCGGGCAGTAGATGATCGACTCTTCCCACACCGTGCCCCGCTGGCTGTCGTTCATGTAGTGGCATTCATCCAGCACGACAACCTCCACCCCTTCGAGGGAGGTCCCCACCTGCCCGATCGGCGTGCCGTAGAGCATGTTGCGGAAGATTTCCGTGGTCATCACTAGGATCGGGGCCTCGCGATTGTGGGAGGTATCCCCCGTCAGCAGACCGACGCCCTCGAGGCCGAACTGGCCGCGAAAATCACGGAATTTCTGATTGGAGAGGGCCTTGAGGGGCGTAGTGTAGAAAACACGCTTGCCGGTAGCGAGGGCCCGATGAATCGCATATTCGCCGATGAGGGTTTTGCCAGATCCCGTCGGAACTGAGACAACGACAGACTGCCCAGCATCCAGGGCGGCGATCGCCTGTTTCTGGAAATCGTCCAGTTCAAAGGGGAAAAGTTGCGTTGGATCGAGAGCAGATGATCGAGAAGGAGTCACACGCGAGGCTCAATAAATTCCGGAATGCATAGCCTAATGCACCCTATTGTAGATCGGCCGCTGAGCAAGCGCGGCGGTTCCCCCGCCACGGTTGGCTGAGCCCGTCTCAAACCCAGCCCAGACGGCCGAGGGGCCAGAAGCGAAAGGTGGCGCGGCCAATGACATTGCGCTCCGGCAGCAGACCCCACAGGTGCGAATCATTGCTGTTGTTACGATTGTCACCCATGACGAAGAGGTAGTGGGGAGGAATCACCACGGGGCCAAGCTGATAGGCCGGGGGCTCCGCGATGTAGTCTTCCTGCTGGGGCTCGCCGTTCACCAGCACCGTCTGCTCCTGCACCGCCAGCCACTCTCCCGCCGTTCCCACAACCCGCTTGATGAAGGCCTGGCTCGCCTGGTAGCCCTGGGCTTGCAACTGGGGCGGCGGCTCAAAGACGACGATCTCGCCGTCGGCCGGGGGGCGGAAGTAGTAGGAGACCTTTTCGACCACCACGCGATCGCCCACCGCTAGGGTCGGGGCCATGGAATCCGAGGGAATGTAGCGGGGCTCAGCGATAAAGGTGCGAATCACGACCACGAGGGCCAGGGCGATCACCACGATTTGCAGGTTTTCCCAGAGCCAGCGCCGCCAGCGGGTCGGGGGCTTGGCCGCCGCCACCGAGGGCGGCTCAGGGGGCTCAGGAGACATAGGCAGCGGGCTCAGGGTAGACAACAGTGGATCTGTGAATCGTTGTGAATCGTATTGTATCAACTCCCGTCAGCTCGCACCGGTCGCTCGCTGGTGGGCAGGGCCGCCACGATCGCATCCAGGGCCTTGCTGACCGGGATCAGCTCCAGGCCCAGATCCGAGGGCAGGGTCTGGCCCTGGGGGATGATCGCCCGCCGAAAGCCCAGCTTGGCCGCTTCCTTCAGCCGCAACTCGAGCTGGGAGACCAGCCGAATTTGGCCCCCCAGGCCCATTTCACCGATGCACACGGTGCGCGGATCGACCACGCGATCGCGAAAACTGGCCACGAGGGCGATCGCCAGGCCCAAGTCCGTCGCCGGTTCTTCGACCGTAATGCCCCCGGCCGCCGCCACATAAGCATCCAGCTTCGAGAGGGGAATCCCCACCCGCTTTTCCAACACCGCCAGGATTTGTTGCAGGCGATTGTAGCTGGCCCCCGTGGCCGAGCGACGCGGCGAGGCATAGCTCGTCGGGCTCACCAGCGCTTGCAACTCAACCACCAGGGGCCGCGTGCCCTCACAGGCCACCACGGCGGCCGTGCCCGGAGCCGGCGCGTCCGTATTGCCCAAAAACAGGCGTGAGGGGTTGGCCACCTCCCGTAAGCCGCGATCGCCCATCTCAAAAATGCCAATCTCATGGGTGGCCCCGAAGCGGTTCTTCACCGAGCGCAGCAGCCGATGGGAGGCATAGCGATCGCCCTCAAAATACAGCACCGTGTCTACCAAATGCTCCAACACCCGGGGCCCGGCGATCGCCCCTTCCTTGGTCACATGGCCAACGATCAGCAGCACGATTCCCAACTGCTTCGCGACCCGCATCAGGGCCGCCGTACATTCCCGCACCTGGGCCACGGAGCCCGGAGCCGACGTGAGGGCACTGTAGTAGAGGGCCTGAATACTGTCGATCACAGCCACCGCTGGACGCAGGGATTCCAGCTCCGCCAAGATCGATTCCAGACCCGTTTCTGGCAGCAGGTACAGGTGAGCGGCGATCGCCGGGTCCGTCGCCGCCACCCCGAGCCGGGAAGCCCGCAGCTTCACCTGCTGGCCCGACTCCTCCGCGCAGACATAAAGAATCGGGCGGGCCGCCGCGAGCTGATGAGCCGTTTGGAGCAGCAGCGTCGATTTGCCAATGCCAGGATCACCGCCGATCAGCACCAGAGAGCCAGGAACCAATCCTCCCCCCAGCACCCGATCAAACTCTTGGAAGCCAGAACTGACCCGCTCTTGGCCGTCACTGGCGATTTCATCCAAGTGGAGGGCCGCCCGGGCCTGGGCCGGCCGCCGCGCCTTGGCCCCCCGGGGGCGTCGCTCCGCCATCGCCGCCCCAGCCGGGGGCTGGTTCAGCAGTTCTTCCAGGCTGCCATAGGTTCCACAGCTCGGGCATTTGCCAAACCATTGGGCGGCTTCTGCACCACACTCGCGACAGACATAAGTAGTACGGACTTTAGGCATCGTGAACCTTAGGGGGGGGCTCGTCCGGAGTCGGCTCTCGTAACAAATCTTGAGAAAACACGTCAAAACACGTCAAAACTTAAATAAAACTTAACTCTTAACCAAAGCTGAAAACACAGGATTTCCTAAAGGAAACCTGGAATCTTCCCAGGGAGCGGTATTCTGCAAGCTACTCTAAATAAAACGGAGTACTCGCAAAGTAACTTAACGTTCACGGTGGCTGCATCGCTGGCCGGGATGGGCAGGAAACCCCCCGACCCTTAATCCCGTGCCTGGGGGTGAGGAGGGAGCAAGCTCCTGTAAAAGCAAGACTTGAGGCAGGGAACCGTTCGAGTCCCATGACTCCAGCCGCACCACCTTCCCCTGCGCTGGGCTCCCGTTGCAGCTTTCAATTGTTGTCCCTGGTTAAAAAGGAGTGTTGAGTTCGTTGGAAACTCATAAGGAAAAGATTCTCGTTGTGGATGACGAGGCCAGCATTCGCCGGATTTTGGAAACGCGGCTCTCGATGATTGGCTATGATGTCGTCACGGCGGCTGATGGCGAGGAAGCGATCGATACCTTCCGCACCGCGAACCCGGACCTCGTGGTGTTGGATGTGATGATGCCGAAGCTTGATGGCTATGGCGTCTGCCAAGAGTTACGTAAGGAATCTGATATTCCGATCATCATGCTCACGGCCTTGGGGGACGTGGCCGATCGGATCACCGGCCTAGAATTGGGTGCAGATGATTACGTGGTCAAGCCCTTTTCCCCCAAGGAACTCGAGGCCCGCATCCGCTCGGTGCTGCGCCGCGTTGATAAGGATGGCAGTCCCGGTATCCCTAGCTCCGGCGTGATTCAGGTGGGCTCGATTAAAATTGACACCAACAAACGCCAAGTCTACAAAGGTGATGAGCGCATCCGGCTCACGGGTATGGAATTCAGCCTGCTCGAACTCTTGGTCAGCCGCTCTGGCGAAGCTTTTTCGCGCTCGGAGATCTTGCAGGAAGTCTGGGGTTATACCCCCGAACGCCATGTGGATACTCGGGTGGTGGATGTTCACATCTCCCGCCTACGGGCTAAGCTGGAAGATGACCCCAGCAACCCGGAGTTGATTCTCACCGCCCGAGGGACTGGCTACCTCTTTCAGCGCATTATGGAGCCCGGGGAGGAGCTGTGAACACCTCAACTCAACCGTTTCGGGGCTCCGGGAACCCTAGCGAGGGTGGCGATGACTGTCTCAGCCCCGGAGTCTCGGGGGGAGCGCAAAACTGACTGATGGCGAAACCAGACCCTAATCGCGTTCTGCGTTTGCTGCCCTTCGCCGCCGGTGGCCTTGGGGCCACGCTCCTGTTGGTGAACCGGCTGTCTACAGCCCAGATCACCGGGGAGCAGGCTCGCTCTGATGTGCTGGGGGTGGTGCTGAGTGCTGTGTTGATTCTGGTGGGCCTGATCTGGCAACAGGTCCAGCCGCGATCGCCCGAGGCCGTGGAGCTGAGCGGCGAGCAGCAATTTGACCTCGCGGCTGACCTGCCTGAGGGGGTGCGGACGGAGCTGGCCTGGGCTTCCCATCTCCTCTTGACCAATACGGCGACCCGCTCCCTGGTGCTCTACTACCGGGGGCGGGTGCTGCTGCGGCGCGGCCTCCTGCCCCCGAAGCGGGAGGTGCTGCCCGGGGGCATTTTGCGGCGGGTCTTGCAAACCCAGAAGCCGGTTTACCTGGTGGCCCTGGGGCTCTATCCGGGTCGGATTGAATTTGATTACTTACCGGAAAATACCCAGGGCGTCATCTGCCAGCCTCTAGGGTCGGCGGGAGCCCTGATCTTGGGGGCCAATGCTCCCCGCAGCTATACCAAGCAGGATGAAGCCTGGATCGCGGGGTTGGCGGATAAGCTCAGCGTGACCCTAGCGGCGGCCGAGATCCCTCCCGGGCTGGAGGAGGCCTGAGGACGGGCGATGATTCCCTGGGTGAACGAAAAAAAGCGCGGCTCCCCTGAATTTTGAGCGATGGTTCCAGGGGCAGAGTATAGCCCTCTATCGCTCCGCGACGCTAGCGCGAACAGGGTTACGGGGTCCCCTCTGCGAGAAGCCGCTGCGCGTCTACATCCCCCGGCCCCTTCTCCCAAGCTGGGAGAAGGGGAGTTAGAAGCCCCTCTCCCAAGTTGGGAGAGGGGTTGGGGTGAGGGCTTAGCGAAGGAGTACCAACATCCCGCATAAAATTGCGTCCACCCATGATTCCCTCCAGGACGCTGCGCGATCGCCCCGCAGTGGTACAGTGATCAGCAACCTTGTGATTGTGACTGGATGTAACCCTATGGCTGCCAAGATGAAGAAGGGAACCCTCGTGCGAGCCGTGCGCGAGAAGCTGGTGGATAGCCTCGAGGCCCAGGCCAGCGATCCCCGCTTTCCGGACTATATCTTCGAGACTAAAGGCGAAATTCTCGACCTCAACGATGAGTATGCTTTGGTCAAGTTTTTTGTGCCGACGCCCAATATTTGGTTCCGCCTCGACCAGTTGGAGCCCGTCACCTAGGCCCCTTTAGCCCTCGCCATCCCCTTACAAACTCGGCTGCCAGCCCAAGAGCATGGCAGCCAGCCAGCCGAGGACGGCGCTGCCGATCACGATCCAGGCGGGACTGAGGCGCAAGTATACCAAAGCGATCAGGGCCAGCAGGGCCAAGGCGATCGCCACGCCATCCACGGGCTGCCCCAGCGTCAGCCAGCCCAGCCGCACCGTCACCACGACCATCAGGGCCACCGCACTGACATTGACCGCATCGAGAAAGGCCGCCGTCCAGGCCGACTGGCGCAGGCGGGGAATCCAAGGATTCACGAGCGCTACGAGACCGAAGGATGGCAGAAAAATCCCCACGGTAGCCACGAGGGCCCCCGGCCAGCCCGCGATCAGGTAGCCGATGAAAGTCGCCGTCGAGAGCACGGGGCCCGGCGTGAACTGGCCGATGGCGATCGCATCGAGCAACTGAGCCTGGGTCAGCCAGCCCCGCCCCACCACCTCGCCTTCGACAAACGCAATCAACACATAGCCACTGCCGAAGAGCACCGCGCCGATCTTGAGAAACACCAGCCCCAAATGCCACAACGGCGGTTTTACCGTAGCCGCCATCGTCACCGTAGCCGTGGCGATCGCCGTGCCCCCCGTGCTCGCGGCCCCGAGATTAAGACCGGCCACCAGCAGTTGGGCCGCGCGATCCGGCTCCTGAGGCCGGCCTAGGCGCAGCCAGAGGGCCCCCACCACACCGCCGATCAGAAGGGCCACGACCTCCCCGAGACCAAAAACTAGGAGCGGAATCACGCCCACGGCAAGGAGCAAAAGCTTGCGACTGGAGGCCGCCCGGCGTCCTAACCGCCAGAGGGCCCCGCCGATGATCGCCAAGACCGCTGGCTTGATGCCCTCAAACAGCGGCGCTAGGGTTGGCAGGGTTCCGAACTGGACATAGATCCAGGCCAAAAGACCGGTGAGAGCGACGGCCGGCCCGATAAAGCAGACCCCAGCCGTCACCAAGCCAGGCCAGCCACCCCGGGCAAAGCCAACATGCATGGCCATCTCGGTTGAATTGGGGCCGGGGATCAGATTGGTGGCTCCTAGCAGATCGAGAAAGCGCTGGGGGGTCAGCCAGCGGCGGCGGTTGACGGTTTCTGCTTCAAATAACGCGATATGGGCGGCGGGCCCCCCGAAGCCCACGACTCCGAGTTTGAGAAAGACGCGGGCGATCTCGCCCAGGGTCGCCCACGGTGTACGGGTCTGCATATTGCTCAGTGGTTAGGCGATCAGGTTTGCTAGGTTGCCAGGGCCGGTAGACAGAGATTTTAGCCCGGGGTTGCCGACCGTCGGGAGGCTAGTAGACAGTGGCGTAAATGGCGACAGGATTCGAGCAGTGAGTAAGTTGGGTTGAGGCACGAAACCCAACTTACCCGGGAGCTTGACTGGAATCGTGGCGTTTTTTCCGCGACCGAGTACTAGGGTCTGTCGTTTGTTAAAGCCACAGTCCATTCAGGGACTACACTGTAGCCTTGGCCGGTCCTGGCAAATTTCCGGGCCCAGAAGCCAGTGCTAGCCAGGGTTTCGTGGGCAATGGCGTGCCGCAAGACAGTTCTCAGGGTTGCCCTAACCCCAATTCCTCGAACTCACACTACACAAACTCCCCCCTACCCCGCCGCCCCTCGCTCTCAAGGATAAAAAGCAGGGTTTCACACCGGTCTGACCTCGGCGGGAGCCCTCGCGAGCAGGGCCCTGGGGGCAATCCGGCTCCGGTTGGCTCTCCAGTATCGTACCCTGCTTTTCTGACCGCCCTCGCTCCGCAATTTCTCAGGGATTGTGATCGCACCTGACATCCGTACAAAAACGTAGGTCTTGGCACTTTTCTCTAGAAGGTGTTACAAATATAAGTGTATTTACTGAACTAACACCCGCAGTACTGAGGTGTCGCTATGGCTTCCGCCTTCCCTCGCCCCCGTCGCTCGCCGCGAGCCCTACGGAAAATACACAGTCAGCCGCAGCACTCCCACCAAGCGAATGGAGTTGTGTTCTGGGGTACTGTCTCCCTCGTGGTCGCGGCGGCTGTGGGTTTGACCCTCAAGGCCCCCCAACAGGCGATCGCCGACAGTTTCGGGCTCGAGGCCCTAGAACCCCTTGACGCGGCCGCGACGACTCCTATTCTTGAGCGAGACGCCACGCCCTCGCCCCATTTTGCCAGCGCCTCCTACCCCAGCCATGAACCAGCCGCCGTGAATCCCTGGCTGCTGAGCGTCCGCCCCAGTACGACTGCCCCTAACTCTGGTCCAGCCCCACATTTCGCCCAGGGCCCTAGCGCGACAACCCCCGTTCGTCCGGCCCCAGCACCTGCCGCCACCCTAGGGCCTGCCGCTGCTCCCTCTAGGACTTCCCCCCATCTCGGTGCATCGACTCCGACTTCCCCCCTGGTGAGTGCTGGCTCGACGGCTGTCAACCTGGAAGCACCCCAGGCTCGGATTGAGCGCTTGCAGACTCAACTCCAAGGCTCGGAAGAGGCCCAGCGGGCCCGCGCCTACTTGCAATCCCTGCGGGAGGAGTCTCCCCAGGTTTCCCAGCGTTGACAGGCGGCTCCTAGGACCCTGACGTTACACCACAGCGACGGAGGGGTGGAAGCGCCCAGTCTTGCGGAGGGCATCGAGAAAGGCGTAGACGGCTGGCGTGTGCAAGGCACTGCGAACGAGGGAGGCTCCGAGCTGGCGGGAAAGTTCGCAGGGCAAGCGACAGACCCGCACCCGGTCTGGGATCGGCTCGGCGGCCATGCGCGGCAAGATAGCGGCACTCAGGCCCTGCTGCACCATGCCGAGGATCGTCGAGTCTTCACGGATCTCGTAGGCGATTTGCAGGGGAATATCGGCCGCCTGGAAGCAGCGGCGAATGCGACCGCCACAACTGTTGTGAGAGGAGATGGCTAGGGGATATTGCGCTAACTGAGCCCAGGTCAGTTGCACCCATTGCAGGGGGGCGCTGGGGGGAAGGAGCACTACATAGTCATCTTCAACGATGTCCCAGGATTCAAACTCGGGGCTTGTGAGGAGTTCTGCAACGCCGACATCCGCCTGGCCGGCTAAGAGGGCCCGCTCGATCTCGTGCAGTTCGCCGAATTCCGCTAGGGAGACTTGAATCTCGGGGAAAAGACGGTGTAACCGGGCGATCGCCCCCGGTAAGATATGGGTCGCCACGCTGCGGAAGCAGGCAATGCGGACGTGTCCCCCTTGGAGACCCTTGGCGCGGTTGGCTTCGCTGGCGATCGTGGTCAGGAGTTGCAACACCTGCTCAGCTTGGGCAACGATGCGTTCGCCGATGGGGGTCAGTTGCGCGCCGTTGCGACCCCGGTTGAGGAGGATGACCCCCAATTCCGCCTCGAGGTTGGCGATCGCATGGCTGACGGTTGATTGCGAGAGGTTGAGCTGCAAGGCGGCGCTGCTAAAGTTGCCGCATTCGGCGACGGCTACCAACGTGCGGAGTTGGGAGATTTTCAGCCGAGACGGATCGATAGCAGCCATGGCGACGACTCCGGGGAGGGACAGAGGCGGGAAGTTACCCTGATTGTGACGAGGTGACTCCAGTTTAGCCATCGATTTTATCGATAGCAACTATGCGTAGCATGAATAGTGACAAGTCTGTAACACGACACCCTCGGGTCGCGCTTCTCCCCAAGGCGACGACAGGCGATAATGGTAAACAGAACGCCATTGCCCCCCTTGCCCTGGGCCCGTGCCAAAGCAACGCCTCGATCTCCTGCTCGTTGAGCAGCAACACTGCCCCTCCCGCCACCAGGCCCAGCAGTTGATCCGGGCTGGAGCGGTGCAGGTGAACCAGCAGGTGGTCGATAAGCCAGGGACGGTGGTGGACACGGCGGCGGCGATCGCGATCAAAACCCGCCCTCCCTACGTCTCCCGAGGCGGGGAAAAGTTAGCCCAGGCCCTCGTCGTATTCGGTCTACCAGTTCCAGGCCGCATCTGTCTTGATGGCGGCATTTCCACCGGCGGCTTCACGGACTGCCTCCTCCAGGCCGGCGCGGCTCGGGTCTACGGAGTCGATGTGGGCTATGGGCAGGTGGCCTGGGAACTCCGCCAAGATCCCCGCGTGGTGCTTCGAGAACGCACCAATTTGCGTTACCTGGAACCGGCAGATTTATACGGCGATGCCCCCCCGGCTGATCTCGGGGTGGTTGATGTCTCGTTCATTGCCTTGGCGAAGGTGCTGCCGGCCCTGGCGAAGCTCTTGGCCCCCCCGCGAGAATTGGTGCTCTTGGTCAAGCCCCAATTTGAAGTGGGCCGAGAGCAGGTGGGCAAGAAGGGGGTGGTGCGCGATCCGGAGGCCCGGGCCCGGGCGATCGCCACAGTCCTCGCGGCCGCCCAAGCCCTCGACTGGCGCTACCGCGGCCTGATCCCCTCCCCGATCACGGGGCCGGCCGGCAATATCGAGTACCTCCTCTGGTTAGGGGCCACGGGCGGCCCGGAGCCCTCCTGGCCGATGCTCCTCAGCATCGCGGCCCAAGCACCGACTGCTCCAGCTAACCACCCGTAAACCGCGCTGTCAGTTGACAGGGTGCATCTCCCTTCGGAGACTCCTCTGCGCCCTATCTGGGAGCAGGGGCTGGGGGATGTAGACGCGCAGCGGGAGCCACTGTAACGCTGCTGGGGGATGCACCTTACTCAGGGAGTACTCAAAGCTCAAAATTCAGGGGAGCCGCCTAGAGTATCCTGAAGCCCAACTACGCTCCATTACAACTACTGTTGTGGCGCTTCAGGGCTCCAGACTCGCCGACCTAAGCAAAGCAATCCGTTTGGGTCAAGGGTAAGCCTTGCTGGTCCTTGGGGGATACGAGCGGCGGTGCGGTGAGGCCCCAGTCAATGCCAAGGGCGGGATCATCCCAGCGCAGGCAGCGCTCATGCTCCGGGGCGTAGAAGTCTGTAGTTTTGTAGAGAACTTCGGCGACCTCAGAGCGGACGCTGAAGCCGTGGGCAAAGCCGATGGGAATCCAGAGCTGGCACTTGTTTTCGGCACTCAAGAGCGAGCCAGCCCACTGCCCGAAGGTGGGGGAGCTGCGGCGCAAATCGACGGCCACATCGAAGACCTCCCCAACGATGACGCGGATCAGTTTGGCTTGGGCTTGTTCGATTTGATAGTGCAGGCCGCGCAGGGTGTGGCGGCGCGATCGCGAGTGATTATCCTGGACAAACTGCGGTGTTAGGCCGGTCTTGTCGGCAAATACCCGCTGGTTGTAGCTCTCAAAGAAAAAGCCCCGCTCATCGGCAAAGACACGCGGCTGGATTAACAAGACCTCGGGAATGTGGGTCGGCTGAATGTTCATGGACAGGGCAAGGGAACCAAGCGGGGCCGGTTGCTACGGATTCACGGTCAGCTCACAGGGACCGCAGGAAGCCGCTTGTCACTATATCAGCCAGTGCGCGCTTGCGGTCGGATTGGCGCAAAGCTCAGCGTACTATGTAGGGTTGACGCTCAAGCAGAGGACGGGGGAGTGGCGATGGCAGGGAATCAGACCAGCGAGGGGGACGAGCTGTGCTTACGGAACAGGCGACGCCCAGGCCGGTTTCCCTGGCCATTTCATCCGCTAACGGGGGGCATCCCCCTCGTGATGCTGGTGCTCTTCGCTTGTAGCAGCGCCCGCCACCTTTTGTTCCACTCCACCGCCTTTGACCTCACCCATTTTGACCAGGCCGTGTACTTGATTGGGCAACCCCAGGCCGCGATCGTCTCCCTGACGGAGTACCACTTCCTGGGCAGTCATGCCGATTGGATTCTTTACCTAATCGCGCCGCTCTATTGGTTGTACCCCAGTGTCTACTGGCTGTTCGGGCTCCAGGCCGGGGCCTTGGCGATCGCCGCCCTGCCTCTCTGGGCCCTGGCCCGCCAGGCGGGTCTCGGACGCTCCCTAGCCCTGGCCGTGGTGAGCGCTTACTGGCTCTACCCCCTAGTTTTCAATATCAACCTCTTTGATTTTCATCCCTCGGTCTTTGCGGTGCCGCTGCTGTTCACCGCTGTGCTGGCGGCTCGCCTTGGCCGGACGGGCGCGTTCACCTTGGTGGTGGTGCTGCTGCTCGGCTGTCGGGCGGCCCTGTCGTTGACAGCCCTGGGGCTGGGGCTCTGGCTGTTCCTGGCCGAGGGGCGGCGACGCTGTGGGGCGATCGCCCTGGGGCTCGGGAGTCTCTGGTTGGTCCTGTCTACCCAGTGGCTCATTCCTCACTTCAGCACCGTCGGCGTTGAAGCCTTGGGGCGCTATGGGTTCCTCGGCGATTCCCTGCCAGAAATCGCCCTCAACCTCCTGCTCAAGCCCGGCCTGGTGCTGCGCCATCTGTTGACCGGGGCGAATTTGGAGTATCTGGCCCTGCTGCTGCTGCCCCTGCTTTGGGGCCTGTCCCTGCGTCACCTCACGCCCCTGCTGGCGGCGGGGCCGGACTTGTTGCTCAACTTGCTAACGGACTACCCCCTGCAAAAGGATCTGCTCCACCAGTATTCGTTGCCGATCTTGCCCTTTTTGCTGCTGGCGGCGATCGCCAGCCTCGCCCACCGCCGTTTCTGGTGGCAACAGCCGCGCTGGATCGTTCTCTGGGCCTTGGTCGGGTTCCTGGCCCTGGCGAAACCGGGCTATTTCTGGACACGGTATTTGGAGACACTGGATACCTGGTCCGCGACCCGGGCGGCGATCGCCCAAGTGGAAACCCCCGGCCCCCTGCTGACCTCGGCCCAGATCGCCCCCCACCTGAGCCACCGGCCGGTGGTGAAGCTGGTCACTGCCGGGGCCGCGGCCCTGGAAACCCTGGAAGATTTTGACTATGTGCTCCTCAATCTGCCCCATCCCGGTTGGAATAGTAGCCCGGAGCTAGCGGCGGACGTGCGCGATCGCCTAAAGCGCTTACCCAGCTTCTCCCAGCGCTACGCCCGTGATGGCGTCTTCCTCTTCGGGCGCGATGCTCCCGCCGGCCTGGGACACGAATACCGTCATCACACCAACTCAGCGGCCCCGTCCCCGGGTGCCAACCCCGAGCGCTCCTGTCACGGCAGGCCGAAGCCGGCCCAGGGATGAAAATGTGAAATTTTTTGTGAAATTTTTGTCGCCTGGCTGTGATGGGGTTGTCAAATGTCCCCCCTAGAGTAGGAATTGTCAGCTCAGGATAGGCACTTGCCAACTCAACCTCTTGCTCCAGGCCTGAGTTGATTCCCTAGCCAGGCTGCTTGGTGCTCTTGCTGTCTTGCCACCAAGCAGTCTTTTCCCTCCCCAAGCTCTCACCATTGCTCTTAGAGGTGATCGTTCCCATGACCCGCACGGCTGCCCCTCTTCGTCCCTACCAGCGCTATCCCCTTCGTTCCCTCGCCCTGCTGGCCCTCGGGGCCGGCCTCGCCCTCGGAGGCAATGCCCTCTACCAGCGGGGAGTCTCGAGCCCCCGGCCTGCAGCACCCGTCGAGCAGGCCGGGGCTCCCGCTGACGCGCCAGCGGCGGCTTCGCTGCCGGCTCCTACCAACTTCGTCGCCGCTGTCGTGCAAGCGGCGGGGCCGGCGGTTGTCCGCATCGATGCGACTCGGACGACCAACACGAATCTGCCGGACAATCCCATCACTCGCCACTTCTTCGGCGGCCAGGTTCCCCAAGAGCGCGTGCAGCGGGGCTCGGGTTCTGGTTTCATCATCGCGGCGGAGGGGCAAATTCTCACCAATGCCCATGTGGTTGCGGGGGCTGATCGGGTGATGGTCACGCTCAAGGATGGCCGAAGCTTTGAGGGGAAAGTGCTGGGCAGCGACCCCGTGACCGATGTGGCGGTGGTTCAGGTCGAGGCGACGGATTTGCCCACGGTGAAGCTGGGAGATTCAGAGAGCCTGCAAGTGGGGGACTGGGCGATCGCCATTGGCAATCCCCTAGGGCTCGATAGCACCGTCACTACCGGCATCATCAGCGCCACTGGCCGCACCAGCTCCCAGGTGGGCGTGCCAGACAAGCGGGTGAATTTCATTCAAACTGATGCGGCGATTAACCCTGGCAATTCGGGCGGTCCGCTGCTGAACCAGCAGGGCGAAGTGATCGGCATCAACACGGCGATCATCGCCAATGCCCAGGGCCTGGGCTTCGCGATCCCGATTCAGGAAGCCCAGCGGATTGCTGACCAGTTGCTGGCCACGGGTCAGGTGGAGCATCCTTACATGGGCATTCAAATGGCAGACCTGTCGCCAGCCGTGAAGGCCCGCTTCGAGCAGAGTACGGGCCAGGCCCTCACGGTCGATCAGGGCCTGCTGGTCGTCCAAGTGATGCCCAACTCGCCCGCGGTCCGGGCCGGCCTGCGGGCGGGCGATATTCTCCAAAGTCTAGCGGGTCAGCCCGTCGAGACGGCGGCGGCCGTGCAAGCGGCGATCGCCACCAAGGCGGTAGGAGACGAATTGCCCCTCACGGTCCTGCGGGAGGGCAAGGCGGAAACGCTCACAGTACGGATTGGCGCGCTGCCGACCGAGTAGGCGCGGCGCGTTCACAAGCTGCTGTAGATTTCTCCTCAGATCGAGACCCGAACTTAGAGCCTTCTGCCTTGCAGGGGGCTCTTTTTTTAGTTCGGAAGAGCAGTTGGGGCGAGGGCCTGATCGGTTAGCACCGAGAGAGGCCGGGCCCTCGTCGCCGGTAGGAAAAAGGATTGAGGGGGTTGGGGTGGCCTGGCCCGCAAGAACGGGGAGCCCCCCATCGGCGAGGCTCCCCCATCAACACACTTGCTGGAGCAGGGCCAGGGGCTGAACCTCGCGCAGGGTCTGGAGCTGCTGGCGATCGCGCACAAAAAAGCTACCGGCAAACCCCAGGGCGTTCACCGCGATCCCGGCGGCGCTGGGCCGAGTGCGGGGCACGATCAGGAGCCACTCCCGCGTGGCGAGCAGGTTGTAGGGTTGCTCAGGCGTGTGAATCTTCAGGGCCGCCAAGGCCTGCTGATAGGCGGCGTGGGCGGCGATCGCCCCCGGCGCGGCCCCGAGGTCGGCCTCAAGGCGGAGCAGGGCATGGGCAAAGGGAAAGTCCGGCAGGGTTCCCACCTCAGCAGAAAACTGGGCCCGGGCGATCGCCGGAGCAATCGGTAGACCCTGCTCACAGCCCGCCAGGGGCAGGGGCACGAGTTGTAAGTGTTTATGCCGCTGGCTCGCCCCCGCCGGCTCACTGGAATTGTAAAATCCTAAGCTGTCAAACTCTTGCAAGCCTTGCCAGAGGGCCGCGAAGTCATCCCGATTCAACCAGGTAGACTGCTCCTCAAACGCGCGGGTCACGATCAGGGCGTGGTGCTCAACGACGTTGAACTTATTCAGCAAGCATAGGTGGGTGGGGCTGAAGTCAGCCACAAAGAGGTCGGCCTCGTAGGGCAGAAAGGGATTGAAGTGGGGATCGCGCTCCTGGCGGCGCTTGGCGGCGGCCTTGTGGGCCACATTATCCAGCACTCGCACCAAAAACCTCAGGTCGCCCTGCACCAGGGTTTCCGTGGCCGTGGGGATCGGTTGCAAGGCCCCCGTGGCGAGGGCCGTAGTCGTCACGGCTTGTAGGCGCGACCACAGGGTTCCCGGGATCAAGGAGGAAGAGCCCATTTGTTCTCTCAGCATTCGCCCCAAATTTTCCCCCACTATTGACAGAACCACAATAACCTTTGTTACAATCACAAATGCTGACACGATGGGGTGTCGCCAAGCGGTAAGGCAGCGGATTTTGGTTCCGCCATTCCTAGGTTCGAATCCTAGCACCCCAGTTTGACTATCCTGCTTGAGCTTCGGGGCGATCGCCGCCCGCCAGCCCACCGTGATCTCCTTCAAGTTTGGGCTAACCTCTCTCCAGCAATGTCCAGAGTGAGCCCTGGTTCCACAAGGCTCTAGGTTCCTGGTCAGCCTCTGAGTGTCACGATGGCAGTAAGACACCTGTATTATATTGTGTTACAATCGACAGACCATCCCCCCAACACCCCGGCGACCCGAGAGCCTGTGTTACGGTGAGGGACTAAAGCCCGCGTCATCCCCCTGCCCCCATGAGCTTCAGTAACTGGGACGCCTTCAACTCCGACGACAACCCTAAGCGCCAGCAGAGCCAGGGCCAAGGGCTGCTGGGAGCGGGCTGGCGGCCCCTGGATCGCCAATTTGACGGGGCCTTTTTTCAACACCTCCTTACAAACGACACCCTCGCCTTGCTACAAAAGTCCCTGGACGTGGCCAGCGATCTCGCGGACGCCCTCGGCCGGACGCAGTACACTTGGTGGGCCAATCTGCTCAACCTCTTTTCCGACCGCACCCAGGGCAAGCTGCACGAGTTTTGGGAGTACTTGACTCCCGCGCCGCCCTTTCCAGATCAGCGCTATGGCGAAGTGCTCTATGTGGAAACGCCGGTGAAGCAGGTGGTCAGCCGCCACAGTATCCCGATTGATTATGTTCTCAATCGATTGCAAGAAACCACCCTGTTCAACGCCCTCGCCCTCCTCGGCTCCCCCAGCTCGATCTTGCAGTACTACCTCGACCGCTACTTCTACTACCCGGTAGAGCGCTTTACAACCTGGGAACGTTTGGAGGTTGCTGGCACAGTCTATGTCTACTGGGCGGAGCATGAAGCCTGGCTGGAAATCTACGCCTATGAGCGCGGTCGCCGCTCCTATAGCCTGATCGCCCGCGACATTGCCCCGCTGTTGAGCAAGGCCACCCACAACCTCGCGGTTATGCTCAGTGGCTACCAGAGCCGGGTCGGCCAAGTTCAGAGCCGCTTTCCCCTCAGCAGCTTTACTCCCGACGTGCGCGACTTCACCGATGCTGTGCAGGAGGCGGTGCTGCACCAGGATCAGGTCGCGGTGCTGGTCCAGGGAGAGCCGGGCACGGGCAAAACGGCTTGGACGCAGGCGGTGGCGAAGGAGATCCTGGTTCCCCTAGGCTTTGTGATCTTCATTCTGGATCGTGATGCCGTGGAGAATTTTATCCCGCCGAGCTATTTGGAGCGCATTTGTCTGGCGATCAATGAAGCGGATAATTTGGCTCAGGATCGCGCGACGGATGCGGCCCAGCGCAATAGCCGCACGGAGCATATTCTCAGTCTGCTGGATGGCACGCTCTATCGCAGCGTGATCGATGAGGCCAGCCAGCAATTGCCTCAGAAGTTTGTGGTGCTGCTGACCTGCAACACGACGGAACGCCTCGATCCGGCGCTGCTCCGTAAGGGCCGCATTGATCTCCTGTGTGAGTTCGCCCACCGCTATGTTTAGGGAGGACTCGGCCTTGTTTGCTTCGGCGCTCCCTCAAGGGGCTAAAGCCCAACTATGGGCAACTACAGGCCTGCGGGCGATCGCGAGCCTTGCGGTGGCGGGGGGTCCTGGAAAACTAGGGGCAGGGTTCGTTACCTTGAGGGAGTGTACTGTTTATGGTTTTACCAACGGTGATCCCCTCTCGAACCATTGTGGTTATTGGTGGCGGCCTGGGCGGTCTCACCGCTGCCGCCCTCCTCGCCCGGCGGGGCTGCACCGTGAAACTCTTTGACCAAGCGCTTAAACCCGGAGGTTGTGCCTCGACCTTCCAGCGACGGGGTTTCACCTTTGACGTTGGGGCGACCCAAGTGGCGGGCCTAGAGCCTGGGGGCATTCATCAGCGTATTTTCAGCGAACTGGAGCTGGAGCTACCCGCTGCGACCCCCTGTGATCCGGCCTGTGCGGTCTACTTGCCCGGTGAGTCAGAGCCGATCTCTGTCTGGCGTGATCCCCAGCGCTGGCGGGCCGAGCGTCAGCGCCAATTTTCCGGCAGTGAACCATTCTGGCAACTGTTGCAGACTCTGTTCCAGGCCAGTTGGCGCTTTCAGAGCCGTGACCCGGTGTTGCCGCCGCGCAATCTTTGGGATCTGGGGCAGTTGCTCCAGGCCCTGCGGCCGGATACCCTGACGACTTTCCCGTTTGCTTTTTGGACGGTGGGCGATGCTTTGCGAGTCTGCGGCCTCGGAGACCAGGCCCGGCTGCGAACCTTTCTCGACTTGCAACTGAAACTTTACTCTCAGGTCGAGGCCGAAGAAACGGCCCTGCTCTATGCAGCCACGGCTCTGGGTCTTTCCCAAGCCCCGCACGGTCTCTACCACCTGCACGGCAGTATGCAGGTGCTGAGCGATCGCCTAGTCAGAGCCCTCAAGCGCGATGGTGGTCAGGTGGCCCTGCGCCATACGGTGGAGCAGATCCACTACGCCGGGGGGCGAGTGCGGGGTGTCACTGTGCGCTCCCAAAAGACCGGCCAAGCCTGGCAGGAGTCGGCCGATGCTATTGTCGCCAATGTCTCTGTTCACAACCTCGTCCAGTTGTTGCCAACGGCCCTCGAAGATTTGCGTCAGGGGTGGCCGAGGCCGGCGGTCCTGCACCAGCATCCCCTCGCTTGGGCGGGGTGGTCGGCCTATCGGCGGCGGGTTGAGAAGTTGCCCAATCCGTCGGGGGCCTTTGTGGTCTACTTGGGCGTGACTCAGGCGGCGATTCCTGAGGGCTGCCCGCCCCATTTGCAGTTCCTCTACGATGCGGCGGGGGAGCTGGGGGAAAATAACACGCTGTTTGTATCGGTGAGCCAACCGGGGGATGGCCGCGCTCCGGCTGGGCGGGCGACGATCATTGCTTCTACGTTTGTCGATACGCGGCCCTGGTGGCAGGGCCAGGCCTATGAGCAGCGCAAGCAGGACTATACGGAGGGGGCGATCGCCCGTTTGAGCCAGTTCTTCCACCTCACCCCAGACACACTCCTCCACGTCGAAGCCGCGACGCCGCGTACCTTTGCCCGCTTCACGGGGCGCGAGCAGGGCTTTGTCGGCGGTATTGGGCAACGGGTGAGCACCTTCGGTCCCTTCGGCTTTGCTACCCGCACCCCGGTTCCCGGCCTCTGGTTGGTGGGAGATTCGGTGCATCCCGGTGAGGGCACGGCGGGGGTCAGCTATGGGGCGCTGACGGCGGTGCGCCAGTTGCTGGCTGGGTAGGGGGGATCAGGCTAGTACACCCAAGTCTCAAGCTCCTGGGCCTGACGGGGGCCTTCATCCCCTTCCGTTGTGCCAAGATGTGGCACGGCAACCCGCTGGGAGTGGTCCCAATCCCGGCGAGCCAGGCTGCTCGGGGCCAGGGTGGACGAAAAAAAGCGCGGCTTCCCTGAATTTTGAGCGATGGTTCCAGGAGCAGAGGGTCGCCCTCTTTAGGGTTACGGGGCCCACTCTGCGAGAAGCCGCTGCGCGTCTACATCCCCCGGCCCCTGCTCCCAAGGCTGGGAGCAGGGGAGTTAGAAGTCCCTCTCCCAACTTGGGAGAGGGGTTGGGGTGAGGGTTTAGCTAAGGAGTACCAACATCCCGCGTAAAATTTCGTTCATCCCTCGGGGCCATCCCCGTCCCAGCCCAGCCCAAAATGTGCTAAAACTGCTTACCGACCTTTGTGCAGGAGCCGTACTTCCATGGCGGATTCATCGCGGACTGAGGCTGAGCCCTCACTTCCGGTCTGGATTCACAGCATTTTAGACGCGGGTTATCTCAGCCATCGGGATCACTTTCAGCTGGTGTCCCTGGTTCTCTCGGAACTGAAGACTACGGCGGCCGAGCGTCAGATGATTAACGGTGTCTTCGATGAGGTGCAGAGTGGGCGCTTGCCGGTTCGTGACTAAGGTACGGCGATCGCCGAGGGGGTGAGAGGTTATGGTTTCTGTAAACCGCTGTCAGGCCGGAGCATGGCTTATCGTCCCTCGGGGTCCCTTCGTGCTGGTTCCCCAGCGGCCGACGCGCCGCCTGTCGCTGGTTCTCCCGACTTATAATGAGCGCCAAGCGTTGCCCCTGCTGCTGGCCCAACTGACAGCTCTGCTCGATCGCCGGCTGCCCAATCACTATGAACTGATCGTCGCCGACGATGACAGCCCGGATCGTACCTGGGAGCTAGCCCTGGAGTTGACCCACCAGTATCCTCACCTGCGGGTCCTACACCGCCAAGGAGAGCGAGGTCTGGCCTCAGCCGTGGTGCGAGGGTGGCAAGCGGCCCAGGGGGAAATTTTGGGGGTGATGGATGCAGATCTTCAGCATCCCCCAGAAACCCTGCTCGCTTTGCTGGCGGCGATGCAGCCGGGGGTGGACTTGGCGATCGCCAGCCGCCATGCTCCCCAGGGGTGTAGCCAAGGCTGGCCCTGGGGGCGACGCTTGTTGTCCCAGGGGGCCCGCTGGCTGAGTTGGCTCTTCTTGCCCGAGGCGGCCCAGCGCACCAGTGACCCCCTCAGTGGCTACTTCCTTGTGCGGCGGGCAGCCCTCGTGGGCTGTCCCCTAGTCCCGGTGGGTTACAAGATCCTGCTTGAAGTCCTCAGTCATGGGCGCATCCAGCAGGTGCGCGAGATTGGCTACACCTTCGGCCCTCGTCGCGCTGGCCACAGCAAAGTGACCCAGCGCCACTACTGGGAGTACCTTCAGCACTTACGGCGGCTGCGGCGCCAGAGCCTAGCCTGGGCTAAGCCCAAGGTAAGCCAACCTAGAAGCGATCGCGACCGCTGACTAGAACTCGGGCAGAGACGAGGGGGAGGTGGCGGAACTTGAGGAGCAAGAGCAGGCTGAGCAGGTGAATCGACCAGTGGGCGATCGCAAAGCCCCAGATTAACGCGACGCAAGCAATCCCGGCTGCCAGCAAGCGAGTCAGCTCATGGGTTGCCCGTTGATAGACAATCAGGCTCAGCAAAGCCAGGATCAGGAGTCCGAGGGGAAAAACTGGCGGTAGCATCGCGGTCGCCTCCCAAGAGTTTGTCCGGCTGTAGTTCGCGCTGCCAAGAAGCTGAGGTTGGCGCGAATCTCCTCTAGCCTAACATTTCTCGCGGCCAAGCTACGGGGTCGTAAGCTGATTATTCCCAAAGCAGTAGGGTAGCTTTGAGGCCTTGCAGTTGTCGCTCAAGGGCCCCTGAACCGGGGACATCCTGCCTGGGTGTTACAGAGGCTCCCGGGGCGAGAGGCCGCTGGGCGTCTACAGCCCCCAACCCCTGTTCCCGAGGCTGGAAGCAGGGGAGCCAAAAGTCCCTCGCCCAAGGTTAGGGGCGGGATTTAGGGTGTTGGCCTTGGCGCTAGCGTGTCGGAGGCCTTAGCCTGGTTCGTGGCAACGTCGGGCTGCCAACCTGGGATGCTCCTAGCGTCGGGAGTATGTCACGATATGATGAGGCAAAGTCATTCTCAACGTTTGGTGTAGGTGTTATGGATGTCAAGCTGGTTATGGTCGTCTTGTCGGGATTATTTATCGTTACGACTCTCTACTTCGGCACCCGCAACGGCTTCTACGATTCTGACAACTACCACGGCAACGGCTCCGCTCACTAAAGGACTTGGCCGAGCCGGCCGCCGTTGGCGGCGGTGACGGGCGGGTTGGCCAAACCGGCATGGCAGCCACGCAGACGACACTGGAAGGGCTAAGCACGACGCTCGCTTGCCTCCCCTACGGGACAGGGCGCGATCAGGAAGGCCTGTGCCTGTTGGTACGGATGGGGCCTTACCGGCTACTGCTCGACTGCGGCCGCTTGCCTCCCCTGACAGCTGAACAACCCCCCGCCGACTGGGCAATCTGCTCCCATGCCCATGCTGACCACGCGCACGGCTTCTTGGGGCTGCACCGCCGCTACCCGCAACTGCCGATCTACACCAGTGAGCCGACGGGGACGCTGCTGACGTTGAACTGGCCGGAGGAGGCTGTGGAGCCCTTCTGGGAGACCTTGGCTTGGCGATCGCCCCTGCAACTAGCGCCTGATTTGCAGGTGCAGCTCTTTCCTGCTGGCCACTTGCCCGGAGCGGCGGCGGTGCTCCTGGCTTACCAGACTCCGGAGCGTCCTTACACCCTGCTCTATACCGGGGATTTCTTTCTCTCCAACTCCCGCCTTGTCGAAGGGCTATCCCTGGAGTCCCTCCGCAACCTTGCCCCCGATGTGCTGATCGTGGGGGGGCGCTATGGCACAGCCCGCCATCCCCGCCGCCGTCAGTTGGAAAAGCAGTTCCTAGCCCAGATCGAAGAGGCCCTGATGCGGGACTATTCGGTGTTGCTGCCGGTTCCGCCCCTGGGCTTGGGGCAGGAAATTTTAATGCTGCTGCGATCGCACCATCAGTTCACCGGGCGCGATCTGGACATTTGGGTGGCGGGCCAGGTGGCGTCGGCCTGCGATCGCTACCTCGAGCTGCTGCCCCAACTGCCCGCAGCGGTGCAAAACTTTGCCCGCCATCAGCCCCTGTTTTGGGATGACCGCGTGCTGCCGCGCGTGCAGCGGTTCCAGCCCGACCGTAGCCTGGGGCCCACTCGTTTCCCCTGCCTGCTGCTGACCGATGATGAGCGCGCTTGGCAGGCCTGCCGCGATCGCAGTCGTTGGCTGCTGCTCCAGCCAGAAGGCCTAGACCCCGCGACCGAATTTCCTGGCTGGTCGGAGGAGCTAGCTGCCTTGCCTCAGGAATCCTACCTCCTGCCCGACCACAGCGATGGTCGCAATACGACCCAACTGATTCACAACATCCGGCCCCAGCACGCTGTCTTTATCCGGGGCCAGGCGGCGGATCTCGCTGACCTCACCAGCCTGGAAGAGCTACAGAGTCGCTACCAGTTGCACTCGCCGGCGGCGGGAACAGTGGTGGAGTTGCCTGTGGGCGATCGCTTCCTCCAACCCGAGACGCCCCCGGCCCGACCCTTGGAAGGCGAGATCGAAGAAACCGAGCACGGCCTTAGCATTACTCTGCCCCCATCCCTGGCTGCTAGCCCCCGCTGGGCTCATTTTGCGGATACGGGGCTTGTGGAGGCTCGCTGGCAAGGGGAGGAATTGGTGCTGCGGGGCCTCTCCCAGCGCGAGTTGCTGCGCCAGACCCAGGCCCCGCCTCTGCGGGCTGATGGGGATTGTTGCCGCCAGTGCCGCTATCAACAAGGCCAGCGCTGCGGCAACCCGCGATCGCCCCTCTACGGCTTCAAGGTCCTGCCCGAGGGCTACTGCCCCGCCTTTGCCGCGCGCTCGTAGCTACAGGGGATGTAGACGCGAACGGCTGCTCGCAGAGTGAGCCTCCGTAACGCTGGGATGTGGGATGCACCCAGCCAAAACCCTCACAGCAATTCTAGGCTTTTATCCACCAGCACCTCTGCAAAGGCAAAGTCAGGAGCGGCCAACACAAACAGGGTCGTGGGCAACAGCGCAGCCCGGCGCTGTAAGGTTTCGTAGTAGGTGGCGTACTGTTCGCGCGGGGTGGCCATGCCCAAAAACACCAGATCCGCCGCCGCTGACGTGCGGTAAAGGATCTCATCAAAGGGGCGGCCGTCGGCGACGATAATCCGCGAGGTTGCGCCCACCCGCAACTCGAGCAACATCCGATCGAGATTCAGCTGCGCCGCTTGGGCCGCGGCGGCGTCCGGTACCACCAAGTTGAGGTAAATCGTTACCCCCCGCCAAGACTGGTCGTGCCGCAGCAAATAGGCCAAGAGGAGCATTAGACCGCCATTAGCTTGCATCCCCCCCCACCAGATATCCACCCGCTGCCGTTGTCCAAATCCCTGCTCACGGTTCTCCCGCAGGATGAGGATGCTCCGGCCGGCCGCGTGAGTCTCGGCGAGCATTTGGCAATAGTCAGCCCGACAGGAAACTTGCTCACTATCTCCCAGCAATACGGTATTGGGGACAACCGCTCCCAGCCCGTAGGTTTCCACCAACTTTTGCGCCCCCACAAACGGATTGGGGGCGGTGATCACCCGCGCCAGGGCCTGGACCCCTTGGCGTTCTAGGTAGTCGCGGAGCGTTTCTTCCAGCTCCACCTGTTGGGCGATGGTGCGGGAGCCGCTGGGCAGCACACTGGCAACGGTAATCAGGCCGCGATTGTGGGTTAGGGCCTCGGCTAGCTCGATCAGGGCCCAGCGCTTGTGGGGAATGCCCGAAAGCACTAGGACATGGGGCCGCCAGTTTTTGGGATCATCCGCTGCCCGGTCGAGGTGGAGGATGCCGATGCGGACCAGGGCTAGCCAGAGGCCGCGCCGCACATCGCCCCAGGTGGCGGTGAGTTCCCGCCGTTGGAGCCAGAAGTAGATGCCTAGGGCAACGCCAGCAGCTAACACCGTGGCGATCGCATCGATCAGAACCATGACCGCCAGACAGCCCGCCGCCCCCACCAGCGAGAGGGACCAATGCACCGGAAACGTGGGTCGGAAGGAGGGGCTCTTGAGCAGGCCCTCAACCCCGGCGGCGACATTCAGCACCAGGTAGGTGGTGAGGAAAAACATGGTCAACACCGGGGCAATCAGGTTCAGGTCGCCCAGGCAGACCGTGGCGATCGCCACCCCCAGCGTTGCTAGGGTTCCCAGGCGGGGCTCGTCTCGCTCGCCCGTGCCCCGCCCCAGCCAACTGAGGGAACGGGGCAAGATGCCATCGCGAGCCAAGGCTTGCAGCACACGCGGCGCGCCCAAGATGCTGCCCAGGGCGCTGCTCAGCGTCGCCCCCCAGACCCCCAGCAAAATCAGCGGCCCCCAGACGGACAGGCGCATCATGATCAAGGAATCCTCCAGCAGGCTGGCCGTATCGGCCCGCAGGGCTAGCAGGAGCGGCAAGAGCATATAGATCAGGTAGCCCGTGCCCACGGCTGCCAGCGTGCCTTTGGGGATCGCCTGAGTCGGGTCGCGCAAGTCGCCGGACATACTGACCCCGGCCATGATCCCGGTGACGGCGGGAAAGAAAACCGCGAACACGGTCCAAAACGTCACTGACGTGTCCGGAATCCCCCAGCCTTGGGGTTCAACACTGGCGATGGTGGGGCCGAAGGCTAAGGAGATCAGCGAGATAGCGATCGCCACCATGATGAAATACTGGGCCCGGATGGCAACCTCGGCCGAGGTCAGGGCGAGAACGGCCACCGCCGTGGTGGCGATGAGGCCGACGTAGAGTTGATTGAGACTGGGGAAGGCGATCGCTACACTCTCCGCAAAGCCCACCGTGTAGAGGCCGACGGAAATAGCCTGGGCAAAGTAGAGAGGAATCCCCACAGCACCCCCTGTTTCGATGCCCAGGGAGCGGCTGATCATGTAGTAAGCGCCGCCGACCCGCACCACGCGATCCGTGGCGATCGCGCTCACCGAAAGGGCCGTGAGGAACGTGATCGACGTGGACAAGGTGACAATGACTAGGGCCCCGAGCAGGCCCACATTGCCCACCACCCAACCCAAGCGCAAGTACATGATCACGCCGAGGATGGTGAGGATGGACGGCGTGTAGACGCCACCAAACGCGCCCAGTCCAGAGGATTTAGTCATGATGCTCGCGAATAAGGGGCAGCTCAGCCGGCCGGAGGCTGTCCCCCGGCCCTGCCCCAATTATTCCCCAGGACCCGAGGTTCAGGCCGGAGCTGGTCTGATCCAGGAGCGTTTGAGCGCGAGCCTAGGCGAGACCCTAGCGGAAGCGGTCGGGATTGAGCCGCAGGCCGGAGCCTTGCGGGACGGCCCGCAAACCCCGGCCCAACTGGGCTCCACTGCCACCATCGGAGGGAGCCAAGAAGGGCCGCAGGTTAATCGCTCCCGGGGTGGCTAACGGGGCTGCCGGCTGGTTGCCACCGCCGAAGATTGTGCTGGGGTCAACCCCAACGGCACGGCCCAGGGCGTCGAGGAGGCTGCCGCTCCCCTGGCCGGTGAATGTATAGACCCCCTCCGTAGTCTGGCCGCTGTCAGCGAGGGTGAGATTCTGAAACACGCGATCGCGCGTCGCTAGGGCATCTTGACCGGGGGGCACGGTCAAGACAATGCGACAACTGGGGTTCATTTCCGTGGTCACGCACACCGTGTCGTAGTTATTTTCCACGGCCGTCCGCAGTTCCGTCATGCCATCCGGTCGGTATTCTTCCAGCCGCTGGCTGATCACCTCACAGCGTCGCTGGGGGGTCCAACCGCCCCCTAGTTCTTGGGGCACGGCCCAGGGATAGGCCTGATCGGGAGCCTCGGCGGGGGCGTACATCACCGTCGGCTGGCCTTGGTACATCTGGCAGGTGAAGCGGGGGGAGTCAGCCGTTTCTACCCGCACATCGGGGGCCGCGCTAGGGCTAGGCGGGGTATTCTGGGCCGGGGTGCGGAGGCTGACTAGCCCGAGGGCGATCGCGCTGAGCCCGAGGGCGAGGGGAAGACGTTTCATAATTGGCTGATTGGTGAAAACAACGGGGGCCAGGTCGGTTCTCGGCCCAGCAGCAACGTAAAACCTATTTCAAGTCAAGCGAGGTCGAACCATCGGGTAGATCCCCTCGGGGAGGGGCGACGTGGCCAGCCGCCACCAGGTTCCCGAGCTGAACCCGCAGCGAACGCAGGCGATTGAGCGCCGCCGCCAGTTCTAGATCCCGAAAGGCCGCCCAGTCCCCCGGGAGGCGATGCGTTCCTGCGGAACAGGCTACGCCAACGCCCAGGGCCTCCCAGCCCAATTGGTCGAGATCGGCCCGCACCGCTTGGAGGACGGCGGCGAGGGAGCGTTGCCCGTCGATGTAGTGCTGGCGGGCATACACCAGGGCCGCGCCGATCGCCCGCAGTTGGCTCCCCTCAACCAACTGGGCCACGGCCGTGAGATCGATGCACTCCTCGCCAAATTCTAGGTGCTCCGTTCCCCGGACCTTCAGCTTCACGGCCCGGCCGCCGCGACTCGGATCGATGCTCTCGGGCTGGGGAGAGCGGAGCGGGAGCGCACCAAAGGTCGGGCCGCCTTCCGGAATCCGGCCCGTGGGGTAGCGCTGGGCGATCGCCCGCAGGGCGGCGGTTACGTCCTGAGGCTGGTAGTCCTGGAGGGCGATCGCCGTGTCCGTTACCTCAAAGTAGTCGCCACTACCGCCCAGGACCAAGATCGTCGAAACACCCTGCTCGGTGTACAGCGATCGCACCTTGTCCACGAAGGGGACGATGGGCTCCTGGGAGGGAGGGATCAGGGCCTGCATCCGGCGATCGCGCACCATGAAGTTGGTCGCCGAGGTATCCTCATCCAGCAACAACACCCGCGCCCCCGCCTCCAGGGCCTCGCAAATATTCGCCGCTTGGGAGGTGCTGCCGCTGGCCTTGGGGGTAGAAAAGTTGGTGGTGTCCTGGCCCTGGGGCAAATGATGGATGAAGGGGGAAATGTTGACGCCGCTGATACTGCGACCGTCTTCGGCCCGGATCTTCACAGCCTGGGGATCGGTAACGACAAACTCGCGACCGTCGCCGGGGATGTGGTTGTAAACCCCCTGCTCCAGGGCCTGCAACAGCGTGGATTTGCCGTGGTAGCCACCGCCGACAATCAGGGTGACACCCTGGGGAAGGCCGAGACCGGTCACAGAGCCCCGGTGGGGGCAGGGGAGGGTCACGGCCAAAGACGGCGGCGACTGCAACGGGATCGCCCGGTCGCGCAAGGGGCGATCATCGTCGCCCCTGCGGCGGGGGAGGATCGCGCCATTGGCCACAAAGGCGACGAGACCGCGATCACGCAGGGCCTGACGCAAGGCCGTTGCATCTTCCACCGTCTCCACCTGGGCCCGCAAGGCTTGGGGATCAAGCGCCGGGTAGTAGAGGCTGGCGGCGATCACGGCCGGCAGGATTTCCGTGAGCAAGCGGGCGGCCTGGGAGCCGAGGATGCGCCGGCCCTGGGCGGGCAGACCGACGCTGAAGCGAGCGGTCACGCTGCCATCGGCCGCCACCTGGAGGGCGCTGCGGTCGAGAATCGCTTGGCTGGGAGGGGCGATCGCGATCCGGCCGCTGGAGCCCGATCCGAGGGCGCTGGTTTGGGCCTGGGCGGCCCGGGCAAAGGCGCGGGTTAAAAAATCGGCGGTGGCGATCGCCGAGGTGCGGTTACAGTAACAGCTTGGGGGCAAGGCGGCCTGGGCTGCTGGAACGTGAGCCCGCAGAGCGCTGGGAGCCGCAAAAGGGTCGCTCTGCACCCGCTCAATCCAGAGGGTAAAGTCGGGAAACTGATAGCTCTGGGCGATCGCCTGATAGGCCTTGTAGCCACGTCCCTCAAGTCCCTGAAGGCTTGTCTTCAGATCCAGCGCAGTCAACATTCCCAGCCCGTCCCCGCCCTAGCCAAATTGATAATGCTTCCGCACGGGCTCCGTCACCTGCCAGATGCAAGACATCCCCGCCGGAAAGGTGACAAGATCTCCCTGCCCCACCGTGACCGGCTCCCCCCCGTCAGGGGTGACGGTGACGCGCCCGGCCAGGAAGTAGCAGGTCTCGGCCTCCTCGTAGGTCCAGGGAAACTCGGAGACCTCTTTGCTCCAAGTCGGCCAGGTCAAGACGCCCAGGGCCTCGAGGCGGGCGGGGCTGGGCTGGGATTCGATGGCGATCGCGCGGGTCAGTTCACTCACAAGAGCAGAGAAATGGGGGACTAGAGAAGGAAGCTATCGGGGGCATCTCCCTGGGGAGGCTCCCCTTTCGCCCGACCGGGGAGCCGGGGCCGGGGGACGTAGCCGCGCAGCGGCGGCTCGCAGCGGGAGCAAACTGGCCTGACTGAGATGCACTCTAGGCGGTTAATCTCGATTGTAACCCTGATGGGTTGTGGAATTGAGCCCTAGGGCCCACCGTCCCGCAGAAAGAGCAGGGCTATGCTGAAGTGGGAGCGAAGCCGCAAGTTGCCGGAGAGCCAGCACGAGCCATCGCTAGGCCCGGAGAGCGGCAAAAACGCCTCGGCCTCGCTGAGGTGCTGGCGCTCGGTCCCGTCCCCCCTCGATCCTGGAGAACCTCTTTCTAGTGTTGTAATCCTAGCCCGACCTCCTTAGCGAAGGATGCTGTTCCTGGGGCCGGGCTAGGCCAACGGTTTTATGGGTAGGACGCGCGGCGGTTTTGCTCAAGCGCTTTGACCTTACGGTGGCGGGCTCTGCTGGGGAGAAACTCAGCGCCAGGTTGCCTGGGTTAGGGTGGCGCGAAAAAATTCGCCTTCGCGGGTAAAGCGATCGCTCCCCAGATACCAGCCGACCCGCAGGCGAGTCGGAATCCGGTAGCCGTTGAATTGCGCGTCGGCTGCGATGATCGCCCCAAAGTCCAGGGCCTGAAACGGGCCGCCCTCGGGGCTACCCCAACGACGGAGGTGAACCTGGGTGAGTTGCCCCGAGGGGGCGATCGTCAGGGTGAGGGGGAGAGTCTCGCCCGCGTGCTCCAGGTGGGCGATCGCCCGTTCCTCCCCCAGGCCCTCCCAGCGCACCTCCGGGCGACCCAGCACGGCGGGCAGCCAGATCAACTCCGCTAGGTAGCGACCCCGGGCCGAGCGGTCAATGTCGGGCCCCGCTGCTTGCACGACCGGCCATAGGCCCAGGAGTCGCCAATCCATCCGACCGCGACCCTCGAGGTAGCGGTCGGCGCCGCCCACGGGCAACCCCTTCACCCAGGCCGTGGCCTGCCAAATCATCCCCCGGGGCCAGTGGATCACTTGGGCAGCCCGGAAGGGATGCCAACGCTGGTTCAGTTTGATCTGGCCGTGCATTCGGAGGCGGATCGCGCTGGCCGGGGGCGTCCCGGGCGCGATCGCGTGGGCCAAGTAGGCCCGAGCCGCTGGAGGTAAATCGGCCCAGCCCTCGGGCGGGCCGGACTGGGCCTGAGGAGCGGCGGACTGCCAGAGGGCCGTGAGGGAAGGGGTCTTAGGCACGACAGGCTTTGGTGTAAGCTTTGGCTAGCACAAGCAACCAGAGGTCGCGAGCAACAGGTGAAGTCTATCATTCTTGGCCTGCCGGGGCTGGACAACCAGCCCCCCCAGGCCCAGCTCCAGGACGAGTGGCGGCAGGCGATCGCCGAAGGATTGGCCAAAAATGGCGCGGTGACGAACCCCGAGGTTCCCTTTGCGTTGGTCTATTGGGCGGACTTGCTCTACAAATATCCCCTCCACGATGACGCCAACTTTAGCTTCGACCCCCTTTACAATCAGCACCCCTACCGCCCGGCCCAGTCCGGGGCTCTCCGGCCGTACCGAGATAGCTGGCTCGAGACCCTCCAGCGGGGCAGCTTCGACTTGCTGGGAAAAACATCGGCCTCCCTGCGCCTGCGTTTTGAGGTTGAAGTTTTTAGCAATGCCCGCCTGAGCAGCCTGCTGCGGGAGCTGCACCTTTACTACGATGGTGATCGCTTCATCCCCAACCGCCAGGGCCAGCCGGACCTCGCTCGTCACGTCCTGCGGGCTGAACTCCACCAGGCCCTCCAGCGCCATCGCGGTCAGCGCATTTGCTTAGTCACCCACGCGATGGGCTCCCTCATCGCCTACGATGCGCTTCGGGATCTGGGGCAGCACGATCCCGATCTCTCGGTCTCTCACTTCATCACCCTCGGCTCCCCCCTCGGCTTGCCCTACGTGAAAACCAAGATTCTGCGCGAGCGGGGCTATGATCCCTCCCTGCGGACTCCCTCCCTGGTGCAGGACCAGTGGGTTAACTACGCTGACCGACGAGATGCGATCGCCCTCGAGACGCACCTAGCCGACGACTACACCGCCAACTGCCAAGCGGTGCAAGTTCAAGACACCCTGATTGCCAATGATGCGGTTCTCCGAGATGGTCAACCCGACTACCACAATCTCTATGGCTACCTCCGCACGCCGGAGTTCTCGCACGTAGTCCAGACTTTTTTGTATCCTGAGGCCAGGAATGACGCACCCTAAGCGCCTTGGGGAAACGTTGACCGCCACGCTGGCCAGACTAGGGGTTCAGCAAACTAAGGGAGCGAGGGAAACGCGCGCTAGTTCCAGATTTTAGAAAACCCCTAAAATATATCCCCATCCGGCTTGTCTCTCCGGCTCGCTGCCGCGGATCGCTACTATCAATGACCCCTGCTTCACCCCCCATCGCCCTGCAAACTTGGGAGCTGCGTAAAGTCTACCGCACCGGCTTCTGGCTCCACCAAACCCTGGAACCCCTGCGGGGGTGTAGCCTGACGGTGTATCGCGGCGAGACCTTTGGCCTGCTCGGCCCCAATGGTGCGGGCAAGACGACGCTATTGAAAATTTTGCTGGGCCTCGTGCGGCGGACCTCGGGGCGGGCCGTGCTGCTGGGGCGACCCCTGGGCGATCGCGCGGTGCGGCAACACCTGGGCTATTTACCTGAAAATCCCTACTTCTACGATCGCCTCACGGCCTGGGAGTTCCTCAACTTCGTCGCTGGCCTCTTCCGCCTGCCCCGCGCCGTGCGCCAGCAGCGACTGCCGGCCTTGCTGGACCTCGTGGGCCTGGCTCAAACCACGGCCAAGCAGCGACCCCTGCGGGATTACTCCAAGGGGATGTTGCAGCGGTTGGGCATGGCCCAAGCCTTGATCAATGAGCCTGAGCTGCTGTTTCTGGATGAACCCATGTCTGGCCTCGATCCGGATGGGCGCTACCGGATGCGGGAGATCGTGCGTCAGTTGCGGGCCCAGGGCACGACGATCTTTTTTAACTCCCATATTCTGGCCGATGTTGAGGCCATCTGCGATCGCCTCGCCATCCTCGCCGGCGGCGAACTCTTGTGTAGTGGGTCCCTAGAGGAGCTTTTGGGTGATCACGACGGCTATCAAGTGTGGCTGCGGGGGGGCGATCGCCACCATTGGGCCCCCTGGCTCCAGTCCCTCACCCAAGAGGGCGAAGTTTGGTCAGGTCACCTCAGCGGCGATCTCCACGCCTTCCTAGCCACCCTCCAGCCGAACGGCGGGGAACTCCTGAGCCTCAGCCGCCAACGACTCTCCCTCGAGGCCTTTTTCTTGCAAACCCTGCGACAGCGAGGGCTTGACCAACCCCGATAAAACCCATTTCCCTCGCTAGGGTTGGGCGCTGCCCAAACGCTTGATGATGGCACGCTGCTATCGGCTTCCGGGAGGCGGAGCTACCCCGCGCTAGCGCATTTTCTGCTTGATGAATTGCACCAGTTGACTCAACTGTTTCTTAAGGCCGTGGATCTCAGCTTGCATCTGGGCCATCTTCTGCTTCATGGCCTGAAGCTCAGCCGCCAGATCCCCAGCGGGGGCGGCTGGGGCCGCAGCCACGGGGGCCGCGGCCGGCCCAGCCGCCTTCGCCGCCTTTTTGCGGGCCTGGGCCTTCTGCATGGCTTCTTTCAGGGCACCGACCAGTTGCTTTTTCTCGAAGGGCTTCTCAAGGAAGGAGAAATACTCAAAGGGTTCGGGGATTTTTTCGGTCACTTCTTCTTTGCGCCCTGACATCAGCATGAGGGGAATCAGGGAGAGCTGGGGATCGCTCTGAATTTCTTGGTAGACATCCCAGCCGCTTTTTTTCGGGAGTAGGAAGTCCAGCATCACGAGGTTGGGTTGGGCTGACCGAATGAGCTTGGCCCCTTCCTCACCATTTTTAGCTTCGATTACTTCCACGTTGCCCGCCGGTAGCATGTCCTTGACCATGTTGCGGATGACCCGGCTGTCATCAATCACCAGGATTTTTTGCGTAGCCACAGTTGACTCCTTGAGAAGCGATTTGCAAACACCGCAGAGCGTCGGTTAGCGAACCGGCAAGGGGCGGTCGTAGAACCAGGTTGGTTGGAGACTAGATGCGCTAAGAGGTTGTTGCCCGTCCTAGGCCGGAAGCCTGATTCCCCTAGACTAATGTAGCGGATGGCGGCTGGACAACGGAAACATCCTGGGTTAGGAGGGAGAACGAAATTTTACGCGGGATGTTGGTGCTCGTTAGCTTGGCCCTCACCCCAACCCCTCTCCCAGGTTGGGAGAGGGGCTCCTAACTTGGCCCTCACCTCAATGCCTCTCCCAGGTTGGGAGAGGGGATTCTAGCTTGGCCCTCACCTCAATGCCTCTCCCAGGTTGGGAGAGGGGATTCTAGCTTGGCCCTCACCTCAATGCCTCTCCCAGGTTGGGAGAGGGGCTCCTAGCTCGGCCCTCCCCTTCTCTCCCAGGTTGGGAGAGGGGCTTCTAACTTGGCCCTCACCCCAACCCCTCTCCCAGGTTGAGAGAGGGGCTCCTAGCTCGGCCCTCAGCTCCTCTCCCAGGTTGGGAGAGGGGCTTCTAACTCCCCTTCTCCCAGCGTTGGGAGAAGGGGCCGGGGGATGAGGGCCGCCCCGTAATGCTGTTCGCGCTAGCGTCGCGGAGCGATAGAGGGCTATACTCTGCGCCTTGAGCAAGGGCTCAAAATTCAGGGGAGCCGCGCTTTTTTCGTCCACCCGGGGGAGTAGCTCTTACCCTAAATCCTTTGCCCAGCCTTGGGCAGGGGATTTAGGGTTCCTCTGCTTCTGCCAAAACTGGGAGCAGCAGGGCCGTGGGGACCTACGGTAAGCCAAGGCAGACAGCCTCTTGGACAACGGCCTCGGGCGATCGCCCACCAAGGTATCCCCATTCACTCTAGCGCGACCCGCCCATTTTTCAACCTCTAGAAGAAAAAAGTGCTACCTGGGCCGGCTCAACTTCGCTAAAATACAGGCGCAAACTGGCTGATTACCTCCCATTTCTCTGTGTCTGCTCCCATCCCCAACGCCGACTGGCGCACCGAAATCACCACCCTGCCTCCCTGGTTACGTCGGCCCTTGGGCACAGCGAGTCAACTTTCGACGGTCCAGCGCCTGATTAAGCAACGGCAGATCCATACCATCTGTGAAGAGGGCCGCTGCCCCAATCGCGGTGAATGCTATGCCAACCGCACAGCAACCTTCCTGCTCTTAGGCAAGACCTGCACGCGGGCCTGTGCCTTTTGTCAGGTGGACAAGGGCCACGCGCCGCAGGCCGTGGACCCGGAGGAACCCGCGAAGGTGGCGGAGGCGGTGGCCCTTTTGGGGTTGCGCTATGTGGTGCTCACGTCGGTAGCCCGCGATGACCTCGCGGATGGTGGGGCGGGGCAGTTTGTGGCGACGATGGCGGCGATTCGAGCCCGCCAGCCCCAAACCCAGATCGAGGTGCTGACCCCCGACTTTTGGAGTGGCCCTGAGGCGGCGGGGCAGCAGCAGCGGCGGGTGGCGGCTGTGGTGGCGGCGCAGCCGGCCTGCTATAACCACAATCTCGAAACAGTGGCTCGCCTCCAGGGGCCGGTGCGGCGGGGGGCTCAGTACGAGCGATCGCTCACGGTCCTGGGCCTCGTCAAGCAGCTAGCGCCGCAGATGCCGACGAAATCAGGCCTGATGCTGGGGCATGGTGAAACGGAGGCCGAGATCCTGACTACGCTCCAGGATTTGCGAGCCGTGGGCTGCGATCGCCTCACCCTCGGTCAGTACTTGCGCCCGTCCCTAGCTCACCGGCCGGTGGTGAAGTACTGGACGCCAGCGGAATTTGAGCGACTGGGGGCGATCGCGCGCCAGTTGGGCTTCAGCCATGTCCGCTCCGGGCCCCTGGTTCGCAGCTCCTATCATGCTGGCGAGGTCTAGGTCTGGGAGCACGTGACTCAAAAAAACGGGAGCCCCGGGCTCCCAAAAAATGACTGCAAGAAACCAGCAGGAGGCTGGCTATCTGGCCAGCACCGGCTGCCCGGTAAGGCAGTGTCTGTATTTATCAAAAACGTACCGGTCCCTGCGCCCTAAAGGACGGTCCGGAATCGGCGGCAAAACAGGATTTTCTAGTAGGCCAGGCCCATGCTACGGGTGGTTTCAGCGCCGAGATAGACGCGGATGCTCAAGAAGTCCGTGGGGCAAGCGGTTTCGCAGCGCTTGCAGCCCACGCAATCTTCGGTGCGCGGAGAAGAAGCGATTTGACTAGCTTTGCAACCGTCCCAGGGCACCATTTCCAGTACATCCAAGGGGCAGGCGCGGACACATTGGGTGCAGCCAATGCAAGTGTCATAAATCTTAACGCTATGAGACATTGAATCCGGGCTCCTTCGCGAGTGTTATCTCAATCAATACGGATGGAATTCAAAGCTAAGTGTACCCTCAGAGGCTCAGACTCGAGGGAACTGGGCGACAGAACTTCAAATTCTGTAATACTTGCCCTCAGATTGACCCAAGGCCGGGGGCGGCCAGGGAACCTGGGGGGGATGACAGGGCGATCGCCCCCAGCCCTACGCTATCTTGAGAGCAGGACGGCCGGCGACGGTGGCCGCCAGTATGACGTTAATCTGCCCCTGCTGCCATGATCCCCTCCTCTGCTCAGCGTTTCTGTCTATTTCTGATGCTCCTGGGTTGCGCCAGTGGCTGCGCTTCCGATGCCGCCTCCACTCCGAGCCTCAGCCCAGAGGCGGCGGTTTCAGTCACGCCCAGTCCCGTCGCGAGTCCGGCTGCGACCCCCAGCAGTGACCCTGCCAGCAACCGCATCCTTGAGGACGCACGAGATATTGCCGCCGGGGCGATCACCATTTCCCAGTCGGCACGCTCAGCGGACGACTGGAAGCTGGTGGCCAGCCAGTGGCAACGGGCCGTTGACAAGCTCCTAGTACTACCAGAGTCCCACCCCGAGAAGGCGCAAGCGAACGAGTTGATCGCCGTCTACCGCCGCAACCTCCTCGAGGCGGAGGCCCAAACTGGCAAGCTCCCAGCCGCAGCCCCCGCGACCCCGGCCGCAGCCCCCAGCCCAGCCGCAGCTCCAGCTACTACCCCCGTGGCCGCCCCACCAGCACCAGAGCCGGCTGCCCCCCCTGTTGATGCCAAGCTCGCCCTAGCACAGCACTTGCAGAAGACGGCCCGCCTCTACAGCACCTATTGGTGTTCCACCTGCAAGTATCAGAAAAACCTCTTTGGCCCTGAAGCCCAAGCCTTGATCCCTGAGATCGAGTGCGATCCCCGGGGCGAGAATCCTCAGACGGAGTTGTGTCGCCAGCAGGGGGTACGGGCCTATCCAACCTGGGAGATCAATGGTCAGGTTTTGCAGCCTGGGGCTATGTCGCTCTCGGAACTGGCCCAGTACTCGGGCTACTCCGGCCCAGCTAACTTCTAGCCCTAAGTCGTGCCCTGGCGGCTTGTTCGGCGATCGCAAAGAACGTGCCCTAGACCCTAAATCTTGTGGTCCCTTTGCCCAGGGAGTAGAAGCACCGTAGTTGCGCTTCAGCGCTCCGGCCCGCCGTTCAAAGAGGGGCTAAAGCCCAACTACACCGACTCCCATCGTGGGGATGAGGAGCCGGAAAGGGGAGCCCTCCGTGGTAGGAGCGGGACTTTGGCGGCCTAGGGCATGACTGCCAGAGTTGTGTAGAGTAGCTCTTGCCGTCATGCCCAGGGGTCCAGACCTTGAGTGAGCGTGATCGGTTTCTCAAGGACTTAAGTTGATTTCATCAGCAGCTACCCATTCCTGAAAGGGGAGTCTACAATTTTCCTAGAAGGACTCAACCCAGTGGAAACGGATGGGCTATGTCACAGCGCTGTGTCTTGGTGATTGACGACGAATACCGCCTTCGGGAAGTGGTACGCATGACCCTGGAAATCGCCATGGGCTGGCGAACCCTCGGCGCTGCGTCTGGGCCGGCGGGGCTGGAGCTAGCCCGCTCTCAGCACCCCGATGCCATCCTGCTCGATTTGATGATGCCCGGCATGGACGGCTTCACGACCCTGCGCCACCTCCAGGCTGATGCCACAACGGCGACGATTCCGGTCGTGTTGCTAACCGCCAAGGACAGTGTGAGCTACGGTCGTGATCTTGCCGGAACTCAGGTCGCTGCCTGCATCCCCAAGCCCTTCAATGCCCTCGGCCTCGCTCAACAGATTGCCGATCGGTTGGGTTGGGAGCAGGGGAACTAGAAGATCCGCTTCTAAGGCTTGGGAGCGGGATTGGGGTGAGGGTTGAGCTAAGGAGTACCAACATCCCGCGCCCCATTGCGTTCACCCCTTGGGGAAATTGCCAAGGTGCGATCGCCGCCGTCCTTAGATACACTGGGGAGTAATATTCCGCAACATTCCGCCGAGGGCCGGCTTGCTCGGTGCTTGGCTTTGAACGAATTGAGCTAAAAGGAGGTTAACCACTATGGCTACAGAGGTTTTGGATAAACCTTCTGTGATCGAGAAAACGTCAACCGTTCGCAAGCACGCGCCCCGTTATCGGGTGCTGCTGCACAACGACGACTTCAACTCCATGGAGTACGTCGTGCAAACGCTGATGAAGACCGTGGCCGGCTTGACCCAGCCCCAGGCCGTCAGCATTATGATGGAAGCCCACAACAGCGGCCTTGCCCTGGTCATTACCTGTGCCCTAGAGCACGCTGAATTTTACTGCGAGACCCTCTGCAACCACGGTCTGACCAGCACCATCGAGCCCGACGAATAAGGCCTTGAGCAATTCTTGGGCTCAACTGGCGCGTCTCCCAACCCTGCTGCGGTTGGGGGCTTTTCTGCTGGCCTTGGCAGGTCTGTGGTTGCCCCTGGCCCTACCGCTTTACCTCTGGCTGCGGGCTGATGCCAAGGCCACCACGATCGCCGTCATGGGCTGGCTGTTTCTCTGCTTCCTCGTCCTCGTGCCGCTCTGGGGGCGACGGGTGTATGGGCGAGCCCATCCCTACGCCGCCTACGGGCTCGGCTTCCGTCGCGCCCACGGCCAGGACACCTTGCTGGGTCTCGTGCTCGGGTTTTTGCTGCCCTTTCTGCTCTTTCTGCTCCTGGGAGGGGTGGGCTGGCTGCGGTGGCAGTCGTCGGCCATGAACCTGCTGCGGGTTGCGGCCGAAGGCTCCCTGACGGGCCTAGGCGTGGGGTTGGCGGAAGAGTTGGTCTTTCGCGGTTGGCTCTTGGACGAGTTGCACCGAGACTATCGACCGGCGATCGCCCGTTGGAGCAATGCCCTCCTGTTTGCCAGCCTCCACTTCCTCAAACCGCTGCCGGAAATTTGGCGCACCCTGCCCCAGTTTCCGGGGCTCGTGCTGCTGGCCTTGGCCCTGCTTTGGGGCAAGGAATGGCGGGGCGATCGCCTCGGCTTCCCGATCGGCTTGCACGGGGGCTTGGTTTGGGGCTACTACGTGATCAATGTCGGCGGCCTGATCGCCCCCACCGGCCGCGTCTCCCCTTGGCTGACCGGCGTTGATGGCAATCCCCTCGCCGGGGCTGGGGGCCTGGTCTTGCTCACGGTCCTAGCCCTAGGATTGCGCCAGCGGGCCCGGCGCGCCAGGGCCTAGGGTCCTTGCGAGGCGATCGCCCAGTGCGCTAGGCTGGAGGCCCAGCCCCCCTGGCACTCGTAGTACCGAGCCGTTCTCGGCCTCGGCTACCGTTAGAGCCTAGACCCAGGTTGATAGCGCGTATCCTGCCTGGATTTGAGTTGGGCTCATCAGTGCCAGCGCTGGGCTGACTTGCGGGGAGGTGGGTTGATTGCTCTAGAGAGTCTAGGCGCGCCGCCCTCGCTGCTGCCGCGTTGGATCGGCCCTGGGCCGACTCTGAGTATGAAACAATATTGGCAACAAGCCTGGCAACGTGGGGGCCGCTGGTGGGTCCTGGCCCTGGTTCCCTTGGCGATCGCCGTGACCCTCGGCCTCCCCAGTTGGAGCCAACCACCGGTCAAGCTCCAAGTGATGATGCAGGCCCTGGAGGCCGCGCAGTGGCAGCCCCTCGAGGCAGCCTTTGAGGCCGAAAACCCGGATATTGACCTAGAAATCATCGAAGCCCCCAACGATACCAACTTGGTGGAGGATCTCTATACCTCGGCCTTCTTGCTGGGAGACTCTCCCTACGATTTGGTCTACCTAGATATTGCCTGGGTGCCGAAATTTGCGGCGGCGGGGTGGCTGCTGGACCTGAGCGATCGCCTGTCGGACGCCGAAGCCCAGGCCTTCCTCGCTGGCGATCTCGACGGCGGACGCTACCAAGACGGCCTCTACCGGCTGCCCTTCCGGTCGGATGCCGGCATGTTGTACTACCGCACCGATATGCTGGACGCCGCCGGCCACGAGCCACCGCAAACCTTTGAGGAGCTGCTGGCGATCGCCCGAGACCTCCAAGACCAAGGGATCGCGCGCTGGGGCTACCTCTGGCAAGGTCGCCAATACGAAGGTCTGGCGGCCATGTTTGTGGAAATCCTCCAGGGTTTTGGAGCCTTCTGGGTCAACCCCGACACCTTAGAGGTGGGGCTCGATCAGCCCGAGGCGATCGCCGCCGTGGAATTCCTCCGCACGACCGTGGCCGAGGGCCTCTCCCCCCCAGGCGTCACCACCTACGCCGAAGAGGAAACGCGCCGTCTGTTCCAAAACGGGGAGACCGCCTTTCTGCGAAATTGGCCCTACGTGGCCAGCTTGGCTGCCGACTCCGAGATCGGGGGCAAATTTGCCATTCAACCGATGGTGCATCAACCCGGAGCCGCGAGCGGCGCTTGCCAAGGGGGCTGGGGCCTGGGGATTGCGGCCGACAGCCAACACCCAGAGGCGGCCTGGCGGGTGGCAGAGTTCATCAGCAGCAAGGCGGCGCAAAAGGCCTTCATTCTAGACACGGGTTATGTTCCGAGTCGGCGATCGCTCTTCAACGACCCGGAGATTGTCGCCAAATTTCCCCACTACCCCGAACTCCTGGACGTTGTGGAAAACTCAGTCCTGCGCCCCCCCATCGCCCAATACGCCCAAACCTCAGACATCCTTCAGCGCTACCTCAGCGCCGCCCTGACCGGGCGCATGACGCCGACGGCCGCCATGGAGGCGGCGGCTCGAGAGACCCGTAACCTCTTGGCGCGCAGCTCGCTGTAGCCCTGGCCCGCCCGCCCGGAGACCGCTAACAACTCCTCCCGGCCTCCCTCCGTCGCGCTGCTCCCCTGGACCCCTGCCCTCCGAACCACTGACCCCCCCCTTGCTCCATGACATCAGCACCCGACACCCTCCGACAGCGCCAAGTTCGCCGTGGCTGGCTCCTGGTCGCGCCGGCCCTCCTGATCTTGCTCCTAGTCTTCGCCTACCCGATCGGCCGCGCCTTCTGGCTGAGCTTGTTTACCGAAAACCTGGGGACACAACTCGAAGCCATCTTTTCGGGCCTCAACAACTACCAACGCCTCCTGGGCGATGGCCGCTTCTGGCTGAGCCTCTGGAATACCACGGTCTTCACCGTCGCCAGCATCACCACCGAGCTGGTGATTGGGATGGTCTTTGCCCTAATTCTCGACCAAAGCTTCCGAGGACGCGGCCTGGTTCGCACGGCGGCCCTGGTTCCCTGGGCTCTGCCCACGGCGGTGATGGGCCTGGCCTGGGCCTGGATCTTCAACGACCAATACGGCATCGCGAACGATCTGCTGACTCGCCTAGGCCTGATTAACGAGACCATAACCTGGCTCGGCGACCCGACGCGGGCGATGCTAGCCCTGATCGTGGCCGATGTCTGGAAGACGACCCCCTTTATCGCCATCCTGTTGCTGGCCGGCTTGCAGTCGATCCCCCAGGAACTCTACGAAGCCCATGCCATTGATGGCGCGTCTCCCTGGCAGAGCTTCTGGCAGATTTCTCTGCCCCTGATCACACCCCAGGTCGTGATCGCCCTGCTCTTTCGCTTTGCCCAGGCCTTTGGCATCTTTGACCTCGTGCAGGTGATGACCGGCGGCGGCCCGGCGGGGGCGACGGAAACGGTATCGGTCTATATCTATGCCACGGTACGGCGGTATCTGGACTTTGGGTATGGCGCGGCCTTGGTGGTTGTCACCTTTTTGCTGCTGATCCTGGCCGTGGCGATCGCCGCCTATGCCCTCTCGCGTACCCGCGTCAACCTCACTGGAGATAACCCATGACTGTAGCCCCTGCTACCCAAACCCCCCCCGCCTCGAGGCCGGCCTTTCCTTGGGGGCGTCTCGCCCTCTGGGTCGGCCTGGTCGGCCTGACCTTGTTTTGCCTGGCTCCGGCCCTGTGGCAACTCTTGACCTCGGTGAAGGTGAATGAGGCGATCGCCACGATCCCCAACGTCTACCTGCCAGCTCCCCAACAACTCACCCTCAACCACTACACCAGCCTGGGCGGCCGCTTTCTCCGCTACCTCGGCAACAGCGCCCTCATCTCGTTCCTCTCGACGCTCCTCTGCCTAGCCACGGGGGCCCCGGCTGCTTATGCCCTCGCCCGCCTCCGGATTCCGGGCGAACGGATCATCTTGGCCGGGGTGCTGATCGTGAGCTTGTTTCCCTATGTACTCCTCTTTCTCGGCCTGTTGGAAGTCGTCAAGCTCCTCGGCCTCGGCAACAACTACCTTGCCCTGATCGTGCCCTATACAGGCATCAATTTGCCCCTAACGATCCTCGTGCTGCGGAGCTTTTTCCAACAGCTCCCCAAGGACCTGGAAGATTCGGCCAAGATCGATGGCTACACCACACTACCCATGCTCTGGGAGATTGTGTTGCCCCTCACGATTCCAGCCCTAGTAACCACGGGAATCCTAGCCTTCATTTTCGCTTGGAATGAGTTTATCTTTGCCCTCACATTCATTACCCGTGATGCCATGAAAACCATTCCTGTCGCCGTCGCCCAAATTGGCGGTGCTTCGGTGTATGAAATTCCCTACGGGCCCATCGCCGCTGCCACCGTGGTCGGAACCATTCCTTTGATTGTGCTGGTGCTCTTTTTCCAGCGCCGCATTGTTCAAGGGATCACGGCCGGCGCAGTCAAGGGCTAGCCCCGAGACCTTGACGGCGGGTGCATCTCACCTTGGAAACTCCCCGTCTCCCAAGTTTGGGAGACGGGGCCGGGGGATGAGGGCCAATCAGCCTAATTGGATGGACCCTTGGCGGCAAGGCGGGCAAGCGGTCAGAGGGGGAACCCTAGACCCGCTGGTGGCGCACAAAGTCCACAACCGCCTCGAGACCCTGACCGGTCTTGAGGTTGGTAAAAACAAAGGGCTTTTCCCCGCGCATCTGCCGAGCATCCCGCTCCATAACCCCTAGATCGGCCCCCACGAAGGGAGCGAGGTCAATTTTGTTAATCACCAACAAATCAGATTTTGTGATTCCGGGGCCTCCCTTGCGGGGAATTTTGTCCCCGGCGGCCACATCAATGACGTAGAGGGTTAAATCCACCAGTTCCGGGCTGAAGGTTGCCGCTAAATTGTCGCCGCCACTCTCGAGAAACACGCAGTCCAAAGGAGCGAATCGCTGCTCGAGGGCCTCAATAGCCGCGATATTCATGGAAGCGTCTTCTCGAATGGCTGTGTGAGGACAGCCGCCAGTCTCCACCCCCAGAATGCGATCGCCCGCTAAGGCCTGAGAGCGCACGAGAAACTGAGCATCTTCCTGGGTGTAGATATCGTTGGTGACGACAGCGATCGCCCACTCATCCCGCAGAGCCTTACAGAGGGAGTCGAGCAAGGCCGTTTTGCCGGACCCTACCGGGCCGGCAATCCCAACCCGGAAAGTACTCGCGGTTGGCTGGGTCATAGCGTTATTCTCTACCTCTTGGCACAACTCTCAAACCCAGCGAAGTTGCAGCTCTCACCCTAAAGCCCTCTCCCCAGTCGAGAGAGGGCTTTCCTGCTTTCCTGCTCCCAATCTTGCCAGCAGGGGCTGAGGGATGGGGGCTGCCGCCCAGCCGTCCCACGCTTGGCTGAAATAACTATACAAACTAGGTCAGGCCTCCGGCAAGGCACTCATGGCGGTGAGGTCGAGCACCTCGGCCAACTCCTGCGCCGTCATCAAGCCCTTGGCCAACACGATTTGCCGGAGGGGTTGCCCCGTTGCTAGGGACTCTTGGGCAACGGCCGCAGCCTGGAGGTAGCCGATGTGGGGATTGAGGGCCGTCACCAGGGCGAGACTGCTCTCCGCGTAGGCACGGCAGCGATCGCCCCGAGCCGTGATACCCCGCAGACAGCGATCGCCCAGGGCCGCGAGGCTATTCCCCAAGATTTCAATACTGTGGATCAAGTTGTAAGCGATCAGCGGCATCATCACATTGAGCTCCAACTGACCCGCTTGGGCCGCGAGGGCGATCGCGCTGTCGTAGCCCATGACCTGAAAGCAAACCATCGCGATCATTTCCGCCAGCACCGGGTTGTACTTGCCCGGCATGATCGAGGAGCCCGGCTGCACCGGCGGCAGTTGGATTTCCTTCAAGCCCGTCAAGGGCCCCGAGTCCATGAGCCGCAGATCGTGGGATATTTTCACCAGCTCCTGAGCCAGATTTCGCAGGGCCCCAGACACCGCCACAAAGGGAGCCATGCTCTGCATCGCCGCCATCAAGTGGGGGGCACTTGTCAGCGGTAGGTCTAGGTCCGCCGCCAGCAGAGCCGCGACCCGATGGCGGTACTGAGGATGGGTATTCAGTCCCGTCCCGGCAGCGCTGCCGCCGAGACCGAGCGCATAGAGATCAGCCTCAGCGGTTTTAAGACGGCGCAGGTGGTCGCTGAGGATGCGGGCCCAGGCCCGGAAGCCTTCCCCGAGGCGCACGGGCACGGCATCTTGTAAGTGGGTGCGTCCCGACTTGATCGTGTCCTGAAACGCGATCGCCTTTTCATTCAGAGCCGCAATTGCTCCTTCCAGGGCCGGATAGAGCGATCGCCCCAGGGCCAGGAGGGCCCCGAGCCGGATCGCCGTCGGGATCACATCATTAGTCGATTGCCCGTAGTTCACATGGTCATTGGGGCTGAGGCGCTGGTAGTTGCCCTTGCGATCGCCGAGAATCTCCAGAGCCCGATTCGCCAGCACCTCATTCACATTCATGTGATGCGACGTGCCCGCCCCCGCCTGGTAGATGTCAACCACAAACTGATCTTGCAGCTTCCCCTGCAAAACCTCCGTCGCCGCCTGGACAATGGCCTGGCTGAGGTCCGCAGGAATGCAGCCTAGCTCCGCATTGGCGATCGCTGTCGCCCGTTTGATCCGCACACAGGCTTCCACATAAGTCGCCAGCGGCCTCAGGCCACTGATCGGAAAATTCTCCATCGCCCGCAGGGTTTGGATACCGTAGTAGGCAGTCTCGGGGAGCTGGCGCTCCCCCATCGAATCGCGTTCAGTGCGGGTTGCGGCAGGAGGTTGGCTCACGGGGGTCCAGACAAGATCACAGCAGAAATCCCAGAATACCGCGAACCGCGAACCGTCAACCGTGAGCCAGGGGGCGGATAATTGATCACACATTGACCAACCAACCCTCGAGAGCCAGCAACCCAGCACCAATTTCTCCCAACCCCCAACCCCCAACTCCCCCCAACCCATGCCCGATCCCTGCCAACCCCCCCCGCCCCACCAAGCCCTGATCGATGAACTCAGCCTCATGGTGCGGGCTCGCTACCCCCTCCTTTACCTCGTCGCTGTGGAGGAAGAGCCCGCCGAAGCCCTGATCGTCCAAGTGGCCCAGCAGGCCCTCCCCCAGCGGCAGGTGTGGAGCTGGGATCTCTCCCGGGGCTGGGCCGACAATGGCACCGATCGCAATTCACTCCTCCACGCCCTCGAGCGCATCCGGGAAGCCGTGGAGCGTGCCCCCGCGATCATGCCCACCCTGTTTGTGCTCAAGGATCTACACTTCGTCCTCGCCCAGCCCCAGCACCCAGTCAACGCCCCGGCCGTGCGGGAGCTGAAAAACCTGGTACGCGACCTGCGCCGCAGTCGTCACTCCCTCGTGCTCCTGAGCCACACGCTGGAAGTGCCGCCCGAGTTTGCCGAAGACGTGACCGTGATTGATTTTCCCCTGCCCGACGCGGCCGAGATCGACTACCTGATCACCGAGACGGTGCAGCCAGAAAACTTGCAGGTCCAGGGCCTCGCACGGGAACAATTGGTCAAGGCCTGTCAGGGGCTCAGCCGTGCCCGGATTCAGCGGGTCTTGGCGAAGGCCCTGGCCGCCAAGGGGGAGGTGAACGAGACAGACATCGAGCGGGTCCTAGCCGAGAAGCAGCAGGTGATTCGGCAGTCGGGGACGCTGGAGTTTTTCACCGCCCGGCAGTCCCTCAAGAGCGTGGGCGGCCTGGATAACCTGAAGCAATGGGTGCGGTTGCGGAAAGATGCCTTCACCGATGCGGCGCGGCGCTACGGGATTCCGGCCCCCAAGGGCGTGCTCCTGGTCGGCATCCAGGGCACGGGCAAGTCCCTGTCCGCCAAGACGATCGCCCATGAGTGGCGCTTGCCGCTGCTGCGGCTGGACATGGGGCGGCTGTTTGGTGGCATCGTCGGCGAGAGCGAGGGTCGGGTGCGGCGGACGATTCAGATCGCCGAGGCGATCGCCCCCTGTGTGCTCTGGATCGACGAGATCGACAAGGCCTTTGGCAACCTGACCGACGGCATCGACGGCGACTCCGGCACCTCCCGGCGCGTCTTCGGCTCCCTGATCACGTGGATGCAGGAAAAAACCAGCCCAGTCTTCATCGTCGCCACGGCCAATCATGTCAGCATCTTGCCGGCCGAGCTGCTGCGGAAGGGCCGCTTCGATGAAATCTTCTTCCTCAACCTGCCCACGGAGAAAGAGCGCCAGGAAATCTTCAAAGTCCACCTGCGCCGCCTGCGCCCGTCGCGGTTGCGGAGCTTTGACCTAGAGCTGTTGAGCCGCCAGACCCGGGATTTCAGCGGGGCCGAGATCGAGCAGGCGATCGTCGATGCCATGCACCTGGCCTTTGCGACCACCACGGACGGCCAGCGCCGGGACTTTACCACGACGGACATTCTGCGGGCCATTGAAGAAACAGTGCCCCTGGCGGCGATCGCCCGAGACCAAATCGAGGCCCTGAAGCACTGGGCCGCCGAAGTGGGGGCCCGGGCCGCATCCAACGACAGCCAATTGTCCGAGGCCCTGCGCCACTACATGAGCCAACGTAACCTCGGAGAACTGGAAGCCGATTGAAGCGAGCGGCCGCCGCGAGCCGCCGCCGCCCATTCCCCAATTCCCCCCTCCCAACTCCCCTATGAAACCCCTCCCCATCCGACTCGCCTTAACGCTGCCCTGGGTGTTGCAGGTCTTGGTCCTGGTGGGCTTGGTGGGCTCCCTGTCCTATCGCAATGGGCGGCAGGCCGTGGCGGACCTCGCCGAGGAACTGATGGCCCAGATCGGCCAGGAGGTGCATCAGGAGCTGGATCACTACTTGCAGTCAGCCCACCGGGCCACCCAGCACCATCTGGCGGCCCTGGAGTCCGGAGCCCTGACCCTGGCCGACCTCGACACCCTGCACCGCTACCTCCACCTCCAGCATCGCCAAGCTCCTGGCCTCACGGCCTTGGTTTTGGGCCGGGCTGATGGCGAGTTGCGGGTCAGCTATCGGGTCCGGCCCGAGGATTTTGGGGAGAATACCGTGTTGCGCCGGGAGGAACTGCCCTACGAGCTAGTGGTGGCCACGGCCGCTAATCCGGCTGTGGATCAACTTTATAGCGCCCAGCCCTCGGGGGAGTTGGGGCGCTTTTTAGAGGCTTTTGACAATCGGGATGTGCGCGATCGCCCCTGGTATCGCCAGGCCGCAGCCACCCGCCAACCCGGCTGGAGCGAGCCTTTTCTGATTGGCGACTTAGATCTGCTGGCAATCGGTGCCTATAGGCCGATCCTGGAGGCCGAAAACCGCCTGCTCGGGGTCTTGGCTGTAATCGTGAGCCTCGATCAACTCAGTGACTTCTTGCGGGAACTGACTATTGGTAAAACCGGCGCGGTGTTCATTCTGGAGCTTGAGGGGTCGCTCATCGCCAACTCCACCGCCGCGCCCTCCTACTTTGTGCGTCGTGAGCCGGCCTCTGGGGAGCGGTTGTTTGTCCGTCAGTCAGCCGCTGAGATCGAAGCCCCGCTGATTCAGGCTGCCTACCGGTCCCTCAGGACCCGGTTTCCGGACTTGGCGGCGGTGGATGCGCCGCAGTGGTGGCTGTTTTCTGAACAGGGTCGCCGACAGTTTGTGAGGGTGAGCCCCTATCGAGGGGATCACGGACTCCAGTGGCTCATTGTCACCGTGATCCCCGAATCAGACTTTACCGGGCCGCTCACCGCCAAGCTCTGGCGGACCCTTGGTCTCAGCCTCGGGGCGCTGCTGGTGGCGATCGCCCTCGGGGTGTGGCTGGCGGAGCGCTGGACGCGATCGCTCCGGGCCCTCACCACCGCCGCCCAACAGATTGCCTTCGCGCAGCGTCCCGGCGGGAAGGGTCAATGGCCCTCATCCCCCTTGCCCCGCAGCCGCATCGCGGAAGTCGCCCTGCTCACGGCCGCCTTTGAGCAAATGAGCACCGACCTCCAGGCGACCGAGCGCCTCCGCACCCACTACGCCCAGGAGCTGGAGCAGCAGGTGGCGGCCCAAACCCTCGCCCTGCGGACCAGCGAGGCGCGCTTGACCGCGGCCCAGGAGCTGGCGCGGGTGGGTCTCTGGGAGTTGGATCTGAGCACGGGGGCCGTGGTTTGGTCGGAGTCTCTTTATCGCATTTTTGAGGCAGACCCGCGGCCTATTCCTCGGCCGGACCTGACCTTGTTGCGGATTCACCCAGAGGATCAGGAGCGTGTCGAGCAGCAGACCGCTCGCCTGTTTCCCCCCGGTCATAATCCCCTAGCGGCGGGGCAGCCCTTTGACCTCGACTGTCGCATCCTTACGCAGCGGGGCCGGGTGCGCTATGTCCAGGCCCAGGGCCGGCCGATCGTGAACGAGCAGGGCGGGATTGTGCGCTTGCTGGGGGTTGTGGCGGACATCACGGAGCGCAAGCAAGCGGAGCTGGAGATCGCCCGCAGCCGTGACCTCCTGGCGGCGATCTTCCAGGGTTCCGCCGACGCGATCTTCCTGGTGAAGGCCGAGACGCTGCGGATCGAAGCCTGTAACCAGCCGGCCGTGGCCCTGTTTGACTGTGATGATGAGGCGGAACTGCTGGGGATCGGTGGCTGGACGCTGCACCGGCAGCCCCTGACTCCCGAGGAGGTGGCGACGCTGGTGGCGGCGCTGGAGGCGGCGGGCTCCTATCAGCAGGATGTGGAGTACCAGACGCGGCGGGGGCGGAGGTTTTGGGGGAACCTGACGGCAAGACCGATCCAGGTGGCTGACCGCCGCCTGTACTTGGCGCGGGTGACGGATATTAGCGATCGCAAGCAGGCCGAGGCCGACTTGCAGGCCGCGAAAAATGCGGCGGAAGCGGCGGATCGGGCCAAGAGTGCGTTCATTGCCAATATGCACCATGAGCTGCGATCGCCCCTCAATGCCATCCTCGGCTTCGCGGCCCTGCTCCAGCAGGAGCCCAATCTCACCTTGAGCCAGCAGGCCCACTTGCAAACAATCCAGAGTAGCGGCACCCACCTGCTCAACATCATTCACCAAGTCCTGGATTTTGCCCGGGCCGAAGTGGGCGAGCTCCCCCTCGAGGAGCGGGACTTTGACCTCGTGGCGATGCTGCGGGAGTTGCGGGCCCTGTTCTCCCTTCAGGCCGAGGCCAAGGCCCTGGAGCTGCGGCTAGAATGGGGCGATGATCTGCCACGCTACTGGTATGGCGACGCGGTGAAGCTCCGCCAGATCGCCATCAACTTGCTCAGCAATGCCTTGAAATTTACCGAGACGGGGGAGGTGGTGGTGTCCGTCACCGTACAACCGGGGGCTAACGAGGCGCAGCAATTGACGCTGGCGATCGCCGATACGGGCCCCGGCATCGCCCCAGAGGAGTTGCCCCTGCTCTTTACGGCCTTTAGCCAGACGGAGAGCGGCCGGCAGCAGGCCCAAGGAACAGGCCTGGGCTTGGCCCTCAGTCGCCACTATGCCCAACGACTGGGCGGCGACCTGACGGCCACCAGTGAGCTGGGGCGCGGCACGACCTTTCGCTGCACGGTCTTGCTCCGTCCCGGCCAGGCGGAGGGCCTCCCTCCGGTCCAGTCGGTCCCGCAGCTCGCGCCCGGCCAGCCCCGCTACCGCCTCCTGGTAGTGGACGACCACGAGGTGAATCGGCGTCTCTTGATCGCCTGGCTGCAACCCCTCGGGTTTGACGTGCAGGGGGTGGCGGATGGGCCGGGGGCGATCGCCACCTGGCAGGCCTGGCAGCCCCACCTGATCTTCCTGGACCTGCGCTTGCCGGGGCTAGATGGCTGGGCCGTGGCCCGCCAGCTCCGGGAACAGGAAGCGGCCAACCCTGGAGACGCGCGGCTGGTGATCCTGGCCCTCTCTGCCAGTGTCAGCGAGGCCGATCGCCGGGCCGCTCTAGCAGCAGGTTGTGATGATTTTTGTGACAAACCGATTCAAGCAGCGGCAATTTTGACTAGCCTGCAAGAGCACCTCGGTGTGCAGTATGTTGAACCATCAGCTACAACAGGGAGGATGGAACAACCCAGGCTATCCCGTCTCCACTTACAACAGCTTTCGGGGGAGCAGCGTCAGGCCTTGGTGGCCGCCCTAGTACGCTGTGATCCTCGCCAGATTGCCACCGCGATCGCGGCGATCGCCTCTACCAATCCTGATCTAGCCTCTTCCCTAGAAGAATTGGCTCAGAATCTCCGTTATGACCAGCTCTTAGACTTCCTTGAAGCTCCTTAATCCTTGCTCTTGTCATGAATCGCGCGATTACAGACCACGCCACGATCTTGGCTGTGGATGACAACCCCGCCGATCTCCAGCTCTTAGCCGAGCTGTTAGCCGGGGAGGCGTTCCAGGTTCGCTTAGCCCCCTCCGCCAATCTCGCCCTGCGCTCGATCCAAGCGGAGCCGCCGGATCTCATCCTGCTGGATGCCAAGTTACCGGATCTCGATGGCTATGGGTTCTGCGATCAGCTCCAGGCCGATCCTCAGGCCGCGATGATCCCGATCATTTTTGTCACGGCTCTGCACGATACCCACGATAAACTCCAGGCCTTTGAGCGCGGGGCGGTGGACTACATCACCAAGCCCTACCAGCCAGCGGAACTGCTGGCCCGCCTGCGCCTGCACCTAGAGAACCAACGCCTGCGCCAGCAACTGGAGGCCCAAAACGCCCAACTGCGTCGGGTCCAGGCTCGCTGGGACTTGCTGCTCCAGAGCACGGGGGATTGTGTCTACGAGTGGGATGTGCAGACGGACTGCACCGACTGCGCGGCTCAATGCTTTGCCCAGTTGGGCTACAGTGCCGACGAATTTCGCCTCAACTATGCCACCTGGGTGGCCTTGATTCATCCGGAGGATCGCGATCGCGTCACGACCCAGTTCCAAGCTCACCTCCAAGGCCAACTCCCCCAGCACGAAGTCGAGTATCGTCTGCGCCACCGTAGTGGGGAGTATCGCTGGGTGCTGACCCGAGCCCAGGCCCAATGGGACGCGGCGGGCCGCCCCGTGCGGGTGGTGGGGATTCGCCAAGACATCACCGAGCGCAAGCAGACCGAGCAAGCCCTGGCGGAGGCTCTGGCCTTGCGAAACCTGATCTTTGATACGACGCTGGATGCCCTTTTCCTCGTCGATGCGACGACCTACCGGATCGAAGACTGCAACCAACGGGCGGTGGAACTGTTTGGGGTGGCGGCCAAGGCCGACCTCCTCGGCCGGCAGGGGACGGACTTTCGGACCCGGCCCCTGACGGCGGCGGAAATCGCGCAGTTGCAACAGCAAGGGGGCCAGGGTCAGCCGGTCTTTTTAGACCTCGAATATGTGCGGGCCAACGGGGAGCGTTTTTGGGGCAGTCTGGCGGTTGTTGCAGTGGAGATCGGCGGCCGCCCGAGGCAGGTGGTGCGGGTGGCCGATATTAGCGATCGCGTCGCTGCCTTCCAGGCCCTCCAGCAGTCCCAGGCCCGCCTGACCTTGGCCCTAGAAGCGGGCAAGATTAGCGGCTGGGACGTGAACCTGGCGACGGGGCAGGCCCAAGGGATTGGGTCTTGGCGCCTAGGGGAGTGGTGTCCTGAGGCCTGGGAGTGCTCCGAGGCCGAGGTCTGGGCGATGGTGCATCCGGAGGATCAGGAACGGGGGCGGGCGGTGGTGGCGGAGGCGATCGCCCATCGCCGCCCCTTTGAATGCGAGCTGCGGCTGGCCGAGGGCGAAGTCTGGCTCTACACGCGCGGGGTCGCTCACTACGATGCCGCCGGTCAACCCACCCAGCTGATCGGGGTTGCCGTCGATGTCACCGAGCGCCACCGCCTAGCTGCAACCCTGGCCGAGCGGGAGGCCTTCCTGTGCTGCATCTATGAGGGAGCCCAGGACTCGATCTTTGTGGTGGACGTGACGCCGGCGGGCGATTTTCACTATGCCGGGCTGAACCCGATCCACGAACAGCGCACGGGGTACAAAACCGCCGAGATCGTGGGCCAGCGGCCGGAGGATCTGCTGCCGCCGGCAGCAGCGGCTCAGGTGCGCCAACACTACCAAGACTGTCTGGTTCAGGGCCGGGCGCTCGCCTATGAAGAGTATCTGCCCTTCCAAGGTCGCCCCTCTTGGTGGCTGACCACGCTCAATCCCCTCCGTGATGCCAGGGGCCGCATCTATCGGCTGATCGGAACCTCCACGGACATCATGGCCCTAAAGCAGACCCAGCAGGAGCTACAGGCGGCGAAAGAGGCGGCGGAGGCGGCAAACCGGGCCAAGAGTGCCTTTATCGCCAGCATGAGCCATGAACTCCGGACGCCGCTGAATGCGATCATCGGCTTCAGTGACCTGCTCCGCCACCATCCCGATCTGAGCCGAGCTTGCACCGAGCAGGTGACGATGATCCACCGCAGTGGCGAGCATCTGCTGACCCTCATTGAAGAGGTGCTGTCTATGGCGAGGATCGAGGCCGGACACCAGGCCCTCAAGGTTGATACCGTCAACTTCCACCGGCTGCTGGAGACGATCCATGAAATGCTCAGCCTGCGAGCCCAGAGCCGCCACCTCGAGCTGAAGCTGGAGCGGGCCCCCGGCACGCCCCCGTTTATCACCACCGATGCGGGGAAATTGCGACAAGTGTTGTTGAACTTGCTGACCAATGCCATCAAGTTCACGGCGCAGGGCACGGTGCTCCTGCGGGTCGATTGGCAGCCAGCCTCGGAGCCCCCCCACCTGCGGTTTGCCGTCCAGGATAGCGGCTGTGGGATCGCCCCGGCGGATCTGGAGCGGATCTTTGAGCCTTTTGTTCAGGCTCAGGCGGGCCAAGCCCAGCCGGGCGGGACCGGCCTGGGGCTGTCGATCTGTCGGGAGTTTGTGCGGCTGCTGGGGGGCGAGCTCCAAGTGGAGTCGGAACTGGGCCGGGGCTCGACCTTCTCCTTCAGCCTGCCCGTGACCTCCACGGCTCCGATGCGCGAAGTGCCAGCCCCCCGGCAATGGGTGATCGGCTTGGCGCCGGAGCAGCCCCGCTACCGGCTGCTGATCGTGGATGATGTGCCAGCGAGTCGCCAACTGTTGGTGCAGTTGCTCGCGCCCCTGGGGTTTGACCTGAAGGAGGCGGACAATGGCCGCCAGGCCCTGGCCTGCTATGAAACTTGGTCTCCCCATCTGATCCTGACGGATCTGCTGATGCCGGATCTGGATGGCTACGGGCTGATCCGCGAGATCCGCCGCCGGGAGCAGGGCCGGGGGGAGCCGCCGTCGCCGATTTTGGTGGTGACGGCGATCGCCTTCCTAGAGGAGCTGGAGAAAATTCGCGCCCTCGGCGGCAGTGACCTGCTGGTGAAGCCCTTGGCGAGCCACCAGCTCTACGAAAAGCTCCGCCAGCTTTTGGGGGTCCGCTACCTCTACCGCGATCCGGACCCCCTTGAGATGGCGGCCGATTACACGGCCCAGGGCTCCTCCCCCGCGAGTTGCCAGGAAGTGGCGCAGTTGCTGCCGGCTGCGCCTCGGGAGTGGCGCGATCGCCTCCAGCGCGCCGCCGCCGCCCTCGATGAAAAACAGTTGCGGCAACTCCTCCAGGAGCTACCGCCGGCGGAGGAGTTGTGCCGCTGCCTCGCTCCCTTGATCACCGATTTTCGCTTCGATGTGCTCTTAGATGCCCTAGAGCTGCTCGACCCACCCTAGCCAAGGAAGTCAGCCGAAGAGCGTGTCTGACGTTCGGCTACCTTGTCCCCCGTTGAACCCGTAGTCACTTTCCCAGGACCAGGGAACCGCCGGGATTAGGAGCAACAAGATAGGGGCGAGAAGGTTGCCCCTCTCGCCCCACCGCATTGGGTTAAATCCATGCGAAAACTCAGTGATTGCTCGCTTCCACCTAGCGGCCCAGACGGCGGCGCGTCACGAGTAGCGACCCAGCCACCAGACCCAGACCAGCTAAGGTCATCGGTTCCGGCACTTCTTTCGGGGGTTCCGTGATTGTGCGAATCGTTGCCAGCACCTTGTCGCTCTCTTCGCCATCCTCGCCCACTTGCTGGAAGCGAGCTGAAGCCCGCAGCTCACCGCTGGCATAGGCTTCGTAGAAGTAGGTGCTCACGGTGTCCGCATCGAAACTGCCGGAGAAGTCCGCTGCCTTGTCGAAGCGGAAGCTCACCGTCTCGCTCTCACCAGCGAGGAGACCGCCCTGAGGATTACCCCCCGCAAAGGAGTTGTTGCTATTACGGCCGTTGGCATTGGTGCGAATCCCAATATCAAAGCTGCCAAAGGGTTGCAGCGTTGGATCTTCAAAGACTAGGGTGTAGTCCGTGCTGTTGGCGTTGTAATAGCTGCTGAGGTCGTTGAAGTCAAACGCGACCTGGGAGGGAAAGTCGAAAGCCGCTCCCACCAAGGTTGAGGTTCCTGGGGTTGTATTGGCCAGGGTTAGATCCAGCCAGACACTGCCGCTGTCACCATTCCGGAAGTCAAAGTGGTACTCTGCCGTGGAGTAGGTGTAGTCATCGGTGGCGCATCGGGCGGGGTCAGCACACTCAGCCGGGTCGAGGACGAGCACAAAGGCTTCAGCCGGTTGGGCTAGGAGGAGGGCTGCTGTGCCGAGCACTAAGCCGCCCGCCACGGCGACTGAGTGTTGAACAAAGTGGGAAACTGCTGTTTTCATATCTTCTCTCGAACGCTTTGGGCGGATGGGTCAGCAATCACTGAATGTTTTGGAGCTGACGTGGGTGGACTAACCCCGTCCTCGCTCCAATTCCATCATTGCTGACTGCCCAGGTTTCGGAAAGAGCCTCCCAGCAATCTTCACTCGATCTTTACGGAGATCACCGGGATTGTAAACTTGCGCGGAGTGGGTAGTTTTGCGGTTGTGCCGCCTGCGAGCCGTTTCGGTGAATTTACGCTGGGGTGATGCGAGCACCCCTCTCATTTTACCGTGAAATTGCTGAGGCTACCAGTTTACCCGTCCTTCCAGGCCCTGGCGAATCCCCGGCCCGAGCCCGCTAACTCGTTGCTCTAGGTCTGCGAGGGAGGTAAAGGGTTGCTGCTGGCGGGCTGTGATGATGCGCTGGGCGATCGCCGGCCCGATCCCCGGTAGGGTTTCCAAGTCGGCTTGGCTTGCCGTGTTGAGATTCACGGGCTGGAGCGACGGCCCCGAGCGGGCGGTAGTCAACTGGGGGCACTGCGCTGCTTGGTCGCGAATTTTTTGCTGGACACTGGCCGGAATCCCCAGGGCTGCTTGCTGATACAGGCGCTCGAACTCTCGCTGGAAGTGGGCTGTCACCACGGGGCTGTGAATGACTAAGAGCGTTTCGTCATTCTGGTGATTCGCCGCTGCTGACCAATTGTGAGAGCCAGTAATCGTCACGCGGCCGTCCACGAGGCCAAACTTGTGGTGGAGCTTGTCGCCGGCGGGGAGATCCGCCACGCCGACGGTGCTGATCGGTTGGGCCCAGGGCCGATTCTCTGCGTGAAACTGACAATCCTGGGCCAAGGCCACCCCGAGCATATCCAGCCCCTCGCTGAAGTAGCGGAAGGCAAAGCTGCGGTCAATCAGGGCACGAATCGATACCCCGGCCTGGGAGCGGGTTTGTAGGGTGTTAGCAAGGCCCTGATCCGAAAAGACGAACAGGGCCAAGTCCACCGAGCGCGTGGCCGTGGCCAGCACTTGGGCGATGGTGCCGTTGGTGCTTCGGAGCCAGGGTTCGCTGGGCGAGAGGGGCGAGAACTGCACGGTGATCGGGGTCGTGCCTACGGTCACGGTGCGGGGCGGACGGTGGGGCTTCTGGAGCCCAAAGCGGCTGTTGGGCTGGCCGCCGGGCCCGTCGCCCCACATCCAGTTGAACTCTTCGATAAAGAGGGCGGTTAGGGCGGCATCGGTGATCGTCAGCAGATTGTTGGCATTGCCGCGCGTTTCCGGAGCGAGGAGATCGCCGTGGGTGCCGCTGAGGGTGAAGTTCGCGGAACCGGTCACGACGGTGGCGCTATCGATGACCAAAAATTTGTGGTGCATGAGGCCGGAGCCCTGGCTGCCGTCGGTGGTGTCGTCGATCAGGGGTATGCCGGCTTGGCGCAAGCGGATTAGGGCATCGGCGGCGGTGATTTCCTCGGGGGTGAGTTGGCCGTCGCGATCGCGATCCGCGAGGGCAAAAAACTCGTCGTAGCGCGATCGCTCCCGCTCGTCCAGTTGCTGCACTTGGGCGGGAGTCCAGTCTCCCCAGGCCTGGTTGTAGGTGTCTTCAATAATCACGCGCACCCGCACTCCTGCTTGGTGGCGCTCCACGAGGGCTTGGGCGATTCCCGGCAGGCGCAGCTCTTGCACGGCCAGGTCAACACTGGTCTGGGCCCGGCGGATCGCGTCGATGATTACCTGTTCTAGATCGTCGCCGGGACGGGAAATCTGGCGGTAGGGGTCGGTGTAGTCGGCTCCCTGGGCTGGGTTGTAGTTCATGTAAACGCGCACCCAGGGATCTTGGGGCAGGGGCGGCAAGCGCTGGCTCTGGGCTGGGGGCGATCGCCGCCAAAGCCAGAAGGCGAGGGTCACAAAAACTAGCAGCCCCAGGGTCGCAAGCAGCCACAAACGCCAGCGCATGGTAGATGGCACTCCAGTAAAGTCGCTACCCTGAAGTATGCCTGATCCGGGGTTATCTGTATCGTGTTGCGCTACACCAGTCCCTCCATCTTGCCCCGACTCTAAGGCCTTGAGGGGGTAGCCAACGCGCTAGGCTAAAAGCGATTCTCTGCGGTTGAACCCATGCCCCCAGGCTACCCGTGGTTGCACAATGCCCAAGTCCCCCTCGCGCTCCTGGAGGAACCCTTCCCCATGGCGGCCAACGCGGAGGGGTTGGTGCGGGTGGATCTGGCCCTGGAGCAGGGGGTGATTCGACAGGTGCGGCCGGCTGCTGACCAGCCCCCGGCGGGAGCTTTGGATGTGCGGCGCGGCCTCGTCCTCCCCTGCTTCGTAGATATCCATACCCATCTGGACAAGGGGCAGGTCTGGGGGCGAGCCCCAAATCCGGATGGAACCTTTGACAAGGCTGTTGCCACCATCCGCCGCGATGCTCAGCAGCACTGGCAGGCGGAGGATCTCTACCGCCGCATGAGCTTTGGCCTGCGCTGTAGCTATGCTCACGGAACTCAGGCCCTCCGCACCCATCTGGACTGCGGCCCTGATCAGGCGGCGCTCAGCCTGTCGATCTTTGTGCGCTTGCAGGCCGAGTGGCGCGATCGCCTGACCCTGCAAGCCGTCGCGATGGCCCCCCTCGCGGAATACAGCACCCCGGCGGGGATCGCCCTGGCCGATACCATCGCCGCCACCGGTCAGATTCTCGGTGGCGTCGCCTACGCGGGGCCGGACTTGGACACGCACCTCGATGCCCTCTTTGCCCTAGCCCAGGAGCGCCAACTGGACCTCGATCTCCACGCGGATGAAACCGGCGATCCCAATTCCCACAGCCTGCGGGCGATCGCCCGAGCCGCCCGCCGCCACAACTTTCAGGGCCAGATCCTCGGTGGGCATGGTTGTAGCCTGGCGGTCCAAGCCCCCGAGGAGTTAGACCAGACCCTCACCTGGATGCGCCAGGCTGGGATCGGCCTGGTCAGCCTGCCGACCTGTAATCTCTACCTCCAAGACCGCCAGGCCGGGCGCACACCCCGCTGGCGCGGCGTCGCCCCGGTCCAGGAACTACACCAGGCTGGTATTCCCGTCCTGTTCGCGAGTGACAATTGCCGCGATCCCTTCTTCAGCTTCGGCGACCACGACCTGTTAGAAGTCTTTGGGCAAGCGGTGCGGATCGCTCACCTGGATCAGCCCTATGGCGATTGGATTCGCGCTGTCACCCAACGGCCCGCCGCCTGGTTGGGGCTCCCTGGCGGCGGCCGCCTTGTAGCCGGGGCTCCGGCCGATCTGATCGTGTTTCGGGGGCGCAGCTTCAGCGAACTGTTGGCCCGCCCTCAGGGCGATCGCCTTGTCCTCCGTCGTGGCTGCCCCATTGACACGACCCTGCCGGACTACGCCGAACTAGACGACCTCATGGGTCCAGCGAGCAATCTGAAAATTGAGTCCCCTCAAGGACACGCCCACGCATAAAATCCCCCGCCAAGGAGCGAGTCTTGTACAGAGGCACAACGGGCTCCATGCTTCACGAGCAATCGTTCCAGCGATACCTGGAAGCTTCTGACCCCGCGTGTCCCTGAATCCGCAAAACATGCTAAGCCTTGAAAGCTTTGCGATCGCTGGGCTGCGAGGATTGTCATGCCTTGCGGCTTCCCTCGGAATTGATCGGAATTCAGGCTCTTGGCTCTGCCACAGTGCTTCTCTTGCTAGTAAGAGATACAGCGTGCTTCACGTCGTTGAAAACCGCTATAAGTCGTATTGCGCTAGCTTGAAATTCACTGTATGCACCTCACTTGTTCTCGTTTAGGTTCAGTTTTTCTTATTCCTAGAGGCTAGTATGAAGTCACTGCAAACATTCAGTTCACGGGCGCTCAACTACGGAGCCTTGGGCCTGATGAGCCTTCTGTTCCTGGGATCTCCTGATATTGCTCAGGCGGGTACAATTCGACATGATCGCTCGGATTGGCAATATCGCCAGTTGGCCGACTTTTTCCCTAGTGTTGGGTTTCTGAGTGCTCGTAATACCAGTGGTAGCTGGGGATGCTCCGGCACCTTGATCGGCTCTAGTTTTGTCATGACGGCTGCCCACTGTGTCGAAAATGGCTCTTTTTTTATGAATCAAGGGACTTTTTGGCTCGGCAACAGTGCCTATTCCGTGGTCGGTAGCACTACCCACAGTGCCTGGTTCTCCAGCGGCCGTAACTTGGCAGCGGGTCATGACATCGCTTTGCTGGCCCTGTCGCGCCCTGTAACGGGGGTTCGTCCAGCGTCGCTTTACTATGGCTTTGACGAGGACTTGAAGCTCGGCACTTATGTCGGTTTTGGGGAGACGGGAAACGGCCTGAGTGGCGCAATTCGCGGGAGTAGTGGTACCAAGCGAGCGGGCCAAAATGTGATTGGCCTTGGCAGTCGGCTAAACTACAACAACAACCTCTTGGTGTCTGACTTTGATAATCCCCGGACAGCGAATTACTGGGACCCCTTGAGCCAACCGCTGAACCTGGAGTATCAATTAGCCCGGGGCGATAGTGGTGGAGGTCTATTCATCAATGGTCGCGTCGCTGGTGTTAACTCTTTCATCTCCTCCCGCTATGGTCAAAATAACTCCGTCTATGGCGATACCTCTGCAACGGTCCGAGTCTCGACCAAAAAGAACTGGATCTGGGGGGGCTTGAATACTCTCAATAACCTATTTCGTCGTCGCTCTCCTGTACAAGTAAGTGCTAGCAACCCAGCAATACCGGTACCGTCAGCCTTGCCGGCCGGGAGTCCCATCCTCCCATCTAGCTTGATTGAGTTGCCCCCCGAGTTTGACTACTTCGATCCAGCTCATTTTGTGACGTTTGTGGAGGATGATGGCTTCTATGCCGATCAGCTGGAGATTCCAGAACCTACGATGATTTTTGGGCTAGGACTATTGGGCTTGTTGCTGGCAGGCCTGAAGCCAAATTCAGAGCGCCGATAGTCTTGAATGGTTCCTATCCACCTGATTGACTGACTGACGCAAGGCCTGGGGTGCATCTCACTTTGGAGACTCCCCTTCGGGTGAACGAAAAAAAGCGCGGCTCCCCTGAATTTTGAGCTACGGTTCAAGGAGCAGAG
>CAYNIP010000009.1:0-125089 GCA_964397305.1 uncultured bacterium
GTGCCACACCCCAGGCTGATGAGGTGGAGCCAGCCCCTATGGATGTTATGGAAGAGCCGACAGAAGGGGAACCTGAGGCTGAAGAAGCCGCCCCTGAAGCCACTTCTGAAGAAGCCGCCCCTGAAGAAGCTGAAGCTGAAGCCTCTGAGGATGCAGAGGAAGCGGATGAGGATGCAGAGGAAGCGGCAGCAGAAGCGGAAACAGATACGCAAGAGTAGGCTCCATCTAGGCTGCTTCCAAAGCAATCATGAAGTGGCCTAATTAAGTAGGTGAGGGCTTGTTGATACAGCCCTTTCAGCAATCATCTACTAGGCCTTCAAACACCCTCTCCCAAGGCCGGCTACGAAGTGCCTGGATCTCGACCCTCACCCCCTAGTCTCCCTCTTCCAAAAGTAGGTGAGGGGGAGATTTTCTAAGGGGTTGGAGAAGGGGAAAAAGCCTGATTAGCAAGGGTTTCAAGGGTGCATCTCAGTTGGGCACGTTTGCCCCCTCTGCGAGAAGCCGCTGCGCGTCTACATCCCCCGGCCCCTTCTCCTAGGTAGGGCTCAGGGGAGTCCCCGTCGTGAATGGCGACAACCCCAGCCCTCGGAGGGAGCGCTGAAGCGCAACTACGGGGGTTGGCCTTCAGCTCCACAATCTGACGGACAATGATTGCGTTGAATGACTCTAAAGCTCCGAGAGGATGCTGACGCGGACGCGATCGCCTGGAGCGAGGGGCTGAGCGCTGCGTATGGCTACGCGATCGCCCGGCCGCAGCCCCGAGAGGATCTCCACTTGGCCCTGTTGCTCTGGGCTGGTCGTCACTTCCCGGGCCTCCACCTGAGCCTGGCGGTTATCATCGGGGTCTGAGACCACGAACACAAGGGGGTTCTGACCCTCGCGGGCTTGCAGGGCGCTAGCGGGCAGGGTGATCGCCTCACGGCTGCCCCCGGAAAACGTGACCCGTGCCAAGAGACCGCCGCCAATCTGGCCGCCGGGGTTAGGCAGCGCGATCTCCACGGACACTTGCCGCGCCTGAGCATCGGCGATCGGGGCTAGGCGGCTAAGGCGGCCCTCGAGGCGGCGATCGCCCAAGGCATCCAGCCGCACCTGCACCGGTTGCCCGACCCGGAGGGTGGCGAGATCCAGCTCGGATACGGGCACAACGACCTTAACTTGGCTAAAGTCCCCCAGGGCTAGGACTTCCCCGCCGGGAGTGACCAAGTTGCCGGGTTCACTGCGGCGCTCCAGCACGACACCATTCAAGGGTGAGAGCAGGCGAGTGTAGGTGAGGCGCTGTTGGTCTTGGGCGACGACGGCCCGCTGGGCAGCAATGCGGCCGGTAGCGGCGGTGATCGCCTTGAGTTCACTCTGGACACGCTCTTCAGCCGACCGTACTCCCTGCTCGGCCACCTTGACCGCTGTTTGAAACGTCTCGGCTTCCCGTTGGGTGACAGCCCCTGCCGCCGCCAATTCCGTGTAGCGCTCGGCATCATTGCGGGCCTGGGTGAGTTCAACCTTAGCCCGTTCCAAAGCCGTGCGTGCTTCCGCTACTTGGGCGCGGCTCTGTCCCAGTTCCGCTTCGCGGACGGCCACCTCGGCCTGGGCTTCGTTGAGGGCGGCGATCAGGAGGGCATCATCGAGGCGGGCGAGGACTTGGCCCTGGCGGACGCGATCGCCTACATCGGCGCTCAAGGAGAGTAGCCGCCCCTCCACCTGAGCGCGCAGCAGGACCGTGCGAGCGGGCTGCGTCGTGCCAATATATTCGACTGAGGCTATCAGAGGCTGGGCCTGGGCGATCGCTACCTCAACAGCGATGGGCTGCTCCCCCGCCCGCCCCCGGGCTGACGGTTCCTCGGCGACCTCTTCAGGGCTGCAACTCGCCAGCAGCAACACCGCCGCGAAGCTGGGGGCGATCGCAATACGGCGGAATCTCAGCATACAGAAATCGGGGTGAATAGGCCTAGAACCAGGCTAGCGTCACGAGCGCAAGCAACACCTGGACCTCAAGCTAGTTTACCCCGTAGTCCAGCGAGGGCGAAGGGTGTTTCGCCGGGTGGACGAAAAAAAGCGCGGCTCCCCTGAGTTTTGAGCGATTGCTCAAGAGCAGAGTGTAGCCTTCTTCAGTGTTACGGAGCCCACTCTGAGAGAAGCCGCTGCGCGTCTACATCTCCCGGCCCCTTCTCCCAAGCTGGGAGAAGGGGAGTTAGAAGCCCACTCTCCTAACTAGAGTGCAACCTTCTTCAGTGTTACGGAGCCCTCATCCCCTGGCCCCTTCTCCCAAGCTGGGCTACTAGATACACACAAGTCATGTTTGGCTGCATTTTTCCCTCGTTTGCCCCCTAGATCCCCCAATTCTGAGGGACTGGGAATTCCGATCCCCCCCCGAAATCGGGGGGCTAGGGGGGCTAAAAACGGTCAGTTGGGGCTGTCACGAGATGTGTGTACTTAGTAGCCCAAGCCGGGAGAAGAGAAGTTAAAAGCCCCTCTCCCAATTTGGGAGAGGGGTTGGGGTGAGGGTCTAGCGAAGGAGTACCAACATCCCGCGTAAAATTTCGTTCACCTGTGTTTCGCTCCTAGATTCGGGTTAGGCCTTAAGGGACGATGCCGACCCAACTCTAACCCAACTGGATCGTCTTGGGTTGCTCGAACATATGGATCGTATCCACGAAGCGGGCCGTCTTCGACTGGCTCGAGATGACCAAGCTCTGGGTGCGGGCTCCACCGTGGAAGAAGCGCACACCTTGCATCAAAGTTCCCGAGGTAATGCCACAGGCTGCAAACAGCACCGTTGCACCACTCGCCAATTCCTCGGCATTGTAAGCGCGATCGGGGTCTTCGATGCCCATATCCTTGAGGCGTTGCACGTTGCCTTCTTTGCTCTCGCCGATCAGACCCGTTTTCACCACTTCAGGGTCATAGATTAACTGACCTTGGAAGTGACCGCCAAGACAGCGCATCGCCGCCGCCGAAATTACCCCTTCTGGGGCCGCTCCAATGCCCATGAGCGCGTGGGTATTCGTCCCCGCAAAGGCACAGGAAATCGCAGCAGAAACGTCCCCATCGCTGATCAGGCGAACCCGTGCGCCGGCAGCACGAATCTCCTGGATCAGCTCCTTGTGGCGGGGGCGATCCATGACGATAACGACGAGTTCTTCGACAGCACGATCGAGGCAATCGGAGATGATTTGCAGATTTTCGGTCGCCGATTTGTTGATATCGACATGGTTTTTTGCCGCCGGAGGAGCCGCCAGCTTTTTCATGTAGAAATCAGGTGCGGCAAAGAGGCCGCCTTTCTCAGAAATGGCGAGCACCGCCATCGAGCCCGGTTGACCGTAAGCGACTAGGTTGGTTCCTTCACAGGGGTCTACGGCGATGTCGATTTCCACCAGCTCGTCTGGGTTGCAATAGTTTGTGGCGTTGGGCTGGGTGCAGATGCCGACTTCTTCCCCGATGTAGAGCATGGGGGCCTCGTCGCGCTCACCTTCCCCGATCACAATCCGGCCGCGCATATGGATCTGGTTCATGCGCTCGCGCATGGCTTCGACCGCTACATGATCGGCCGTATTTTTTTCGCCTTTCCCCATCCATTTAGCCGAAGCGATCGCCGCTTTTTCGACTACTTCTATAATCTCTAATCCTAAGGTGTTATCCACGAAATTTCAGTCCTCTTTCAACAATTGCGGTGGCTGCGAGTCCAAAGGGCCAACAGTCGGGTGCATCTCACTTGGGAGACTCCCCTTCGCCCTACTTGGGAGAAGGGGCTGGGGGATGAGGGCAAACTTGCCTCACGGAGATGCACCCCAACAGTCGTTCACTCCCCTAAAGTTTATCAGAGGCGGTGATCGCCGTTACCGTTTCTTGATCGCTTCCTGGGTCGGGGCTAACCAGTACTCGCGCAGGGCCATAACCACACGGTTTAGACCCACGGAGTTGGAGGCCTTGAACAGGAGACAATCGCCGGGCTGGGCGATCGCCTGCAAGTGAGCAATCAAGTCCGCGTGGTTAGCGGTGCGGTAGGCGGGAATGCGCGGCGCGGCCCGGGCCAGTTCCGCCGCTACGGGTTCATCTTCCAAGACACAGAGCCCCTCGAGGGCGAGGTCTTGCACCGCCGCCCCGACTCGGGCGTGCAGAGCGGGGCCCTGCTCCCCCAGCTCCTTCATGGTTCCCAGAACCGCAATGCGGCGCCGGGCCGGGGTGGCCTTGAGCAACTGGAGTGCGGCTAGCATCGATTCTGTCCCGGCGTTGTAGGTCTCGTCGAGGAGCACGATGCCATTGGGCAGGTCATAGCGTTGGGCCCGGCCCTCCGGCAGATGAACGCTCAGGCCCTGGGTGAGGGGAGCCCAGTCGAGGTGGAGGGTTTGGGCGACAGCGAGGGCGGCGAGGAAGTTGCTGGCGTTGTGGGCCCCGGGGAGGGGAACGAGAAATTCCTGACCTTGCACCCGGAGGCAGTTGGGGGGCTCGAAGTCGCCCCGCAGGTCCCCTTGGGTCAGGCCGTAGGTGAGGGTGGGGCCCGACCAAACAGCGGCGGCGGTGGTGAGCAGGCGGGCATTGTCCGCATTGAGGATGGCGATGCTGCCCTCGGGGGCCGTGCTTAGGAGTTCACACTTGGCCCGGGCGATCGCCGCCTCGGAACCCAGGAGGCCGATGTGGGCCGTGCCGACATTGGTGATCACCCGTAGCGTGGGGCGGGCGATCGCCGTCAGGTCCGCGATTTGCCCCGGCCCGCGCATGGCCAGCTCGATCACGGCATAGTCATGGGCGGGGGTGAGTTCCAGGAGCGTCTTGGGGACGCCGATCTCGTTGTTGTAATTCTTTGCCGTTTTCAACACCGCGCCAAAGGGCGCCAACACGGCGGCGATCAGCTCCTTGGTGGTCGTCTTGCCCACGGAGCCGGTAACACCGATCACGGGAATCTGGAACTGGTCTCGCCAGCCCTGAGCAATGCGCTGGTAGGCCGCGAGGGTGTCAGGAACGACTAGGCAGGGAAGGGGGCTCTGGCTTGGTTGGCTCCCCGGCTCGATGATCAGGGCGACGGCTCCTCGGGCGATCGCCTGGTCGAGAAATTGATGGCCGTCGAAGTGCTCCCCGCGCAGGGCCAGAAAGGCGTCGCCGGGCTGGAGTTGGCGGCTATCGGTGCAGAGGCGGCGAATCGGGGTGGCTCCGGCAGCGGGCGGGGCGATCGCCAGCCACTGGGCCAATTGCGCGAGGGAAAATTGAGCAGGAGTCATGCAGAGGACCGGGCAACCCTAGACCGAGGGATACCCTTCATTCAACCATGAAATGCGTACCCTAGGCGGGTTTTCTCCCGGAGCAAGGGGCGGATGACGGTGGCTTTTCCGTAAATTCTCTGACTTCATGGTTTAATAGCCCGGAGTAGAATATTAAGGATAGGCTGCGATAGGCCTAAACCGCTTGGCGGGATTTTCAGGATTGCTTGGGGGCTTCGGACGGCAGGGACTGTCCGCATTTTGCATCTACTAGCTAGCTCAGGCTTGGTCGGTCGGCGAGCGCAGCCTTGGGGTAGCGCTCTGGGACTGGCGGCCTGACTGGCGATCGCCAACTCAGACTGAACCGCGAGGAGGGCTACCTAGTGTGCCGACCCTGACGGATTATTACCTCCGCCAGACGAGTGCAGAAGAGCAGCAGGTTTACGATCATCTTCTGTATTGCGTCCAGACCGAGACTCCTGAGGATGTGCTGGAGCGCTTTCGGCGTCTCTTTATTGGCGGTCGTCACTACGAGCCGATTGAGATCCGCCGCGCCGTGGAGGCCCTCGCCTGTGCCCCCGAGGCTCCTCAGGCCTTCAAGCTGGTGCTGAACCGCTGCTGCCACATTGCCATCAATGCCTGGCAGACCCATCCCCGCACGCAATGGGCAATTTCCCGTCTGATTGAACTCTTTGACTACATTCCCCCGGCTGGTAACGTGTATGCCCGGGGGGCGCGGCGGTTGCGCTCCTTGCTAGCGGACTTCCGCAAAACTGAGCAGTTCCTCACCCTCCAGCGACTCGCGCGCGTGATCGGTGAGTCCAGCAAGCGCCGTCGCCAGCAACGCCTCGCGGCTGATTCGCCGCACCAGGAGGAGCAATTGGTGGGGATGCTGATTGATCGCTACCCCTACCTCTATGAGCACTGCCTGCTCAGCCAAGATTGCAGCTATGAACACCAGCAAACGGTGCGTCAGTTGCGCGATCGCCTTCAGCGGCAGTTTGAGCTAGACCTCTCCCACTTCGTCACCTACAAGGTCCGCCTGGCCCAGGCTCAGGCAAGCCAGCGCACGATTCACCCGGTTAACAATCCCACCCTCTTGACGGATAGTGAATTGACGGCGGCCCTCAAGGAGTTTGTCGGCGCGGTGCGCGGGGGAGCGACTCACTACGATCTCGCCAGCCGCTTCCGTACCAGCAGCATTCAACTCCCCTCCTACCGATTGTTCAAAGACAATCTCTACGAATACCTGGTCGAGTCGATTGATCCCCGCTTCGGTCAGCGCCAGTTCAACGACCGCCTCTATGAACGCTTGCAAACGATGTTGACTCGCTACGATGGCGATCGCCCCGATAAGCGGCTGATTCTCCGCACCTCCAGCAACTTGCTGAACTTCCTGATTGTAGATAGTCCCCAGCGCCCCGATCACTACATCTTCGTCGATTTGGTCACGAATTTAGGCCCGACCAACACTATCGTTCTTTTGCTGAAAATTACCCTGCTTTGCAAGCAGGTGAAGCCCTACCTCGAAAAGCGTTTCTCGATTCTCTTTAGCCATTACGAAGGCTCCCCTGAACAGGGGGTTCCCTGGCTGGTGAAGTCCCTCGAAAACCTCCACATCGCTCTGAGCACGCACTTTGGGGCCATGGATCTTTCTTACCTCCGCAAGCTCTGCTAGCAGGCTTTTAGGCCCTGGGTCCGGGTGCATCTCAGTTGGGCAAGTTTGCCCACTCTGCGAGAAGCCGCTGCGCGTCTACATCCCCTAACCCCTTAAAACCCCGACAGGATAAGCCCAAGGGGAGCTGGGGGGGATAAAGCTCCCCCCTTCCCAAGGGGGGCTGGGGGGAGGATAACGCTGGACACCCTCGCTTAGGGTTCGGTGACTGGGGAGGCGGGGCGATCGAACCGGAAGGACTCCTCCCCAAAGCGGGTACAGAGGAAGGTGAGGCTGTCGTCCCGGCCACAGGGGGGAGGCTCGAGCCGGTAGAGACTGCGCCAAGGCTCGTTGCCTTGGTCGGCGCTGAAGAATTGTTGCCAGTCGTCGTTACTGTGGGTCGTGCGCTGATCGGTTTGCAGGCCGGCAGCGGGGGAGGCGGGGGAGCTGCTCTGGGCTAGGGCTCCGGGGCTCAGCAGAGTGGTGAGAGCGATCGCCACTCCGGCTCCGAGGCGGTATCGGCTACGGGGATCGAGAACCATCATGGGACTGATGCACAATGTGCTCACAACATCCACTATTATCGCGAAGGGGCCTGAGTGTGGGTCGTAACCTAGCGCACAGGGAGAGGAGCGGGCCAGGAGCGGCGGTTGCTGGGGTTGCTGTGTTGGCGCGGGTGGACGAAAAAAAGCGCGGCTCCCCTGAATTTTGAGCGCTGGTTCCAGGAGCAGAGTGTAGCCCTCTTCAGTGTTACCGGAGCCCACTCTACGAGAAGCTGCTGCGCGTCTACATCCCCCGGCCCCTGCTCCCAAAGCTGGGAGCAGAGGAGCCAGAAGCTCCTCTCTCAACTTGGGAGAGGGGTTGGGGTGAGGGTTTAGCCCATGAGCAACAACATCTCGCATAAAATTCGTTCACCCCTCTGTTGGCGCGTTGGCGCGGCCTAGTTGGCAAGGAGGCTGGCTCGATGTAGGATGGGAGATCGCGCCCAAGCGCACGAGTTGTTCAGGCCTGTGGAGAAAAGCTCATGTCTCGTCGCTGCCAGTTGACCGGCAAGCAAGCGAATAATGCCTATGCGGTGTCTCACTCGCACCGCCGCACGAAGCGATTGCAACAAGCAAATTTACAGTGGAAGCGGATCTGGTGGCCGGAGGGCAACCGCTGGGTGCGTCTGCGTCTCTCGACGAAGGCGATCAAAACAATCCAACGCAAGGGACTCCAGGCGGCGGCGAAGGAAGCTGGGCTCAATCTTAATAAGGTTTAGCTCCTAATTAAGGCTGAGATTGAGTCCCTCCCGGCTCAAGCCGAGGACTTTTGCCAGCGGTGCAGCCAGGGCGGGGGGAGTACGTTGCCCAGCAGAATTTTGCCCCCGGTGATCGCCATGAGTCGCGATCGCCGCTTCAGAATTCCCGCATCGTAACGGAGCAGTTGGCTGAAGTACCGCGCCGCCTGCCGATAGTGGTGGCGACCCGGTTTCCCGGCCAGGGCCCGAAAGGTGAGGTACTCGTACAAATGGGCAAGACTCGCTCGGTCGAGATGAGCGGGCAGGTCAGGGCGGCGCTCCCGGGCTCGCTGGAGCACCACCAAGCACTGGCGTTCCATCCGCGCCAAGTTGCTCGAGGCCGACCGACTGGAAAGACGGTAGAGCACTTGCGCCTTGGCCACGGCGACAAAAGGGTAGCGGGCGGCCAAGCGCAGCCAAAGATCCCAGTCTTCAGCGGGGGGCAAGTCCGGGTCGAAAGGGCCGACGGCCGCCAGGGCGGACCGGCGGACTAAGGGATTGGAGCCATTCTCGAGAAAGTTGTTGACGAACAACTGGGCATAGACATCGCCGCTGGCGGTGATGTGGGAGCCCGGAAAGAGAAATTGATCCTGCTCGTCAATGTAATCGGTCCAACTGTAGGCCAGGGCTGCTTCGGGAGCTGCGGCCAAGGCCGCGAGCTGATCCGCCAGCTTGTCCGGTGTCCAGAGGTCATCAGAGTCGAGAAAGGCGATGTAGTCGCCCCGGGCACGCTCTAACCCCGCATTGCGGGCTCGGGCAACTCCGAGGGCCCCCTGCCTCAGGACCTGAAGGCGGGGATCGCCAAAGCGGTGGGCGATCGCCCCGGTATCATCGTCAGAGCCATTATCAATCACGAGAATCTCGAAATCCTGCCAAGTCTGGGCCAGCACACTTGCCAAGGTTGCCCCCAGGGTAGGGGCGGCGTTGTAGGCCGGGATCACGACGGAGATGAGGGGCATGGGGACTAGTGATCGCTCCGGTCGGGTTCACGCTGATGGTAATAGCCTTGAGGCACACCCTGTTTCTAGCACGGGCCCTGACGCCGAGGACGCCAGCGGTTGAGCCTGAGTCCGAGAAATCTGGTCGTTGGCGATCGCCCAGAGCCTCAATATGGGTATGTTAACCCTAACGGTTAGCGTACTGCGAAGGGGTCTGCATCGCAGCTCCGGGACGCGAACTAAGCAAGATTGCGGACAAGCGCCAGTTATCCGGATACCGGATCGAGCGCTAAATGTGCGGTTGACGTTTCACCACGATACTAGCTATCACAGGGGAGTCATCGATAAGGATCACGGCGGGCTGCTGCGGTTCTTTATCCTCCCACTAGATTTTATTCCCTTGGCTCACTCGCCTTCGGTTTTTTCTGCATCACACTGGGGACTGCACCATGTCTGTGTTTAGACGGCTAATTCGGAGCTTTCAAAACCTCGCGGCGGCCTTGTTGGCTTCCTCCGGGCGAGTTCTGATGGCGATCGCCCGCCCCGGACGCCGCTCCCAATCCGGCTTCATTCTGCCAACGGTGACGCTGGTAATCTTGGTCGTGACCCTGGTGGTTGCCGCGATCCTGGCGCGCTCCTACGACCGCGCCAAAAACGCCAGCAACTTCCGGGTCAACCAAGCAACCCTGAGTGCCGCCGCCCCGGCTCTGGATCGGGCCCGGGCTAAACTAGACGCCGCCTTTGAAGACCCCACCCTCCCCCGCGGAACCCCCTCAGATCTGTCGATCAATCAGGTCTTAACCAAGGATCGCTACACGCTGCCCGATGAAGCCCGCCTCCGGATCGCGATCAATTTCCGCGATCCGGGCGGCATTCAGACAGACGGCTCCCTGCCCGAGCAGGAGGCGTCGATCACCACCTGGCGCTTCCCGGTGGATACCGATAATAACGGCCGCTTTGATAGCTTCACTCTCTACGGGCTCTACTTCCGCAGCCCCTCCCGCTCCCCGGCCGGGGGCTTCGCCCGGGCCCGCCAACCGCTCGATGCCCGCACCCCACCCCAAGATGACGGCAACAGTACCAGTGCAGCCTGTGCCGCCGCCCAGGGAACCAGTGCTAGCTTGGTCGGAGCCGATGGCTGGTTCAAATCCGGCGCGTTGCTGAAAAAAAGCTTTTACACCTACGTTGCCACCGTTCCCATCACCAGCCTGAATGACCCTCAGCTCCTCGGTGATCCAGAAAATCCCAACAGCCCCCTAGACCCTAATCGCTACGAAGTCTTCCAGGGCAACCGGGGTTTTAGTGCCCTGGAGTACCAACAAGACCGCACCCGCATTCCCCTCGGCAACAATGCCATCGTCTACGAAGATGACCTTGATATGCGCTCTGGTACACCCTTGAGCATTAACGGTCGCGTGGTTGTGAATAGCAACCTGCTGGCCTCGGAAACGGCCGGCCAGCAGCTTCGGTTCTACCAGGTCAGCAGTGAAGAATCCTGCTTTTATGAAGCAGAAAACGCCAAGATCATTGTTGGGGGCAATGTCGTTAATGGCACCCTGGCCAACAACTCGGATCGCGGCACGATTGATGTTGACCTTTTCCGAGGTCGCGGCACGAACCCCACCGGGTACGCTCCGCCTGTGGGTACAGCGTCGATCAACGATACTCAGGAGTCGGCCACGACCGCGACCAGCCTTACTGCCTACAATACCTTGGCCTACGAGCAGCGCATCGAGCTACTCATCAGCGCCACTTTTACCAATGTCCCCTTCGCCGTGCCAGGCTTTCCGGGCTGTCGCACCACCCAGAACTGTATCGTTACGGGGGATGACCCGGAGCCGGTGCGCGATCGCGTCCAAGAACGCCTCAACGAGGACGGCAGTAAAGACAACCCCAGCAGCGCTCGCCGCAAGGAGCTAGAGGTCTGGTTCCGCAATCGCACCCGCCGCGTTCCCTTTGCCGAAGTGGCCTTCGGGGCCGACGCAACGGCTGGGTTTAACGAGGGTAACGTCTTGCAGGGAGCCGGGACCGACAACCTCCGCCCCCCCGATGCCTGGATCAATCCCCAAAGTGCTAGCGTGACCCTCGCGCCCGACCAGTTGCCCGCCACCGATCCGGACCAACTGTCCCTCACGGAGGATCTCCTGGGCGATCGCATCACCGTCGGCAACAGCCTCCCTGCCAAGTGGTTTGACGCCAGCATCAACGACTTTGCCACTGCCGACTCGCGCCAAGAGATAACGCCCCCCACCGCATGGACACAACCGACGCCGGCCCCCAACCGCTACCGCCAGACCCAAGTTCGCGAACTCGTGGATGTCGGCCTCACCGATCGGGATGGCTTCTGGGAAACCAAGGCTGCCGAGAACCCCAAAAACCGCCTCGACGCCATCGGGGGTCTCCGCATCGTGACCGGGGCTGGCGTCTACCTCCCCGGCAACGAGAATGTCAACGGAACCCCTCAGCCCAACTGGTCTCATGTGATCTGGCCCGACACCCTGCCCCAGCCCCCCGACCGCCGCGCCGGCCGTGATAATAATGCCGCCAACCACCCGAACCATCAAAAAGTCTTCTACGACGATGGCAGCGGCACTCCAGTCGCCCTAGATGACGACACTGCCCTGCGGCCTTACCTGAAGATGCGGGCCACAGCGGTGTACCACTACACCAGCGGCGACCCCGAGGCTACCGGCACCCCGCCGCCCGCCCCGATTGCCTGCGTCAGCAGCTTCTACGACCCCACTACCTACGAAACGGCCCAAAACCGGCCTGGCTTACCAGGGGTTGACCCCAGCCCCAGCGGCTCTATCAATGCCAGCGGCGGCCTCGCCAACAATGCGGCCCTAGGAAGCAATGGCAACTCCAACAACGGCATCACCTACAACCCCCCCGCCTTCAATACGGGAGATGCCCGCCTCGTCTACGAGTCCAACCTCGTCTATCCCAACGGTCGCCTCGCCAACCCCCTGCTGAAGCAGGCCTTGGAGAAAATCGCCACGGTGGGAGTCAATAACCTCAGCCTGGCGGAACGGGGTGCGATCGACTCCACCCTCTGCGCCCTCCAGATCTTGGATGGCGGCCTTGGCCTTGGTCCCCAATCCGGCTACAACTTGCCCCACGGCACGATCCAGGAAATTGCCTTCCTGGATGCTCGCCAAGTGCAGCAGGTGGACGGCGACTACATCACCCAGCCAGAGGTGGGAGCGGGATCTACGGTTCCCCCCTTCGCCTATCCCACAGGAGAACCGAACAACAACCTCCCGGTTGAGAATCGCCAAACGCTGGAAATTCGCGCTACCGTCATTGACCTCGACGTGCTCCGGCGGCAGGATGCACCAGAGATCCCGGCTGGGCCCCTGACAGAGTGGATGTTCCCCGACAGCGGCATCATCTATGCCACCCGCGACGACGCCCTCCCCGACGCCAGCGGCAAGCAAGCCCAGAGCTACACCCTAAGCGAAGGGCCTGGCAACAACAGCGATGATCCCGACACTCCCTACCGGGAAAACCTGGGGGATGTCAACCTCGCCCTCTATGAAAACAACTCTGAGCGGGTCAGTGGCACCGACTTCTGGCTCGACCCCACCCGCCGCCCCAACGCCATCATGTTGATCAACGGTCGCCGTCTTGCTCGCAATGACGACAACCAGTTCACCAAGAGCGGCGTTGCGGACGGGGAAGAAGAAAAAGGCCTGACCCTCGCTACCAACCTGCCGATCTACATCAAGGCCCAGGCCGGCTCCCCTCCAGGCTTCAACATCCACGACCAAGAGGAGTTCACCGCCGCCCTCGATGTCGTGAACTACAGCAACTTCTACGGCCGCACGGAGGGTCAGCTCAACCCCAACTTTGCCTGCCGCCAAGGCGACCCCCGCTTGGCTTGCACCACCGGCGACAACTGGCGCGCGGTCTCTGTCTTGGGCGACTCCCTGACCCTCCTCTCCGAGACCTTCCGGCCGGGCTTCCGCAACGAAGGGAACTACGACCTGGACAACCACCAGACCGATAACTTCTTCCGCACGATCACCCCGACCGGCTTCCCCAACAGCCGCACCAACTTCACCCCGATCTCGAGCCCGCCCGCCCCCGGCCTCTTCGACCCCTCGGAGGCCTGGCGAACAGCGGTCTCGCTGCCGCCGACTCCCACAGACCCCACAGACACGGTGCAAGAACGCCGCCTCTTCCAGGGCTTCTGGGACAACGCCTTTGGCATCAATGGCCTCTCTAGCGCCAACGCTAACAGTGCCTTTACGGGCCTTGCCAACGACGCCACTCACACAGATCCCCGCTATGTCGGGGGCGCAGCACCCCTCAACAGCACCTACTTCAACAACTTCGTCACCCCCATCCAGCGGCGCCAGGACGACTTCGCAGAATACCTGATGGAGTCCTGCAACAAGCTGCCGGTATCCGAGTGTACGGCTAATGATTGGGCAATCAATGATGCTAGCGACCTGAAGGCGAGCGATCAAGTGGGTTCAGCCCCCAGCGATTCCGGAACCACCGCCGTCGCCCCCAGCAAAGCGCTCCAGAGCAAGCCGCGCCGGGTTGCCTTCCTCCGCTGGACCCCGGCCATGAGCACTGCCTTTGGCGCGGGCAGCCTCACCATTGATGGCAGCGCAGTCACTACGGAGCCTAACGAGGGTGACTTGCTTCTGGCAGGAGGGAACTTCCCCATCCCCCTGGGAATTGATGACAGCGGCAATATTGCCTGCTACACCTACGGCACGGGCACACTGGTGCTGGACAGTGTACCACCATCAGGCCCAATTCTTGACTGTCAACCACTCAGCAATGCTAATCGGCCACGCGCGGCGGCTAATGCCTTGCGGTTCCGCCTTGCCTGGGAAAACACCAACCCCTTCGACAAAACAACCAACCTTAAGAACGATGATCGCTACCGCTATAACCTTGGCGATCCGCGTGGACTGTATCTCGAAGACCCAAACCAAGCGCCTCCCCTAGGCATAAGCCAAACCTTTGCGGCTAACCGCCAGCAGCAGCCGCGCCTAGTGCCGGTGTTGCAGATCCACAACACCACGGCTAATGCTGGTTGGAGCCCCTACACCAACGGCCGCAATGACCCCTTCGGCTTCTTCTGGCTGCCGCGGGTGCCCAGCGCCTACGGAACAGCCGGCACCAGCCCGCAGTTTAACCTGCTGATGGCGGTGGGGGATACCCCAGCTCGGAGTGACGAGTTCAACGGGGCGGTCTCCAACTTGCCGCGCTTCCTCGAAAACTGGTTCGATGTCAACGGCATCCTCAATATCAGCGGCTCCTTCATCCAACTGAAGCGGAGCAGCTATGCCACGGCTCCCTTCTGGCACTTGATCGCCAAGTCAAACAACCTGAACAATCAAAGCGGCAACCCCAGTCTCTTCGATTACTCGCAGCTCTATGCGACGAACCTGAACGATGGCGGTCGTAACAATGCCTACATTGCGCCTCTCCGGCGTTGGGGCTTTGATGTGGGCTTGCTATCCCAGTTCCCTGACCTCTTCTCCCAGCGGTTCACCCTGCCACCGACCGATGCCCCCAACGAGTACTACCGCGAAGCCAATCGCAGTGATGCTTGGATAACGGCTCTGCTCTGTGCTCGTAGTGCCAGCACCGATCCCAACAACCCCCTAGCCGATGGCGGACGGAATGCGGTCCCCCAAAACCAGCGCCCCGCTTCGGCCAACTGTGATCAGTAGATGACTAGCCCCTGGAGCACCATGAAACTCTCTGCTCACTGCCAACACGCCCCCCGTGCCTCAAGCGAAGCCGGCCTGACCCTGATCGAGTCGATTGCCGCCATCGTCGTCGTCGCGATTTTGGTAGTCGCCATCGGTCCCGTGATTGCCTTTTCCACCGCCACCCGCATCCAAGCCCGCCGCATCGAGTGGGGAACCCAGGCGGCCCGCAGCTACCTGGATGGAGTTCGCAGTGGCACGATCACGCCGCCGCCCATTGCCCAGCACAATCCCACTGGCGCGACAGGGACGGCGCGGCTCCTCAGCTATGTCCAGTACCTGAACGCTGTGGCCGTGCCCCCCAATGGCAACCTGAATTGTGATAACACCACTGGGCCCACGGGCATGAGCCCTGGCTACTGCACCGCTCCTGCCCCCACCAACACTTACGCCCTCTACTGCATCGACGGCGACGGCGACGGGCAATGTCGGCCCAACCTGCGGGACTTCGTGGTTCAGGCGAGCGGGGTGCAGCGGGACAATGGGACGATCAGCCCAGAGCGCGGCTACTTCATGGCGATCCGGGTCTATCGGACCGATGGCTTCCAGGGTAGCGAGCCGCTGCGGTCTTCTACCAGCACCGAACGCGCCCGCGAAAAAACAGCGGCGGGTGGGCTGGGGGCGCGCAAGCTGCCGATCTTCGAGACCATCCTGGAAGTGACCCCTGGCTCTGCCACCTTCAACGACATCCGCAATCGACTGAATTAATTCACGCTCCCTGCTGTCGGATTTTCATCCAGGTCGCTTATGCTGCTCTCCCATTTCACTCCTCCGGCTAAGGTATTGCGCTTTCTCCTGAGCTGGCGCCTGCGTCAGCCCCGCTCACGGCCTTCGTCTGGCTTTACTTTGGTAGAGCTGCTGGTTGCGATCATCGTGGCGGCGCTGGTAATCACGCCGCTGCTGGGCCTGGCGGTTAACCTGCTCCAAACGGATAGCCAGGAAAACGCTAAAGCCACCTCTGAACAAGAACTCCAGGCCGCGGCGGACTTCATGGCTCGCGATCTCCAGCAGGCAATCTACATCTACGACGCAGCCGCCCTCACCCGCAACAGCAACATCAACGATGCGGTGAATTCTGGCATCCGTGACCAGATTCCGCCGGTTGCCCAAGAGGTCGGCGCTTGTACAACAGCGAATTGTGTGCCGGTGCTGGTGTTTTGGAAGCGGCGCTCGATCACGGATGCGGTTCCCTTTGCGGATAATACGGTCAACTGCACGAACGCCAGTAATGCCGATGATTGTAACGACACGTTTGTGTATTCCCTCGTCGCCTATTACCTCATCTTCGACCAGCCCGGCCCCACTACCGTGTGGTCGCGTACAGCTCGCATTAGTCGCTTCGAGATTAACGACGGGGTGCGCTTTCAGATTGCAGACAATAACGGCGCTGGCGGGCAGTTGATCGAAGAGGTCAACGTTAATCAGTCGAAGCTGCGCCAAAGTCCGGGTTTTGCCTTTTTTAACCTGCGTTTGCCCGGGACGACACTGCAAGGGAAGCTGAACCGCTGGCAGAAAGCATCGGCAAACTTCACCGCGAACAATGCCCAGCCCATGCAGATTTTGGTGGACTACATCGACCAGTCGCCGCCAAATAGTCCTGGTAATCCCCCCCAAGGTTTAGACACGGAGGATTGTCCTGCGGGTAATATTCCCAATCTGAGCCCGGCGGAGCCCCTCTGGACCAAGAGCCCAGCAGCGGGCGTGCTGCCAGCTCGGGTGAATGATAGCTTCTACGCCTGCATCAACCGCACCGACAACGCGGCTCGCATTTACCTGCGCGGCAATGCCCTGGCTCGCATTCGACCGGTTGACAACCCGCCGGAGTATGGCCAGCGCACTGCGTCCTTTTTTCCGACAACGCGGGTTGAAGTCCGTGGCGTTGGTAAACTAGTACAATAGAACCAAGTTAACCCGATGCGCCGCCTGTGAATCGCGCTCTCAAGGACCTATGAACGTCTTGCCTCCCTTCCTCCTGCGCTTCCATTCCCCCTCGACGCGCCGCCGCTCGGCCCCGAACGCTGGCTTCTCGCTGATTGAGTTGGTGGTGGTGATCGTGATTGCGGGGATCTTGGCGGCGATCGCCGCTCCCGGCTGGATTCAGTTCCTCAACCAACGCCGTGTCAACGCCGTTAATGATGCGGTGCTCCGGGCAATCCGCGACGCCAAGAGCGAGGCCCAAAGTAGCAAGCGCAACTACAGCGTCAGTATTCGCTACTTTAACGGTTTGCCCCAGGTCATCGTTCACCCCGATGAAGATATCGACCCGAACGAACCGAATAATCCTACCAACAATCCCACCGACCGTTACTGGGCTAACAACAACCTTGCCAGCGGTCTGGGCTTGAGGGCCAATCAGGTGCTGTTGCAGACTAACCTCGACGGCAAGAACTCGATTACCGGCAACCCGATTAACCCGAATGCCACGATTCCGGGTACGCCAGCTCAGGGCAGAACCCTGGCAACCTTGACCTTTGACCATACGGGGACGCTAGCCGAAATTAACGGCCTGGAACCGGAAATCCCCGTTGCCTTTTTTGCCTCCATGCCTCGTGATCAAGCCGCTAGTAACCTGAAGCGACTGGAGCGCTCGACCCGCTGTGTTGTTCTTCAGACTCTGATCGGCAGCACCATCACTCGATCAAGTGAAGCAGAGTGCAATAGCCTTCTATAATCAGGGAGTTGAGCACTACTATCTGGGGTGTATGCTGCAAAAGAATCGCATCCTAATTCCAGAGTCTCAGGCTGGGTTCACCCTGGCTGAAGCTCTGATCGTGATTGTAGTGATTGGTCTGCTGGCGGCGATCGCCGCTCCCGCTTGGTTCGGCTTCCTAGACCGCCAAAAGCTCAATGCTGCCCAAAGCGCCACCTACCGCGCCTTCCAGGCAGCTCGCAGTGAGGCGATGCGAACCAAGGAAGCTTGGCAAGTCAGCCTCCGTGAGCAGGAGGTGGCTGGACAAGTCCGGGTGCAACTGGCAACTCACCCAGCCCAGGCTGCCACGCTTTCAGCGAATAGCATTACCTGGAGCAACTTTGAGCCGGGAGTACGCATCGACTCCGAATCAACCCTGCCCCAGCGAAATGCCTCCCCTCTGGGAGAGCATCGCTATGTCATCTTCAATCACACCGGCTGCCCCGCGACAGTTGATTCCCACGACTGTCGCGGCGTGCCCCCCGGCCGGATCACCTTCTCAAGCCAGCGGCAAGACGAGATCACGGATCACCGACGGGTCCGGCGCTGCGTGATTATTTCCACCATCCTGGGGGCAATGCGGATGAGCTACCAGCAACAGCAGCCCGTTGACAGTAAGTATTGCTACTGAGCTATCCCCACTGGTTGCGGCGCGTCCCTGCTCAGGTCTGGGCTAAGGCGTTAAACGTATTAAACTGAGAAGTAGCCAGCTCGGGAGGCCATGCTGCATGAGCCTGGATCTAACCATCGCCATCCCCACCTACAACGGGGCCCAACGCCTGCCCCTCGTGCTCGATCGCCTGCGGGAGCAAGTGCAGACCGAAGCCCTCACCTGGGAAATTCGCGTCATCGACAACAACAGCACCGACGACACCGCCGCCGTCGTGCAACACTACCAGGCCCACTGGTCCGCCCCCTGGCCCTTGCACTACGAGCAAGAGACCCGCCAAGGAGCCGCCTACGCGCGATCGCGCGCCATCCACAGCAGCCCCGCCCCCCTCGTCGGCTTCCTCGACGACGACACCCTCCCCGCCCCCCACTGGGTTGCCGCCGCCTACCGCTTCGCCCAGCAGCATCCCCAAGCCGGCGCTTGGGGCAGCCAAGTTCACGGCGAATACGAAATCGAGCCGCCCCCCGAACTGGATCGCATCTTGCCCTTCCTCGCGATCACCGAGCGCGGCCCCCAGCCCCTCTGCTACAACCCCAAAACCCGCCTGCTGCCCCCCTCCGCCGGTCTCGTTGTGCGGCGCACAGTCTGGCTGGCCCACGTCCCCCAGCAGTGCATCTTGACCGGCCGCACCACCGGCAAAATGCTGACCAGCGAAGACCTAGAAGCCATCTCCTACATCCAGCAGGCCGGCTGGGAGATTTGGTACAACCCTGAGATGGAGATCACCCACCAGATCCCCGCTTGGCGCTTACAAAAAGAATACCTCCTGCCCTTCCTGCGCGGCATCGGCTTCAGTCGCTACGTGACCCGCACCATCGGCGTTCGCCCTCGGTACAAGCCGTTTTTGACCCTGGCCTATGCCGGCCGCGACCTGCTCCGCATCCTCCTGCACCTCTGCCGCTACCGCACCGCCCTGCGGACTCACCTGGGCGCCGCCTGCGAGCTTCAGCTCTACATCAGTAGCTTCCTGAGTCCCTGGTACTTGTGGCGCCATGGCTACCTGCGGGAGCGCCCCGATGCTTGACTTCACCGTCGCCATTCCCACCTACAACGGCGCAGCCCGCCTGCCCCTCGTCTTGGCGGCCCTAGCAGCCCAACGGGGCACCGAATCCCTGACCTGGGAGATCTGGGTTATTGACAACAACAGCCGCGATACCACCGCCCAAGTGGTGCAAGACTACCAGGCTCAGTGGCCGTGCTCCTACCCCTTGCACTACGGTCACGAAGCACGGCAAGGCTTGGCCTACGCGCGCCAGCGAGCCATCGAACTGGCGGCGGGTTGCTATGTCGCCTTTCTGGATGATGACAACCTCCCCGCACCGGATTGGGTGCAGGCAGCCTATCACTTCGGCGAACAGCACCGACCAGCCGGGGCCTTCAGCGGCCGCATTTGCGGCCGCTACGAGGTGGAGCCCCCCGCCAACTTCAGCCGCATTGCCCAATTCTTAGCCATCCGGGATCACGGTTCCGAGGCCCGCCGCTTCCGGCCCGAGCTCTTGCAATTGCCCCCGGGGGCCGGTCTCGTCGTGCGGCGGTCGGCTTGGCTGGCGGCTGTTCCCAGGGACTTGGCGATCGCCGGCAACCAAGGCAAGCTCCTCGCTCGGGGCGAAGACTACGAAGCCCTCCTGCACCTCCACCGCGCCGGCTGGGAAATCTGGTACAACCCCGCCATGAGTTTGGATCACCTCATTCCTCCCTGGCGGCTGGAACGTTCCTACCTGCTGAACCTGGCCCGCACCTGCGGCCTCGCCACCTACGAACTGCGGCTGGTGACAGTCCCTCCCGGCCAAGGCCTCTGGCTCTACGGTCGTACTCTCCTCGGCAACCTCAAGCGCCTCGCGCTCCACCTCCTCAAATACCGGGGACGGGTGAGAACGGACCTGATCGCCGCCTTCGAGCTGACGTTTCACTACTACAGCCTGCTCAGCCCCTTCTATCACCAACAGCAACAGCGGCGGCGCTCTCGCCGGCCCTAGGGAGCGCGATCGCGGGTGCACGAAAAAAAGCGCGGCTCCCCTGAATTTTGAGCGATGGTTCCAGGAGCAGAGTGTAGCCCTCTTCAGTGTTACGGGGCCCCCTCTTCGAGAAGCCGCTGCGCGCCTACATCCCCCGGCCCCTTCTCCCAAAGCTGGGCGAAGGGGAGTTAGAAGCCCCTCTCCCAACTTGGGAGCGGGGTTGGGGTGAGGGTTTAGCGAATGAGCACCAACATCCCGCGTAAAATTTTGTCCACCCCCGCGATCGCCCCCCCTCAGCCTCCCCAACTGAAAATGCTACAATGACGGATCTGAAAAGCTCACCCCTGCCGCCCATGCCTGCTCCCCGCACTTATCACATCACCACCTTCGGCTGCCAGATGAACAAAGCCGACTCTGAGCGCATGGCTGGGATTCTCGAGGCGATGGGGTTGCAGGCTATTGCTGACCCCAACAGCGCCGATATCGTCCTCTACAACACCTGCACGATCCGCGATAATGCCGAACAGAAGGTCTACTCCTACCTGGGACGGCAAGCCAAACGGAAGCACCATCAGCCTGACCTGACCCTGATCGTTGCCGGTTGCGTTGCTCAGCAGGAAGGGGAGCAGTTGCTGCGGCGAGTTCCAGAGCTGGATCTGGTCATGGGCCCCCAGCACGCCAACCGCCTGGGGGATCTGCTCGAGCAGGTGCTGGCGGGGAACCAAGTTGTGGCCACCGACCCGATCCACATCGTCGAAGACATCACCAAGCCCCGCCGCGATAGCCAGGTGAGCGCCTGGGTCAATGTGATCTATGGCTGCAATGAGCGCTGCACCTATTGCGTCGTCCCCGGCGTGCGCGGCCAGGAGCAATCCCGCACGCCGGCGGCCATCCGTGCTGAACTGGAGGAGCTGGGCCGTCAGGGCTACAAGGAAGTCACGCTCTTGGGCCAAAACATTGATGCCTATGGCCGCGACCTCCCCGGCAGCAAGCCCGACGGCCGCCATTTGTACACCTTCACCGACTTGCTCTACTACGTTCACGATGTGCCGGGGCTCGAGCGGCTACGGTTTGCCACCAGCCACCCCCGCTACTTCACGGAGCGGCTGATCCGGGCCTGCGCGGAGCTGCCCAAGGTCTGCGAGCATTTTCACATCCCCTTCCAGTCGGGGGATAATGAGGTGCTGAAGGCGATGGCCCGGGGCTATACCCAGGAGAAGTACCGTCGCATCATTGCGACGATTCGCGAGCAGATGCCGGAAGCGGCCATCAGTGCTGACGCGATTGTGGGCTTTCCTGGGGAAACGGAGGCGCAGTTCGAGAACACCCTGCGCTTGGTCGAGGAGCTAGGCTTTGACCAGCTCAACACAGCCGCTTATTCGCCCCGCCCCGGAACTCCGGCAGCTCACTGGCCGCATCAAGTCAGCGAAGCCGTGAAGCGCGATCGCCTCCAGCGGCTGAACCGTCTGGTTGAAGTGAAGGCAGCCGAGCGCTCCCAGCGCTACCTCGGCCGGGTGGAGGCGGTGCTGGTTGAAGACCAAAATCCGAAAAATCCCGCCCAAGTCCTAGGCCGCACCCAAGGCAACCGTCTCACCTTTTTTGATGGCCGGATCGAAGAACTACGGGGCCAGATCGTCCCCGTCAAGATTACGGAGACGCGAGCCTTTAGCTTGACCGGCGAGCCCCTGCGAGAGAACCGAGCAGGCAGGGTCGCTGGTGGTTAGCCATGGTCTCTGGGCAAGGCCATGGCTCGGACCCTCTCGCGATGACAGATCCTAGAGCTTCGTGCCGCACTCAGGGCAGAACTTGTTGGTGCTGACATTCTTCGCCCCACAACTAGGACAGTAGAGGAGTTCCGCCGCTTGATTCAGGGACTGGCGCTGGGGCAAACCCAGCATCTGGGAGTTGCTGGAGCCCGGCGCGATCATCGGGTAGCAGTTCTCGTCCTTGGTCACTTGGATGTCGAGCAACACGGGGCCGTCGTGGGCGAGCATTTCAGCGATCGCCGCCTGGAGGTCAGCGCGATCGCTCACCATCATTCCCTTGACTCCAAAGGCCTCCGCCAGCTTGACAAAATCCGGCATCCCCGTCTGCATATTCGACGCGGAGTAGCGCTCCCCAAAGAAGGTTTGCTGCCACTGGCGCACCATGCCCTGCCAGCCATTGTTAATGATCGCTGTCTTGACCTTGATGTTGTACTGGGCGAGGGTCGCCAGCTCTTGCAGGTTCATTTGGAAGCTGGCATCGCCGCTGATGCAGATCACCTCCGCCTCTGGCAAAGCCACCTTCACCCCCATGGCGGCTGGCATCCCGTAGCCCATGGTTCCCAGACCGGCACTGGAGATCCAGCGGCGGGGTCCATAGTTAATGAACTGGGCCGCCCACATCTGATGTTGGCCCACATCCGTCGTGTAGTAAGCGTCCGGAGCCTGGCGACCGATCTCGACGATCGCTTCCTGAGGGGCAATGCTGTCCGGATGGCTGGGGACGATCAGGGGGTAGTCCTGCCGCCACTGAGCAATGCGGGCGCGCCAGGCCTGGGTCTGCTCCGGCTGCGGCTGCCAGTCCAGCTCCGTCCGTCGTTGCAACAATTGCTGCAAGACCACCCGCACATCACCGACGATCGGCACATTGGGGGCACGGTTTTTGCCCACTTCCGCCGGGTCAATGTCGATGTGGATGACCTGGGCCTTGGAGGCAAAGGCCTCCAGCTTTCCAGTCACTCGGTCATCGAAGCGAGCCCCCACCGCAATCAGGAGGTCACACTCACTCACGGCGAAATTGGCGTAGGCCGTGCCGTGCATCCCCAGCATCCCCACCGACAGGGGGTGGTATTCATCGAAGGACCCCATACCCATCAAAGTCGTTGTGACCGGGATCTGGAACGTTTCGGCCAACTGTTGCAGCTCCTGATGGGCGCTAGCGGCGATCGCCCCGCCCCCCACATAGAGCAGCGGTCGCCGGGCCTCCCGCAGCAGTTGCAGCGCGGCATTGATTTGGCGAGGATTGCCCTTGACCGTCGGCCGGTAGCCGGATAGGCGCACCCGACCCGGTTCCACGGGGACATAATCACATTCCTCAATCCCGACATCCTTCGGCACATCAATCAGCACGGGGCCGGGGCGGCCGGTGCTGGCAATGTGAAAGGCCTCCGCAACAATCCGCGCCATGTCCTCGGCTCGGCGCACTACATAGGAATTCTTGACAATCGGCAGGGTGATGCCCCAGATATCCGTCTCCTGGAAAGCATCGGAGCCAATGGCAGCCCGGGGAACTTGGCCCGTGACCACCACCATCGGAATCGAGTCTAGGTGGGCCGTGGCGATGCCCGTGACCAAGTTCGTAGCGCCGGGGCCCGAGGTACCAAAGCAGACCCCCACTTGCCCCGTGGCGCGGGCGTAGCCATCGGCGGCGTGGGAGGCTCCCTGCTCGTGGCGCACTAGGATGTGTTGCAGGTCGCCACGGGCTTCGGCGCGATAGAGTTCGTCGTAAATCGGCAAAATCGCGCCACCGGGGTAGCCAAAGATGTGCTTGACGCCGTGACGTACCAAGCTGTCAATCAAGGCGAACGCGCCACTCCGGCGGGTCGGAGTGGGGAGCGACGAGGTTTTGGGGGGGATGCTAGAAGAAACCACGATCAACCTTCACGAGACACGACACAGCAATCCATTCCGCAGCCGGAAGCCTGAATTTAGGGAGAAGCCACGACAGCGCTGCCGCCGCTAGAGGCGAGTCCCTGAGACTAGGGCCAGCCAGGAAATGAGTGGGATAATCCTTCAGTGTACGGGAGACGATGAGGAGCTGTCTAGGAGCCTGGAAAATTCGATGGGTGGACGAAAAAAAGCTCGGCTCCCCTGAATTTTGAGCGGTTGCTCAAGGCGCAGAGTGTAGCCATCTTTAGCGTTACCGGGCCCTCATCCCCCGGCCCCTTCTCCCAAAGCTGGGAGAAGGGGAGCGAGAAGCCCCTCTCCCAACTTGGGAGTGAGGGCTGAGCGAAGGAGTACTCACATCCCGCGTAAAATTTCGTTCACCCTGGAAAATTCGGCAATATTCACTGCCATGTCACCCTTGCTATTCAGGCTAACTCAGAATCTCGGGGCCCAGGGGATATCGTTAACTATCTTTTCGGAATCCCTGGGGTCGCGCCCGGGCGATCGCCCCCAGTGCTAGAATGAGCGGCCAAACACTGTCCCCGTCTATCTACGGTAAAACGACTATGACTCCATGCTCCGCGCCCGCTCCACCGGAGGCTGCTGCCTTGCCCGTAGGCGCTGCTTTGCTCTCCTGGCTAGCGAACCGGGCTGAGGGCATCATTGCCGGGGACCCCCTCACCCGCAGCGAAGCCCTGTACCTAGCGGCGCAGATCACGGACCGCGAGGACATTCTCGCCCTCTGTCAGGTGGCGGATCGGGTGCGCCAGGCCTGCTGCGGTGAGGTGGTCGATCTGTGCAGCATTGGCAATATCAAATCGGGCAACTGCTCGGAAAACTGTGGCTTCTGCTCCCAGTCGGTTCACCATCCGGGGGAAGCCTCGCCCGTCTATGGCTTGCAGTCCCCTGAGGCGGTGTTGGCCCAGGCCAAAGCGGCGGCGGCGGCCGGGGCAACGCGCTTCTGCATGGTTAGCCAGGGCCGCGGCCCTAAGTACCACTCTCCGAAGTCCAGTGAGTTTGAGCAAATTCTGGCGATGGTGCGCCAGATTGTCGCTGAGACGGCGATCAAGCCCTGCTGTGCTCTGGGGGAAATTACCCAGGATCAGGCTGAGGCCCTGCGAGAGGCGGGGGTGAGCCGCTATAACCACAATCTCGAAAGCTCAGAAGCCTTCTACGACCAGATTGTGACCACCCATCATTGGCGCGATCGCGTGGCCACGGTGCGGAACCTCAAGGCGGCGGGTCTTCAGGCCTGCACAGGCGGCATCCTCGGGATGGGAGAAAGCTGGGCTGACCGCATCGACTTAGCCCTGGCCCTGCGGGAGCTGGCGGTGGACTCCGTGCCCCTCAATCTGCTCAACCCTCGGGCGGGGACACCCCTGGGCGATCACCCCCGGCTCGACCCCTTTGAGGCTTTGAAGGCGATCGCCCTCTTCCGCCTCTTGCTCCCGCAGCAGATTCTTCGCTATGCGGGCGGCCGCGAGGCCGTGATGGGAGAATTGCAGTCCCTAGGCCTCCAGGCCGGGATCAATGCCATGCTCATTGGTCACTACCTCACCACCCTCGGTCAACCCCCAGAACGGGATCACGAAATGCTCGCAGCCCTCGGACGTGAAGGGGGCGATGCTCCTCTGCCTGGTGAATACTCAACCCCCTCCCGCTAGCCCCCCTCGGCTCAAACGGCGGCTCCGCCGCCGCCCCCCGCCGGGCTCGCGTCCCACCTCCCGCGCCCTGTCAATTCCCTACAAGCTTTTGTGGGCTCTGATTGGCGTCTTTCTGACCATCGGCGGTATGTTTGTGGTGGCCTTTATCACCAACGTGCCCTGGAAGTGGCCTGAGGAAGGAGTACAGGTCTATGCCCTCAACACGAGCTATCAGATCGCGGCGGTGTTGCTAGTCGCCTGCTTAGGCGGTCCCTGGGGCGGGAGCTTGGCTCAGGTCGCCTACCTAGCCATCGGGCTGGCCGGGCTGCCGGTGTTTTACAACGGCGGTGGCCTGGACTACATCCAGCAACCCTCCTTCGGCTACCTCTTGGGCTTCATTCCAGGGGCCTGGATCTGTGGCTATCTGGCCTTTGGTCAGCCGGTAAAATTGGAGGCCCTAGCCCGCAGCGGCCTCTGGGGGTTGGCGGCCATCCATGCGACGGGGATCGCGTACCTGCTGGGGATGCACCTCTTTAGCTCCCTGGGGGGAGGTTGGCGGGCGCTTTGGTCGGATTTTCTCAGCCACTCCGTTTGGATTCTGCCCAGTCAACTGGCGATCGTCTGCGCCATGGCGGTCTGTGCCTATGGGTTGCGCCGCTTGTTGTTTTACTAGCGATCGCTGCTTTCCGGGCGCGATCGCCCGGGCTTATTTACCATGACGTTCCGCTTTCACAACCGCTGGTTCTGGCTCGCCGCCATCATCGGCCTGGCCCTCGACCAACTCACCAAGTACTGGGTAACGCGAACCTTTGCCGAGCTGGGGGACACGATTCCCCTCTGGCCGGGAGTGTTCCACTTCACCTATGTGGTCAATACTGGCGCGGCCTTTAGTCTCTTTGCCGGCGGGGCGGGCTGGCTGCGCTGGCTGTCCCTGCTGGTGAGCCTGGGCCTCATGCTGTATGCCTGGGTGAATCCCCGCCTGCCTCGCTGGGAACAGCTCGGCTACGGCTTGATTCTGTCGGGGGCTATTGGCAATGGTGTTTGCCGCTTCCTCTACAACTATGTGATCGATTTCCTCGACTTCCGCCTGATTCGCTTTCCCGTCTTTAATCTGGCCGATGTGGCCATTAATTTGGGCATCCTCGTGTTGCTCGGGGCCAGCCTCCGGCCCCTGCCTCGCCGGGCGGGGAAGTCGTGAAAGGGGGCTCCTCAAGAACCAGTTTGCCAGGAAGCCGCCAAGGGGTTGAGAGTTGGGGTGGGCGCTCCGGCCAAGGGCTGGCAGCCCCGCCGTGATCTAGACCCGCCGCCCGGTTTCTCGGTCCATCCCTATCTCCCTCGGAGTCAACCATGCTCATTGATCCCATTCAGCAGAGTCGCGCCGAGACCCGCCGCTTCCGGCGCGCCGTGGCCACGGGTCAGCCCTACAAGCCGCTCTATGTCAAACTCAAGCTGGTCTGGGCCTGCAACCTCCGCTGTGCCATGTGCCTACACTGGCGGGAGGTGCGGGAGCCGGCCCTGGCGGCCAGCTTCTACCACCGGCTGATTGATGACTTGGCCGACTTGGGCTGTGTGAAGCTCCACTTCACGGGGGGCGAGCCGACGCTGCGGCCGGATCTGGAGGCCTTGATTCAACACGCCGGCGATCGCGGTCTGCGGCCCACCATGACCAGCAACGGCACCCTGATCGATGCAGCCCGGGCCGAAGCGTTAACGGCCGCCGGTCTCCGCAAGGTCAATCTTTCCCTAGACAGTCCTGACCCGGAGGAGCACGATCGGGTGCGCGGCCAGCCCGGAGCTTGGGCCCGGACGACGGCCGCCTGTCGCCACCTGCGGCCGGGACTGCGACCGGGGGGCTTGCAGTTGAACACGGTGATCAGCGCGCTGAACTACGACTCCCTCGCCCGGCTCCCGGAACTGGCGATCGCCCTCGGCGTCGATCGGCTCAACCTCATTCCCCTCGACGAGCACACCCCCGATCTGCAACGGCTCAGTCCGGCCCAGATTCAAGACTACAACCGCCGCATTGGGCCGGCGATCGCCGCCAAAGCCCTCCCGGCCGGACTGCTCACGACCCCGGCCCAGGCCTTTCCTTTCGGCCGGGGGGAGGACAGCGCCACCAGCCGCCCCGGCCACTACGCTCGGGGCTACTACGACCAGCACCCCTGCTTTGCGCCTTGGACCCACTGCCTGATTGACCAAGTGGGTCGGGTCAGCCTCTGCTGTATGCAACCCAACCAGCCCGTGCTCGGCGACCTGCGGACTGCTTCATTTCGGGAGATCTGGACCGGAGCCCGCTTCGCTGCCTACCGCCGCACCCAGAACTTGCCGCTGGCGGACCCCTGCCGCCACTGCGATATGTTTCTCGCGGCTAATGAGGAGTTGCGGGCCTTGGCCGGCTTGTAGCGAAAACCGGCTTCAGATCCCCGTGCCGCCGAGGAACTCTTGAATCACCTTGTCCTCAAGGCGGCAACTCACAGAGGGGCGATCGCCCTGACCCTGACAGGTACGGCTGAGCACCAGCGCCAACTCCCGCGCCTCCGGTTGCACCGCCTGCAAGCTCTGCACTTGTTGCTCCAAGGCTTCGATACGATCCAAGAGGGCCCGGATCACCGTCGCTTCTGAGTCCGGCAGACTGCCGTGCTCGAGGGGGTTGATGCGAACGCCGGAGCGGTAGACGATGCGGCCGGGAACCCCCACCACCGTGCAGTCCGAGGGCACATCCCGCAGCACCACAGAGCCGGCGCCGATGCGGACATTGTTGCCAATCTGAAGATTGCCCAGCACCTTAGCCCCCGCCCCCACCACAGTATTTTCTCCCAAGGTCGGGTGGCGCTTGCCGATCTCTTTGCCCGTGCCCCCCAGGGTGACGCCTTGGTAGATCAGGCAGTAGTCCCCGAGAATGGCCGTCTCGCCGATCACGACGCCCATGCCGTGGTCAATGAAGACGCCTTTTCCCAGTTGAGCGCCGGGGTGGATTTCAATGCCCGTGAAAAAGCGCGCCAAGTGGGAGATCAAGCGCGGGAAAAAGGGTAAGCCAAGGTTCCAGAGCCAGTGGGCGAAGCGGTGACAAAGAATAGCCTGGAGACCGGGGTAGCAAAATAGCACTTCCAGCCAGTGGCGGGCGGCGGGATCGCGCTCGAAGATGATGCGGAAGTCTGTGGTGAGGGTTGATAGCACGGGGGGTTTTGCGGTCAGCTTCAGCGGTTCTCGATCATCTTAGCGCCAAGGCTGCCCGGAATTAAATGGAGGACAACCGAATCAGCCTCAGGCCTGGTGTCCATCACGGGTGAAACCTTTGCCGGCACTGGTTTCTAAGCCGTGAGAGGATAGCGCTAACTTCAGGCTGCTCTAGTCCCCCTCGGGCGCCGACTCACTGAGCAGGGCAATGGTATCCAGGCGGAAGTTGTTAAGCAGTTCATTCAGGCCGGTACTGAGGTGGGCGGCGCTGGGGGGAATCGCCGTAATGAGCTGGGCCAGGCGATGGTTGTCCACGATCACGGCGGCTTGGTGCAGCTCCGCTCGCCAAGTCGCGGGCATCACCTGCAAATCCTGAGCCCGTAGAATCGCCGCACTCTCTGGTAGGGGGCCTGAGGAGTAGAGGGCCTCATCCCGGGCGTGCTCTTGATGGGCGATCGCCGCAATCTCCACCCGGAAGCAGGAGCCCCGGCCCACCTGGGTTTCTACCGTTACATCTCCCCCCAGGGCCCGAGCACATTCGCGGCTGAGGGCCAGCCCTAGGCCCGAGCCGCCCCCGGACTCGCGACCCGCACGACCCTGGACCAGGGGCACGAAGAGATCGGGCAACTCCTCCTCCGGAATCCCCGGCCCAGTATCGCGAACTTCAAAGTAGAGGCGGCAGCGGTCGTCCTCCAGTCGGGAGACGGTGGCTGCCAGCGTGACCGTTCCGGCCGTCGTATAGCGCAGGGCATTGTTGAGCAGATTCAGCAAAATACGGCGCAGTTTGCTCTTGTCGGTCTCGATCCATTGGGGCAAATCAGGCGATCGCTCCAGGAACAGTTGCAGTTGCTGCCCCTCGGCCTTGGGCTGCAAGACCACCCGGAGGGAATCAAGCAGGTAATGGAGGTCAAAGCTGCTGATCTCGGCCTCGAGGCGATCGCTCCCCAACCGCGACATGGTGAGCACATCATCGATCAGGGCCAGGAGGTGGGTGCCGCTCTGCTCGATCAGGGTCAAATACTCCTGGTGGGTGGGGTCCAGGTTGGGCTCCGCTGCCATCAGTTGACTGAAGCCGAGGATCGCATTCAGGGGCGTCCGCAGCTCGTGGCTGACACTGGCTAAGAAGGCTCCCTTCGCCTGACTGGCCAACTCCGCCGCATCCCGGGCTGCCGCCAACTCTACCTCCGCCTGCTTGCGATTCGTGATGTCTCGCACCACTAGCAGCACCTCATTGGCATCAATGGGCACAATGCGCGCCTCCTCATAGCGAGGAGTATCGGACGCGGAAACTTGGTACTCGTAAACGTGGAGTTCTCCCGTGGCCAAGGTTTCCTGGATGTACTCGAGGCGCTGCGCCGCTAGGTCTGGGGGAAAGACTGCCTGAAGCACTTCTTGGACTGGCTCCGCCTCGGAGTGGGCGATCGCCGCGACCGGCTGCCCCTCCCGATTCATCCGCACCAACAAGTCCGGGATCGCCCGCAAGATCGCCTGATTCGTCGCCTCACTCTGGCGCAGGGCCCGAGTTTGCTGCTCGATCTGGGTTTCGAGGTCCCGCTGGTAGTTAGCCAAGACGCGCTCGACCTGCTTGCGTTGAGTAATGTCCTGGAAGGTGGCGATCGCAAACACCAGTTCATCCGCTTCGTTGAAAATCGGCGTCGCCGCCACCTCGAGGACCAGCGATCGCCCCGACTGGTGCAGCTCCAAGTCATCAGCGTACACCGTCTGCCCCTGGAGGGCCTGGACCAACGGCAAACGCTCGGGGGGATACATGGCCTCCGTCCCCGCCACCCGTGCCTGGGCCAGCCACTGCTGCGGTTGCAGATCCGAGACAATCGCCTGCCCCAGCACCTCCGATGTCGTGCGGTTGGCGTAGTAGGGCTTGCCCGCCGCATCGACCACAAAGATCCCCACGGGCATCGCTTCCAGAAACTGAATCAACTGCTGCTCGCTCTCCTGCTGGGCCTCTTGGCGCTGTAGGGCAATCCGGGCTTCCTGGGCCTGCTGCTTGGTGCGGACCGCTTCCTTCAGCTCATTGACCTGCTCTAGGGTGCGGTCAATTGTGATCGTTAGGTCCTCGAGATCGATTGGTTTGATCAAAAAATCGAAGGCCCCGCGATTCATCGCGGTGCGGATGTTACGGAAGTCATCATAGGCCGAGACAATAATCGTCTTCAGCGTCGGGTGGTTCAACTCCCGCAGATGACTCAGCAGCGTTAAACCATCCATCCGCGGCATCTTAATATCGCTGACGATGATGTCAATCTCCGGATCTTGGCCGACCTGCTCCAAGGCCTCCACCCCATTGGTGGCGAAGGTGAAGCTCAGATCACCGCGCTGAATGCGCTTGCGGAAGGCCTTGCGGATGAGGAGCGGCAGGGTGGGTTCGTCGTCAACAACTAGTATCTTGGCGGGCATGGCACCAACGCAGAGGGAGTCAAGGGCGGCAAGGCAGGAGGGCGATCGCCCGGCTAGCCTTCTGAAGCCATTCCAGTAGCCCCAAGCGACAGCCGGGATAGTTGCATCATCTTACTGAGGTCTATTGTAGGCAACCCGGATTGATCGCAATCTTTGACCGTGAAATCTCCTGCTTTCCCCACCCCCGTTCGCCCCTGAAGTTTAGGGTGCGCCCTTCAAGGTTGTGCGCCCGAAGGAGCGCTGGAAGGTCGCCGTTTGTCCCGTAGTCAACTGGTCGTACTGGTCGCAGGGCAAGATCCAAGTTGCCGTCTCCAGCTCCTGGCGGCGCTCATACTGGGCCTGGATGCGGCAGGTCTCCACCGGAGCCAGGGCCTGCTGGGGGTAGGGCTGTTGGCGCAGGGAAACCCGCGGAGGCTGGCGGGGTTCGTCATCAGCTCCCCGTGCTTCCACCGTTTCGAGGGGTTGCCAGGTGTCGATCATGTAGTCGTACCAGAGGTCATACACGGGCTCTGTCCGGTAGACCGGAACCTCGCGGGTCTCCGTGCGATAACGGGTCTCATACACCGGTACGTCCGTGCAGCTACGGGAACCTGTACCATCTCCGAGGGAGACGGTGGTGCATTCCTCCCGAGTCCCCACCTGCTCTTGGTAAGAAACCTGCACCTGCTCCGTCTCGGTGCCGATCTGCACTTGGCGCGTGCCCCGCTGTCGTTGGCTGGTAGATACGTTGTAGGCTCCAGCCGGGAGGTTCCAGCCCCCCTCCGCGACGGGGCGCAGCTCTTGGACTTCGACCCCCACCGTCCAAGTGCGAGCCACCACGTCAGCAACGATGGTGCGCGGTGTGACCGCTCGCCAGAGCCCCAAGAGGACACCGCAGGCCGTGGCGATCGCCACCCCAGCTAGAATGACCCGGCGGTAGTGCCGTCGGGCTCCAGTTTTAGACGTTTTAGACCGGGCCTGGGTCTGGCGCGGGGAGGCCTCGACCGAGGACAAGCGAAAGCCCTCGTGCCATTCCCCTTCCACCTGAGCAACGGCTTGGCCCGTTGGCAGGGCCTGGGGAGCCGTGTCGCCCAAGTCAAGGCTGTTGGTTTGCCACTGGCCGCAATTGCCGCAGACCAAGTGCTCCACCGGCTCACCCTGCTCCGGGTTTGCCGCGCCACAGACTTTACAGATCCAGTCGGGACCTTGGTACTGGGCAACTTCCTCAGGACTAAGAACGCAAGAATCGGGAGCTTCATAAAACTCCACCGTGCGATCGCGCCACCAGAAGCAATTCGGACACCGATGGGTTGGGCCGGGAATGTGCTCGTGGCCGCACTCAGGACAGTCCCAAAAGAGCAGAATCGTTTCTTGCTGTGCCATCGCCAATCTCCGCAAAGAGTTCACCACTCAGCTACCCATCTCGGGAGAGAGCCCGGACTGGGGCTGTTGGGAGAGTTCTTCAGCCTCTTTATCGTAGCCTCCGGCAACGCTCAGGAGCCGCTCAGCTTGGGAGCCCGGCGCTTTTTCATCCCCCTCGGATTCCCAGCAACCTTAGCCCCTAGCCCGCACCGGCGCTGGCCCCCTCAAGCCTGCTCCAGGCCCAGCATCTGCAACCGGTAGAGACTGGCGTAGAGACCGTTTTGCGCCAAGAGCGTCTCTTGGTCTCCCTCCTCCACGACTCGGCCCCGCTTTAGCACTAGGATGCGATCCACATCACGGATAGTAGAAAGACGGTGCGCGATGATGATCGCCGTCCGGCCAGCCAGCAAGTGCCCCAGGGCCTCCTGCACCATCCGCTCAGAAATGGGGTCGAGGTTTGCGGTTGCTTCATCCATGACCAAGATGCGGGGATCACGGATCGCCACCCGGGCAAAGGCCAGCAACTGCTTTTGGCCCGCCGAAAGGTTGGTGCCGCGCTCCCGCAACTGGGTTGCATAACCCTGGGGCAATTGTTCGATGAAGTGATCGACATTGGTAGCCGCCGCCGCTGCCTTCACCGCTTCCAGGGAGTAGGTTTCGCCCAAGGTGATATTGCGCTGCACATCGCCCGCAAAGAGAAAGTTCTCCTGCAAGATCGTGCCGATGTAGCGGCGCAGCTCCGCCTGGCGCAGGTCACGAATGTCGATGCCATCCACCAGAATACGGCCTTGGGTGGGCTCGTAGAGGCGGCAGAGGAGACGGACGATGGAGCTTTTGCCCGCCCCGGTGGGACCCACGAGGGCGACTTTTTCCCCCGGACGCAGGGTGAAGTTGAGATCCTCGAGCACAAATTCCCCCGGTTTGTAGCCAAACCAGACGTGCTCGAAGCAAATTTCGCCCTGGGTTTTGGCGGCTTGCCACTCGCTGGCGGTCAGCGATGACTCGCGATCGCCCGGGTCGCGAATGTCCACCGGTTCATCGAGCAGCTCACTCACCCGTTCGACGGCGGTAAATCCAGCCTGAATCATGGTGAACTTTTCGCCAAACTGCCGCAGGGGGTTAAACAACTGTTGGGAGTAGAGGATGAAGGCGGAGAGCAGGCCCAGGGTGATGGTGTCGCGCAACACGAGCAGGCTCCCGAGCCAGAGGACACTGGCGATCGCCACCCAAGCGATCCATTCCAGGGTGGCCGAGACCGCAGAATCGTGAAAGATCGTGCGATCCACTTCCGTGAGGTAGTGCTGGTTGATCGCCCGAAACTGCTCCGTATTGAAGCGCTCGCGGCGGAAGAGTTGCACAACCCCGATGCCTGCGATGTTCTCGGCCAACATCGAGTTGAGGCGCGAAAGTTCTTCCCGAGCCCGATAGTTGGCCTGGCGATACTGTTGCTGGAAGTAGACGATCAAGGCAGCCACCGGGATCAGCAGCAGCACCAGCAGGGTCGCCAGTTGCCATTGCAAAGCAAAGATACCCACAACCGTTACGAGGATCGCCATGATGTCGCTGAAAATGCCAATCGTGCCTGTGGAGAACACATCCCCTAGGGCTTCGACATCACTGGTGAGGCGCGTCACCAAGCGGCCCACGGGGGTGCGGTCAAAAAACCGCGACGACAGGGAGAGCACATGGGCGAAGAGATCATCGCGAATGTCGGTGATCATCTCCTGGCCCAGTTTCTGCACCAGGTAGCCCTGCACGATGGCGCAGGTGAGGCGTAGGCCAATGGCCAGGGCCAGCAACAACACGAGGCGCGTGATCCCGGCTTGGAGGGTCAGGTTCGCGACGATCGGGCTGGTCGGCTCTTGGCGCAGGAGCGAGATCGCTTGACCGATGATCCAGGGCTGGGCGAACCGGGCCAGGGCAATGGGGACGACGAGCCCTAGGGAGACGATAAAAAGGGTGCGATTGCGCTGGGCGTAGGGAACTAGACGCAGCAACAACCGCCAATCATTGGCGCGATCGCGCTGGGACTCCACCGATGGCGATGCAGCAGACAAAACCCTTTCCTCAGAAGCGGCACTGCTCCCTAGCCTAGCTTATTGGGGGGAGGCGGGTTGCCGCGCGAGTGACCGGGTGAACAAAATTTTACGCGGGATGTTGGGACTCCCTAGCTAAGCCCTCACCCCAACCCCGCTCCCAACTTGGGAGAGGGGCTTCTAGCTCCCCTGCTCCCAGCTTGGGGAGCAGGGGCCGGGGGAGGTCAACGCGCAGCGGCTGCTCGCCGAGGGGGCCCGGTAACGCGGAAGCGGGTGACCCTCTGCTCCTGGAGCCATCGCTCAAAATTCCGGGGAGCCGCGCTTTTTTTCGTCCACCCAGCGACCTGGCAGCCTGACCCATCTCGTTCGCGTGGTGTCCCGGCGGGAAAGCGTCGGTTGGCTTGAGCCCCGCAACACCCCGCAACAGCCAGGGGAGTCTTGGGCCTCCTGTCGTCAACCCAACTTTTTAGCCCAACCGACGAACTTGCCAAGGTTTGGAGCATGGCGCCGGGTAATCCAGCGCGCAACTCCCAGGGCCCGGCTGGCGTTGCCGCTGAATCGGAATTTTGTCTTAAACCCTGGGAGCACCGACCCGCAGGCGCTATTGTCTCATTAGCTGCCTGAGGCCCACCCCCATGATTGACTTCGGACGCGAGATTTCCGGAAACCTCCCCAGTGCTGAGCAGCGTGAATGGCTGGTGACAAACGGCATCGGTGGCTTCGCCGCCGGGACTGTGGCTGGGCTCCTGACTCGCTGCTATCACGGCCTGCTGGTGGCGGCCCTAGAACCACCCCAGGGGCAAACCCTGCTGCTCGCCAAGCTGGACGCCCTCGCCCGTTATCGCGGCCAGTACCATCCCCTGGCTACTAACCGCTGGCGCGGTGGCGCGATCGCCCCCCAGGGCTACCGCGAGATTGAGCGCTTTCGGCTGGAGGGCCTGATTCCCACCTGGACCTACAGCTTTGCGGATGTGCAGTTGGAGCAACGCCTCTGGATGGCTCCTGGCCACAACACAACCTACAGTCACTACACCTACCAACGGGGCAGTGCGCCCCTCGATCTGTCCCTCAAGGCCCTGGTGAACTACCGCGATCGCCACCAACAGACCCAGGGGGAGGGCTGGACGATGGCCGTGGCGCTGCTGGAGTCCGGTCTCCGGATTCAGGCCTTTGAGCAGGCGGTTCCCTTCTATATCTTCGCGAAGCTGCACCGGGCTAAGGGGTCCGGTGATGTGTGGTGGGACTTGAGCCAGCAGTGGTACTACGACTTTGATCTCGCCGTTGAGCGCTATCGGGGCCTGGGCGATCGCGATGACCACTGGCACGCGGCCAGCCTTGAGGCAACGCTGCAACCGGGGGACTCGCTCACCGTCGTGGCGAGCACGGAGCCGGCCCCCACCCTAGACGGCCCAGCGGCCCTAGCCCAGCGCCGCGCCTATGAACAGGCCCTGGGTGATCGCTGGCAGGCCGCCCACCCCGCCGCCGCCGCCGACCCCTGGCTCCAGCAACTGGTGCTCGCGGCCGACCAATTCATCGTGGAGCGCACCCTCCCTGAGGGGACGACGGGGAAGACGGTGATCGCGGGCTATCCCTGGTTCGGTGACTGGGGCCGGGACACGGCGATCGCGCTCCCCGGCCTGACCCTGGCCACGGGCCGCCCGGAAATTGCTCGCACCATCTTGCACACCTTTGCCCGCTACCTTGACCAGGGGATGTTGCCTAATCTCTTCCCCGAGGGCCAGCACCAGCCGCAATACAACACCGTTGATGCCATTCTCTGGTACTTTGAAGCCCTAAGGGCCTACGTGGAAACCACCCAAGATCAAGACTTCTTGCGCCAGCTATTTCCCCAGTTGCGCGAAGTCATCGACTGGCACTGTCGCGGTACGCGCTACCAGATTCAACGGGATGCCAGGGATGGTCTCCTCTATGCCGGCGAGGCGGGGGTGCAGCTCACCTGGATGGATGCCAAGGTGGAAGATTGGGTCGTGACGCCGCGCATCGGCAAGCCCGTGGAGGTGAATGCCCTCTGGTATCGCGCCCTTGTGACCATGACCCAGTTCGCGCAGCAATTGGGCGCCCCCAGCCACGAGTACGACCGCTTGGCCCAACAGGCGGCCATTGGCTTTAAGCGCTTCTGGCAGCCAGAACAGGGCTATTGCTACGATGTGCTCGACGGCCCAGACGGTCATGACGACAGCCTGCGGCCCAATCAAATTTTTGCTGTCTCCCTCACGGCGGGCGATCGCCAGGGGTCGATGTTGCCCCTATTGTTGCCCCCCGAGCAGAAAAGTGTGGTCGATGCCGTGGCGGGCGCGCTGCTGACCTCCTACGGGTTGCGCTCCCTAGCCCCCACGGACCCCAGCTATATCGGGATTTACGGGGGCGATCGCCTGGCCCGCGATGCCGCCTACCATCAAGGCACGGTCTGGGGCTGGCTCCTCGGCCCCTTTGCCCAAGCCCATTGGCACGTCTATGGCGACGCCGCCCAGGCCCGCAGTTTCCTCGCCCCCATGCAACACCACCTCCAGGGAGCCTGCCTGGGAACCCTGAGCGAAATCTTCGATGGCAACGCCCCTCACCAGCCTCGCGGCGCGTTTGCCCAGGCCTGGACCGTCGCCGAAGTGCTGCGAGCCTGGCAGACGATCCGTTAAACTCAGGGCGAACCGCCGTGAACCTTGGCGGTATCCGGCTAGGGCCTGGTGGACCCCCGAAGCCCTGAACCCTCGAGATTCTGTCCCTGCCGGCCGCCCTACCCATTTACCCGCTTAGCGCCCATGAATCACGAACAACGCCGCCTTGAGGAAGATCGGAATCAGCAGGTTGCTTGGAAAAAATGGGGCCCCTACCTCAGCGAGCGACAGTGGGGCACGGTGCGGGAGGATTACAGTTCTAAGGGCGCGGCTTGGGACTATTTTTCCCACGACCAGGCGCGATCGCGGGTCTATCGCTGGGGCGAGGACGGCCTGGGGGGGATTTGTGACGATCAGCAATACTTGTGTTTTGCGATCGCCCTCTGGAACGGCCACGACCCGATTTTGAAAGAACGGCTCTTTGGCCTCACGGGCCATGAGGGGAATCATGGCGAAGATGTCAAGGAATATTACTTCTACCTCGACAGCACCCCCACCCACTCCTACATGAAATTTCTCTACAAATATCCCCAGGCCGAATTTCCCTATGCCTGGCTGGTAGAGGAAAATCAACGACGGGACAAAGGTAGCCTCGAATTTGAACTTTTGGACACCGGTATTTTTGACGCCAATCGCTACTTTGATGTCTTCGTCGAGTACGCCAAGGCCAGCCCCGAGGACCTCCTGATCAAAATTGAGATTGCCAATCGCGGTCCTGAGGCCTCGAGCTTGCACTTACTGCCCACCCTCTGGTTTCGCAACACCTGGGCTTGGCAATCGAAAGCCGCCAAACCGACCCTGCGCCAAGTGAAGGCTGATTATCAATTTAGCAGCGTTGAAGTCTCCCATGCGAAGTTGGGCCGCCGATGGCTCTTCTGCCGGGCCGATAGCCAGCACAGCACGCCGCTACTCTTTACCGACAATAAAACGAATACCGAACGTCTCTACGGGGTTCCCAACGCCAACCCCTACGTTAAAGATGGCTTCCACAGCTACTTGATCCACAGCCGCGTGGATGCGATCAATCCCCAGCACCAGGGCACGAAAGTCGCCGCCCACTATCACTTCCAAGTGGCGGCTGGTGATACCAAAACGGTCTATCTGCGCCTTTGCGATACCTTCAATCCGGCGGGCAATCCCTTCGGCAGTGAGTTTGAACGCATCTTCAATGACCGCAAGCGCGAAGCGGACGAATTTTACTATGATCTTGCCCCCAAAGCGCTCAGCGACGACCGCCGTAATGTCCACCGCCAAGCCCTCGCAGGACTGCTCTGGAGCAAGCAGTTTTACTACTACGATGTGACCCAGTGGCTCCGGGGGGATGAAACCATGCCGCCGCCACCGCCGGAGCGGGCCCAGGTGCGGAACCAGCACTGGTTTCACCTCGAAAACCAAGATATTATCTCCATGCCGGATAAGTGGGAATACCCTTGGTTTGCAGCCTGGGATTTGGCCTTTCACTGCCTGCCCTTGGCCTTGGTCGATCCGGAGTTTGCGAAGCACCAACTCGATATTATGACTCGGGAATGGTATATGCACCCCAACGGCCAAATCCCGGCCTATGAGTGGAACTTCGGCGATGTTAATCCACCCGTTCATGCTTGGGCCACTTGGCGGGTGTACAAGATCGAGCAGAAGCTGCGGGGCCGGGGCGATCGCCAGTTTCTCGAGCGGGTATTCCAAAAGCTCCTGCTCAACTTTACCTGGTGGGTGAATCGCAAGGATCAACAGGGGAATAATGTCTTTGAAGGCGGCTTTCTGGGCTTGGACAATATCGGCGTGTTTGACCGCAGCGCTGAGCTACCGACGGGGGGCCTGATCGAGCAAGCCGACGGCACCAGTTGGATGGCCATGTACTGCCTGAATATGCTCACGATCGCCCTGGAATTGGCCCAGGAAAACCCCGTCTATGAAGACATGGCGACCAAATTCTTTGAGCACTTCCTCTACATCGCGGATGCGATGACCCACATCGGCGAGGAGCGTACCCAACTGTGGGATGAGGAAGAGGGCTTTTTCTACGATGTCTTGCACCTGCCCGAGGGGCAGCGTCTGCGGCTCAAGGTGCGTTCGATCGTGGGGCTAATTCCTCTCTTTGCGGTGATGACGATAGAGCCGGGCCTGCTGGAGAAACTGCCGGGGTTCAAAAAGCGCCTGGAATGGTTCATCGTGAATCGACCGGAGTTGCGGCGTAATGTAGCCTGCATGGAAATCACGGGGGAAAAGGCGCGGCGACTCCTGGCCCTCTGCTATGCGACACGTGATCAAGTGGAGGGCGGCGATCGCCTCCGCCGCGTGTTGGCGAAACTGCTGGATGAGCATGAGTTCTTGAGCCCCTATGGCATCCGGGCCCTCTCGCGCTACCATGCTGACCATCCCTACACGTTCTTCGTAGACGGTGTGGAGCATCGGGTTGATTACGAGCCAGCAGAATCGAGGAGCAACCTATTTGGCGGTAACTCCAACTGGCGCGGACCTGTCTGGTGGCCGGTGAATTACTTGTTAATTGAATCCTTGCAAAAATATCATCATTACCTTGGGGATAGCTTCAAGGTGGAATGCCCCACCGGCTCCGGCACTTGGTTAACTCTGTGGGAAGTAGCCCAAGAGCTTTCGGAGCGCTTGACCCGCCTCTTTCTCAATGATGCCAACGGTCAGCGTCCGGCCTATGGCGGGACCCAAAAGTTTCAAGCCGATCCCCACTGGCACAATTACTTACTCTTTCACGAATATTTCCACGGCGATCTGGGGGCCGGCATTGGTGCAAACCACCAGACGGGCTGGACGGCCCTGGTCGCGAAGCTGATCCAGCAACTCGGTGAATACAGCTGAGGTGAATGGGTGCATCTCAGGGAGGCAAGTTTGCCCCCTCTGCGAGAAGCCGCTGCGCGTCTCCATCCCCCGGCCCCTTCTTCCAAAGCTGGGAGCAGGGGAGCTAGCAGCCCCGCTCCCAACTTGGGGGAGCGGTTGGGGTGAAGGCTGAGCGAAGGAGTACCAACATCCCGCGTAAAATTTCGTCCACCCCCCAGACTGCGGGCCTCCCCGGCCGTGGCTGGGCTGAGGGTTAAAATCAAAATTATCAGGCTAGCTCCCCCAAACGTCCTATCGAAACGATCTACGGCAACCTCCAAGGGCTCAAGGCCAACCAAGTCAAGCAGTTGCGGCGGCTATACTCTCAGCGCCTACCGGGCGATCGCGTCACCACGCCGGAATTTGCCCAGCGCCTCGCCGCCATCAGCACCGACCTTCAGCAGCCCGTCTGCGCCTACATCAACCGGCGGGGCCAAGTGCTGCGCGTGGGGGTCGGCACGCCCCACCAGACTCAGATCCCGCTGCTAGAACTGCCCCGCTACGGGGCCGAGCGCCTCTGTGGCATCCGCTGTCTGGCCACAGCCCTCCAGGACACCGCCCCCAGCAATGGCAGCCTGACGGCCATGGCCCTCCAGCGACTCGACGCCCTCGTGGTTTTGGCCCTCACCGGGAGCGGCTTTGAACGGCGGGGGGGCGGGGCCACGGGCTATGTGGGGACAACCTACCTGGCCCATCTCGTGCCAGCCACCGATCCAGCCGTCCGGGATCAGCCCCAATGGCAGGTGTTGCCCTCCCTGAGCTTGGAGGCCTTGGCGAAGCAGGACTTTCTCGCCCTAGTGGAAGGCCTGGAGGCCGAGTTCCGCCGTGAGTTTGTCGCCCAGCAGGTGGATGCGAGCCACGATCGCGTGTTGCTGGTCGGGTTGCAAACGGAGGACCTGACCCACCAACGCTTTGAGGACAGCTTGGCTGAACTGGCGCGCTTGGTCGATACGGCGGGTGGTGAAGTCTTGCAAACGGTGCGGCAACGGCGATCGCGCCCCCATCCCCAGACCGTGATCGGGGCTGGCAAGGTGGCAGAACTAGCCCTGACCGTGCAGACTCTCGGCATCAGCCTCGTGGCCTTTGACCGCGACCTTTCCCCGGCCCAAGTTCGTAATCTGGAGGTCCGTTGCGGCGCTCGGGTGGTGGATCGCACGGAGGTCATCCTCGATATCTTCGCCCAGCGGGCCCAGTCTCGGGCCGGGAAGTTGCAGGTAGAGCTGGCCCAGTTGGAATACCTCTTGCCCCGGTTGACGGGCCGCGGCCAGGCCATGTCCCGGCTCGGGGGGGGCATCGGCACGCGGGGTCCTGGGGAAACGAAGCTGGAGACTGAGCGCCGCGCCATCAGTCGCCGCCTCGCCCGTCTGCAAGGAGAGGTGAATGCGCTTCAGGCTCACCGCAGCCGCCTCCGCCAGCAACGCCAGCACCAGGAAGTCCCGACCATCGCCATTGTCGGTTACACCAATGCCGGGAAATCGACGCTGCTCAATGCCCTCACCAGCGCCGAAGCCTACGCGGCGGATCAGCTCTTTGCCACGCTCGACCCGACGACCCGCCGCCTGTCCCTGACGAACCCGGCTACGGGGGAGGCGAAGACGGTGCTGCTCACGGATACGGTTGGTTTTATCCAAGACTTGCCCCCGGCCCTCGTGGATGCCTTCCGGGCGACTCTGGAGGAGGTGACAGAAGCGGATGCGCTGCTCCATGTGGTCGATCTGTCTCACCCGGCCTGGAACGACCAGATTACCGCTGTCCAGGGGATCTTGACTGATATGGCGATCGCCCCGGCCCCGACGCTGCTGGTGTTTAACAAACTGGATGCCGCGCCGGGAGAAGCCCTGAGTATAGCCAAGGCTCAATTCCCGGAGGCCGCCTTTATCGCGGCGCGCGATCGCCTGGGTCTGGCGACCCTGCGCGATCGCCTCAGTCAGTGGCTAGCATGATGGTCTTGGGTGCTTCTAGGTCGCAGGCGGGTCCTATCCTAAGAGCTGGGGGGGAGGTCAGTCCAAGACCTATGACAGGGTGTATCTCACTTTGGAGACTCCCCTTCGCCCTCTTGGGGAGAAAGGGTCGGGGGCTGTAGACGTGCAGCGGCTGCTCGTAGAGTGGGTAAACTTGCCTAAGAGCGTGTTTGAGACGTTTCCCAGAATCGAGAGCTGATTAGAGTTTTAGCCCTCTGTTCGCAATTCCCTGGAAGCCAACCCTCACAAGGGCTTCAGCCGACTTTTCAAACATACTATAGGTGAGATGCACCCCCTACGATCGGGGTGCATCTCACTTTGGAGACTCCCCTTCGCCCTACTTAGGAGAAGGGGCTGGGGGATAAGGGCAAACTTGCTTAACTGAGATGCACCCTACGATCGGGCTGCGAATGTTGCCATAACCTGCTGATAGAAGGCCAAATTGCAACTCCGGTACACGGATAAGATATCCGGGTAAATTTGGCAATCCTTCAGAGCGGCTTGCCACCCCTCTGTTGTACAGGAGTATTTGTTACCATAGCGCAATTTGAACGATAGTTTATTCAAAAATCCCTCACGAAACGGTCTGAATTTCCAGATCTGATCACGCCAACTCTGAAGTGGATAGTAGCCCGGCTTATGCTTGAGAGTCATGAATTTAGTACTAAAAGGAAAGGCCAAAACCTTTCGTCCCAGCAGTAATCCCCAATAAGCACCGTGGTAGGAACTTGTCAAAACTGTTTCCCCTGATCCCAAAAAGGCCAAGATTGACGCGAGATCGTTGCTTTCATTCGTCATTCGTGGCAAGCGATCAACATGGATTTGGAACTTCTTGTGAGAAAAGACGACAAACTCATGCTCAATCCGGTAGGGCTGATCAAACGCTGGGTGCATACAGCTCGCACAAGGAACCCAGGCCTGGCCAGACTCATCATCGCGTAGACCAATGTGGTCGAATCTGGCAAGATAGGGCTGATAGTTGAAGCGTTGGCTAGTGTGACGTAGTATATTCACCAGGTTTCCCTGTTGTGCGTTGCTACCGTAGTCTTGTTGTCCGATGCCCCACAAGACTCGGGCGCCCTGAATGGGTGTACTAGGATCGCCGAGTCGCGTCATCGCACGGAGAAACCGTTGATAGATCAAGCCTCCACCACCGACAACAAGATGGTAGCGGACTTGCTCCGTCGCGGGTAGTAAGTCTTGTAAATCTTCGGCATCAAATGCACGAATATCAATCGTCTTCGTCTCAAAGCCCGGAAATTCAAAGTACCGTATTGGCGAGGAAACTAGATCGCCAACGTTCTTTTCATCGACGACATGAGCATTAATGATGACCTGCTTCATAAAGCTCCTTGGAGCAACATTTGGATCAAAAATATCTTGAAATACTTGTGCAATTCTTGCTGGCGATCATGCCTTTATCATACAACAACCTGCTGATACAACTTGGGGCGCATCTCACTTTGGAGACTCCCCTTCGCCCTACTGAGGAGAAGGGGCCGGGGGATGCAGACGCGCAGCGGCTTCTCGCAGCGTGGGCCAACTTGCCTAACGGAGATGCACCCTACAACTTGTCACTCTCTGAGCCACCGGATTTGCGAGAGCTGTGCAAGGGCTTCAGTATTCCCAGCATTTCATGGTCGGGAAAAATTGCTGCCAGCCTTGCTCAGAGAACTTGACCAAGATGCACCCCGCTTTGGGAGAGGGATTTAGAGTGAGGGCCCGCCTTAAGCCATGGCTGCACAAGCTGTATTTTGCTGACAACCTGATCCTGCCAGGGTGGCGACCGACACTTCAAGCTAGCTCTTGGAACTGAGGAGCCGTTCATCCAGAGGCTTTGGGGGCTGGTCGAGCAGAGTCTTCCTTGATTCCCACCTCAGCGGCCGCTAACTTGGGGCGGGGGCGGCTGTTCACTGGATGGCGGCCTGCGTTAGGGTGATCGCAGGGTGTTCGAGCTTGTCGTCATCGTTAACCTTTCGTTTACGCCTTCTTCAACATTATGGTTTTAGCCGCCTCTCTCCCGGAATCCCTTGCCCCGTGGCAGATTCGCCCCGCGATTCGGGCGCTCCAGCCCCAATTGGTGGCCTGGCGGCGCCACCTCCACCGCCGACCGGAGCTAGGTTTTCAGGAGCACTTGACGGCTGAGTTTGTTGCCCAACATTTAGCGGCTTGGGGGATTGAGCACCAGACAGGGGTGGCGAAGACCGGTCTCGTGGCGCTGATTCCTGGCCGGCGGCCGGGGCCGGTGCTGGCGGTCCGGGCCGATCTGGATGCGTTGCCGATTCACGAGTTGAACGAGGTGCCCTACCGCTCGCAACATGAGGGGGTGATGCACGCTTGCGGCCATGATGGGCACACGGCGATCGCCCTCGGCCTTGCCCACTACCTCCAGGAGCACAACGATTTCAGCGGCACCGTCAAGCTGATCTTTCAACCAGCCGAGGAGGGGCCCGGCGGCGCGAAGCCGATGATCGAAGCCGGGGTGTTGCAAAATCCCTCGGTTGATGGAATTGTCGGGCTGCACCTCTGGAATAACCTGCCGGTGGGTACGATTGGCGTGCGGTCTGGGGCTCTCATGGCGGCCGTCGAGTGCTTTCGGTGTGTGATTTTGGGCAAGGGCGGCCACGGCGCCATGCCGCATCAGACGGTTGATTCGATCGTTGTCAGCGCTCAAGTGGTGAACGCCCTGCAAACCATTGTCGCCCGCAACATTGATCCCGCCGATGCTGTGGTTGTGACCGTGGGGGAGTTGCAGGCGGGCTCGGCGCTGAATGTGATTGCGGATCAGGCTCGTCTCGGGGGAACCGTGCGCTATTTCAAGCCGGAGCTAGAGGCGTTCATTGGTCAGCGTCTGGAGGCGATTATTCGCGGTGTTTGCGAGAGTCACGGGGCCCGCTACGAGCTGGACTATTGGCAACTCTATCCGCCAGTGATCAACGATGCGGGCATGGCTGAGTTAGTCCGCTCGGTGGCGACGGCGGTGGTGGAAACGCCCCTGGGCGTTGTGCCGGAGTGCCAGACAATGGGGGGGGAGGATATGTCGTTTTTTCTTCAGGAAGTGCCTGGCTGCTACTTCTTCCTTGGGGCGGCGAATCCAGCGAAGGGCTTGGACTACCCCCACCATCACCCGCGTTTCGATTTTGATGAACAGGTGCTCTGTGTCGGGGTCGAAATGTTTGCCCGCTGTGTGGAGTCTTTTTGTCGCTGATGGCGGGGGATGAGCGCTTGGCCGCCTGGCCCAGGACGGTGGCGGCGGCGAAGTTGGTGCAAGCGGAGCTGCGCGATCGCGTCTGTTGCGACGATGAGTTGGGGCCGGTGCAGCGGGTGGCGGGCGTTGATGTGGGGTTTGAGGCGGGCGGCAAAATTGCTCGGGCAGCCGTGGTGGTCCTGAGTTTTCCGGACCTCACCCTGCAAACGCAGGCGATCGCCCGCCTGCCGACCCCCTTTCCCTACGTACCGGGTCTTCTCTCCTTCCGGGAAGTGCCGGTGATTCTCCAGGCCCTAGCCCAGCTCGCGACGCCGCCGGACCTGATCCTCTGCGATGGCCAGGGCTACGCGCACCCCCGCCGCTTTGGCCTTGCTTGCCATTTAGGGGTGCTGCTAAATTGCCCGACCATCGGTGTAGCGAAGTCGCGGCTGGTGGGGAGTCACGACGCGGTGGGGATGACCAAGGGAGATTGGCAACCCCTCTGGGAGGGGGAGGAGCAGATTGGGGCGGTGGTGCGATCGCGATCCCACGTGCGCCCGCTCTATGTGTCCTTGGGCCACCGGATTAGCTTGACGACTGCGATCACCTACACGCTAGGCTGCACCACCCGCTACCGCCTGCCGGAACCGACTCGCTGGGCCGATAAGCTCGCCTCTCGCCGGGGCCCAACTCCCCTAGGGTCGAGTTAGCCGAAGCGGCCCGACACATATTGCCGGGTGTAGTCCTCGGCCGGGTTTTGGAAGATGGTCTCGGTTGTGTTGTACTCCACAAGGTAGCCCAACTTGCCCCCTTTCGGCGTCGCTTCCGCGTTGAAAAAGGCGGTCATATCCGAGACCCGGGAAGCCTGCTGCATATTGTGGGTCACGATCACGATCGTGTACTGGTCCGAGAGTTCGTGGATCAGTTCCTCAATCCGCATGGTCGAGATCGGGTCCAGGGCCGAGCAGGGCTCGTCCATCAGGATCACGTCCGGTTGCACAGCGATCGCCCGGGCAATGCAGAGACGTTGCTGCTGACCCCCCGACAGAGAGAGGCCACTCTCCTTGAGCTTATCTTTTACCTCGTCCCAGAGGGCCGAGGCCCGCAGGGACTGCTCCACCAATTCATCCATATTGCCCCGGTAGCCATTGATCCGGGCCCCAAAGGCGATGTTTTCATAGATCGTCTTCGGAAACGGGTTGGGCTTCTGGAAGACCATGCCAATACGGCGACGGACTTCCACCGGATCAACGGTGCTGGCATAGAGGTTATCGCCACGGAAGCTCACCTGGCCCTCAACCCGCGCGCCGGGAATGAGGTCATTGGTGCGATTGAAGCAGCGCAACACCGTACTTTTGCCGCAGCCAGACGGACCGATGAAGGCTGTGACTTTGTTTTTGGGGATATCGAGAAACACACCGCGAACAGCCAGGGTCGAACCGTAGTAGACATTTAGATTTTCAGCCTTGAGAGCGGGTTCGGTCATGACATTCGTATCAGTAGTGGAAACCATTGGCTTGATCTAGAAAAATTTGCGAAACATCACTCAACGTTGCTCAACCAACCCGGCTTGACTCGAAATCCTGGCAGGGCTGGGCGCGAACTACCGAAGCCTGGGTGCTGAACGAGTCATCTGTACTGCGCCTGCAAGATCGTCGGAGCCAGGAAGGATCAACCCTAGGCACTGATCAACACCGTCGTGATGGGCAGACACGGAGCGGGAGTCCGGGTGGGATCGTGATCCGCAACGACTGCTACTAACATCGTTTTACTCACGATGGCGCGACGCCTTTTACCAAGGTCAAGGCTAGAGGATTGAGGTTAATCTTTCGTTAAGAAGAGGCAGCGGATCGCGGCTAGGGGGAGTGAAGCGTCAGAATCTAGCCCCATCCTAAGCTTGGCAGCGGAATTGAGGGTGTTGCCGTTAGCGCTAGCGTGTCGGAGACATCATCGGAGACACCAGCCAGTTTGGTAGCAACGGAGGGCGGCCCATCGGGGGGGCTCCCTGGAGCCGCCACGGGCTGGCCGCGAAGGCTGAGCAGCGGCCACGGTTTGCCCTAAACTGCATCTTGGGAGGAGTGGGCAGAGGCCGCCAACTCGTATTAGGTTGGATGACGTGAGTGGCTTTCAGGGAAGGAGCAAGCGGCGTGTCACGATTCAACGCGCCAGCCGGGAGTGAAGTCAGGGCGCGCGATCGCATTCTGGTCGTCGATGACTCTCCCGACAACTTATTTTTGATCCAAAGCATCCTGGCGGAGGAAGGCTACGACTGCACGTTGGCCGCTGATGGTGAGCAGGCCCTGGCCCTGGTGCTGGCGGCCCCTCCCCAGTTGCTGCTGCTGGATGTGATGATGCCGGGGATGGATGGCTTTGCGTTGACCCAGTGCCTGCGCGGCGATCCGACCCTGCCCTACATTCCGATCCTACTCATCACGGCCTACGATCAGGCCAGTGTGGTGAAGGGACTGGACAGTGGCGCGGATGACTTCATCCGCAAACCCGTGGAGGTGGATGAACTGTTGGCGCGGGTGCGATCGCTGCTGCGGCTCAAGCACAGTGTTGATGAGCGCGATGCCTTTGCCCGCCAGCGAGAGGACTTTGCCTCTCGGTTGACCCATGATCTCCGCACTCCCCTCGTAGCGGCTGGCCGGATGCTGGAACTGCTCCAGCAAGGAGTCTTGGGGGAGCTGTCTCCGGCAATGGCGGAGGCGATCGCCGTCATGGCTCGCAGTAACGGCAATCTGCTGGCGATGGTCAATGCCCTGCTGGCCGTCTACCGCTATGAAGCGGGGCGCAAGCACCTGAATATTCGCCGCTTGGACCTCGTGCGCTTGGTGGCCGAAGTGGTGGAGGAGTTGCAGACCTTGGCCTGGGAGAAGGGGTTGGCCCTGACCACGGATCTGCCGGGGGTGGCGATGGTGGCGGGCGATCGCCTAGAGCTGCACCGGGTCTTTACCAATCTCCTGGGCAATGCTTTGAAGTTCACGGAGCAGGGGCAAGTCACGGTCACGCTTCAGCAGGAGGATGGTCAGGTGACAGTCGCGATCGCCGACACCGGGCCCGGCCTGGCAGAGACGGAGCTGCCCCACCTGTTTGAGCGCTTTCGCCCAGGCCGCCACAAGCACGGCGGCAGTGGCCTCGGCTTGCACTTATCGCACTGTATTGTTGACGCTCATGGCGGGGCGATCGCTGTCGAGTCAGAGCTGGGCCACGGCAGTTGCTTTCAGGTGCGGTTGCCTCTAGCGGCCCTCGACCGGCACGGTGTCCAAGAGTCGGGCCACGATCCCCTTCGCCTGCTTGCCCCCGGTGGGGATGATGCGGTGGGCTAGCACGTAGGGGGCGAGGAACTTCACATCGTCAGGAATCGCATAGTCCCGTTTTTGGAGAAAGGCGTAGGCCTGGATGGCGCGCTGGAGGGCCACGGTGCCCCGAGGGCTGACCCCCAAGGCAATCTCGTCATCCTGGCGAGAGGCGCGGACGAGGTTGAGCAGATAACGCTGGAGGGGTTCTGTCACCTTGACTTGAGCTGCCTGCTGCTGCAATTCCACCACCTCCGCTAGGGAGATGCAGGCTTCAATGTCCTCCGGAGCTAAGCGCTGCTGCTGCCATTGGAGCATCTGTAGTTCTTCCGCCTCGGTCGGATAGCCCAGGGTCAGGGAGAGGGTGAACCGATCCATCTGGGCTTCGGGCAGGGGAAAAGTTCCCTGGTATTCGATCGGGTTTTGGGTGGCGATCGCAAAAAAGGGCTTCTCCACCACGCGCGAGACTCCATCGACCGTCACTTGCTGCTCCTCCATGACTTCTAGCAAGGCTGACTGGGTGCGGGGAGTGGCGCGGTTGATCTCGTCGGCCAGGAGGACATTGCTGAAGGCCGGGCCAGGCAGGAACTCAAACTCGCGAGTACTGGGATTCCAGATATTCGTACCCGTAATGTCCGTGGGCAGTAAATCCGGGGTGCATTGAATGCGCTGAAACTTCCCGGCGATCGAGCGGGCTAGGGACTTGGCCAAGAGGGTTTTGCCGACGCCGGGGACATCTTCCAGCAGGGCGTGCCCGCCGCTGAGCAGGGCCACCAGCACCAGTTGGATCGCCTCATCTTTACCGACGATGGTGCGGGCGAGATTTTCAGTCAATTGCGAGATGCGATCGCTCATACTGGTTAATCATGATGACAGGAATAGTGGCGAGTCAAGCGCAAAAGTTAACCCCAACCACGATGTTAGCCGCTGTAAGCCTAGTCTCCGTCCCCAGATTAACGGGTTCCCGACCCCGATTCACCCCTCGCGGTGGTTAGCCAAGCAGTGGCGGGCCTGATCACAGTCCTGCTGGATCTGAGCTTGGAGGGCCGTCAGGGACTCAAAGCGCTGCTCCGGGCGGAGAAAGTGCCGCAGGTTGACCGCGAGTTCCTGCCCGTAGAGATCCCCCTGCCAATCTAGCAGGTGGATTTCGCCAGTCGGCGCATCGCCAGCCTTGACCGTCGGCCGGCAACCGAGGTTCATGACCGCTGGGTACGTTGTCGCGATGCAGGGATCGCGACCCAAGGCCACTCGCACCGCATAGACCCCATAGCGGGGCAAAAACTTATCCGGTGGCAGGCTCAGGTTGGCGGTGGGGAAGCCGAGCTGGCGACCCAAGTGCTGGCCGTGGACCACTGTGCCGTGGAGAGTGTAGGGACGGCCGAGGAGGTGTTGAGCCAGTTCCACGTCCCCTGCTTGGAGGGCGGCGCGGATGCGGGAGCTGCTGATCCGCTCGGCCGCTAGGGTTTCCAAGGGCGCGACCACCACCTCACAGCCGTGGCGGTGGGCGATCGCCCGCAGGTCGGCCGCCGTGCCCGCGCGATCGCGCCCGAAGCGGAAGTCCTCACCAATGCTGATCCGAGTTGCCTGCAACTGGTGCAGCAGCAAGTCTTGCACAAAGTCTTCCGGAGTCAAGCGGGCCAACTCCCGATCAAAGGGCAGCAGCACCATCTGATCCAAGCCTAGGCGGGCTAGGGCTTGAGCCTTTTCGGCTCGAGGCGTGAGCAACTGGCGGCTCTCGCCGGTAAAAAATTCGCGGGGGTGCGGCGTGAACGTGACAGCCGTGGCATAAACGCGCTCCCGCAAGGGCGGCGACGAAAACTCCCCCACCAGGGCCAACTCACGCTGCAAAACGGGTTGTAAAACGAGCTGGTGGCCGCGATGCACGCCGTCAAAGTTGCCGAGGGCGATCGCGGTCGGTTTGAGAGCAGCGGCCGTGGTGGAGATGACTTGCACGCTTTACATTCTGACACAATACTAGGATTCTCCTCCTAAGAAATCCTGGTTCCAGACGCTCGATTGCAGCCCTCTCCCCAAGGGCGCTCCCAAGTTCGGGAGCAGGGGCCGGGGGATGAGGGCCCGGCACGGCTCCCGCCGACGCGCCCGGCCCAAAAGCAAGCGGAGCCGGCTCTCACCGACCCCGCGATCGCCAGCCCAAAATCTGTGCGGCTGAAGCACATTACTCCGCCAGTCCTGACCCTAGAAGCCCCGCTTTAGGGAAAGCTGTACGTCTTGAAACTCCTGGGCTAACCGCTGCTTGAGCTTCTCAGGCACGGGGCGATTGCCGTAGGAGCCGTAGAAACCCGCAAGGCTGTTGATCGCTGTCTGCATCGTCGTGAACGAGCGCAGACCGGCGACGCGACTATCGCGCCGATAAAGGGCGGCATAGTCGTTCATTTCGCGGCGGGCGAGGTCTTGCATCACCGCCTTATTTTCCGCGTCATCCGGTGCGTTGATCGCCGCCGTGAGATCCGTGATCACCGTCAACGTATCCTGGCGAAAGTCCCCCGACAAGGTGGTGGTTCCGGCGGCGCAGCCCGTCAGCGCGATCGCGGCTACCAGCACCAGGGCCACCAAGCGCGCCCCTAAGGATTTTGCAAACGTTCCCAGCATAAGATTTTGTGAATAAACCTGATTTGATAAGTCTTTCCATCCTACCCCGGAAGGCGATCGCCGGGGAGTAGCAGGGCGGCAAACCCATGAGGGGCAAGGATTTGGCGGGCCCCAGCCGCCGCCCTAATCTGGCTCTGACGGCAGCCGCCCCGAGCCCGCGAGCTTCGCCTTGAGTTCGGCCTTGATGCGGTTGAGGATCGATTCCTCATCCAGGGTGGCCAGAATACGGGCGACTACCGCCTTCGGGCCCTCGGGCCCCCAACTCGCACCGTTAGCTAAGTAAGTCTTGGTGACTTGGCCAATGGCATAGGTCGAGACCCCCCCCACCCCAGCTTGGGTCAGGGCCACGGATACATAGGGAACGAGGCTCGCCCCCGCTGTTGCCGGAGCCGACAGACCGAGGAGACCCTTAAGGCTACTGAGACCTAGGTTGGCTAGGAATTCACTGGCGCTGATGCCCCCCATGCTGAGGGCGATCTTTTTCAGCAAGCCCAAGGCCCCGGCCTCGGTCATGGCGAGGCCGTAGAGGCGGGAGAGGGTGAGGATGATCGCCACATCCACGACCGCACCGCTGAAGAGATCGAGAACGGTGACAGGATTGAGGGCGATCGCCACCGCTTTGGTCAGGGTTCCCCGGAGAATGATCTGGTTGGCCGCCGCCTCCCGGATCGCCAGCTTGCGCGCCACGATCTGCTCGTTGACCTCATCGGCGTAGAGCATGGTATTCAGGGCCAGCAGGGATTTACCCTCCCGGTGCAGAAGATCGAGAATCTTGAGCTTCAAGTCCCCCACTTGCGGCTCACCGCGCCGCCGCTCCCAGCGGGTCGAGCCATCTGCCTGCTTGACCCGCGTGGCCACTAGGGGCGCGGCCGCCACCATGACGATTTCCTCCGGGGACAGCAACTGCTTCAGGCGCTCATCGCGAATCTTGTGGTAGATGGCCAGGCGATCGGCGTCCGGGTACTGGTCAATTTTGTTAAACACCAGTAGCATCGGCTTCCCCGCTTCCCGGAGCTGGGACAGGGCCGTGTATTCAACTTGCGTAACATCGCCGGCAATCACAAAGAGGATTAAATCCGCCTGCCGGGCCACTTGTCGCGCCATCGCCTCCCGGGTCGCACCATCCACTTCATCCAGGCCAGGGGTGTCCACCAGTTGCACGGTCGTCCGGCCGGGGCTGGTGAGGGAGACGCGCTGGATGGTCTCGCGGCCCACGGGCAGGGACTCGCTGGCCACCTGCCACTCCGCACTGCCCACGGCTTGGGTAACGCCGTGCAGGGGGCCGGTGGCGAACATTTCCTGGCCCAGGAGGGCATTCAACACCGAGGACTTGCCCCGTCCGACCAGACCGAAGGCGGCGATCTGCACCACGCCCTGTTCCAGTTTCTCCAGGGTGGCGCTCAGGCGCTCGATTTCCAGCTCGAGCCCCGTCCGCTCTTGGGGTTGCAGATCCAGGTTGGCGACCAAATGGCGCAGGGAGTCTTGGGCCTGTTGGTAGTTGATCTCAGCTTGGATGGCCTCAAAGCTGAGAATCGCGTCGTCAAGGTCTTCAGGCTGCCAATCCAAGGGCATGGGATATTTCCAAAAATTGGGCTGCAAACCGGATGGTGACAGGCCTCATTTTGGACTACGGGGGCGGTCGAGCGCGACAGCACCCTTAGGCCTCAGCCAGGGCGTCGGTGTCCAGGACCAGCTCGCGCAGGTCGGTGATCACCACATCTGCGCCCGGTTGAGCTGGAGTCGCGCCATCCCCCCAAGCAATTCCCACCACCCCGGCGGCCCCGGCCTGCCGGGCCATGTCAAAATCTAGGGCCGTGTCTCCCACCATCAGCGTTGCCGCCGGGGCGACCCCCAGAGCGGCACAGGCCTGAAGAAAACAGGCCGGCTCCGGCTTCGCTGGGCCTTGGGGATCGGTTCCCTGAAGCAATTGCAGGTAGGGTCGCAGGTCATGGTCGGTGGCGAAGGCCTCGACGTTGGCGGTTGTGTCAGCCGAGAGCAGACCCAGCTTCAGGTCCGCAGCGGCTAGGTGGGCGAGCCGCTCGCGACTGCCCGGGAACAGCGGGCAAGTATCGGCCTGGCGCTGGAGGGAGTGATCCGCCTCTGTAAAGGCGGCCTGGGCGATCGCCAGGGCCTCGGACCAGCTACGCCCCGTCTCGGCAATGTAGGCCGCGGCAGCAATCTCATTATCGCGCCGACTGCCAGCAGCCATCAGGCCTACCGGATCAAGCCGGCCGGCCTGGACGCCCAAGGCCAGGAGCAGGGGCTCCCCGACCCCTGGAACTTGGGCATCGACGAGACGGGCCCGCTTCTGGGCTAGGCGGCGCAAGAAGTCTAGGGAATCGGCCAGGGTCCCATCCTTGTCGAAAAGCACCGCCTGCACGTTCGGAAATACCCGATCCCGACAGCGTAGGTCCACCACCGCGCTTTACCGCTCCATAACCAGCTACTGCGTATCCCTAAGTATCCCTAAGTCCTGAAACCCTCGCTGTTCAGACGTTCCCTCAGCCTCCAATCCCGGCTTCCGTCCGGGGAGCCGGAAAGCCTTATCAAGCTTTCCCCTCCCCCCAAAATGGGCGAGGGGCACTGAAGGGGTGAGGGCTGAGGTGGGTGTACTCAGGAGCCATAACCAGGGGAGCCTCCGGTCCGGCTGGGGGGCGATCGCTAATCCACCGCCACCACTTCCAGAGCCTCGTCCTCCAGGACAACCGTATCCTCGGGCTCCGGCTCCACCAAGCCCTGCTGTTCTCGCAGACGTTGGCGGTAGCGCTCCGCCGTCTCATCCGCCTTCTCAAACACCAGATCCTTGTTCTTGAGCATATCTCCCGGCTCCGGCTCCAACTGCTTGGTGGAGAGGGAAATGCGACCGCGCTCCGCGTCCAAGTCGATGATCATCACCTTCAACTCGTCGTTGACGCCGAAGACGCTGTGAGGCGTATCGATGTGGTCGTGGGAAATTTCGGAAATGTGCAGCAGACCGCTGACACCGCCAATATCGATGAACGCACCATAGGGCTTGATGCCACGCACCATCCCGATCACCACTTCGCCGACTTCGAGGCCGTTCATCTTGCGTTCCACCAGGGCTCGACGGTGGCTGAGCACCAAGCGATTGCGGTCTTCATCCACCTCTAGGAACTTCAAGGGCAGGTCTTGCCCCACCAGATCCTCCTTCGGTTGGCGGGTGCTGATGTGGGAGCCGGGGATAAAACCTCTCAGGCCCTCAATCCGCACCAGGGCCCCACCGCGATTGGTGGCAAACACGTTGGAGCGCACGGTGGCATCTTCTGCTTGGAGCTGGCGCACCCGCTCCCAAGCGCGCAGATACTCAATGCGTCGAATCGACAGGGTAAGCTGCCCATCCTCGTTTTCATCAGTCAGAATGAAGAACTCGCGCGTTTCATCCGGTTGTAACACCTCGCCGGGATCGTCCACGCGATTGATCGACATCTCCTGAATCGGGATGTAAGCAGCCGTCTTTGCGCCGATGTCGATCAGCGCGCCGCGCGGCTCCATGCTAAATACCGTGCCCGCAACGATGTCTCCCGGGTTGAAATGGTAGTCGTACTTATCGAGCAGGGCGGCAAAGTCTTCGTGGGTAAACCCAATGTCTTTACGAGTATTCGTCTTCTGACTGATCATGTGTGTGCTGTATCCCGTGACTCTCTCCGTGCTTAGGTTTGCGTTGTTTGAACAGATGTGATAACAACTAATCTAAGGAGTTCCCGTGCAGCAAGAAGCGTACCGTGACGTAGAGCACGCCCGCACACCTCAACCTGCCCGCTCTTAGAGTTTAACACTTCGCTAACAGCGCCAGAACTGTAATTCTAACCTATAGGGGTCGTATCGCGGCAAGCCCGCCCTGAATTTTTCCCCCGGCGGGGGAATCTTAGGAGGAGGTGACGACTTCCTCCGAGGAATCTCCGTGAGCGCGGCTAGAGCCGTGGCCGTTGTACCAGTTCGGGGGGGCGGTGGCTCGATCGTCATCCTGGAGCTGGTTCAGCGTCTCCGCAAAATCGCGGATACCGCGAAACTGCCGGTAAACCGAAGCGAAGCGGACGTAGGCCACTTCACTTTCCTGGCGGAGCATGTGTAACACCTGTTCGCCAAGCTCACGGCTCGTGACTTCGCGATTTGCCCGTTGTTGGAGCTTATTTTCCAGGTCGTCTACCCAGGCTTCCATCTGACTGCGAGGGATGCCGGTTTTCTCACAGGCGCGGGCAATCCCGCTGAGAACTTTGGAACGCTCAAACAATTCGCGCCGGCCGTCGCGTTTGACGACGGTAATCGGCATCACTTCAATGCGCTCGTAGGTGGTAAACCGATGTTTACATTGCAGGCATTCGCGGCGGCGGCGAACGCTCTGACCGTTTTCAGTGGAGCGCGATTCTAAAACGCGGCTGTCAGTATGCTGACAAGCAGGGCAATGCATGGTTGGGTCGAATTCCTCATCGACAAAGGTCTCAATTCTTCATATTAGCAAAACCTGAACCATCCTCGCCCAAGCACTAATTGGAAGCCTCGGGAGCGGTTGGTTCAGGTTGGCGGCGACTTGACCGTGGGCGATCGCCCGCAGCCGTCAGCCCGCTGGGTTATTTTTGGATCCGGGGCGGCTCCCGGAAGGCAATGGCAAAGAAGAGAACCCCAAGCGCACAGGCCAAAATCAAGATATAAGCAACGCTTTCCATAATGTTGACGACTCCCAATACGTCTCCACTTTGTAGTGTATCAGGAACCGCTACGGCCTGTCGTGATCTCCTTGACATCTTCGCGGCGCAACTGGTAGGCGTGAACCGTGGTTCGTGGCCATCGTAGCGCTAGCCCATGCTAACTATCCTGGGGGGGAGATCCGCAGGGCTGGCGACTCCGGGCAGGGGGGCATCTCAGTTGGGCAAGTTTGCCCTCATCCCCCGGCCCCTTCTCCCAAGGAGGGCGAAGGGGAGTCTCCCAAGGGAGATGCACCCGGGCAGGGGTGCTTGCCTAGCAGCAGGTAGGTTCGCATGGTTCCGCGCCCTTTAACCTCAATCGTGCCCCGCTCCTCGAGCCAGTAGCGATCGCGCAGTTTCAGATAGGTTGCCTCTGTAACCTGAATGTGGCCCGCTAGGCCTTGGGACTCCATGCGGCTGGCCACATTCACGGCATCCCCCCAAAGGTCGTAGATAAACTTCTTAGTACCAATGACGCCGGCCACGACTGAGCCGCTGTTGATGCCAATGCGGAGGCTAAGGGGACGGTACTGGGGACCGCCCAGGGCGGGGATCGCCTGTTGCATGGCTAGGGCCATCTCGGCGATCGCCTCGGCATGATCCGGGCGCGGCAGCGGCAAGCCCGCCGCCACCATATAACTGTCGCCAATGGTCTTGATTTTCTCCAGACCGAATTGGTCACAAAGGTTGTCAAAGGAAGAAAAGACTTGATTCAGCAAGGCCACCACCTCGGCCGGAGAAATCTGCGCCGCGATCGGGGTGAACCCGACAATATCCGCGAAGAGAATCGTGACCTCCTCAAAGCCCTGGGCGATCGTGCCATTTTGCTCCTTGAGCGCCTCGGCAATGGGCTTGGGCAGGATATTGAGCAGCAGTTGCTCCGCTTTTTTCTGCTCCCAGCGGATCGCCTTCTCCGCCCGCTGGCGTTCCTGGATTTCCCAGGCCGCCCGCTGAAACATCTGTTGAAAGGCCCGGAAGGCTTCTGCCAACTCATCCTGGCGCTGGCTCGAGCGGGTCTTGAAAGGGCACTGGGTTTGATCCCGACTCAGGGCCTCCCCGGCGGCGATCAGATCATCCCGCAGGCGCAGCACCGGAGCGATCACCAAGATCCCCAACACCACCATCGTCGTTGCCGTGACGAACAGGGCGATAATCGCCACCAGTAGCGCGATGCGTCCTACAAACTTGTACAGCTCTCTCTGCACATGGCTGGCCTCTAGGCGGGCAATGAGCGAGTAGTTGATCTGAAAATAGTCGCTAGACCAGAGCACATCGTAATGCTTCCCATCGTCGCTGCGGCGGCTCGTCAGCATCTCTCCCTGGGCCTCCGCCAGCGTTAGGGCCGGGGCGAGGCCGATGACATCCACGAGGCGGCCGTCGCGCCCATAAAGGGCGATCCCCTGGAGGGGCTCCGTCTGAGCGACCAATTCTTTCACCTTGTCGCAAAAGGCGCCTTGGGGGATGGGCTGCTGGCTCCAGATGGCGATCGCATTGATCGAGCTTTGGGAAATCTCCCGTAATTGCCGCAGTTGCCGCTCCTCCTCCCGCCAGTAGGAGGGGATCAGGATCACGATCTCAATGAAAACGATACTGGCAAATACCCAGAAGGCGATGCGACGCGACAGGCGCGCCTTCAGGAGGGATCGCAAATCAGCAGGGGCAGGTATTGACCTTCGCACGAGATTGAAACGTTAAGAACGAGCGATCAGCAGGTCATGCACTATGGTGGCAACGGGGGCCAACCCGGTTGTAACGAGGCTGGGTTAAGGGTTGCTGAGAACCAGGGCCCTCGGCAGTCCTGGACCCCTCCAGGTCGGGACTCGTTTTCTTCACCCCCCATCCTTAACATATCTGGGCGGCAGCGGGCCCGGGTGATCGCCAATCCCTCGGCCCTGGCGACTAGCAACCCGCGTGACGGCCCTCGGCCGCCTGCTCCTGCAATCGGCGCATGTGGTGGAACAATTGCCAGCAGTAATCCTCCGGGAGGCCGCTCGTGACAGCACCGCGCCAGACGACCTGGAAGTACCCGTCGTTGGGGGCCAGTTCGCGGCGGAGTTTCTGCACGACCACGTAGGTGCGGACGGGGTGGTAAAGGCGATCGCCACGGCGCACCGTGACCGATTCCCGGCGGTAGCCCTGGCGGGGAACCTCCTCCCGCTGGTCTAGGCGCTCACTCAGCCGCTCCGGCAGGCTGTAGAGCACTCCCTGCACCTGGGCCTGGGGATCGGGTACGATGTCGAGCACACCGCAATGGCGCCGCTGCGATCGCCGATAAAAACCCAGCCGATAGCCCGCGAGGTGGGCTGGGCCGAGGCTGTAGGGGTGCATGGCTTCACCGAGCGATCGCTGAAGATCGACGGGACACATACAAGAGCCATAGGCGAAGTAGTAAAAAAACCCCGCCGGAGCGACTGTGGTTGACATCCTCAAGATCCTCCCTCACCGGTCCCTGTCGTCGCGCCCGTCTCGGGGATTGGCTCAGCGTCTGCCAACCCCGCTCCAGGTTGGGGATAGAAAACGTTACCAACCGGGTGCATCTCAGTTAGGCAAGTTGACCCACTCTGCGAGAAGCCGCTGCGCGTCTACATCCCCCGGCCCCTTCTCCAGGTAGGGCGAAGGGGAGTCTTCAAAGTGAGATGCACCCGTAAAGCGTTACCAACCGAGCCAGGGGCTCGCACCGTGAATTTGCCACCTATCCTAGCGAAATCTGGGCCGTCGAGCCCCCCCCAAGCCGCCGGGCTACCAGGAACGCGAGGGAGTCTGAGCGAGGGCAAAAAGCTGAACCTCTTGCACAATGCTCTCGGGCCAAGCCGCGAGCAGGTGGCGATCGCCCTGCTTCATCATCCGCAGGCGAGCCTGGGGCACATGGCGCGCATAGGCCTTGCTCTGGGCGAGCGCGGCGGTCGAATCCCGGCCCCCTTGTAGCACGAGCACCGGCATCGTGAGCCGAGCCAGTCGCTTACCCAAGCACTCCTGCTGAATTTCGACTGGACGGCGGCGGAAAAGGAGCTGGCAGGTGGCTGAGGACTGCAAAAGTTCGCGGCGATAGGCGAGCAGTTTCCGAATTTTCTCCGCCTGGCCCAGGAGGCGGGCCAAGGGCAGCAAGAGTTGTAGACACCAGGCTACGAGCGGGGGCCGCGCCACCAACAGACGCTCAGTATGCCAGCGTTCCCGCAGGTCGCTAGCGTCACTCCCTTCTGGCGAGATTAGGATCAGCCCCTCTACCTGCTCCGGGTGTTGTAACGCATAGGTGGCTGCCACCCAAGCGCCAATGGCATGGCCGATGATGTAGACCCGCTCGAGGCGGAGGGCTTCAATGTAGTCGTGGAGGCTCTCTGCTTGCAGCGTGATCGACTGCCGCGCTGGGGGCTCTGATTCCCCAAAGCCGAGCAAATCAGGGACGAAGCAGTGAAAATGCTCCTGCAACTCCGCGACGATAGGCAACCACTCGCTGCTCTCGGCATTGGCCCCGTGGAGAAAGATGAGCTTCGGTCCTTTACCGACTTCACGCCAGAAGAGTTGACCCTGGGAGAGACGAATTCGAGAGTTGCGTAAGTGCGAGTGCATTCTAGATAGCGAGGAGCTGAATGGCGATCGCGCCGGCCGAAGCTCGGCAACATTTTGACTCATCATTCCACAGATTTAACCAAAATTGAACTATGGCCCCGAGCTCACCCAACCCTCAGCGTCCCGGAGCCTTGCCTAGGAGCTAGTTTTCACCGTCCTGCTCCCCCATTCCGTCAACCCTCAGCGTCCCGGAGCCTTGCCTAGGAGCTAGTTTTCACCGTCCTGCTCCCCCATTCCGTACAGTATTAGACCGGCGACATAAGCGTTTCAAGTCCAGGGTGTACCTCACAATTGTGCAATCCGCTATGGCTCAGCGCTCTTCACATCGGGCTCCGCTGCATTGTCAACACGTCCTAGGGTGAGAGGTTGTGGCGTCGGTTGGGTTAAGAATCTGAACTTAGTGGCTCTACGGTGGGGTTCGTGAAGCTAGGGGGTTGTCGCCTTGCTTCGGGAGGCTAGCTTGCAAAGCCGTATTCATGGAACTGGTGAACGCTCCCCCGCCTGCTGGCGCAAGCTTCCGTGCTTCGCGAGGCGTCGGAGCGCTGGGGGAATGCTTGGCGGCCTGGGACCGTGCCGAGCCTTGGGCTCAAACCCAAGGCTCAGACCCAAAACCCACTCCTTCCCTGAAGCTGCCTAGGCTAGTGATTCCAGGCAAGATTGTGACAACCGATCTCCCGGCTCGCTTCCTGGGTCGCATTATTATAGAGTCGTGATCCCCCTGGGTGAGCTTGCCCACCTCCTGCTGAGTCTTCTATGTGCCGCAACTTCAACACGTTTTTGAGCCCGGTTAAAATTGAGCATCTCTTCTTTGAGCGCGATCCTGGGAGCGGCCGCTACCGGCCGCGATCGCGGGAGGTGATCCAAGCGGACCTCCGGGATCGCATCACCTATGCCACGGCCCTGGCCGAAGATTGCTCGAAGAAAAGCACGAAGGCGGGCTACGATGCGGCTGGCATGGCCATCGGGGCGATCGCTGTAGAGCCCCTCTTGGCTTGCCTCGATCAGTATCGGGGCTGGGAGCAGGGCCTGAGCGCCGAGGATCTCGCCACTGCTGTGGCCACCCTCCGCCACACCGCCACTCCCCGCGTCAAGCTCGCCCGGGACGGCGGCGACCTTTTGAAAATTTGGGATGCCCTGCTCGAGCGGGCCGATCTGCACAGCACCGACTTCATCACCAACTGGGAAACCCACGTCCGCCAGGCCTCCCAGGGGGATATGTACTCCCAATCCAACGCTCACCCCCACCAAGAAAATCTGGCGGCGCCCCAAGTGCGGCTCTACCGCCTCAGCCAGGCCGGGGAACTGTATTTTGAGACTCGCGATCGCGGAGAGGCTGCCAGCTACTTCTTTGACACCCACAACGGCGATATCAACGATGCCGCCCGCTACAAGCGCTTTCTCAGCTACGAGGGCTTCCGTTTTGCCTCCAACTCCGATTCCTGTGTGGAGCCAGCCCTGAAGCGCTTCCTCTACGAGCACCTGATCGCCCAGGCCCTCCCCGGCGCTCTCCACCGCCTCGCCTACACTGATCCGGACTACCTGAATAATGATCAGGCCAAGGCCGATGCCCAAGGGCGCGTGGGGGACTACGACCTTGGGGACGCCTTTGCCCACAAGCCGCTGCTCGTCAAGCAAATCGGCAAGCGGATTGCCTTTTGCCACACGACGGGTCAGCCGATTCGCGAATTCGTCCAGCGAGGCTTTCTGCGGGACGAGGCCCCCGCGACCGCCAGCGACACGATCGCTGAGCTACTCGTCTTGGCCGAGCGCTTGGCCCAGGCCCAGGCCAACCCCGCCACGATCGCGGCTGCCTTGGTGGCCCGCATTCTCGAGTACTCGAATCCAAAAAATAAATTCACCTTCCAGTCCTTCACGCCCCTGGGAGACTCCCCCGCCGGACTGCTCAGCGGCGGCACTTACAGCATGGTGCGCGGGGGCACGGAGCGCGGGGGCGAAGAGGGGGGGGAACTCATTTTTTACATCCCCAAACCCTACGACATTCGTAACTACAATCGCAGTGCCTTCCTCTCGGCCTCGGAGGAAAACGCCCTCAAGGAGCAGGTGCTGTTGCTCAAGCCCGAGTCCGTAATCCAGGGCCGCTTCGAGGCTGCCGATCGGGTGGAGCATCCGATTGGCTTTCTCACGGACCTTCAGGCGACAGCCTATTTGACTCAGGGGGTCGCCCCGATCTTCGATGTGCTGCCGGGGGAGGTAGTAGAAGTGGCTGCTGATGGCCGGGTGCGCTTGTTCAACATCTATCGGGGCCAGGAAATTCCCCTGGTCGGCATTGAGGCCCAGCGGCAGACCGAGAAGCACCTCCATGCCGATGTGCGCTGTGAGCGACTCGCGCCCCTGAAGGTGTTCAAGATCGAATATCGGGATCTCCAGCAACGGCCAATTCCCTGCCCTTACAATAAGTATGGCGAAGAGATCATCGCCATCCAGCCCCTGGCCCTGCGAAATAATACGGAAAAGCTGTTCCTGCGCCAGCCCGATGGCCGTGTAACCCTCCGCACGGGAGCGGCGGGGATTGGCCTCACGATGGGCACGGAGCATGAGGAATTGCGCCGCCATCGGATTCGGGAGCTGAACCAAATCGTCACGGGGGCGGCGGGAACCTCGTTTCTCGTCAATACGATCGCGGGCAATCTCGCCCGTAAGCTGGCCCTGAACTCCCTGCCGATTTTGAACCTGGATGGCTTCACGGGCTCGGATACGATCCCACCTTCGGCGAGCAGTCGCACGCTGTTTGTGGCGAATTCTAACTCGGGGGGAACCTCCGACACGATCAAGCTAACCCATGAGTTGGCGAGCCTACCGGCGGCGATCGCCCGCATTGAGGCCTCCCTCGCCCGTCGTGACGCGAATCTCCCCAGCACCATCGTGGATCGGGCTCGCTTGGCGGAGCTGCACGCGGTGGTCAAACCTGACACCCTCCGCGAGGATTTGCCGCCCCACCTGCAAGACTACATCGCCCAACACACCCCCTGGATCTATGCCATTACCAACATTGAGGCCAGTGTCTTGGGCAACATCGGCCGCGGCCTCGAGGCAACGATTCACCCGGCGGCCGGGGCGGGGATCACAAATTTACCCGAAGAAGAGTGTGTAGGCTCCACGTTTGCAGCCATGGCCTCGTTGCAGTGGCAGCTTGCTCTCCATACCTACATTGGTGAAGTGCGCGGCGATATCTCCCAGGCCTATGCAGAGCAAATCTACGGAGAGCTGGCGCGGCTGCCGGAGGTGGTGGAGCAGATCGTGAGCGATCGCCGCCTGATCGCTGAGATTGAGCAAATGTGCGATGAGCTGGTGGGAGGTAATTTTGACTTTGTGTACACGGGCTATCTGGATGGTGTGCCGGAGGAGCAGGCCCACAAGGCGGCGGAGATGATCCAGGAAATGTTCGCTGGCTGGCACTTCTTCCAGTTCCAACACGGCAAGTATGCCCACATGAAGCGCCGCACTCGCTATACTCTGGGTTCTATCCTGGGCCACAATGCACCACCCCCAAGCTGGCCTTTTTTCAACGCTCGGGCGATCAAGTCGGCCAGTGAGATTGGGCCACGGGTCGCAACTTCCTTTTTCATTGCCCACGAGAGCGATCGCGAGCGCCTGGCAACGATCCCGGACTATGCCCCGGATTTCATCTTTACCTACCCAGCCGATAGTATTGTGCTCTACCCGTTTCAAGTAATCATTGTCAGTCACTTGATCTCCTATTTCTGGGGCCTGAAGAAGAAAACTGTCGCCCAAGCGATCGAGGGCTGGAATCAACCGTTGGTCGAGGCTCTGCTCCAGCTCCCTCCCCAGGCGGAGGCGATCTCGCCGGAGGTGCGCTCCCAAGTCGAGACCCAAGCCCGCCAGGTGCTCCACGAGTTCCTGACCTTGGCCAACACGAGCCACGTCTTTGACCGCATGGAAGGTCAGCGCCGGGATGCTTTGCTGAATGCCCTCACGCTTTTGGCCGGCGCGGTCCCGGAGCATGAGCTAACCTACCGGGCGGGGGGGTGCCTCCACAGTACTCCGGAGCCGGTGACACTCTACTTCAGCCGCCGAGCGACAGCGCCTGTGGGCGATCGCACCTACCTGAGTGTGCTCAAGGATGTGGCCCTGGAGCTGAGTAATACGGAACAGGCGAAGCGGCTCACCAACCATTTCCTCGTTGATGAGTTCGGCGCGACACTGCCCCAGCAAGTGGAGATTCTGCGCCCTCATGGGCGATCGCGCACTATGTACGAGTGCGACTATCTCGCCGAGTACGAAGGGCTAGGCACATTCTACGATGTTGAACCAGTTCACCCCCCCAAGATCGCCAAGGCCAAAAAGGGCTGGCTCTAGGACTGAGGCCGTTTCACCTTACGCCGCCTGAGGTAGCCTAAAGCCTTGCCCCCAGCCGGCTAGCTAGAACAGGTTCTGATGCCAATCCTGCTCCCCAGGAGCCGCTGGATCAACCTATTGGCGCTACTGCTGGCACCAGCCTGACGCTGCTGATCATTAGCATCGCCTTTTTGAGGTCCTACAATGAAACCGACTTCATCCTCCTCGGACAACTCACCAACCCCCGAGTTTGGAGCAACCGACTCACCGTGGCAGCCCTCTTGAAGCGCTGACGACAACTCCCCGACTTCTTCAAGAAATCGAGGGCTTGGATTGCTGTGAATCCGAGAGTTGGGCAGCTCCAGCTACCTGTTGAGACACAATCGGGAAGTCGCCTGTTGGATACACAGGCGTTAACTAGCACGCAATTATCCAGAAAAAATTTATTCTGTTGTAATGGGCAAAGGAGTCGAGTAGCCCTCTCCTAAAATATGTGCGACGAACTCTGTGCGAGCATAAAAAGCGCGGGAAGTGCTTCCATGACCTTGCCCCTTAGTTCTTGGCTGCACAAGTTTGCCCATTCTGCCACTAAGACTTGAAAATCCCTGAGTTCTTATTGTTTCTCGAACAAGGTCATAATCCGCTTTCACCTGATCGTAAATTTCAGGATTATCAAGATCGAAAGAAGCTACTGAATGCACAAGAGAACGCTCATCTGCTTGGCTCTCGAAGATACGCGCCACAACAACGATTTTTTGTAATTTGTTGAAGAGGTGGCTTTCCTCAAACTCTTTGCTTACAACTTCTACAGGATCGATCATAGTGATCGCCATCGTTTCTTTTACCCTAAGTACTCCTGTTCTTCGGGCTACTAATGGAACTAGCTTTAACTCCCAACTGCCAAAATTGGGTGATCGAGATGAATTGAGAGCCAAACCTAAATAACGCTCAATCGTATGACCAGCCCAGCCTTGATTTTTCTTATTGCCTTGGCTCCAAACCGTGACATTAAGTTGATCTGCGAGTTGCCGAAGATCTTGGCCTACCAGCGTGGTAAGCCTGCTAACCGCATTTACCCTTTCTATAGATGACCTTGCTTCAACGTAGGTGGCAACTCAACTTCACCAGGGTTGCTCAATCGCTTAATTGATAGTTCAATATGACCTGCATCTGCTTCGCAGCCAATAAACTCTCGACCTAGTGACAAAGCGACAACTCCAGTCGTGGAAGAACCCGAAAAAGGATCAAAAACTAAATCACCTGGATTTGTACTTGCTCGAAGACATCGTGAAACAAGATCAATCGGCTTTTGTGTTGGGTGTTTGCCATAAAACTTTTCAGCCTTACTAGGGGCAGACATTCGCCAGACATTTTTCATCTGCTTATCGCCATTTTCAGCCTTCATCTCCTCATAATTAAAGGTGTAACGCTCTTTCCCTTTACGCGCCTTAGTTGCCCACCATATCAACTCTGTCGAATGAGTAAAACAGCGACATCCTAGATTTGGAGGGGGAGCCGATTTTTCCCAGATAATGTCATTGAGAATCCGAAATCCAAGCTGCTGCATCGCAAATCCAACGGATGGGTATACGTGCAGAGTACCTGTGACCCATATCGTGCCCGTTGGCTTAAGTAGACGATAGCAAGCAGCCAACCAAGCTTTGTTAAACTCATGATCGAGTTCAGCACCTTGGCTACGATCCCATTCGCCTTTATTCACTTTGACCATACGCCCAGCAACACAGGTAATCCCGTCATTTGAAAGGTTATAGGGGGGATCAGTCCAGATGCAGTCTACGCTCTCAGCCGGTAACGAGGCCATGAGATCCAAACTGTCGCCGTGATATAGGCAGGAGAGTTCATCGCTAGACTGCCATACCACTTCTGGCTTGCTTGCCTTCACCGTATCATGGACGTTTTGCTTGAGTCGTACCTGTGCTGTCATTAGATTTGCTGTCTGACTGGCTATAGGTCAAGAGTACTACCTATTGTAGAGCGGAGTCAAAAGTATATTGCTTCGCTACATCCAAGAGTCGCGATAAACGCTACAGCTAGTATAGCCGCTAGCTGCAATTTCAACATATAGTGCTGCATGGTTTTCTGCACCATGTTCTGAGGCAACATTGAGGGCTGTATGTTGCCTGACACTGGGTTGGTGCGGACGGAGCGGAAGCTACTGGTGAGCGTTCGAGGCTATCTGCTGCCGCACAATTTCACCGTTGGAGAAACGCGGCCCTAGCCGCGCGCGGAGGGCGATCGCGAGGTCCGTCGTCCGGGCGGCGGCGGCGGCGCACTACGACGGGGGCGAGCTGCTGCACCGTTGCTAGCGGCTGAGCGAGACGAGGCACTGGCGGGACGGCGCTTGCTCCCAGGGGCTGGTGGGGCCTGGGGCTGGGGTTCATCCGCTTCAGTGTTGTCGCCCTTGAGGCGGCGGTTGGGGTTGGTGCGGAAGCTGACATTGACACCATCCCCCGATTGTTCAAGCACCAGCAGCGGGGTCGGTTTTGCTTTTTGGTCCCAGTCCATCAGCACCACCCGACCCTGAATCGTGGGCTGCCAATTTTCGTGATCCTCATTAGGGCTGAGGTACTTCTCGATGCAGTCAATGATCTGACTAATCGTGGAGGAGGTGGACTGGGTGGGCAGCTTAGTCAGCTTGATTTGAATCCGGAAGAGGACGCGCTTCTGGCGTTTGCCCCGCGTTTCAGTCTCGTAGGTGACATCGAACATCTCATCGATCTGGCGGCCGGTGCTAGCGATGCCGACTTGGTGAGTCGCTGTGCTGGGGCGCAGGGCGACGCTGATCAGCTCCTTAACCCGGATCTTCACCTGGTTCACGATCGCGTAGTGGAAGACTTCCTCATCCATCCGCAAGCGCAGATAGTCAAGGTTGAACTCTCGAGAGTGAACAAGATCAGGATTCTTCTCCATCTTCTGGATGGTTTTCAGCGCCAGCTTGAGACGCTTTTGCAAATCCACCGCCTTGTACTGCTCAAAGCGAATCGCCTTTTGCAGCTTGTCGATTTGAACCTTGCCGTAGGCCCCGAGACCAATGAGGGCAAGTAGGAGTACCGCACTGCTGAACATCCACAGTTGACCACCGCCACCACTAGTGGGAGGCGGCGCTGGAGAAGCTCCCTGGGTCGCTTGAGCGATGAGCGCTGGTTGGGACGGGAGGTATTGGGAGACCATAGGCTTGTGCAGTTCTCAGAGTTCCTAACAGTGCAGCGACAGCAGCCCGTGAGCACACCCCATGATGCTACCGAAGACTCGCTCTTAAACCAATGCAGCCCTTGCTATCAACCTCGGTGGTGGAGCGATCGCGCTCACGAGTCAGCCCTCTTAAGCATGGCGCGGTCCGAGCAGCCCAGATCTCAAGCTCTGTCCTACAAATCGCTGACTCGACCGGCTGTAGAGGGTTCACCACTGTAATTTGTACCCTGTTACCTCAACTATAGCAGTCCAATTCGCGGGCCATCCAGGTTCTGCCAGCATTTATTCGCAAAGAAAGGTTAACCCAGCGGGGGGCGGCCTCCGGCTTCCTGACCAGGCTGTGACACACAGAGAAGTGTCTTGCCCTAGGCAACCTAGCCGCACCCAGGCCGGTCAATACACCCGAAGCAATTCACCAGGGTTGGATGAATTAGCGATAGAGCTTGATTTTTGCGCCTGAATTCAGGGAAAACGCGGCTCTTGCTACGGCTGATGGCTTCTAACTCACTGTTAATCCTGTTTACACCCTCACGATTTTTGGAGATTTTCAGAACTATGGCTAACGCAAAACGCTGGCAAGCAACGGCAGCTCTGCTCCTCACCCTCAGCACCCAAGCGGCGATCGCCGCCCCAGCCTTGGTAACAGCCCTTGCCCCTGAACCGGCCTATGCTCAGGCCCGCCGCTTCCAGGATGTCCCCGTCGGCCACTGGGCGGAAGAGTTCATCAACGCCCTAGCGGATCGGGGCGTGATCAGCGGCTTCCCCGACGGCAGCTTCCGCCCCGAGGCTCCCGTGACTCGCGCTCAGTTTGCTGCTATGCTGCGCGCCTTCAATCGGTCTCAGGTTCGCAGTGCTATCAATTTTGCCGATGTGCCCGTGGGCTATTGGGGGAATACCGCAATCCGTAATGCCTACGAAACCGGCTTCATGAGCGGCTATCCGGGCAATCGCTTCCAACCGGAGCAGTTCATCCCTCGGGAGCAAGTGCTGGTGGCCCTGGCCAATGGCCTGAACCAAGTGGCGAGCGCTCCGACGGCTCAAGTGCTGAACTATTACAACGACAACTTCGCGATCTCGGACTTTGCCCGGAGCCCGATCGCCGCCGCAACCGAGAACCGCATGGTGGTCAACTACCCCAACCTGAGCCTGCTCAACCCACAGCGCAACGCGACCCGGGCCGAAGTTGCGGCCTTCCTCTACCAAGCCTTGGTCAATGAAGGGCTGGCGGGGCCGATTGCCTCCAGCTACATCGTTAACACGACCCCGATCGCCAGTACCTATCGGATTCCGGCCGGCACCCTGATCCCCGTCTCGTACCAACAGGAAAAGATCGTGATGATGCCGGAAGAGACTGTTCCGGTGGCCTTTGACCTGCGGACGAATATCACCACCCAGGACGGCCAGATGTTGATCCCCGCCAACAGCAAGGTGTTCGGGGAACTGCGCCCCAATGGTACGGGCACGCAGTTTGTCGCTCGGGAACTGATGTACCCCGATGGCAAGCGGGTTCCGTTCTCTGCCACCTCCCAGGTCATCGATGAGCGGGTCACGATCAACCACGACAACAATCGCACGCAGGAAATCCTCCGCAATGCGGCGATTGGCTCCGGGGCCGCGGCCGTGATTGCGGGCGTGACGGGCGATCGCCACATTGAAGTCGAAGAAGTCCTCGCTGGCACGGGGGCTGGCCTGCTCGCCAGCTTGGTGCAGCGCTTTGTGGGCCGCGACAGCGTGGAGGCGATCGTGGTGCGTCCGGAAACGAACCTGAACCTGACCCTCAACTCCGACTTTGCGGTTTCAACTCGCTAGAGGCAGTACCCGGCCAGAACCCGGCCCGTCTCCGTCAGGCGGGCCGCAGGGCTCGATCTCAGGGATGCAACCTGGAGTGCCTTGAGCCCACAACCGTCCCTTCCCCTTTCCGCCCAGACTTGCAGGGCTTGCCTGCAAGTCGCTTTTTTTGGTCTCATTTTTCCAGCATCGCAGCCCTTGGGGCTCCCCAAGCTAGGCCTGCTTGTCCAGCCACTCGCTGAGATCATCGACAGTGATGAAGTCCCAGGCCGACTCCGCCAAGCTTTCAAGCTGGGTGGCCGAGAGTTTCTCGATCTGGGTGGCGATCGCTGCTTCGATCGTGCCAAAGCGGCGGCTGAGCAGGCGGCGCACAATGCTGAGCTGACCGGCCTGCAAGCCCTCCAGCCGGCCTTGGCGGATGCCAGCCTGCTTGCCTTGGGCCAGCCCCTCACGCACCCCGTCTTGGCGGCCCTCCTCGCGACCGACCTGGCGGCCCTGTTCGATGCCTGCCTGAATCCCTTCCTGGCGGCCGACTTGGCGGCCTTGTTCGATCCCTTGGCGTAGGCCCTGGGAGAGACCCACATCCACGGACTGACGTTGGTCGGCCAGCGAGAGCAGTTGTCGCTGGAGCAGATCGAGTTCTTCGCGGCCCAGGTGGCGCTCATCGGCAAGGGCGAAGGCCTGCTGGATCTCCGCCACGGCGGCGAGCGGGGGCGGGATTTCCTCCAGCTCAGGAGCATGGCGCAGGAAGTAGAGCCAGCAGTCCGTGAGACTGGCCAGCTCCTCTAAGGACTTGGTAAATTTGGGCAACTCGACGCACACCAGACTCAGCTCACCATCCGGAAAGGCAACCTGCTGCTCTGGCTCCCAGAGGCGAAAGCAGGAGATCGGCTCAGTCTCACCGCCCAGCAGCTCAAAATCGAGAATGGCAAGGACGACCAGGGGCAAAATTTCGGGCTGGCGCAGGCTGTAGTTCAACTGGGCGCAGTAGGTTTTCGCCGCCTCGAGGAGAAGCCGCTTGCCCAAGATAGGCAGGCTGATCATTTGGGCGTCAAGGATAGCCGTGCCGTGGTCTTCGTAGTGAGCGCGAACGATGGTGGTGGAGTCCCGAGGACCGAAGGTGCGGGCCTGGACAGCGGGGGGGAAAAATTCCAGGGTGGTGATCGGGGGGGACTGAGCACTCAGCAGCGCATTGAAGAGACTGCGGGGAATCTCAGAATGCTCCGCCGCGCCAAAAATGCGCTGGAAGGCGAAACTGGTTTTGGGGTCGATAAAAGTCATGGTGAGTCGGCGCAGAGTGGAGGGAACAGGCTGAGGAATGGCCGTACAGCGCCAGCCGCCTGAGCCGCTATGTTAGATTAAACTACGCGATTGCCCGTCTCGGTGTCAGAAAAGGGCTCTCGCGAATTTCACCAGTCGTTGGCTATGGCACTCGGAGACAAGGGCAGGAGGCGCTGGATTGTTGCTGGCGTGGCGATCGCGCTCGCCCTCCTGGGCGGGAGTAGTTGGCTGCTCTGGCGACGGGCTGCCTTCCCTCGGGCGGAGGCGACCGCCCCCGAGGCGGAGGCTCAACCCGCCCGAGTCGCAGCGGTGACGGCCCTTGGCCGCCTGGAGCCCTTGGGGGAAGTCGTTGCCGTTGCGGCTCCGCCCAGTCTGGGGGGAGCAAAGGTGGTGGATTTGCTAGTCGCCCGGGGCGATTCAGTTCGCCCCAACCAAATCATTGCCCGTCTGGACGGTTACGACCGCTATCAGGTGGCCTATGAGCGCGCCCAGCAGGAGGTGCGGGTGGCCCAAGCGGAACTGGCCGTCGTGAAGGCGGGGGCGAAACGGGGAGAAATTGTGGCGGCTGAGGCGGCGATCGCCCGTCTCCGGGCCCAGCTCGAGGGGGAGCGCCAGGCCCAGCAAGCGCGCATTGCCCGCCTCCGGGCCGAGGCGGAGCAGGCCGCCAGCGACTACCAGCGTTATCAAGACCTCTTCACAGCAGGGGCGATCTCAGAATCAGAGTTTGAGAGCCGCAAAACCCTGGACCGGACGGCTCAGGAGAGTCTTGAGGAGGCCCAGGCAACCCTGGGCCAGAGTGAGCGCACTCTGGAGCGCCAGATCCAAGAGGCGATCGCAACGCGCGATCGCATTGCCGAAGTCCGCCCCGTGGACGTACAGCGGGCCGAAGCGGATGTTGCTCGGACCCAGGCCGTCGCCCGCCAAGCGCAAGCGGATCTGGAGCTGGGCCTAGTGCGGGCCCCCAGGGCCGGTCAAGTGCTCGCCATCAATGCGCGTCCGGGGGAGATCATAGAATCAGGCGAGGGTCTGATTGAGCTAGGCAGTACAGAACAGATGGTCGCGATTGCGGAGGTCTACGAGAGCGACATCGGCCAAGTGCAATTGCACCAAGACGCGATCATCACCAGCGTGAGTGGTGCTTTCCCCGGCAAGCTACGGGGCCGCGTGAGCGCGATTGGTCTCAAGATTGGCAAGCGGGATGTGCTCGATACCGACCCGACCGCAGATGTGGATGTGCGAGTGGTCGAAGTTGATATTTTGCTTTTTCCGACCGACAGCCAGCGGGTCCCGGGCCTGACCAACGCGAAGGTTCAGGTGCAAATCTTGTTGTAGCTTGTCCCTAAGAGCGTGTCTGAAAAGTTTCCCAGAAGCGAGAGCTGATTAGAGTTTCAGTCCTCTGTTCGCAATTCCCTGAAAGCCAATCCTCACAAGGGTTTCAGCCAACTTTTCAGACATATTCTAAGCGGCAGCCTGGAGCATCCCCCTCCGTCTCTCTTGGCCAGGAGGCCGCAGCGTCTGAAACTCCCTTGCTCAGGGAGGCCGGGGGAATAATTCCCCAGGACCGGGTGCGAATCGGCCCAGTCGCGTGTACCATCGGGATCACCCAAATCAGCAAGGCTGGCCTGCTATAGTGAGAGGTCGAAACAGGCCACGACCTGTAACTCATGATTGAAGTCGAACATCTCAGCAAGGTTTACGGGACAACCTCGGCCATTCAAGACATTGCCTTTACGGTGGCGGCGGGGGAAATTATGGGTTTCCTCGGCCCCAATGGTGCGGGTAAAACGACCACCATGCGGATTCTCACGGGCTATCTGCCGGCGACGACTGGGACAGCCCGGATTGCTGGCTACGATGTCCATGAGGACTCCCTGGCGGTGCGGCAGCGCATTGGCTACTTGCCCGAGATGCCGCCGCTTTATCCGGATATGAGCGTGGAGTGCTTTTTGCATTTTGTGGCTCGAATTAAGGGGGTGGCGGCGGGCGATCGCCCCAAGCAGATCGATCTGGCGATCGCCCGCTGCAATCTGGAAGAAAAGCGCCAAGTCTTGATCCGTAAACTCTCCAAGGGCTTCCGCCAACGGGTGGGCCTTGCCCAGGCGATTGTCCACAATCCCCCCGTGATCGTCCTGGACGAGCCCACGGTCGGCCTCGATCCGCGCCAAATCAATGGGGTGCGGAACCTGATCAAAAGCTTGGCGGGCGATCACACGATTGTGCTTTCCACCCATATCCTGCCGGAAGTGAGTATGACCTGCGATCGCGTCACGATCGTCAATCGCGGGCGCGTGGTCGCTACCGACACTCCGGATCAGCTCATGGCCCAGCTCGCGGGCAGCGTGGGCTACGACCTAGAGGTAGAAGGCAATGCCATGCTGGTCGAGCCCCTGCTGCGAGTCACGCCAGGGGTGCGGGATGTGGAGCTGTCAGCCCTAGCGGGCGGCCGCTGGGCGATCCGGGCGATCGCCGAGCCCGGGGCCGAGCCCGGCCGGGAACTCGCGGCTACCGTCGTGAATACGGGCCTCAGCCTGCACGAAATGCGCCGCGCTCGTCCCACCCTCGAGGATGTCTTCCTGGAGTTGACCACCGAAGAAGTGGTGATCGCCGACGACGAGCCCGACGCCACTGACCCAGCCCCCGAGCCGGCGGCCCCGGCTGTCGGTTCCGAGTCCAGTCCCCCAACCCCCGCCAACCAATCGTGATCACGCTGGCCAACATCATCGCGGTCTTCCGCAAGGAATTACAGTTCTACTTCGTCTCACCCCTCGCCTACGTCGTGGCGGGGATCTTCTGGCTACTTTCCGGCTTCTTCTTCGTCACGATTCTGAACACCAACATTCAGGATATGGCCGCGCGCGAGCAGATGGGCATCCCCCTCCCACCGCTCGATGTCCCTTACCTGTTCCTGCTGCAATTTCTCAGCGTCATGGGCCTCATCTCCCTGTTTGTCCTCCCTGTGCTCTCCATGGGACTCTATGCCGACGAGCGCCGCAACGGCACCCTAGAACTGCTGGCTACGTCCCCCCTGACCAACTGGGTGGTGGCCATGGGCAAACTCCTTGGCGTTGTCACCTTCTTTACCGCCATGGTGCTGCCGTTGCTGCTCTGCGAGGCGATCGCCTTCAGCGCCGCCAGTCCGCCGGTACCGCCCGCCGTGCCCCTCCTGGCCCATTTGGGGCTGATTCTGATGGCAGCGGCGATTCTCTCCTTGGGGATGTTCATCTCCTCCCTCACCGATAGCTCCCTGCTGGCGGCCCTAATGACCTTTGCCCTCGTCGTCCTGCTGTGGACAGGGGATCTGCTCGCCGACCGCCTCGGTCAGCCCTTGGGCGACATCCTGGCCCACATCTCCCTCATCCGCCACTACAACAACTGGGTCCAGGGCATCTTCGACACCAGTAGCCTATTCCTCTTTGCGAGTTATATTGTCTTGGGGCTGTTTTTGACAGCGCAATCGATTGAGGCCCTCCGGTTCCAGCGTTCCTGAAGCCAACCCCTGTTTTGCATTGGAGCCAAGCGACTGAAAATCATGAAACGATGGCCGCTCTTCGCACCCCGCTACCGCCGCCTGCTGCTCTTTGTGGGGCCGGGGATCTTGGTAGCCGGCTTAGTCGCCGGAATCCTGACCGAGACTTGGCTGCCCCTCCCCTTGGGGCTAGTCCTGCTGGGGTTGATCGTCGCGATGCTAGGGGTCCAGGGCTTTGGGGAGGCATCCTTCCGCTTTTTCGAGCAGCGCTCAACGCGGACAGGCACGGAGGCCTTGGTGGCCACCCTAGCCGTTATCGCCATCCTCGGCCTGCTAAACTTTCTCGCCGTGCGCTATCCCTGGCGCGTTGATTTCACGGAGAACCAACTCTTCACCCTCTCGCCCCAGACCCAACAACTGATCGCCAGCCTCGATCAGCCCCTCAAGGTCTGGGTCTTTGAGCCCAACCCGGCCCTGGCGGATCGCGAGTTGTTAACCAACTACCGCCGCGAAAACCGACAGCTCGATTACGAGTTCGTCGATCCGCAAATTCAGATTGGTCTAGCGGAGCGCTTTGGTGTGCAGTTTCGCGGGGAAGTGCATCTGGAATACGGGGATAAACAGCAACTGGTGCAAACCTTGCGCGAGAATGAGCCCCTCTCAGAAGCACGGCTCACCAACGGGATTGAGCAAATCCGGCGCGATCGCCAGCTCCGCATCTACTTTCTCCAGGGTCACGGCGAGCTGAGCCTGGAACCCATTGAGGGCGGCCTGTTCCAGGCCATCTCCAGCCTCCAGGAGCGCGGCTTTCTGGTCGAGCCCCTGAACCTGCCGGAGGCGGGAGCCATTCCGGAGGAGACAGCCGTGATTGTGATCGCGAGCCCTGAGCGCGCCCTTCTGTCCGGGGAAATCAGTCAACTGCGGGACTTCCTCGAGGCCGGCGGCGGACTCTTGGTGCTGTTGGACCCGGAGAGCGATCGCAGCCTGGCCCCCTTGCTCACCGACTGGGGCATCACCCTCGATGACCGGCTGATTGTAGACCTCTCCGGGCGGGGTAGCATCGCCGGCCTCGGCCCCGCAACACCGCTGATCACCCAGTACGGCTCCCATCCGATTACCGCTGAATTTGGCGATGGCATTGCCGTGTTTCCGGTGGCCCAACCCGTGCTGATCGAAGCCAATGATGAGGAGCTCCTGGCCGTGCCCTTGGCGATTACACCGCCAGAGATGTGGGCCGAACAGGATATTCAGGCCGAGGACACCTTAGAGTTTGATCCCGACCGGGATTTGGCTGGCCCGCTGAACCTCGGAGCTGCCGTAGAAGCCATCCCCCCAGATGTCAACGACGATGACAATGGCTCCGAGGCCGCCGCTGCAACCGAGAGTGCAGCAGAAACCCCTCCCCAGCCCCGCTTAGTGGTCTTTGGCAACGCCCGCTTTGCGACAAACGGCTGGTTCGATCAGCAACTCAATGGCGATCTTTTCCTCAATTCGGTCCGTTGGTTAGCGAACGACGATATGGCAACGCTCGCGGTACGGCCCCGGGAACCCCAAGAGCGCCGGATCGACCTCTCCTCCCAGCAAGCGATCATGCTCGGCTGGTTAGCCTTGGTGGTGATCCCAGCGAGCGGCTTCATGGGAGCAGGAGTGCTCTGGTGGCTGCGTCGCTAACCGGTGAGATGCTCGCGACGGCCACCCCTCCCAGGCAGCGTTAGAAGCGTTAGAACTGGTAGACCGCGCTGAAATAGACGCCGTTATCCTGAGCATTGCGACCCCGATCAGCCAAGTTAATAATCGGGTAGCCGTAGTCAAACCGGACCGTCAGGCCGGGAAGCACCTCCCAAATCATCCCCAGGCCGATCCCAGCAATGAACTTCTCCGGCGGCAGAGAATTGGGATTCCCCTGAGCATTCCACACCATCCCCAGGTCTAAGAACGGTGCTAGCACCAGCACCGAGTTCCCCGTCTCATCCCGCGAGAGGGTCATCCGGTTTTCCACCGAAAACCGCAGGCCATTATCGGCCGCCCGAACATTTTGGCGGAAGCCCCGCACCGACTGGCCGCCGCCAATCACGAATTGCTGAGACGGCAGCAGGGGATCGGTCGCGTACTGGAAATCGAGGGCAGCGATCAGAAAGTTATTGGAGTTAAGCACCTGGACTCGCTGCACCTGCATCAGCCAACTGCGGAAGTGGCTGTCGGGAATCTGGTCCGGGTTTGAGGTGGCCCCAAAGAGACCTGTGCCAAAGCTGAACTGGGAGCGCAGGGCCCAAGCGCCCGTGGGATCACGGCGCAGGTAGTCCTGACCGAACTTGAAGACACTGGTCGTCGTGCTGCCATCGGGGCCGGGGCCGAAGCCGAAGGGGGTCGGGCCCGCAAACGTGAAGGTCTGCCCCGTTTGGTAGGTGAAGCCAAAAGACAGCGCCAATTCTTCGCGCGGCGTTTTGATCAGGGGCTGGCGGTAGCTAAGTTCATAGAGTTGGGATTTACCGCTGATGTTCAAGATGTCAAACGGCGGCAAGATCACCCGGTTCCAGTTTACGGAGGTCCGCACCTGGAGCGTGCCGTCCATGGGGTTGAGGGGGCGGCGGTAGAGGAAGTCAATGGTATCCGAGCCCCCGGGCGTCGTGCGGCGGTAGTCAAAACGCAGTTCGTCGGCGTAGCCCGTGAGATTGATGTGACTGAAGGTGTAGCCGAGGCGCTCAGACCCCACACTGGGAGGGGAGTAGTTGTCAGCCGAGAAGGTGTTGTAGAGCCGCTTGGCCTCCGTGACCCGGACGGCCAGCAGGCTCTGGACTGGGCTGCTGCCCGTGCGGAGGCTAGCCTCAATGTTTTCGATCACGGGGTTGGCCCGCAAGAGGCGCAGTTGGTCTTCCAGGCGGCCGGTGTTCAGGGGGGGGCCGGCGGCGAGCCAGAGGCGATCGCGCACATAGTCAGCATTGAGCCGCTCCAGGCCCTCGATCTCAATGCTCTCAACGCTGCCCTCCAGAATGTTGATGCGAATGTCGCCGCTGGGCAAGGAGTCCGGGTCGAGGACCGCCCGGGAAGTGATGTAACCCTGCTCTAGATACCGCTCCGTGATCGCATCCGCCAGACTTTGCAAGGCCGCCTCACTCACGGGCTGACCGAGGTAAGGCTCCACCAGCGGCGCGAGGTCCGCTTCACTGAAAATGGTACTGCCGACCAAGCTCAGATTTCTGACCAGAATCTGACCGGCTTCCGGGGCCTCATCCCTGGCCGAGGGAGGCGCTTCAAACTCAAATTCCCGCAGGGGCTCCTCTGAGTCGGAGTCTAGGGGTGCAGGGCGGCTACCCGGTTGCAAGAAGCGATCTTCGAGGTCTTGCACCTGGGCGAGGGAGCGGGGGAAGTGCTGCCTACCGAGGGGGAAGGGAGCTAGATTGCGGTCGAGGAAGGCCGGGGCGGCGGCCAACCCCAAGGCAGCCGGGACGTGGGCCAGCGTCTCGGCCTCGGATGATACCCAGAGAGGACGGGTCTGACCCTCTAGAGGGCGAGTATCCAGGCCCGGAGCGGGCAGAAATAGCCAGCTAGGGGGCCCAGAGGCTTGCACTGGCTCGCCAAGATCGCTGGCCTGAAAGGAGATGCTGGTCGCAGATTCCATCGGCCCCGCTTGGGCTGTGCTGCTGGAAGCCCCCACAGCCCCGAAGCCAGCAACGATCGCCGAGATTAAACTTGAAGTCATGCGGACTAGGACCGAGCCCCACGGAGCTAAGGGCAACGCCTGAGGGCGCAAATGCTGCATCACTATTACGGATTCCACAACCATGAACACGACCAACCATTGGTGTACCTTGGGGCAACACAGCCAACCAGCAATCTGAACTTTAGGGTTGGTCAGCACTGCCTAAGGCGACCCAGGACCAGCACAGCACCACCATGGTGTTGAGCTACCCTACCTTAACCCTGCCCCCCGGAGAGCACTCTAGTGACTGACATTATCATTAGTACGAATTGAAGGCTAGTCTAAACGCTCCGCGGCCTTTCGTAAACCGGCCGCTGCTGCTCCTCACCAGGAGCGCACGGGCCCCCAAGTCGCCGGGAACCGGAGCTGCCCCGTCAAGCCAGCGGCTGGGCCGCCTCACCACCGAACTGAGCCCGCAGGGCCGCGAGGCGGTCATCATCCAGTTTCTGAAACAGGGGTGGCGGCACATCAAAGGGTCGGCCCGGCTCAAGGGCTGTGAAATCGACGGCCTCCGCGAAGCGGCTGCTTTGTTCGGCGGGCGAGAGGCGCAAGGCCGCACTCAGGGTCTCAGCCGTGAAGGGAAGGAAGGGGCGGGCGGCGATCGCATAGATGCGGATCAAGTGAATGCAGGTGCGAATCACCAAGGCCGCCTGGTCGCGATCCGTTTTGAACAGGGCCCAGGGGGCGCGCTCATCGATGTACTGATTACCCACTGTCCAGAGGGCATTGAGGGTATCCGCGGCCTTGCGGAATTCCATCCCTCGGAGGTGGGTGGCGATCGCCTCCAGCTTCTCCCGGCAGGTCGCCTCCAACTGCTGCTCCGCCGGCCCCGGTTCTCCCCCAGCCGGAATCTGGCTGTCAAAGCGGGAGGCCGCAAACTTGAGAATCCGGTTGACAAAGTTGCCCAAATTATCCGCCAGGTCCTTGTTGACCTTGACCTGAAACTGCTCCCAGGTAAAGGCCGAATCGGACGATTCGGGTGCGTTCGCCATCAAGGCATAGCGCCAATAATCGGCGGGGAGCATTTCCAGAGCCTGATCGAGAAAGACACCGCGCTTCGAGCTGGTCGAAAACTTGCCGCCGTAATAATTCAACCAGTTAAATCCCTTGATGTAATCAGCCAGCTTCCAAGGCTCCCGCGTACCCAAGATCGTCGCTGGCCAGAGAATCGTGTGAAAGGGCAGATTATCCTTCGCCATGAACTGGACATAGCGCACCTCCCCCGCCGCTGGCTGCCACCAGCTCAGCCAATCGCGCCCCTCAGCCTGAGCCGCCCAGGCCTTCGTGATCGAGAGATAGCCAATCGGGGCATCAAACCAGACATAGAACACCTTGTGCTCAAAACCCGCGCGGGGAACCGGAACCCCCCACTGAAGATCCCGCGTGATCCCCCGGCTCTGGAGACCTTCCTTGAGCCACTTGCGAGCAATCGATTTGGTCAAGGGCGGCCAGTCCGTCTGGTCTTCAACCCAGGCCTCCACCGCCGCACTCAGCTTGTCTAAGCGCAAAAAGAGGTGCTTGCTCTGGCGAATTTCAAGATCGGTGCTGCCCGAGATGGCCGAGCGCGGCTCGAGCAGATCCGTGGGGTTGAGGACCGAGGTGCAATTCTCGCACTGGTCGCCGCGAGCTTTGGTGTAGCCGCACTTCGGGCAGGTCCCCTCCACATACCGGTCTGGCAAGAAGCGCTCATCGGTCAGGGAATACATCTGACTGATTTCCCGTTCTTCGATGAAGTCCTGGGCCTCGAGTTGCTGATAAAAATGCTGCGTCAGCTCCCGGTGCTCTGGGGAGGAGGTGCGGCCAAAGTGGTCGAAGGAGAGGCCGAAGCGCTGGTAAACATCGGCTTGCAACTCGTACTGGCGCTGGCAATACTCCGCTACCGTAATACCCTCTTCGAGGGCGGCGAGTTCGGCCGGCGTGCCGTGTTCGTCTGTGCCACAGATGAAGAGAACTTCCTCGCCTTCTTGGCGAAGAAAGCGGCTGTAGACATCGGCGGGCAGCATGGAGCCGACCAAGTTACCCAGGTGCTTGATGCCGTTGATGTAGGGCAGGGCGCTGGTGACGAGATACCGCATTCTTCCTCGCGAACGATGCTGGGGAGGCAGCCTCCCACTCCTCTGGTTAATCTACCGCAGATTCAGGGCCTGGGCGGCCCCGGCTCGGGGTCGGCTAGTTAGAATCGCCCAGTTGAATGCGGGGATCGACGACTTTGAGGAGCAGATCCGCCAACAAGTTGCCCGCAATCAGCATCGTGGCCCCCATCATCAAGCTCGCCATGACGAGGTAAATATCTTGGGCCTGAACAGCCTGCAAAATCAGGCGACCGAGCCCCGGCAAGTTGAAGAAGTATTCCGCGATAAAGGAGCCACTGAGGAGGCTAGCAAACTCGAAACCGAGAATGGTGATCAGGGGGTTGACGGCATTGCGAAGGGCGTGGACGTAGATCACCCGATGTTCCGGCAGGCCCTTCGCCCGGGCGGTCTGGATGTAGTCTTGGCGGAGCACATCCAGCATGGAGCCCCGGGCGATCCGCTGGAGGCCGGCGAAGCTGGTGAGGCTGAGGGCGATCATGGGGAGGAACAAGTGCCAGAGCAGATCCAGCGCCTTGCCGAGGGGGGAGAGGCTGGCAAAGTTGATGCTGGTCAGGCCGCCGACGGGGAGCAGGGGCGAGAGGTTTTGGGCGATGAAGAGGAGCAGGAGGGCGGTGATGAAGCTGGGGAACCCTTGGCCCAAGTAGCTGAGGGCTCGGAGAAGCCGGTCGAGTCCTTGGTTCTGGCGCACGGCCCCCAGGATGCCGAGGGGGATGGCGATCGCCCAAGTAATCAAAATCGACGCCAGGGAGAGCAGGAACGTCGGCGGCAAGCGCTCCACGATCAGGGAGGTCACGGAGCGCGAGTAGACAAAGCTCTGGCCAAAATCAAGACGTGTCACCACCTGCACCAGCCAGCGCCTGTAGCTCTGGCCGACCCACTGCAACCAGGGTCCCCAGGCTGACCAGAAGGCGGCCCAGGAGTTGGCGGCCAGGGGGGAGGGGGGCTCATCCGCGAGACCGAAGCGGGCGGCCAAGTCGGCGAGGTATTCCTGGGAAATCTGGGGGTTTTGCTGCAAGGTATCCAGGTAGTTTCCCGGCGAGAGCTGGATCACGAAGAAGCTCAGGGCCGAGGCCAGCAGGAGGGTGATCAGGGCCTGGAAGACGCGCTTGAGGACATAGGCCCCGGTATCGCTGGTGAAGAACCGGCCGAGGGAACGGAGCGGAGCCCAGCGTTTCGCGGCCTTGGCGCGGGGGGATACCTGCGTGGTCATAGGTTGGCTACTGATGGGGAGGTCGGGAATAGTTTCACCATGTCACCCAGTCTAGGGGAGATTTCCGGGACTCCGCCCTTGAATCCGCGCGCGTTGTCAGGCTTGGAGATTCGCGACGGTTCGCGACCCAACCCACAGTTGATCCCGGGAGAAGCGTGGGTGGCGCAGGATTGGGTGCGAGAGGCTAGTACTCGATCAGGGAGAGCACCGGGCGATCGGGGAGTTGTTGGCGGCCGTTGAGGCCCTTGAGTTCGATGATGAAACCGAAGCCGAGGAGTTCCGCGCCGCTCTGGGCGACGAGATCGGCGGTGGCCTTGGCAGTGCCGCCGGTGGCGATCAGGTCATCAATGATGGTGACGCGGCTGCCCGGTTCGAGGGCGTCTTGGTGAACTTCGAGGCGATCGCTGCCATACTCGAGGTCATATTCCACCGCATGAATCGCCGCTGGCAGCTTGCCGGGCTTGCGGACGGGGACGAAGCCAGCGCCGAGCTGGTAGGCCAAGGGTGGACCGAAGATAAAGCCCCGCGATTCCATCCCGACGATGTAATCCGGCTTCAGGCCCGAGGCTTCGATCTTGTCGCAGAACAGGTCGATGGTGTAGCGCAGGGCGGCGGGATCACGCAGCAGAGTGGTGATGTCGCGGAAGAGAATGCCAGGTTTGGGAAAATCGGGAATGTCGCGAATCAGCGCTTTCAGGTCCATGGCTGGGGCGAGGGGATAAAGGGAGGGATCGTGGGCGATCGCCAGCCGCCCCACAGGAATCCGCTTAAAAGATAGTACACTAGAAAGCCAGAGATTCTGTGGCCGTCGAGCTGAGGCAGCGATCACCCGCTGCCTTGTCCGCTCCCGGTGGACGAAAAAAGCGCGGTTCCCCGGAATTTTGAGCTACGGTTCAAAGAGCCGAGTGTAGCCCTCTATTCTATCGCTACGCGACGCTAGCGCGAACAGCGTTACGGGGCCCTCAGGCCCCGGCCCCTGCTCCCAGCTTTGGGAGCAGGGGCGCGAGAAGTCCCTCGCCCAACCTGAGAGAGGGCTTGGGGTGAGGGCTGAGCTAGAAGCCCTTCTCCCAACCTGGGAGAGGGGTTGGGGTGAGGGCTGAGCGAAGCAGTACCAACATCCCGCGTCAAATTTCGTTCACCCTTTCCGCCCCCAATCTAGGCGGCGGTTTCCTCCGGCTGCTAAGCTGAATTGCCGAAGCTGGCTAGCCCAGCGCTTGGTTCCTAGCGATCGCCTTGTCCCCCCAGCGAGTTGGCATGAATCCATCCGCGAGTATTTCCCCTGATCCGAGTCCACCCCGCCTACCGCAGCCCCTCATCCTGGAAAGCCTGCCCGATCCAGCGCCGTCGCTGCAAGCCTGCTCGCCGCGCATCCAGCAGCGGCTCGATCTGGTCTTGCTGGCCATTGAGGCCCTGGAACTGGGGGGGTCGGAATACATGCTCGCCACCGCCCACGAGCTGGAGCTGAACAGCGTCATTGACAACCGTGTAACCCTCTGGCGCTTGCGCTGCACCAACCCCTGGCGGCGCTCCTACACCCGCAACGTCCTGACGATTCGCCAGGCCAAGGCCCTGGCCGTGATCGCCAGCTACCGCGCCCGCCAGCTCACAGTTTTGATTCGCCAACTCCTGATCGCCAAGCAACAGGTCCAGGAAAAGGGTCTGCCCATTGAGCAACACTTCCGGCTGTCGGAGTACCTCGAACGCTTTCGGGCCCACTTCCGCAGTCGCATGAATGCCCGCCGCGCCAAGGTCGCCTTTTATCTCGCCCAGGAATCCTCGCTCGATGCGCTAGCCCTCGACCTGCTGGGTCAATTGCTGTTCTGCACCGGCACAGCAGGAATGCAACGCTTCTGGATCAGCTTATTTGACGGAGAAGTGGGATGACAATCAAGCGCCAATACAGTTTGCCCAACTGTCGCCTGCTGCTCGAAGGAATCACCGCTGATGAGGTGGTGATGGAGGGGGATACGACGCGCCCCTTGATGACGGTGGTGGTTCACACCGAATGCAGCTTTGCCAGCGGCCAGCATCAACTCAGTGGCGGCCGCGCCTTCCTGGAAAATCTGGCCCAGGCTGTCAGCGCCTATGCTCAGGAATTTCTCAGCGGTGTGCGCCACCCCCTGCCAACGGCGAATCCGGACGGTGAAGCCGTGACCCTAGAGCGGGCCACCAGCGGCGATCTTCACCACCTGCGCTGTTACCCGAAGGCGAACCAGGGGGAGGGGGTGCAGCCGCTGCAAATTGACCTCACGACGGTGCAGCTCTTTGACTTGGTGGAGGCGGTCGATCAGTTCTTTGCCGATACGCGCACCCTGCCGGAACTGACCCTCCAGCTCGCGCCGGCCGGCCGCCGCTACCGCCAGGCGGATGTCCCAGCGACCCAACGCTCGGCGCCGGTCGCCCTGGGAATCAGCAGCCTGGCGATCGCCGCCCTCGCCCTCTTCCTCCTCCCGGTTCCCGGCCCCCTGGAGGCTCCGGAACGTCGCTTGGGCGACCCGGCCGGGGAGACCGCGACGGAGCCGGAAGAGACCGATGCGGATACGACCGAGGCCGAAGAACGTCCTCAAGGTCCCCGCCTATCCCTGGAGGAGCTGGAGGCCAGCTTGGCCGCGGCCCAGCCGATTCTTGACCCCACGGAACTTGACTTCATCCAGCGCTACACCCGTCGCCAACTCGAGGCCGAGTGGCAAAATCGGGGGGCGGTGACTCAAGATCTCGCCTACCGCATCTCCGTCGGCCGCGATGGCGCGTTGCTGGCCTATGAGGCGGTGGCGGGAACGCCGGCTACGGCGGCTGAGCAGACCCCCTTGCCCAGCCTGCGCTTTCAACCCACCCAGGACGCGCCCCCCGAAGCTGTGGCCGAGTTCAGGGTGGTCTTCACCCGTAACGGGGTTTTGCAGATCAACCCTTGGGCTGGCTACCAGGGCACTCCCACGCTCGGTCCTCAGATCGAGGACGCGGCGACCTTGGCTGGCTTGGGCGAGGCCCTGGGGGCGACCCTGCGGGAGCGCTGGCAGGCAGATCCCGATTTGCTGGGGGATGAACTGGTTTATCGGGTTGGGGTGACGGCGGACGGGGCGATCGCCGACTATGCCGCTCGCAATGCCGTCGCCTTTGAGCTAGAACCCTCAACTCCGTTACCGGATCTCTACGATCCCGCAGCGGCTGGCATTGGCGAAGGCACAGTCATCCCGCAGCAGCCCCTGGGCCATTTCACCGTGACCTTCTACAAGGATGGTCGGGTGGAAGTTGGACCCTTCTAGCCCCATCGGCCCGACCGGGCCGCGACAGAGCCTAAGCAGGAGACACTGACGGCATGGCAGAGGCTTTAGCCATGGACCCCGATCCGAGAGACTTCGCCTGGCGATACTGGTTTACGCTCCCCATCTATCCCTACCGCCACCGTCGCACCCTACGGCGGGAGGTGGTGCGCGATCGCCTCTGGGTCTTTGAGCAGCTTCAGGGCATCTTCTATGTCATCGTGCCGATCCGCATGACCGTGGTGAAGCTGGAGGCGGGGGGGCTCTTGGTCTATGCCCCGCTCGCCCCGACGCGGGAGTGTCTGCGCCTGCTGCACGAGCTGGTGGTCCAGCACGGTCCTGTGAAGTACATCCTCCACCCCACGGTATCGGGGTTAGAGCATAAGGTCTTCGTCGGCCCCTTTGCACGGCACTGTCCCGAAGCCATCGTCTACGTAGCGCCGCAGCAGTGGAGCTTTCCGCTGAACCTGCCCCTGTCCTGGTTGGGGTTGCCGCGATCGCGCACTCGCCTTTTTCCGGAAGATTCGGCCCAGCTTCCCTTTAGCGATCAGTTTGCGAGTGCTCTCCTGGGCCCCTTGGATTTGGGAACCGGCTGGTTTGGGGAAATTGCTCTGGGCGATCGCGCCACCCAGACTCTCCTGCTGACCGACACCCTGATCAGCATCCCGGAAGAACCGCCAGCGATCGCGCAACTGGACAGCTTCCCGCTCCTCTTCCACGCCCGAGATAGCGCCCTAGAGACGCTCCCCGACACCCCGGAGCAGCGCCGCCAGGGCTGGCAACGCATCTGCCTCTTTGCCACCTACTTCCGGCCCAGCGTTTTCAACACCCCCCCCTGGGGTCGGGTGCTGCGCCAGGCCTGGCAGGCGGGCGATCGCTCGCGGCGCAACTACTTCGGACTCTACCCATTCCAGTGGCAAGCCCAGTGGCAGCGCTCCTTTGCCGCCCTAGCTGACGGGGGACGGCCCCTGGTAGCCCCGGTGTTGCAAGAACTCATCCTCAACCGCGCCCCCGCCGCCACCCTGGCCTGGGTCGATCAGATTGCGAGCTGGGGCTGCGATCGCCTGATCGCCGCCCATTTTCAAGCGCCCGTGGCCATTACCGCCAACACCCTCCGGGAGGCCTTCCGCTTCCTGACCCCCGAGCTCACCCCAGCTCCCTTGCCCTTGGCCGACCGGCAGCTCTTGATCGACCTCGACCAGGGCCTCTGTGCGCGCGGCCTCGTTCCTCCCCCCCAACTACAGCGCCGATGACTCCTCCCCCCCTAATTTTCCCGGCTATGGGCTGTGGCACCTGGGCCTGGGGCAATCGCCTGCTCTGGAACTACGATCCCAGCCAGGACGCTGAGTTGCACCAAGTGTTTAACTGTTGCCTCCGTGGTGGTGTCACCTTATTCGATACCGGTGACTCCTACGGCACGGGTAAATTCAACGGCCGCAGCGAAACCCTCCTCGGCCAGTTTGCCCAGGCCAGTCCCCCCGAGAACCGCGACACCCTCTGCCTTGCCACCAAGCTGGCCCCTTACCCCTGGCGGTTGACCCGGCCGGCGATGCTGGCGGCCGCCGCCGCCTCCGAGCAGCGGCTCGGCCGTATTGACCTCGTGCAGTTGCACTGGTCTACGGCCAACTACTTCCCCTGGCAGGAAGGACCGCTCCTCGAGGGCTTGATGGACTGGTACGCCGCCGGGCGGGCTCGCGGCCTGGGGCTCTCCAACTACGGACCTCGCCGCCTCCGCTGGGCTCACCAGCGCTTTGCGGCCCGGGGCCTGGCGATCGCCTCCTTGCAGGTGCAGTGCTCCCTGCTATCCCCTCAGCCCCTCACGGACTGGGGCTTGCAAGAGGTATGCGACGAGCTGGGGATTCGCCTCATTGCCTACAGCCCCCTAGCCCTGGGACTCTTGACGGGCAAGTATTCGGTCGAGCAGCGACCGGGGGGGCTCCGGGGCTGGCTCTGCCGGCAAATTCTCCCGGGGGCGCGATCGCTCCTGGGCTGCTTGGAGGCGATCGCCCACCGCCGCGAGCGAACCATGGCCCAAGTGGCCCTCAACTGGTGTATGGCCAAGGGCACGATCCCGATCCCCGGCGCGCGCACCTTGGCCCAGGCCCAAGAAAACCTCGGCGCGCTCGGCTGGCAGTTGGACAGCGGCGAAGTAGCCGCCCTCGATCAAGAAGCCGCCCGGGTGAAACGGCGGATGGTGCAAAACAGCTTCCAGAGCCGCTAAGCGTCCTCCAGGGCAAACCCCCTAGGCTTGTCATGAGTCGTGGCTGGCGACAATCCCAAGCTCTCAGCCCGACGATCCAAGGGACAATTATTGCGTGACTCTGAGGAAGCGCTGAAGCGCAACTACGGGAGTTTTCATGGAGCGTAGTTGGGCTTTAGCCCTCTGGGGGAGCGCTGAAGCGCAACTACGGGAGTTGCCCGGGAGCGTAAGCCGTTGGCCCTCCCTCCGGAGAGGAATCGTCTAGGCTAGCTGAGCGCTCAGATAAGCCAGGGCAGCGGTGGCGGCGGCGGCTCCTGATTCTAGGGCCTCCTCGAGGCGATCGCCCAAACACCAATCACCACAGCAGAGCAGCAGCGGCGAGGTGCTGACCGTCAGATAGGGCTGCTGGGCGGGACGAGTCACGACGGCGTAGCGCCAGCGGTGGGGCAGCACCCAGGAGGGCGAAGCCGGCAGAGGCAAGCGCGTGGCCAAATGTTGCAACAGTTGCCGGGCGGCGGGTTCGAGGTCGAGAGCCTCGAGCTGGGCCTGGGCAAACTCTGGGGTACTGTAGGCCACCAATACCGCCTCGGCGGCGGAGCGCTTGCTGCTCTCGAGGCTGAGCCGAGCTAGATGGCGATCGCCGGGAAATTCCAACCACGGCCCCGGCCAAGCTGCGAGCGTTCCGGCCGGATAGCCCGCCGCCACGGCGAGGCAGGGGGCAAACTCCACTGTGGCGAGGCAGTGGCGCGCTGGGGCCAAGCGGGGCAAGGCGGCGGCCTCCAGGGGCTCGAGCAGGGCCTGGGCTTGGGGGGCCGGGATCGCCAATACAAGGGCGCGAGAGGTGATGCTGGCGGCCGTTGATGGCGTGGGCTGCACCTGCCAGCCGTCTCCCTGGGGTCGGCACTGCTGAACCCGGTAGTGGCAGCGCACGGGGAGATCCTGGGCGAGGTCCTGGGCGATCGCGCTGATCCCGGCCGGCGCAGCGTAGCTGGGGGGCAGAGGCCGCTCGGTCCAGCCGCTGGCAGTGGCTTGCAGGGCCTGGGGGGGCCAGGGCTGGAGCACTTGGCGGTCCTGCAAGGCGGCGGCTAGCTGGGCCGTGCGATCGCCCTGCACGGCCAGAAAAGGCAAGCCCCGATCCACGCAAGTCGTGTCCAAACGTCGCGTCGTCGCTCGACCACCGACGCCCCGGGCCTTTTCCAGCACCAGCACCCGATAGCCGGCCTGCTGGACTTGCTGGGCGCAGGTCAGCCCCGCCAGGCCGGCCCCGACCACCACGAGATCCGGGTTCGTCTCCAGACTAGGATTCCGATCAGTCATGGAAGTGGCCTCCAGAACCCCAGACCGAGCCAAGGGTCGTAGTAAAATACTGAAGCGTGCTTATGGGGTTGGAGGAGCAGACCATTGGATGAATTGCGGAGTGCTCTAGAACTCGCGACAGAGGACGAGTTGCACCAACTGGCAAACGTGCTCTTTTGTCGGCGGCTGAATCCCCTTGATTATATCCAGACCCCCGATGTCATGGCGGTCCAGAGCCGCGATCGCCAGACTCAGGTGCAATTGCTCGAAGACCGCTTTCGCTACTTGGCGGCCGATGGCTTCACCGTTCTCCGGGGTCGTGCCCAGACCGTCACTTACCGGGACACCCTGGTGCAAGTGTGCCGCTACCTGAAAATTACCTACCAGGAGCCGATGACCGCCCTGGAGTTAGAGGCTGAGGTTTTCCTGCACCTGCTCGGCCGCACCTGGCAGCGGCTGCCCGCAGCGGAGCAGCGCTCGCTCACGGCCCGCGTCCAGCGAGCCCTGGCCCAGTCCCACGGCCAGCAGCCCCTGCCCCTGCAATTGCAAAACGATCCCCTACACTTTTTGCTCAAAGGGGGCGGGGCCCTGGCGATTCATTCCGTGGTGCGGCCGGTGGTGCTCCAGCAAATTGCGCGTCAGTTTGCCCTCCACCTCGCCCGTTACCAGGCCGCGAAGCTGGCCCTGGTGCAGGGGGGAACCCTCGCTTGGCAAATTCAGCAGCGGGTGACGTTGGAAATGGCGAAGCGGGGCATGGCGGTGACAGCAGCCCGACAGGGGGCGGCGCGGCTGGTGTTTGCTTGGCTGGGGCCCCTGCTCTGGGGGACGCTGCTGGCGGACCTGGGCTGGCGGGCGATCGCCACCAACTACGGCCGCATCATCCCGACGATCTTTGCCCTGGCCCAAATCCGCCTCACCCGGAGTGAGTGCTGGGAAGCGGCGTGACGCCAGAGCCGACTGCTACTCCGGCCCACCCCTGGACCTGGGAGCTACTCCAGGCGGCTTGGCTGGTGCTACCCCTGTTGCCGGGGGTCGGAACTGTGGGCTGTGCAGTGGTCATGCTCGTGACGTGGCGGCACCACGGGCGGCAATTTTTGCGCGATCCCTGGCTTTGGGGCTGGGGGGCTCTGGCGCTCTGGTGGATGCTGAGCGCCAGCTTGGCGGCCCGGCCGGGGGAAGCCTGGCTTGGCTTGGCCAATCTCCTGCCTTTCGTCTTGCTACTGATGGCTTTGCGATCACTGGTGCGATCGCCCGCGCAACTGCGCCGCTTGGCCTGGCTGGGCCTGGGGGCCTCGCCGCTGGTCGTGATCTTGGGTCTCGGGCAGACGCTCTTGAACTGGCGAACCCCCTCTTGGTGGTACACCTTCTCGGGCTGGCGACTCGTGGCCGGGGGCAATCCGCCCGGCCGCATGGCGTCAACCTTTATGTACGCCAACTTGCTGGCCGTTTACTTGGTGATCCTCTGGACCCTGGGCCTGGGGCTGGCGATCGCCACCTGGCACGACTGGCGACAGCGGCGGCAGGGGGGACGGTTGCTGCTTCTGCTTGGGGGGACCCTGGCCCTGATCGCCTGGGCCCTGTTCCTCACCCAGTCCCGCAATGCCTGGGGATTGGCGATCGCCACGAGCCTCGCCGTTGCGATCTACGAGGGCTGGTACTGGCTGGTACTGGCAACGACAGCCGCCTGTAGCACCGTGGCCTGGGCCGCCTTTGCGCCCCAACAAGGCGGGACAGCCCTGCGGCGCTGGCTCCCCGAGGTCCTCTGGGCACGCCTCTCGGGGGAAATGTTCCCCCATCGCTATGTCGCCGAACTGCGAATCACGCAGTGGCAGTTTGCCTGGCAAATGGCGCGCGATCGCCCCTGGCTGGGCTGGGGCCTACGCAATTTCAGCCCCCTCTACGAAGCAGAATGGCAATTTTGGCTCGGTCATCCCCACAACCTATACCTGATGCTGCTTGCGGAGACAGGCTGGCTGGGGTTCCTCGGGCTCCTGGTTTTGGTCGCCCGGCTCCTGCAACCCGCCGTACAGCACTGGGCCCGCCTATCGCCCCCCGATCGCCGCACGCTCTTCAGCTATCTTCTGACGTTTGGCAGCATCATGGCCTTTAATCTCCTGGATGTGACGCTGTTTGATCTACGCGCCAACCTCATCGGCTGGGTGCTACTGGGGGCGATCGCCGGAGTTGGCGAAGCCCTCAAGTCCCCGGCGGTCGCAGTTTCACCGCCAGAGCCTGCACAATAACCAGGGGGTCCTCGCTGTCAGTTCCCACCTGGGCTGCCACCCGGCGGCGTAGCTCTGGGTCTTGCCGCAGTCGCTCAAAGAGTTCTTCCAGAGTCAGGGTTTCCACCCCCGGCTGCTCGGGGGTCGTCAAGGGTTCCTGGGGCGTGCCCGTGCTAAAGATACCATCGGGGCCGTCGTACTCCCAAACCACGCCGCCCGCTTGGCGTTCTCGGATCTGCACGGCGATCGCGTAGGCCGCTGCCCCAATTTCCAGCACGCCCGGCAAATGCTGAGTCTGCACAGCCAAGAGTTGCAGCCGCTGCGCCAGATTTAGATCCGGCGTCGGCGCGCTCAAAACCCTGGCCCCGTAGCGCTGTAACCAATGAACCCAGTGGGTGATGTCGGCCCGCTCCTGGGTGGCCGCGAAAAAGCGCTGGATACGATGGCTATCCCAACCGTGGGCCACCCCTTCCAGAACTTGGCCAAAGAGAAAGTCACAATCAGTATCAGACAAGGGTGCGACCTCCGGCCGCACCGTCGTTTCTGTCGTCGCGGGGGAGCCCGCTAGCTTTTGCCAGAGTTTTGTCAGCTTCAAGGGAACAACCGGGGCTAAAGGTAAGGAAAAAATATCGGGTGCATTTCAGTTAGGCAAGTTTGCCCACTCTGCGAGAAGCCGCTGCGCGTCTACATCCCCCGACCCCTTCTTCCAGGTAGGGCGAAGGGGAGTCTCCCAAGGGAGATGCACCCAAAATACCGTCAGGGCTGCTCGTCGTCCAAGAGCGTCGCCAGCGAGTAGCGGCGGCGGAGATCGAGTTCATCCGCCAAGCTCGTGCTGGGGTGGGGGAAAAGGGGTATGACCTGACCCATCTGCGGACGCGGGCTAGGGGTTTCCGGTTCCAGAGGAGCGGGGGGCGGCGGCGGGCCAACCCTGAGGGTTGCCGGGGACGAGGCCGCAGGGGTTGAGAGTTCCGCCGGAACCCGGCGCGCCCGGGCTGGGGGCAAGGAGGGCTGCGCCGGGGCCGGTGGTAAGCGTCTGACGCGGCGGCGGCGGCCCTGGGAAGCGGCTCGCAGCAGCAGGGTGACGACGAGGGAGCCCGTGGCACTGAGGGCGGCGATCGCCAAGGCTAGCCAGGGAGGCAAGGGCCAGGAAGACCGGGGGGGAGCCGACTCCACGGGACGAAACCCGTCAACGGGGCGATTCACTCCGAGAGCCGGTTCGTCCTCCTCGAGGCTCGTTCCCAGGCCGGCGGCCGTCTGCCAGTCGCCGGTCTCGGGGGGGAGGGGCTCTGGGGGACGCGCTCGCTGAACATCAGACTTCAACAAGCTCAGGGTCGTTATGACGGTCAAGAACATGGCGACGAGCCAAAGACCGCTCCACAACAGCAGGGGCGAGCCGAACAAACCCGTTAGGAAAGAGCGAGGGGCAACCGCTGCACGACGACGAGTAGGTGACGGCATAGGAACCACGGAGTAGACGACGGCTGGAGTGCGATGCCGCAGCGAGCACACGCCCCCCATCTTAGCGCAAGCGATCGCGGTGGCCGGGCCGCATCCCAGGCCTAGTCCCCAGCGACGAAGACGGCTAGGAGAAAGACGACACCCAACAGCGCCGGGACGCCTGAAATCGCCATGGCCCCCATGAATCGCACGGTCTCAGACAGCTGGGGGCTGAGCACCAAGCTGACCAGAGCCCCGAGCAGAAAAACGCCGACCGTGCCCAGCAGGGGAAACAATCCGGTCATCGTCGCTGCCGGCCCGTGCTCCTCGGGCACCCACAAGGCGGCCAAGAGGACCACCAGGGTAGCCAAACACCAGGGCACGACCGCACCGAGGGGCACAGCCCAATAGCTCACGGGCGAAATACCACGGCCGGCGGCGATCGCGCTCAACAGCACCCCGATCAGCACGAGGGGCAGGATCAACCGCAGGAGCGAATAGCAGGTTGTCATTGGGTTCTCAGCCGGAGCCGCAACCGCGGGGCTCCGGGGTTTCTAGGGGTAAAAAAAAGCAGGAGGCGAGTCCCCTGCTTTGCAAAGGGGTTCACTAAGGACACCCCCTGTATGAGCGATCGCTGCGCTAGACGCTGCCGCTCTCCTTGATCCGGGTGGAAAGGTCGCCCACCTTCTGGAACACACCCCACTCGACCTGTTCTTCCAGGTCGGGATCGATACCGGCGAACACATCGCGGTACAGGGTGCGAGACCCGTGCCAGATGTGCCCGAAGAAGAAGAGCAGGGCGAAGACCGCGTGGCCGAAGGTGAACCAGCCCCGAGTCGAGGTGCGGAAGACCCCATCCGAGCCTAAGGTTTCGCGGTCGAACTCAAAGGGCTCACCCAACTGGGCTTTGCGAGCCAAGCGCTTCACCTCTTGGGGATCGGTTAGGGTTTGACCCCCCAATTCGCCGCCGTAGATGCTGACCGACACGCCTTTCTGCTCGATGCTGTACTTGGACTCCGCCCGACGGAAGGGAATATCCGCGCGAACCACGCCCTCAGAATCGGTGAGGATGACCGGGAAGGTCTCGAAGAAGTTGGGCATCCGACGCACCGTCAGCTCGCGACCTTCAGCATCCTTAAAGACCGGGTGGCCGAGCCAGCCCTTGGCAATGCCGTCCCCCTGAACCATCGGACCGACGCGGAACAGACCGCCTTTCGCCGGGCTATTGCCGATGTAGTCATAGAAGGCCAACTTGTCCGGAATCTGAGCCCAAGCTTCCGCTTCCGAAGCGCCGGCCGCCAGGCTGGCTTGGACGCGGCGGTCGATTTCTTGCTGGAAGTAGCCCTGATCCCACTGGTAGCGGGTGGGGCCGAAGAGTTCGATCGGCGTCGTGGCGCTGCCGTACCACATGGTTCCGGCGACCACGAAGGCGGCAAAGAAGACGGCGGCAATGCTGCTCGACAGCACCGTTTCGATGTTACCCATACGCAGCGCCTTGTACAGGCGTTCCGGCGGGCGCACCGTCAGGTGGAAGAGGCCAGCAATGATACCGACGATCCCCGCGGCGATGTGGTGAGCTACCACCCCCCCGGCATTGAAGGGGTTGAAGCCAGCGGGACCCCACTCCGGGGCGACGGCTTGGATGTGGCCGGTTAAGCCGTAGGGGTCTGAGATCCACATCCCGGGTCCAAAGAGGCCGGTGAGGTGGAAAGCACCGAAGCCAAAGCAGAGAAGACCAGACAAGAACAGGTGAATGCCGAACATCTTCGGCAGATCCAGGGCCGGTTCGCCCGTGCGGGAGTCCATGAACAGATCCAGATCCCAGTAAACCCAGTGCCAGCAGGCCGCGAGGAAGAGGAGGCCGGAGAGGACGATGTGGGCGATCGCCACCCCTTCAAAGGACCAGAAACCGGGGTCCGTGTAGGCCTCACCGGTGACATTCCAGCCACCCCAGGAGGACGTGACCCCCAAGCGGGACATGAAGGGCATGACGAACAAGCCCTGACGCCACATGGGGTTCAGGACCGGATCGCTGGGGTCATAGACCGCAAGCTCGAAGAGAGTCATCGAGCCGGCCCAGCCCGCCACCAATGCAGTGTGCATCAGGTGAACGGAAATCAGGCGGCCCGGATCGTTCAAAACAACCGTATGAACTCGGTACCAGGGTAGTCCCATTGACTACGCTCCTCCTAATCCAGAAATAATGTTTAAGCGAATGTTTATCGTTTCAACAGCGCTGACTGCATTGTACTAGAGCCGCAAAAGCCAGAGCCCAGAGGTCAGACCAGCAATCCCCAGTTCAACAAGCCGAGGGCTAACTGAAAATGAGTAATTGTTTAAAGAAGTGTAAATGATGATGAGAGCGGAATGCAAGCTCAAGCTGGGGCTTGAGCCCCGGAACCCTAGCGAGAGTCTGGGTCAAGGGCCTGGATGGGTGAACACGGTGCCGGCCTGGGCCAAGCGGGCGATCGCCTGCTCGGCCCCGATCAGGCGCTTCAGCACCACATTGCTGATGCTCGAGGCACTGCTCTGAGTTGGCCGCACCTCCACCATCAGCACCGCTTCTTCGACCTGGTAGAGCCACAGCCGCTCCCCCTGCTCAACAATGCCCAAGGGCAGGCGAGTCAGCTCCGGTTTCCGCCGCCAGGACTGCTCATTCCACAGGCCGCCGAACTCCCAGACACGGCCCACCATCCAACCATCCGACAGGAAAAAGTACTTCACAAGGCCCCCAACCACCCAAACTCACCGCTCCTCATCATAGGGGGGTCGGTTCCCGGTGCAAACTCAACTGCCCACCGTCCCCGTCAGGGGAGAACTGGCACTGGCATAGGCTTTGACCGGAATCCGTCCCGCCTGATAGGCGAGGCGGCCGGCTTGGGTCGCCAGCTTCATGGCCGCCGCCATCTGGGGCGGGTCTTGGGCGAGGGCGATCGCGCTGTTGACGAGCAAGGCCGCCGCCCCCAACTCCATCGCCGCCGCCGCTTCGCTGGGCGCACCGATCCCGGCATCGACGACCACCGGAACCTGGGCCTGCTCAATAATGATGCGGATGTTCGCGGCATTTTTCAAACCCTGCCCCGAGCCAATCGGCGACCCCAAGGGCATGACCGTTGCACAGCCCACCTCCTCGAGCCGCCGGGCCAGCTCCGGATCGGCATTGATATAAGGCAACACCGCAAAGCCTTCCTGCACCAACTGCTCCGCCGCCATCAGCGTACCGATCGGGTCAGGGAGCAAGTATTTAGAATCTGGAATCACCTCCAGCTTCACAAAGTTGTTATCCGGTTGACCCAGCAGGGCCGCCAGCTCGCGGCCCAGGCGCGCCACCCGCACCGCCTCGTCTGCCGTTTTGCAGCCAGCCGTGTTGGGCAACATCCAAACCCGCTGCCAGTCGATCGCCTCCGCCAGGCCGACGTGGCCGGGGGCCTGGGCCTGGACCCGCCGCACCGCCACGGTTACAATCTCGCAGCCGCTGGCGGCGATGCTCTGGCCCATGGTCTCGAAGTCGCGGTACTTGCCGCTGCCCGTCATCAAGCGCGAGGTAAAGCGGCGACCGGCAATGACCAAAGTATCTTCGGTCGCTGGGGGGGTAGGGGCGATCGCCTTAGGTGCAGCCATAGTCGGTTTCGTCGTTGTCATGAATGAATCGCAGAGAATCTGGGAACTGGGGTGCATCTCAATTAGGCAAGTTTACCCTCATCCCCCGGCCCCTTCTCCCAAGGAAGGCGAAGGGGAGTCTCCAAAGTGAGATGCACCCGGGAACTGGGTTGAGTTCTCCTTTCCCTATTCTGAAGGGCCAGGGGGCAGCGCGATCGCCCTTTTGCGCGCACCCCCACCGCCAGCCAGCGGCCACAAAAAAGCTGGTGGACTGCAAAGCCTGCACAGTGCCAACCAGCTCTATAAAAATCCGCTCAAAGATCTACTAATGAAGAATAGAGAGTAAAAATGCAGAACTTGTGCAGAAAACCATAATTTAGACTTATGCTTAGCCTCACAGCTATTGATTCAGCCAATTCATGCGGCAAAATCACCCGCTAGATCCCCCCCTAGAGGATAGGCAAATCGTGGCTAAATTTGCCAGAGCAAGCCGTTACCTACCCTGACGCAGAACCCTGCGCCTAACGGCCTGGCGCCGCTCGCTCCGGAGCGCCGGAGGTTGCCGGCCTCGGCCCAGCCGACCCAGGCTCACGGGTTGCAGGAGCGATGTCGGGCTATCAGGCCGGGCTGAACCCGAGGGCGACGTGGGGGGCAGGGTTCCGAAGGAGAGCGGCCTCTAGGGGCCGCTCCCGCAAAACTTCGTTAAGGCGGCTACAACCCCGTCGGCTTCGACCGTGGGCGCGACCCACTGGGCCAAGTCCTGCACGCCGCGCGGCGCACTCCCCATCGCAACGCCAACCCCGGCATAGTGGAGCATCTCGGCATCGTTCCAGTTGTCCCCGATCGCCATCACCTGCTCGGCTTGCAACCCCAGCATCTCTTCCGCCAGCCGCCGCACGGCGCTGCCCTTGTTGACCGCAGGATGGGTCGCTTCGAGAAAGTTGACCGTGGACTGGGTGAGGTAGAGATCCTGGTTGGTGTACTGCGATCGCAGCATCGTCAACACGTCCCCGATCACGTCAGGATCGTTGCAGAGGGTCAGCAGCTTGGTGATGTCGCAGTCCAGCAGGTTCCGCAAATCCCCTACGGCGATGGGCTCAATCCCAGACCGCTCGGCGTAAGCGCGGGTCTCGTCATTGACATCGCGGACGTGGAGCCGGTCGTTGATGTAGCAGTGAATGCCGACGGGCGATCGCCACTTCCCGGCCTCCAGCACATCCAGCAGCGAGGCCACGAGGTCGGCGGGCAAGGGCTGGTGGTGCAGGGGCTCGGGCTGGCGGGGGTTCTGAGTCCAGGCCCCGTTGTAGGCGATCAAGGGAGTGTCCAGCTCCAGGGTCTGATGAAACCGCAGGGCTGAGCGGTACATCCGCCCCGTCGCCAGGGCCACGGTCACGCCCCGAGCCCGCAAGTCCTGGATCGCGGCTCGCACGGGCTGGGATACTTCGTTGGACTCGCCCGCGATCGTGCCATCAATATCGAGAACTACCAGGCGAATGTCCATCATCTCAGGGTGTACGCGCGTCGCTCTCGATGATAGCGCTGCGGGGGCCTGCGCTTACTGAGCAGTACAGGCCGCCGTGGGGACTTGCACGGTTTGATTCTGAACCCGATAGCGGTTGCCTTGGTTCCCCAAGTTTGTCAGGGCAGCGGGTAAGGGAGCGACCCCCGGTCCGCCCGTAGTGGCGATGGGGGCTGCCAGCCCTGACAGTTCTAAGACAGCTCCTGCAACTTGGCGACGGAAGAAGTAGTCGATTTGAGTAGGGATACTGTTGAGGACGACGTTGTTTTCTAAACGCAGACAGAGAACCGAGTTTGCTTGTCGGGAGCGCAGGGAAATTCGTCCATTCCCTCCGGTTGCACCATTGTTACGAACGATGGTATTGCCGCGCACGGTCGCATTTAAGCGCCCTGAATCTTCAACGTTGACACGAATGCCGTCATTACCGGCATTCACTACGCGGTTGTTTTCAATCAGGACAGTGGCGATCGCCGTGTTCGGTGGCAACGCACCATCATCATCGTCCAGACTCACATCAATGCCTCGCCCCGCCACATTCGTGACCTGGTTATCCCGAATCGTCATCTCATTAAAGCGAGAATTGACCCGTGCCCGGACGTGAATACCGTTTTGCCCCATATCCTGAATCACGTTATTGGCGATGGTTGCCGTAGTAACGATACCGTTCCCCACAGAGCCGAAGCTAATGCCTTTGTCGGGGAAGTTGATCACGGTATTATTGCTAACCTCGATCGCCAACTGAGCCCCCGTATCCAGGTTAACATCAATTCCATCCGCACCGCCTGTCACCGTGCCTTGATTGAGCACCGTATTATTCAGGATTTGTACTGTTGCTGTGGCCGTGCCTGCACAGGGAATAAAGGGCGAGCCCTGGCGGCAGAGGTTGATCTCAATACCATCAATATCATAGGCCGTGGCATTGAAGGTTGTGTCCACGCGGTTGCCGCTGATCAAAACATCGGCATCACCGCGATTATTAGTCAGAAAAATAGCCCCATTCAAGTCGTTAAAGGCCGGGTTATTATTCATGCGAGTATTCAAGACCGTATTATCGAGAATCCGCACGATCTCAGTGGCATTCTCCAGGTAAATCCCCTCCCCGATCGCATTGCTGACCCGGTTATTGCTGATCGTGACATTGCTCACATTGCGGCCGAGGAGGCCACGGATGCCATCGCCCGGCGTACTGGCATCCAGCACTTGCACCTCAAAGCCCGAGACCGTAGTATTGCTCCCCAGCGTGATCACGCCGTTTCCTGCGCCTACCGTGCCGGCCACACGCGGCAAGACCCCCGTGCCCGAGCGGGGCAACTGGACCACTCCCGAGCGGGCGGTGTGCTGCGATCGCACATTCAGCAACTGCACCGGCCCCGTCGAGAGCAACTGCACATTGGCCGGCAGCGTGAAGGGCGCGATCGTCGCGCCGTTGCCCGCATCGACATACACAATCTGATTCCCATCCGAGACCACCCGGCTCAGGGCCTCGGCCAGGGAGCCAAAGGGGCTGCCCACGGTGCCATCGCCGCCACCGCTGCCCAGGGTGACGTGGTGAAAGAAATAGGGCTTGCCCGTCGCCGGGTTCAGGGCCAGCACATCATCGACGGCGATGGTCGCCGCTCGGCTCACCGACTCATCCAGCCGCGCCAAGACCGGGCTCACGGCTCGCGCAGCAGCGCGCGATCGCACCCCGCCCCACCCAGCGCCCACCCGGAAGAGCAGATTTGTGCCAAACTCCGCATCGTGCTGCACCCCAGCACTGAGGCGGATCAGGTCATTGGGGCGCGCCTCCAGGCGAACTTCAACCCCCGCCCAGCCCTGGCTACTTTCGGGCCGTTGATAGTAGCCCCGCACGTAGCTGCGGAGTTCGCCGGCCTCGCCAAACTCCAGCAGGCGACCGCCGATCTCCAGATCGGCTCCGGCCAGGGCCACCTGGTCGATGAAGAGAAAGTTGCCGCCAAAGAAAGGTGTAAAGCGGCTCGGCCCCGAGGCAATGGGGAGATAGCCATTCAAGCGGACATCCAGATCCCCCAGGGTTTCCAACCCGAAGCCGAGCTGGTGAAACTCGCGAAACTCCGTGCGGCGATAGTCGTAGCCAACGTAGCCGCCCCAGGTGCGATTGAGGGTGTCATCAAACAGGCGATAGCCCAGGAGGGTACTGGCGGCAAACCGCGCGCCATTGTCCAGAATCAGGCGCGTCTGAGAAAAGCCCACGGCCTGCCCGGGGGTCTGCCACAAGGGCACAAAGCCCTCCAGTTGCCCAAAGCCGTCGTAGCCGCCGCCGGAGGAATTGTAGCTACCCCCAAAGCGCGGCTCAATCACCAAATCCGCCGCCGTCCCTGTACCAGTTTCGGGGGCCGAGCCCTGGGCGATCGCCCCTCCAGCGCTGCCCAACACCGCACAACTCACCAGCGCCAGCACCGCGCCCCAGCGTTCCATTTCCTTCATATTCGTCCCCTCAACACCCAGGTTTACGACCTAGCAAAATCTTGCCGGTCATTACTTTAGAAGTTACGGATTACCAAGACGTTAAGAGCGGGTAATGGTCGCTTTATGGCTCAGGGGCAATGGCGGCCAGTCTCGCTCGCCCCCAAAAGCGGGGCTCAAGCCCAACTACGTCTACAGCCCGCAAGCGCCCTTAGGGTTTGTCATCAATTACTCACAAGACCCTTGCCAGCACTAGCCTTGAGGCGATGAGACTGACAAGACTTGCTGAGGTCCCAAAGTCGTCTTGGGCGGAATTCTGGCTTTCCCTTGACGACACGTCCTAGGAACTGGGCCCGCCTCACCGCCCCGGCTTGACTCTCCACCTTAGGGGAGAGTCTATGCTGGCGATAGGCCAGTTGGAATTTGGTCATGGAACAGCAAAGTTTTCGCCTCTATGGCATGAGCTGCGCCGCCTGCGCTCAGCGGATCGAGAAAGTGTTGGGCCGCGCGGCGGGGGTCGCCGCCTGCCAGGTTAACTTTGCGGCGGAACAGGCCCAGGTCGCCTACGACCCCGCTCAGATTGATCTCGCTAGCCTGGAAGCTGTGGTGCAAAAAGCCGGGTATCGGGCCGAGATCCTCAAGAACCCCCTGACTGCCCCGGGGGAGGCCGAGGCGGCGGCGCGCGATCGCGAATCTCGCCAGTTGCAACGCAAGCTCCTCCTGGGGGGCAGCGTCAGTCTGATTCTCATGATTGGCGGTCTGCCCATGATGACCGGCCTGCCGCTGCCCTGGATTCCGCACTGGCTCCATGACCCCTGGCTGCAACTGCTGCTCACCACCCCCGTCATGGCCTGGGTGGGCCAATCTTTCTTTGTCGGCGGCTGGAAAGCATTGCGGCAGCGCAGTGCTGACATGAACTCGCTGGTGGCCCTCGGCACGGGGTCGGCTTACCTCTATTCACTGTTGCCAACCTTTTTCCCCGTTTGGCTCGAGGCCCAGGGCTTGCAAACGGATGTCTATTACGAAATTGCCGCCGTGGTGATTACCCTGGTGCTGCTGGGGCGCTGGTTTGAGCATCGGGCTCGCCGGGAGACTGCGGCGGCCCTGCGGAAACTCATGGGCTTGCAGGCCAAGGTGGCTCACCGCCTCCGGGAAGGTCAAGTGGAAGATGTTCCCCTCGAATGGGTGCAGGTGGGCGATCGCCTGCTCGTGCGCCCCGGGGAAACAATCCCGGTCGATGGTTGCATTTTCCAAGGCCGCTCCGCTGTTGATGAGTCCATGGTGACGGGGGAGAGCTTACCCGTAGCCAAGGGGCCGGGGGATGAGGTCATCGGCGCAACCCTGAATCAGACCGGTAGCTTCCAGTTCGAGGCCGCCCGGGTCGGTCAAGATACGGTGCTGGCCCAGATCGTGCGGCTGGTGCAGCAGGCCCAAAATTCCAAAGCGCCGATCCAGAAGCTGGCAGACCGCGTAACTGGCTGGTTTGTGCCGGTGGTGATGGCGATCGCGATCGCCACCTTCGTGGTCTGGTACGTCACCACCGGCAACTTGACCCTCGCCATGCTGACCACCGTGGGCGTGCTGGTCATTGCTTGCCCCTGTGCCCTCGGTCTGGCAACTCCCACATCGGTCATGGTGGGCACGGGTAAGGGGGCCGAGTATGGCATCTTGATCGATGGTGCCGACAGCCTCGAGATTGCCCACCGCCTCCAGACCATCGTGCTCGATAAAACGGGGACCCTCACCCAGGGCCGGCCCCAGGTGACGGACTTCCTCGCCGTGGGGGGCGTCGGGGAGGAAATGGAGCTGCTGCGCTGGGCGGCAGCCGTGGAGCAGGCCTCGGAGCATCCTTTGGCGGCGGCCGTGGTAGATTATGCGCGCCGTCAGGGCCTGGACTCCTGGCCGGCGGTGGCAGACTTTGAGGCGATCGTCGGTCACGGTGTCCAGGCCCGCGTCGCCGGCCGTGCGGTCAAGCTGGGAACCCAGCGCTGGTTGGCGGCCCAGGAGATCGCGACGGCGATCCCCCTGGCCGCAGGGGAGGCGATCGCCGCCCGGGCCCAGGCCTGGGAGGCCGAAGCCAAGACGGTGATCTGGCTGGCGGTGGATGAGCAGGTGTGCGGCCTGCTGGCGATCGCCGATGCTCTCAAGCCCCAGGCCGCCGCCATTGTGCAAACCCTGCGCCGCATGAACCTGGAAGTGGTGATGTTGACCGGGGATAATCAGGCAACGGCCGAGGCGATCGCCCACCAAGCCGGGATCGTCCGAGTCTACGCCCAAGTTCACCCCGACCAAAAAGCGGCACTCATCCGCCAACTCCAAAGCGAGGGCAAGTGCGTGGCGATGGTGGGAGACGGCATCAACGATGCCCCGGCCCTGGCTCAAGCGGATGTTGGTATCGCCATCGGCACGGGGACCGATGTGGCGATGGCGGCGGCTGACATTACCCTGATGGGCGGCGACCTCGCGGGCATCGTCACGGCGATTCAGCTCAGTCGCGCCACCCTCCGCAATATTCGCAGCAATCTCTTCTTTGCCTTCATCTACAACGTCGCCGGGATTCCCATCGCCGCCGGGATTCTCTTCCCGGTCTTCGGCTGGCTGCTAAACCCAATGCTCGCTGGGGCAGCGATGGCCCTGAGTTCTCTGTCCGTCGTCACCAATGCCCTGCGCCTGCGTTCCTTCCGGCCCCGTCTTGGTTGAGCGGAGCGCGGGGGGAGAGTGGCGATGTTTCCCCAATTCCGAGTGAACGCAGTTTTACGCGGGATGTTGGGACTCCTTCGCACAACCCTCACCCCAACCTCGCTCCCAACTTGGGAGCGGGGCTTCTGGCTCCCCTGCTCCCAAGGAGGGCGCAGGGGAGTCTCCCCAGGGCAATGCACCCCGAGAGGCTCCTCCTCCAGTCGGGCTAACAGACATCAACCAGAATCTCCTCCCCGAGGGACTTGAACTCCTCATCAAGCTTCAGCAAGGATTTACGAATCTCTTGCCGCATCTCCACGGCTGGCTTGAGGCATTCACGCTCGTAATCGGCGAGGGTTAGCTCGAAGTGCGGATAGAGGAGTTTGAGGAAACCGGTCGCGGATTTGAGGATTGCGTTTTGGTCGCGGATGTTGGCTGTGTGGTTGAATTTTGTATGGCTTTGAGCGTAGACATAAAAGCGGTTATCGCGGCGGAGGGTGAGCAAGACTTCGCCGAAGAAGTCCATTTTCAGACCGACTTGATGAGCAATCATATCGCGCTGAAACTTGGGAATTTTCCAGCCCGGAATCACTCCCGCGAGCCGGTCGATGAAAGCCGTTTCTGAGAGGAAATCAGGGAGGTTGGCAAACAGGTTGTTGGAGGAACGGGGTTGCAGATTGGAATTCAAGTCAATGTTGGCGAGCATGACGAGGGAGCAATCGCTACTGATGTCGGCGAAACCAGCGCGGTTGTAGCGACCATTGGCGAGGTAGGTTTTCAGGGGGCCGATCACTTCATCAGGGTTGTCAAAGGTAAGGCTTTGGACTTCATCCAGCACCACGACATCGTGGCGACCTAGCAGGCCGACTTCTTTGGTTCTGCCGTTAATAAACAGTTGGGCGGGCGTTGCCTTACCGCCACTGATCACGGCAACTCTGCTGCTAATATTCTCAAAAATAAAGCTTTTGCCGGTACCTTTGGGGGCCAGTTCGACAACGTGATAATTGGCTTCGACGAGCGGCAACAAGCGAGCAAGCATCCAACGCTTGGCTGCGCTACTGTAAGTAGGATGTTCAGGGTTAAATCCCATGGAGCAAAGAAGCAGATCGCGCCAGGTCTCAAAATTGAAGTGGGCACGACAACTGGCGTAGTCTTCAAGGTTAATGGCAGAGCATTGAAAGGGGTCAAAGTCCAGAATTTCTAGTTCACCCTTGGGGATCATGGACAGGCTAATTTTGCCCCAAAGGCCTTGGCGTAGTAGTTGTTTGTTGCGCTGAATGAGGTCGGTGGGAATGGCGCAATCGTCAAAGTTGAGGACAGGGATTTTTGCTTTTGGTTCGGGGATTCGTTCACCGTTCGATTTTAATTTTACTCGCACTTGCATCAGGGCGATTAGCTTGCGAACTTCACCTTGGGTGAGGTCAAACAAGATGACATTGGCATCGTCTTTGCGGGGGAGTGCTTTGGTGGTAAAGTTGCTCACTTTGGTGAGTTCATCGCGGCTGAGGGGGCCGCGGCCAGGGACGATTTTATCGAGCAGCCATTCGGCGACAAAGCTGGGCAGGCCGATCGCGTTGAGGCCGCTGGAGGGCAGGCGGCTTTTATCGATCGCTAAGAGGCCAAAAATCTGGCGGACGCGATCGCTGTCGTAAATTGCCTGGGTGGCAAGATTAGAGGAAGTCATCAAGGTTTTCAATGCCGCTGCTAAACATTTGCTCGATGGTTATGGCTGATTCTGCACTGAGTTCGGCCTGGGCGGGGCGATCGCCGGGATAGCAAAAACTTAGTTGCCCGCTCAGTGTCAGTTGTTTGCCTGCCTGTCCGGGCGGCAGTTCGGGACAGTTCTGTAACGTGAGGGTGGTTTGCCAGGTCTGTTGGGCGGGGATGCGGTCGGCGATCGCCCGTCCCGCTTGCCATGCCGACAGTTCGCTCATTTGCAGCACGAGATCGGTGAGAGCAACAGAATTTTCATTTCTAATCGTAACCGTCAGTTCGCCCGCCTCGCGCGGTTTGCCGCTGCCGGTGATGGTGACGAAGACGGGCAAGCGCTGGACTTGGCGACGGAGGACAGAGACGCCGACGACAACTTCTTCGGGGAACAGGCCGCCGTGGGGACCGATGGCGCTGCGGTCGGTGGCGTAGGTGTAGGCGTTGAGGTAGCCGCCGCCTTTGATGACGCTGATCTCGTGGGGGAGCCCGAAGCACTGGGGGTCGAGATAGGCAAAGCCGGGGTCGTCGGTGCGGCCCAGGATCATCCGGCCTTTGCACTCGCGGGCGTCGGGCGGCGGGACGAGCTGCGGCGTTTTGCCGAGGATTTGGCCGTGGTCGCTGGCGATGATGACTTGCAGGCGATCGGGTTCGGGGTATTGTTCTAGGCAGTGGTTGATGCCTTTGGCAAGGCCTTCGAGGACGTGCGATCGCTTGACTAAATCTAAGCTTTGCCAATCGTTATGGCTGTGATAGAGTTCGTCCAATTCCACCGTATCCCAACAATAGATTTGGTATTTTTTGCAGGCTAAATCTTTGTAAAGTTGGCGAACTTGGCGATCGCTATAACGGCGACCCTGGGGATAGTCGAAGCCTTTGGCTACGTCGCCGTTCCAGGTGGGGTGGTTGGGCAATTGTTGGGCGTAGAGGCTCCATTTAGCATACTCTGTTTTGGTCGGTAAGATGCTGAAGCGGGGGGCGAGATCTTGGGTGAGTTCCAGTTGGCTGAGGCGGGCGAGGTGGCCGAGAAATTCTTGGTGGTCGAGCCAGCCTAAACCATCGACGACGACCCAAAGAATGGGGTCGGTTTGGCTGAGTTGGCTCGCTAAACTACCGACGCTGTAGTTGAGCAGGGAGCGATCGACGGGGGCATGGGTGAGGGTGGGATAGTGCTGGAGCAGCCAGTCGGCGAAGCTTTCGGCGAGGCGATCGCTCTGCCGCTCGCCCATCGGCGCTTGCTGGACGGCGATCTCCCAGCGGCGGTAGGGAAGATACTGCTGCGTGGCCCAGGTGAGGGCGGTGTCGGGGTCGGCGTCGGGGCTGAGGGGTGCGGGTTGGGGTGGGGCTTGCTGCTGTTGGAGGTTACGTTTTTGTGGGGGGCTGAGGTAGGCGCGCAGTTTGGTTTGGCGCTCGCCTGTAATCCACTGCGGGCGGCTGTGGAGGACTTGGTAGGCTTGTTGGGCGATGCGCTCAGCGCCGGGGAGTTGGGTCAGGTCGAGGGGGTCGAGGTCGCTGAGGTCGCTGCGGTAGAAGCGATCGCGCCAGTAGGCGTCAAATTCTTGGCAAAGGTGCTCGGGGATCGGCCGGGGGTAGGGGCCCAGCTCGGGAAGGGGCGGTTCGGCAATGCCGAGCCAGCGCCGCAGAAGGGTGTGTTTCTCGGCGGGTTGGTAGTAGGGAGCGAGGGGATGCTGCTGGTGCTGGCGGCTCCAGGCGCCCTCGAGGGGGCGGGCATCGGCGGGGAGTTCGAGGGTAAGCCAGGCGGCGAGATGGTCAAGACTTGGCTCGGCAAGCCAAAGGTCGGGATCGCTGTCGCTGAGGTCGGCGAGCAGGCGGGCAATCGGGCGATCGGGGTAGCGGGCGAGGGCGCTGGCGAGGGTGAGGATTTGCCCGTCGTCCCAGGTGTCGGAAATGGGATCTTCGTCGAGGTAGTCGGCGATCGCGTCGCGCGGCGCTTTTAGGGTCTCGAAGTCGCTGCGCTTGCGCGCGTGCAACCATTCGGCGGCCCAGGCGCAAGGGTGCTGTCCAGCAATCCAGTAGGGGGCGTTGCTGCGGTCAAATTTTTCGAGGAATTCGACTTCGCTGCGAATGGCGATGTAGCCGCGCGGGATTGGGTAGGCTTTGGACGGATCGAGGACGATGGGACAGTCGGGGTCGGGGTCGGCTGGCGGCTGCTGGGCGAGGTAGCTAAAGAGGCTGGTGCGATCGCTGCTCTGGGGTGCTTCGCGATCGCGAGGGGTAGTCGAGGGCTGCGACGGGGTGGCAACCGTTGGGACGGGTTCTGGTTGCGGCTCCGGTTCGGGTTCCGGTTCTGGCTCAGTATCGAGAACGGGAACGGGGGTGGGTTCCGGTTCTGGGGTGGGTTCGGGCTCTGGCGCTGGCGTCGGTTCCGGTTCCGGGGCGATCGCCGGAGCCTGACTGGCTTCCAGAGCGGCGAGAAATTCCTCGGCGCTGGCGAAGCGGTCGGCGCGTTTGGGGGCGATCGCCTTGAGCATCACCGCAACCAATGCATCGCTCAAGTCGTCAGGATTGGCGACAAATTCGCGCGGGTCGGGGGCGGGTTGGTTGCGGGGCGGTTCGGGGGTGTCAAAGGGGTAGCGACTGGTGACACACTCGTAGAAGGTGAGACCGAGAGCGTAGAGGTCGCGGTCAATTTTGTCGTTTTTGCTGGCCTTGCGCGCCTTGAATTTCGGGGGCATATAGCGCCGCGTCCCGGCGCTTTCGTCGTAGTCGCCATCGTCAGAAATGGCGATGTTAAAGTCGATAATCTTGACGCCCTGTTCGGTCAGAAATAAGTTTTCGGGCTTGATGTCTTGGTGATAAATGCCGTTGTCGTGAATGTAGGCGAGGCCTTGGGCAGTTTGCTGAGCAATGGTAATGCTGTCGTTGAGAGAAAGTGAGCCATCTTCAATTGCTTCGACAACAGTTTTTCCTTCTACAAATTCCAACAGTAGGTAGGGCGTGTTATCTCGGAGTAAACCGGCAGCAATAACATTGACGATATGCTGGTGGCTAGAAACCTGGCGCAATGAACTAAATTCTTGTAGCAGGCGATCGAAGGTTGAGGAGCGATCGCTGACAACTAACTTGATAACTTGCGACTCGCCATAGATACTATTAAACACCTTGTAAGCAACAGCAAAACTGCCTGGCTGTCCTAACCTTTTCTCGACACGATACTGGTTGTCGATTATGTGATCGACCGGCAGATTTTTCAGATCGAGCCGCTTTTGCTCGCCGAGAAGATCGGTGAGAGCGTGAAGAGCGTGATCGGCACTTTCATGGCGATTCTCCGGTTCGAGAGCGCAAAACTTTTGCAGCCAATGATCGAAACCTGCGGCGAGATTGGGGTTGACTTGCGAGGGCGGCTGGGAAAAGATCGCATCGCGGTCGTCCATTTCTTCCGCATCACGAAAGGCGGGTCGGCCAACCAGCAGCTCGTAAAAGATGGTTCCAACCGCGAAGAGATCGGATTTTTTGCTGGCACGGCCTGGGTTGTTGTGGACTTCGGGGGCTTGATAGATGGCGTCTTCTTCAAGGTATTCAGCGATCGCGCCTGCGATCGTGCCTGGGCGCTGGCTGATGCGCGCGTAGTCGAATTGGGTCAAGAGAGTGCGCCCGCTGTCATCGACGAGAATGGTGTCGGGGGTGAGGTTGCGGTGGATGATGCCGTGGTCGTGAATGTGGCGGAGGGCATCTAAAACTTCCGTGATGATACGCCGCTTGCGGTCGAGCTTTGGGTTTCGACGCATATACTGGCGCAGGGATTGGGCGGAAACGTCATCGGTGACGATCGCCCAAGCATCCCCAGCTTGCGATTGAAAACAGTGAGTAACCTTGAGAATGTTGGCGTGTTCGGGGAGTTTTCGCAGGGCGGAAAAGGCGTTGCTAATCAGCTTGCGTTCTTGCTCTTGTTCTTCGGGACTGGCATAAATATCGCTGGGATAAACGCGCAGGCGAACTTTTTCTTCTTCCCCGAGTACGGTGTGGTAAGCGCGGTATTCAATATGGCGATCGCTCCGATCCAGCTCTTCCACAACTTGCCATTCGCCATAACAGGGATTGTGCTTGGGTGCAGCTTTGCCGCAGATGGCGCGATGGACAAGCGGGACAAACTCGCGAATGTCGGACAGGCGGTGCGAGGGAATAAAATCGGTGCGGTTGAAGTAGTTGGCGCAGCGATCGCGAGCGTAGATAATTTGGGGCGTATCGAGACCCTGGGGATCGTCCACTGTGGCATCCTCAGCCATCATCATCACAACGGGATGAACGTGGATTTTGTTAAGGGGGCGGGTGCGGTCGAAGTCGCTGATCGTGCTGCTCAGCGATTTGGCGTGCTCGCGGAGTTTGGCGACGGGGGAGTGGAAGGGCTCGCGGCCGTCGGGATACCAGCGCGAGCTGCTGACTTCGATAGAGCCTCGGGTACCTTTGACATCGACTACGAAGACGCAGTGCGGGCCGATAATGACCATATCAATCTCGAAGACTTCACGCTCGTTGCGGCGAATTTCGAGGTTGTGGACGATCTCAAAATCATCAGAGAGGTTGCCTTGCAGATAAAGAATGGCATCGCTCTCCGCTTCATTAACAGGTTTGCCGATCGGAGTGATTTTAGCCATCAGATACCTCCGTAGTCTTGCCGAGATATTGTTTGAGTTCTTGGTAAAGTTCCTCGCGCTGGACGCGGGGCAGTCGTTGGAACAGGACACGGATTTTGTTGGCGTTGTCCTTGCCAATCTCGTCATCGCACAAGTCAATGATCCGCGCGATAGTTCCTTTGAGTTCTTCGGTGAGAAAGTCCTGATGCTGCTTCTGATCCTGGCGAATCTTTTTGCTCAGGGCGGTGGCGATCGCCAGTCGCTCCCGATCGTCGCTAGTGCGGTAAATTTTGGCTGCTTCTTGACCGAGATGCTTCACCCAGGTATCAGCCGCCTCGATCGCTTGTTGCTCGAGAGCTTGTCGCTTCTCGGTTAATTGGTGGCGGATTTGCTCGAGGGGAGCTTGGCAGCGATCGTGATCGTGCAGCGACAGTTTTTCCAGCGAACCAAGTAGTTCTTGACATTGATCGATGCTGCGGCATTGCTGGACGGGCGCGGCGAGATCGGCGAGGGTCTTTAGGTCAGCTTGGCGGTGTTGGATCGGCTCGCTGAGAGCTTGGTAAGCCTCTTGCTGGCTAGAGCCTTGGAAGAGGAGAGCGCGGCGGTGGTAATCCCGCTGGAGTTGATCGAGGTCGCTCAATTGGTTCGCGCTGGCGAGGCGATTGCCCAAGTCCTTCAACTGCTGCTGGTGGCTAGCGATCTTAGCCTGAATATCTTGTTGAATCGCCGCGATTTCTTTCTGGTAGGTGTCGGGATTGTGCAGCTTAGCGCGAGAGGCTTCAATCTCGGTCAGCGCCTCTTCGCAGAGTTGCAACGTATTGAGCTTTTTGCTGGCCTTGTAGGCACGAATCGCCTGCATGGTTTGCTTATCTGCTGCTTGAAGCTGGCGATCGCGCTCGAGGTGTTGCAGGTCAGCGCGGCGGGCTTGTAGGGCTGTGAGGGCACGATCGAGCGGGTCGCGGAGGTCTGGGAAGCCATCCTCCGTGACTAGGGCGCGGGCTGATTCGAGGCGTTGCTGTTGCGCGTCGCAGTCGGCCAGGGTGCTGACCGAGCGATCGCAAATTTGCCCGAAGCGCTGGGCGAGGAGCGATCGCCCTTCAGCCTGTTTCGCTTGCAGTTTCTGACCGTAGGAGTTGGCGAGTTCAGCGCCATCTGTTTCGGGCAAGCTCAGCTCAGCGAGTTCTTGATAGACCTTGAAAATTTCTGGCAATTTCCCAAAGGGCAGATCGCGGATGCGCTGGATTTTTTGTTGGGCGATATTGAGGACTTCTGAGCAGGGGTTGATGCTGAGGGGCGGCAGTTCGGGATCGCGATCGCCGTCAGAGGGGTTAACGATCCTTGGGTTGAGTTTGGCTTGGAGCTGCTGGAGGCGATCGCCATAGCTCGGTTCCGTGTAGCGTTGGCTCTGCTTGGTGATGACCCTATCCAATTCGAGCGCTTGCTCTTGGGAGGTCACGCTCTCGGCTTGGCTTTCCCAAGCATCGACCTTTTCGCACAATTCGCGATAATTTAGATCGAGGTCTTGCTGGATTTTTTGGACTTCGCTGGCGGCTGGGTTGTCGGCAGGAATCTTTGCCCTCAGGGGCTCGATGCGCTGGCAGGCTGCGGCGTAATCTTGTTGGGTGAAGTAATTGGGAAGCTGAGCGGCCTCGCGGATCTGGGCTAAGTACTGCTCGATTTGTTCAGCTTGGTGGAGGTCTTGGCGGCGGCGCTGGGCGACTTGTTGGGCGTAGTTGAGGCTGGTGGCGAGGTCATCGGGGAGGTCGGCGGTAGCTGTCACCTGCTCAATGGCAACCCGCAATTCTTCGAGATAAGCACCGCAGGCCTCCAGGTCGGGGAGGCTGTCGCTGCGCTCGCTGAGTTGGTCGATGCTGGCGCGGATGCGGCTGAGGATCTTGGTTTGGGCGGTGGTTTGGCGATCGCGCTGCTCCTGGCTGGGCCGCACGCTGATGACCTCGGGGCGCATCTCGATCCGGGGCACGGGTTCGTGCAGGGTGGGATAGGTCGCGAGCAGGTCGGCGAGGGGCGCGGGCTCGGGGAGAGCTTCGGCGGCGGCGACGGGCGCGAACCACTGGCGGATCTCCTCAAGCTTAGTGGCGATCGCGTCGCGATGGGCTTCGGCCTCGAGTCGCTCGGAGGGTTCGGTCTCGCCGGGATCGAGGGCGAGGAAGCGGTTGAGGGCGTCGTGGTAGGCCTCGGCTTTGGGGAAGCTAGCTGGAAACTCGGGCGGCGGCGGCAGCACCGGCCGCTGGCGGCGGATTAGTTCGGCTTTGTGCCTGTCAATCCACTCGCGGACAAATTCGCTGGGCTTATTGAGGATGTCGGTTTTTACCCAAGCGGTCAGGGATTGCGACGTGACGGTAACTTGTTCGCTTTTCTTAAACTTGATTTTGCTGGGGCCGCGCAGGCTGACTTCGCGGCGGTGATGAGCTAGCCAAGCAGCGAGCAGAACGGTGAAGGTGTATTCGTTGTAGCCGTAGGGCGGGCTGCTGAGTTGCTTCCAGAGTTTAGCGAGGGGGATGGTTTTTTCCGCTTGGCTGTTGAGGTCCGCGAGGCGGGAGAGTTCGGCCCAGGCGGCGCGGATCATGTCGTTCTGGGGCTCCTGGAAGCGGTAGCGGTCGGTGGTTTTTTTGAAGAGGCGCCAGGTGGAGCAGAAGACTTGATCGAGGATGGTGCGATAGGACTGATCGGGCAAGCTGTGGGTGGGGAGTTCGCCGGCAAAGAGCTGGCGGGCCATGAAACCGGTCACTTTGGAACCCGTGTTGTGGCCGGAGCCCATCTGGCTCATGCCGCCGACGGGGGGCACGAAGGAGTAGAGGTCGGCGAGGAGGGTGCTGATGTAGCGGGCGGGGTTGTGTTGCTCTTGGGGCGGGACTTTGGCGTGGACGCGGCAGTGGTGGGTGCAGTTTTCCGGCTGGACAACGCGCTTCAGGGTGGTGTCGAGTTCGTCGCGCCAGCGTTTGAGGAGTTGCTGGTAGGCTTCGCCCCAGAGGCGGCGATCGCTCGAGTCTTTCTTCTCGAGGAGCTGAATTTTGCGGAGCAGTTCGCCGAGGGGGCCAACTTCTTCGGTGGGAATGGCAACAACGAGGCGATCTCGGAGGGGAGAATGAGCCAATTTTGCATCAATGCTGTGGCGCAAGTCTTGCAGTTCAGCTAGGTCGGTGGCGAGGACGCAGGCGAGCAGGCCGCGACTGGCGAGGGATTTCAGTTCGGTATCGCTTTGCAGCTTGATCTGGAAGTTGTTCAGGCTGTAAAAACGCCGCTCAAATTGCCAGTCGTCGTATACCAGTTGCCGCTCGCTGATGAAGGGTTCGGCGGCGAGGCGATCGCTCTTGAGGTACTGACTGACGCGGCCCTGACAGTATTGCACGAGGTGCTCGAACAGCTCGCTCGGATTGAGCTGGGGGGCTAGCTCGTTAAATTCCTCGTTGATCGCTTTTTCGAGTTCGTTGGGGTTGATGCCCTCAAAGAAAGCGTAAGTTTTCGTTGCTTTCTGGTAGTAAATAATCTGGCGATTTTCCTCGAGGCTCTTGAGGGCAGCCTCGAGGCGGGAGCGGGAAAGGCCGGTGAGGGCGGCGAGGATTTCTTGGTGGTTTTGGGTATCTTTTTTGGTGAGTTTGCCTTCGCTGTGGTGGTAGAGGAAGAGGGCCTTGGCAACAGTCAGTTCGTCGGGATTATCGGCGTTTGCCAGTTGGGCAAAGGAGCGGTGATGGATGGAGTCGTTGGGAATTTTGATAAAAGCATCAACTAATTTGACGGGATAGAAATAGTTCAGCTTGCCGTTGATTTCGATGTCCTCCTCGAGGAAGGGAACGAGGCGATCGCCGAGAAATTGGATGACGCTGCGATCTTGCGTCAAGGAGAGATTGGCGAGCAGGCCTGCGGCGATCGGGTGTAAGGGGAAGCAACCCCGGGCGAGGTGTTCGTGGAATTTTTCAAAAGACCAGCCGCGTTCGCGATAGATTCTCAGGTGCGATTCGTAGGCGCTGCGCGCTTCGGCGCAGAGGGTGTCGCCCCAGGTTTGTTGGAAGGCTTGCCAGGGTTCGCGTTTTTGGCAGATCAGGCTGTTGAGGACGAGTTCGAGGCTGGAAACGGGCTCGTATTTGCAATCTTGGAGGCGCGAGGTGAGTTTGCCGTAGCGATCGCCTGCGGTAGCGCTGACATCTCTTCTTTTTTCAGGATCGATCTGGGTAAAGCTGAGCAGGGCAATTTTGCTGGGGTTAGTTTTGCAGATGTTGGTGATGTTTTGTAGGGCGGTGCCGCCGGCCGCTTCTTCGCTGGCGATCCAGGTTTGTAGGTAGTAGTTGAGTTCGTCAAAGAGGATCAGGATACCCTGGAAGCGGGGATCGTCGCCGCGACAGAGGGTGTTGATGAGGTCGGTAAGAATTTTTTCGATGTCGATGCTGTCTTGGACGTCGATGGGGAAGCCGTTGTTGAAGAGGCGGGAGAGGTCGCGGATGGTACGGATGGCGCTGGTGTCAGCATTGCGGAGCAGCTCGAGCAGGCCGGGGATGTCGCCGCCGGGGGCGTTGTTTTCCGCGAGCCAGGTGTTGGCGCGCGCGACTTGCTCGGAGCTGAGGCTGGTGAGGTAGCGCTGGGGCGGTTCGCAGAGGTTGACGGCGGCGGCGTCGGGGACGCCCGCTTGCTCGAGAGCGTGGAGGGTGGCTTGCAGGAAGTTTTTGCGGAGGTCGCCGCCGCGATCGCCGCTCACGCAGATGACGAGGTGCTGGCGATCACCATAGGCCCGCAGCCCTTCGACGAGGCCAGCATTGCGGTCGGCGACGGCACTCTCGACTTGGTGGAGGATGCCCTGGACTTCGGGGGAGTCGCCGGGCTGGGCAAAGTAGTTGGCGACGGTGACGGCGAAGTGGGATTTACCCTTACCGTAGCCCTGGATCATCAGGTGGACGTTGGGGCTGGTGCTGCTGTGGTAGCTGCGGCGCAGCGCGTCGAGGATGCCGGCGGTGGAGGCTTTGGGCTGCTGGGGGTTGTAGTTGAAGATGAAGCCTTCGCAGAGTTCGCGGTTGGTCTCGGGCTCGTCCAGCATCGAGAAGTTGACGGAGCTGCGGAGGATGCCTTTTTGGTTGACTTCAATCAGGTCGCGGAGGAGCATGGCAGGGAGTTGGGGTAGGGGGAGGGTTAGGCCAAGGCCAAGCGGCGCTGGGCGGGCCAGGTTTTCGGGGCGAGGGCGGGGGGCAGAACGATCCAGAGGCGGCAGGAGAGTTTGCGGGTTTCCTGGAGGTTGCTCCAGAGGAGTTTGAGGTTGCCGCCGCCAGGACGGGCGCGCAGGTAGGTGAGCAGCCAGTCGAAGTCTTCGAGGAGGATCGTGGGGCGGGTGGCGCGATCGCACATCGCCTTCAGCGCGGCGAGTTCGCGGTCGAGGTAGCGATCGAGGTTGAGGAAGTTGCTGCGGGTGTTGAGCCGCTGGAGCAGGTCGTCGCGGTAGCTGGCGCGCTGGGCGTTGGTGTAGGTGGCGAGCTGCTCGAGCTCGAGGGCGCGGGGGGCGTCCCAGAGCAGGAGGTGAATTTGGTTGGCGGGTTCGGCGCGGTGGAGTTCGGGGAGCATGACGAGTCTCCAGGATGCAGCAGGGTTAGTTGAGCGGGGCGGCGGGGCGGGGGAAGTAGGGCGCGAGCGGCAGGGTCAGGGTGGGGAAGTTGGGCAGGGCGATCGCCTGCTCGGGGGTCAAGTTCTGTTGATTGCGGTAGGTGGATTCGCAGCCGAGTGCGAGCAGTTGGCTATAGGTTTCGAGGATGCGATATTGCCTACGGCACGCTACGCGAACGCCAAGGTTAAAAATCCAGTAGTGCTCGATGCCAGCTTCGGCGTGGAGGGGCAGTTTGATCCGGCGGTCGTAGTCGAGGGAGGAGTCGGAAATCTCGATCAGGAGCAGAACGTCGGCGGCGCTGGGATGGGCGCTGAGGTAGTCGTCGGGGCGGTTGCGGACGAGGGCGAAGTCGGGTTCGGGCTGGCTGTCGGGGCTGAGGTTGAGCGGGGCTTGGCAGCGCAGGGTAGCTAGGTCGCCCAGGAGCGAGACGAGGGTTTTGAGCAGGCGGGTGATGTAGGCGGTGCGGGCTGGGCTTTGGGCGGCTTGGCGAAAGATGGTGTCGCGCACCAGTTCGAGGTTGTCGCTGTCGGGCAGGATGTTGGCGGCGGTCAGCCGGGTGAATTCGGCGACGCTGAAGGGGCGGGGTTGGGGTTGCGGGGGAGCAAGCATGGCGTTAGGCGGCTTCTTGATAGGCTTGGTCGAGGAGGTCGAGGGGGTCGCGCCAGCGGGGGATGATCTGAAAGGGCGGATCGCGACTGAGTTGTGCGATCGGGCCGCGGGTTTCGAGGTCGTTGAGGTGGGGCTGGATTTGTTCGGGCTCTAGGCTGAGGATGGGGGCGAGGCCGTAGGGTTGGTTGAGGATGGTTTCGGTGAGTTGGGAAGTTTGGCCGGGGTAGTCGCGCTGCCAGAGTTTGGCGAGGAAGTAGCCGATTAGGTATGGGTTGGGGAGGTTGGGGTTTTGGGTGGAGTAGTCGTCGCCGCTGATGGTGAGGTATTGGCAACCTTTCAGGGCTTGGGGTTCGGTGTAGGCGCGCAGCAGGAATTTGAAGTTTTTGGCGATCAGTTTGGGGCTGTCATCGAAAATGGCGCTGCTGGCTTGGGTGAGTTGGTCGGCGGTGAAGGTGGTGTGGCGGGGGGCGAAGTCGTAGACGAACCAGGTCCAGCCGCCCCAGTCGGCGGGAGCGTCGGGGGGCTGGGCGAGGCTTTCGCTACCGAAGCTGAGGTGGAAGTGCATCAGCCAATCGGTGATGAGGGAGTCAAGATAAGGATCGCGGCGCAGGACGATCTCGCCTTCGGGGCTGAGGCGTTTGTTGGCGACAAGACCAGCGCGGGCGGCCCAGCTCTGTACCGGCCCAATTTTTCTATTACCCAGCCCTGTCCGCACTTGCAAATTTTCAGGCGAGTCCTTAAGCCCTGATTCGCTAGAGGCCACACCGAGCACTTTACGCACATCCTCTTTCTTGAGGGGAAATGTTGTGTGAAAACCTAGCTTTAGCTTTGGCATGGGACTAGGGACAGTGAGTTATCGAGGGGTGTGGACACAAACTAAGCATTAGTCTTGGTAGGCTTGCTCCAGCAGGTCGAGGGGGTCGCTCCAGCGGGGGACGATCTGGAAGGGCGAAACTTCGCGGCGCTGTTCGATGATGCCGTAGGTTTCGAGGTCGTTGAGGTGGGGTTGGAGTTGGTTGGGGGGCAGGCCGAGGACGGGGGCGAGGCCGTAGGGTTGGTTGAGGACGGTTTCGGTGAGTTGGGAGGTTTGGCCGGGGTAGTCGCGCCGCCAGAGTTTGGCGAGGAAGTAGCCGATCAGGCGCGGGTTGGGGAGGTCGGGGTGTTGGGTGGAGTATTGGTCGCCGCTGTGGGTGAGGTATTGGCAACCTTTTAAGGCATAGGGTTCAGTATAGGCTCGCAGTAGAACCCTGAAGTTTTTGGTTAAGTTTCTGAGGTTGTCATCAAAAATAGTAGTACTGGTTTGAGCAAGTTCTTCTAAATTGAAGGTGGTGTATCGGGGGACAAACTCGTAAACAAACCATGCCCAGCCACCCCATTCAGCAGGATTTGCAGGAGGCGTAGGAAGATCATCTTTGTTTCCAGAGCTAAAATCTTTGTCTCCGAAACTAATGTGAAAGTGCATCAGCCAGTCGGTGATGAGGGAACTGAGGGTGGGATCGCAGCGCAGGACAATTTCGCCTTCTGGGCTGAGGCATCTGCCCGAAATAAGGCCGGAGCGTGTTGCCCAGCTACAAATTGGGCTAACCTTCTGGTTGCCTAGCCCCGTCCGGAGTTGTAGGTTTTCTTTTGAACCAAGATCACCATCTTCCGCTGCGACACTTAGAACTTTAAGAATGCTCTCTTTTTTGAGCACAAAAGTCCCGTGAAAACTTATCTTTGGCTGTGGCTTTTGCATAAAGCAGTATCCAAGTTTCGGCTTACGACTGCTCTATCATCATGAAAACACAGTCGGTTTTGAGAGCAATTAGGAATGACACATCAAGCAAGGCAGGCCAATATCGTCCTCATTCTCGATCAAGACATCCTCTAGAAGAGTTGCCAGAGGTTTATCAGCTTCATCCTTCTCAAGTTGCTTCTTTTCCATAGTGATGCGATGCTTTTCTAAGATTTCATCTTTCCGAGCTAGAAGTTCAGTCAGACTTTCTCCCTGCACCCAGGTATACCCACGCGCCTGAGCGCTCCTCTCGTAATCGAGTGCCCTTTGAAACAGATCTGGATGTCTCTCAGATAGCATTATCCATTCATATTTACGTTGATAGAAACAGAAAAAGCACCCAGAACGACTGCGCCACTCGTAATATTTCGGTAATCCTATGCCACTTTCCTCTAATAGTCGAAAAATGTCAGCTTTCACTAATCCATGCTCTTTGAAGGGAAATACAGGCACGATATTAGGTCTTCGTGATATATAGCCATTGCGATCTTCATCGGCTCGAATCGCAATGTAGCTAATCGCGTTACTCCTGCCTATAAACTTCTCCAGGGGCTTGATTTTCATGAAATCTGTACACCATCGCTTCGTTGGTGAAGGTAGTACTTGGCCATATACCTCCATCCAGTGATCAAACCCCCTCGTTGCCTGTAGAATCTCTATATCGATTCCTAGGCGCGCCTTAATTCTCTCTAAGTATTCGTAGGTTTCTGGAAGCTCTTTGTGAGTGTCACAGAAGAAAAACTCAATCTGCTTCGCAATCTCTGGGTACTTTTGCTTCATGAAGACTGCCAAAGCCGTGCTGTCCTTACCGCCGGACAGCCCCAAAACATGACGCACGCGCTCAACCACAGGCCCCTAGAACCCCGAAACACAACTTACCTAGAAATTTATCATTCGCGCCCAGCCAGCGCAACCGTAGTAGCACCAGCCCTTACAAATCGTCACAAACCTTAACCCCCGGCCCACCACAAAAAACGTTAGCCCGCCGAATCGCCATCACCCTCCGAGGGCGGCAAGCGATCCACCTGCTCCGGGTTATTCAGCGCGACCGACTGACTAAAGAACGTATCAACGAATACCTGGGCCGCTCCCGGCTCAAGGCGGCGGAGCGCATCAGCAATGTTCGCAACCGTCTCAGCGCTCGGATCGACCTGGCCGTGATACCAGCGATGCACGATCGGCGGCTTCACGCCCAACTCAATCGCCAAACGGTTCTGACTAATCCCGTAAGCTCCTAGCGCTTGCTGAAGCGCAGCACTTGCCTTGCCCATGCGCCAAGTCTCGCATAGAAGTCTAGGCGGGTAAATATTCCCAAATTTGATAATGCGATCTACACTGAAATTATCAAATATGATAAGATTCACTCAGGGATGTACACCATGAGCTACCGCCACCGCCTCAAGGTTTGGGCCATCGTCCGCTTGCTGCCACAGATGCAGCGCGTCACCATTGCCCGCTACAAAAGCAAATCCGACGCCCTCGGCCACCTCACAGCCCTGCAACACCTGCAACCAGGCGCACAATACCAGATCATGTTTGACATCCCGCCCGACCCACCAGCACCCCAGCCCCAGCCCGAGCCACCCCCACGGCGCTACCGAGCCCGCTCCCTCTATCGCGGAGGTTTCTAAGATGCAGTTCACAAACAGCGATCATCTGCAATTTGTTCAGGATATGCAGGCTGTCAACCTAGAACCATTCTTTTACCGTGGTCGCTGGTATTGGCGAGGCCCGGCTGTTGAAGTGGACAATCTTCAGGACGCATTAGGTAACACAACCGTTCGCTGCCAATGGGAAACGCTCGGTCTCGGTTTTGTGGTTTATCCAGTGGCAACTGATTCCAACTTCGATTAACCGAGCCGCCCAACCTTCATCAGATCGCCAACCAAGCCTGCCCATGTTCACCTACAATCCCGACACCTACAAACTGCTCCAATCATTACCACAGAAGCAGTTGCAGGCCATAGCACAGACCCTTGCTGAACAGAGTCAAACCGAACTGCTTTGTCAATCGAAGCGCGATCTAATTCTCTTTATCTGCTATTGCGGAATGCTGCCCTAGCCTTGCCCTATCCAGCCGAGCCCCATCCAAAATTCAACCGATTTTGTAGCGATCTTTGAGCAGGCGAGGCAGCGCCTCCAGCCGATATGCCCTTAGCGTAAGCGATCGCCAGCGAGCCGCGCTAGTCCCCAGCCAGGCGATCGCCCATATCCTCACGCTGATTCAGCTAAAAGGATTAACAATCTCCAAAGAGCCCGCAATCCTCAACCCAGCCTGCATATCCTCCGACCACAGCAACGCCGCACCCGCAGATAGCGCTGCTGCAACTATCAAACTATCCCAAAAAGACAGAAGAGCGTCTCATCGCGATCGCCCCTACGCATGAGCCTCATCCCGAGACAGCGGCACAAAATCGGCGATCGCCATCGGACTGTCCAAAAGACTGCTGAGGTAGTCTTTTGCCGCCGCTGCCTCACGGGTCGCGGCTGGCTCCATAACAATAACTCTGACCGTTTGCTGGTTCGCCAAATCCTGCCAATACTGCTCCGGAATCTGAATCGTCCCGTCGCGAATCTCCGCTTGAAACTCGATTGTTTTCATAACCGTTTGAGACCTTCCTTGACAAAGGTTTAGCTGCCGCTAGCACGCGATCGCGAATGCTTGGGTCGAGAGAGGAGCAGAAAATGCGGGCGATCGCATCGCAAGCCGTCGTAACCCCTTCTAGTCTAGCGACAGAGGCGCTCCTAGCCCCAACTGACACCACCAACGCACCCGCCCGCGATCGCGATCGCCCTCGGACGAGCCCATCGCCCGCACCGCCTGCTTACTCGCCCTCATCATCCGCAGAGGGCGGACGATCCAGCGTTTCCGACTGACTAAAAAACACCTCAATAAACACCTGCGCCGCCCCCGGCTCAATGCGACGGAGCGCGTCAGCAATGTTCGCAACCGTCTCAGCGACCGGATCAACCTGGCCGTGATACCAGCGATGCACGATCGGCCGCTCAACGCCCAACTCAACCGCCAAACGGTTCTGACTAATCCCGTAAGCTCCTAGCGCTTGCTGGAGTGCAGCACTTGCCTTGCCCATCTTCTAAGTCTCGCATAGGAGTTAAGGCAGGTAAATGTTGCTAAAGATGGTAACGTCATCTAAAGTAGTGTTATCAAAGTAAGTAACATCCAAGGATGTACACCATGAGCTACCGCCACCGCCTCAAGGCTTGGGCCATCGTCCGCTTGCTGCCACAGATGCAGCGCGTCACCATTGCCCGCTACAAAAGCAAATCCGACGCCCTCGGCCACGTTGAAACCCTGCGCCGCCTCCAACCCAGCGCGCAATATCGAGTCATCTTCGACATTCCGCCCCAGCCCCCCGAGCCCCAGCCCCCGTTCGCGCAACCCCCACGGCGCTACCTGGCTCGTTCTCTCTATGGTGGAGGTTTCTAAGTGCAGTTCACAGATAGCACAAGAACAGTTGACAGTGTTTTGCTAGGATAGAATGAATAGCAATTTATGAGGGAGTAACAATTGAATATGCCTCATCACTGGACTGACATTGCCATTCCTGTTGTGCTCGTCGGGCTCATTAGTTTTGGCTTTTTGCTTCGCAAGCCAGCGCTGTTCTTGTTGGGGGTAACAGCAATGCTGCTTTACTTGTTGCCTCGGATTCAGGTTGCTGTAGAAAGTATAATGCCTATTTTTCAGCCTCTCCAGAATTAGCAGCGATTAACAGGAAACTGTAAGCATTACCACTCCCAGCCGCAGGCAAGCCGAGCCGCATCCAAAATTCAACCGATTTTGTAGCGATCTTTGAGCAGGCGAGGCAGCGCCTCCAGCCGATATGCCCTTAGCGTAAGCGATCGCCAGCGAGCCGCGCTAGTCCCCAGCCAGGCGATCGCCCTGCTCCAAACCCAGCCCTAGTTCATCCAGCGCTTCCGATTGCCCAAAAAACGCCTCAGCAAACACTTTGGCTATTCCCAGCTCGATGCGGCGCAGCGCGTCGGCAATATTCGCCGCCGTCTCAGCGTACTGTGAGTAAGCGGAATTCGCTTTTCTGAACTAATGCATCAGGCCTCTTTGATCTTTACAGCCATAGTTTTCACCCCCAAGCGGCTGAAATCCGACGTATTGTTAGTTACTACCGTTAAACCGTTAACCCAGGCAGTCGCAGCGATGATGGCATCCGGTGTTTTGGCTCTAAATTGCTGTCTGATTAGAATAGCGCGTTCAGCGATCGCCTCTGTCAGATCAAATACAGTCGCATAGCTAACGAACTCCCGCGCCTTAGTCTGCAATTCGAGATCAGCCGCAAACTGTCCCCAGCCCAGAAACTCTATTTTAGTAATAACTGAAATCCTGAAGCTGTTGATAAGTATAGTATAAATCGCCTCATCATCTGTTAACCCATTAAAGTAGTAAATCATGATATTCGTATCAAGCAAGTAAGTCATTAAAGCCAACCTTCACGGCTACTTGCCAAGTAATCGTCAATGACTTGCTTCGGTTGCTGTGCAGCACCGAAAAAGTGACGCGGCTCGAAAGCTACCGCTGGCGGCTGCGCTTCCCTAGCTTTGAGACTAACTTCCTGTGCTAATTGCGCTAACACAAATTGCACTAGCCGAAACTTTTCGGCCTGGGATAAGGCAGCGATCGCCGGTAATAATTCTGTGATTGATGTAGACATGGCACTCGATCTCGAGGGATTGATGTGGCAGAAATAAAAACTAGGGATGAGCGCTAGCGACGCGCGGTATGTCTGGCAACTCAAAGTCACCCCACGCCGCAAAACGCGGCTCAATTCGACTCGCCAGATTAACGGCTGCTGGCGGTTTCGATTCCACAACCAACACTCGCACGCAAACGCTCGCCACTCGGCCCTCAGCAAACTCCTGCCAATACTGCTCCGGAATCTGAATCGTCCCGTCGCGAATCTCCGCTTGAAACTCGATTGTTTTCATAACCGTTTGAGACCTTCCTTGACAAAGGTTTAGCTGCCGCTAGCACGCGATCGCGAATGCTTGGGTCGAGAGAGGAGCAGAAAATGCGGGCGATCGCATCGCAAGCCGTCGTAACCCCTTCTAGTCTAGCGACAGAGGCGCTCCTAGCCCCAACTGACACCACCAACGCACCCGCCCCCTTATCAGCGCACAGCAAAGTCACCGTCAGGAAAGCTGCTGTAGAAGTTCCACAATCGGTGCTTTGAGCAGAGGAACGGTATCAGCCACAGCAGACCAGACAGCATCCAGATCGATATTGAAGTAAGTATGCGCTAAAACATTCCACATCCCAATCATTTGCCGCCAAGGTATCGCCGGAGCGCGATCGCGCGTTTCTTGACTCAGCGAACGAGCCGCCTCCCCCAAAACTTGCAAATTCTGAATGAACCAAGTCTGAACCAACTCATCCGCCTCAAAACGCTCGCGACCGCAGGCAGCATAGCGCTCAATACGCGCGATCGCTTCAAGCATATCGCGCAACCTCTCGCCGTCATCCCTCACAGCGCGATCGCCTCCTGTAAAACGCGATCGCGCAGTCGCGGCTTCAAGCCCCTTTCCGTCACCACATCCACCGAGCAGCCCAGCAGATCCTCCAGATCGAGCGCCAGACCGCCCAAGTCAAAAAGATTGCGACCCGGCTCGAGATCGACCAACAGATCGAGATCGCTGCCCTCATCCGCCTCACCTCGCGCCACCGAGCCAAACACCCGCAGATTGCGAGCACCATAGCGGCGGGCAATCGCCGCGATCGCCGTTTGCTGGGCGCGCAGGGATTGGGTGGAGGGAGGAGCAGAAAATACTGGCGATCGCATCGCAGGCCGTCGTAACCCTTTGCCTTCAATCGGAACACCTTCTAGTCTAGCGACTGAGGCGCTCCTGGCCCCAACTGACACCACCCACCGCGTCACGTTCCGGCGGGATGATCGCCACTACGCCTGAGCTTCATCCCGAGACAGCGGCCCACAATCGGCGATCGCCATAGGGGCACGGTTGCCGTGCCCTCAACCCAGTCAATCGCTGTTCCGATAAGGGTTTGAGGGTTGGGAGATCTAAACCCTGCGATGGTGCATTTAATTTGTGAAATTCCATAAGCCCAACAACGACCCCTGACAACTCCTGTAGTGGCGCTTCAGCGCTCCCCCAGAGGGCTAAAGCCCAACTACGATCTATGACAACTACTGTTGTTGCGCTTCAGCGCTCCCTACAGAGGGCTAAAGCCCAACTACGGGGTACATCTCAGGGAGGCAAGTTTGCCCCCTCATCCCCCGGCCCCTTCGCCCTCTTGAGCGAAGGGGAGTCTTCAAAGTGAGATGCCCCTCAACTACGTCTCTTGCGGCTTGAGAAAATAACAGTCGTTCGTGTCCATCAAAGGCGGCGTTCCACCTGCAACATGGCCTGATAGGCCAGCCAGCCCGCGATCGCCATCGCCACCGCAAAGAGGCTGAGGACCAGCAAGTGTTCGGCGATCGCCGCTCCCTCCTCCCCCTCAGCCCAGACCGCCACGAGCGCTTCATTCATGTGAAAGATCGGATTGAAGCGGGCCAGGGCCAGCAGGCGCTCAGAAAATAGAGAGGTGGGGAAAAAAGCGCCCCCCAGGATCAATAGCGGCACACCAAAGGTCGCCACCAGGGCATTGACATCTTCCGTGCGTCGGGCCAACTGAGTTCCTAACAGGAAACCGACCCCAACATAGGCAACGATACTGAGCAGGGCGATCGCCAGGCCCAGCAGCAGCGAGCCCGCAAACCTGGCCCCCAAGCTGCGAGCCAGCCCATAAACCAGCGCCGCTTGCCCGAGACCAATGCAACTATGGGCCAGGAAGATGCCCGAGAAGTAGGCAAACCCGCTCAAGGGAGAAATGAACAGACGCTTGAGAGTCTGTTGCTCCCGCTCCGCCACCACCGTTGCGACACTGCCCCCGAGACAACTGAAAAAGAGGGCCGCCCCCACCAGCGTTGACGGAGCCGCCAGTTCGACCGCCAGCGCAAAACTCACTTGGGCTCGCTCGGCAAAAATGCTGGCATTGAGCAGCAGCACCGCCACCGGGAAAACGCCCCAAAAGATCAGGCTACGACGGCGACGCCCCAGCTCGATCAAGATCCGCTGAGCCACCGCCAGGGTTTCGCGCCCATACTTTTGCAGGGAGTGGGCCAGCGTCATCGGCTCAACGAGGGCCTCCTCGGGACAATTTCTCTAGGGCCCAACGGGCTCGCCCCCGGAGCGCCGCCTCAGCATCCGCCTGGGCCATCGCGGCCAAACGCGCTTGAATCGTAGCCGCGAGGGTAGGGGCCGCCTGGGCCAAGCCTTCCAGACCGGCGATCGCCGCATAGCGCACCACCCACTCCCCATCCTGGGAAGCCTGCATCAGGGCGGCGAGGGCCTGCTGTTGCCCCGTCGCCTGGTCCGAGGCCGACAACTGGGCCCAGTGGAGATGCCCCAACCCCTGGGCCGCGGCCCGCCGCACACTGAGGGCAAAATCCCCTTGGGCCGCCGCCAGCAGATTGTCCAAGGCTCGCGGATCGCCAATTTTCGCCAGGGCCCGGTTTGCCCAGGCCCGCGCCCCGTAATCGTAGCCATCCAGGGTGTTGAGGATGGGGGTCACAGCGACTGACCCCAGGGCCACCAGGCCCTCCACCGCCGCCACCGCTGCCCCAGGATTGTTGTAGCCCAGCACCTCGATCAGCTTCGGGATCGCGGCCTCGGAGCCGGCCGCGGCCAGGGCCCGCACCGCCCCGACCAGGGCCGCCGCCGAGTCCGCACGATCCACCGCGTTCAGTAGGGCTTCCAGGGTCTCCGCCATGAGCGATCCAGCACGATCAAAACCATTGAGCCCCTACTGTACCACAGGCTTCTAAGGGCTCCAACCGGCCCCGGCGCGGGGGCGAAACGATCCGGAGTGGCGATCGCCCCGGGCGAACGATGGCAGTACCGTGCTGGCCCTGGGAAGCGGGAGCAGGCCAGTTTGCCAAGTGGCGGCTGAACTTCCGACCCGGACTACCCGTCAGAGCCCCTACCTGACAACCGCCGTCCCGCCTAATTTTCCCCAGGGTTTTGAGAGCGATCCCGCTCCCCCTGGGGGACTGCGGCGCGCGGCCCCCCTGTCGGGGGCCATCACTCTGCAATTGTCATCTCCTAATGTTCGCTCATCACCGACACCATGAGACCTCACTGGCTTGTACTCAGCGCCCTCGGGGCTGGAACTGCGCTCGGCGTGGCTCCGGTCGCTGAAGCGGCGCAACTGGAGACCTGGCGCTTCGACGCCTCCCAGAATCAACTCATCTTCAACACCACCGCCCGCATTCAGCCCACAGCCCAGTTAATTCCCAATCCCAACCGCATTGTGATCGACTTGCCCGGCACCCAGCTCGGCCGGGGGACGATGCACCAACAGGTCGGGGGGGCGATCGCCACCGTCCGGGCCGGTCAGTTCAATGCGGACACCGCGCGCCTTGTGATTGAATTAGCCCCCGGCTACAGCATCGATCCGCAGCAAATTCGCATTGTTGGCCAGACGCCGACTCAGTGGGCGATCCAACTGCCCACCCCCGTCGCTGCCAGCCAACCCGGTCAGCCCACCCGCCCACCCACCGCCGCCGGGGATTTTCAAATCACCCAAAACGGCTTCTTCTGGCGGCTGGGGGAGTCGCCCAGCGGCGTCACGGTCCAGCGCCTCGGCAGCGCCATGCAGATGGACATCGCCGACTATCGCCTACCGCCGGAGTGGGTGAACCGCATCGTGCCGGTCAATCGCTACGGTGTGCGGGAGGCCCGCTTCCAGCGCCTCGGCGGCACGACGACGCGGGTGCTGCTGGTGCTGGAGCCCAACAGTCCCGACTGGCACGCCGCCGTCAGTGGCAGTGGTATCGCGATGGTTCCGGTGAACGGGATGCACGTCCTGCGGGAGGCTGGTCCCGTGCCAGAGAGCAGCCTGCCGGTCGTGGTGCAACCCCAGCCCCAGCCCGTGGTGACGATTCCGGTGCCCCCTGCTCCGCTGCCACCCCCGACCGTAACACCAGCGCCCCGGCCCAATCCAGCCCCAGCCCCGCCGCCGGCTGTGAATCCTCGCCCAGCTCCAGCTCCGGCCCCGGCCCCCGTCGCTCCCAATCGTCGTGTGCTCGTGACGATTGATCCCGGTCATGGTGGCCGCGATCCGGGGGCCGTCGGTATCGGCGGCTTGCAGGAAAAGGATGTGGTGTTGCCCATTTCCCAAGAGGTGGCCCGCCTGTTGGCCAAGCAGGGAGTGGCCGTGAAGATGACCCGCAGTGATGACCGCTTCATCAGTTTGCAGGGCCGCGCAGACATGGCGAATCGCGATCGCGCCGACATTTTCGTGAGTATTCATGCCAATGCCGCCACGAGTCCTGCCAATGGGGCGGAAACCTTCCATCACCCCAGCAGTGCTGCTGGCCGCGCCCTGGCTCAGAGCATTCAGGACAGCATCATCCGCCGCACTGGGATGAAAAATCGCGGGGTCAAGCAGGCTAATTTCCATGTGCTGCGCCACACGAATATGCCGGCCGCGCTTGTGGAGGTGGGCTTTGTCACTGGCTATGAGGATGCCGCCAAGCTCCGCGATCCCCGCTTCCGGCAGGCGATGGCCGAGGCGATCGCCGAAGGGATTTTGCAGTATGTCAACCGCCGCTTCTAACACCGGCGAACGAAATTTTGCGCGGGACGTTTGTCCCCCTTCGCTCAACCCTCACCCCAACCCCTCTCCCAAGTTGGGAGAGGGGCTTCTAACTCCCCTTCTCCCAGCTTTGGGAGAAGGGGCCGGGGGATGAGGGCCCGGTAACGCTGTTCGCGCTAGCGTCGCGGAGCGATGGAGGGCGACCCTTTCGGCTTTGGGAGAAGGGGCCGGTAAACGAAATTTTGCGCGGGACGTTTGTCCCCCTTCGCTCAACCCTCACCCCAACCC
>CAYNIP010000010.1:0-118606 GCA_964397305.1 uncultured bacterium
AGCGAGACTGCGAGCACTCCCACCATTCAGCGACAAGCGAGCGAAACGGCCAGCACTCCCACCGTTCAGCGACAAGCGAGCGAAACAGCCAGCACTCCCACCATTCAGCGACAAGCGAGCGAAACGGCCAGCAGTTCCAGCGAGGCTCCTAACGTTCAGCGGCAAGTGAGCGAGACTGCGAGCACTCCCACCATTCAGCGGCAAGCGAGCGAAACAGCCAGCACTCCCACCATTCAGCGACAAGCGAGCGAAACGGCCAGCAGTTCCAGCGAGGCTCCTAACGTTCAGCGGCAAGTGAGCGAGACTGCGAGCACTCCCACCATTCAGCGGCAAGCGAGCGAAACAGCCAGCACTCCCACCATTCAGCGACAAGCGAGCGAAACGGCCAGCAGTTCCAGCGAGGCTCCTAACGTTCAGCGGCAAGCGAGCGAGACTCCCAGCGTTCAGCGACAAGCGAGCGAGACTCCCACCATTCAGCGACAAGCGAGCGAAACGGCCAGCACTCCCAACGTTCAGCGGCAACCGGGCACAACCTCCCCGGCTGACGCCACCAGCGTTCAGCGGCAAGCGAGCGAGATTGCGAGCAGTTCCAGCGAGACTCCCAGCGTTCAGCGGCAAGCGAGCGAGATTGCGAGGGTTCCCAGCGACGTTCCTAATGTTCAGCGGCAAGCGAGCGAAACGGCCAGTACTCCCACCATTCAGCGGCAAGCGAGCGAGACTCCCAGCACTCCCAGCGATGCTCCTAATGTTCAGCGGCAAGTGAGCGAGACGGCCAGCACTCCCACCATTCAGCGACAAGCGAGCGAGACTCCCAGCGTTCAGCGGCAAGCGAGCGAGATTGCGAGCGTTCCCAGCGACGTTCCTAATGTTCAGCGGCAAGTGAGCGAGACTGCGAGCAGTTCCAGCGAGACTCCCAGCGTTCAGCGGCAACCGGGCACAACCTCCCCGGCTGACGCCACCAGCGTTCAGCGGCAAGCGAGTGAGATTGCGAGCACTCCCAGCGATGCTCCTAATGTTCAGCGGCAAGCGAGCGAGACGGCCAGCACTCCCACCGTTCAGCGGCAAGTGAGCGAGACTCCCAGTACTCCCAGCGAAGCTCCCACCATTCAGCGGCAAGTGAGCGAGACGGCCAGCACTCCCACCGTTCAGCGGCAAGCGAGTGAAACTGCGAGCACTCCCAGCATTCAGCGACAAGCGGGCGAAACCGCTAGCACTTCCAGCGAGACTCCCACTGTTCAGCGGCAAGTGAGCGAGACTGCGAGCACTCCCAACGTTCAGCGACAAGCGAGCGAAACGGCTAGCAGTTCCAGCGAGACTCCCAGTGTTCAGCGGCAAACGAGCGAAACTGCGAGCACTCCCACCGTTCAGCGGCAAGCGAGCGAGACGGCCAGCACTCCCACCGTTCAGCGGCAAGCGAGCGAGACTGCGAGCAGTTCCAGCGAGACTCCCAGTGTTCAGCAGCAAGTGAGCGAAACGGCCAGCACTCCCAGCGTTCAGCGGCAAGCGAGCGAGACGGCCAGCACTTCCAGCGAGACTCCCAGTGTTCAGCGGCAAACGAGCGAAACTGCGAGCACTCCCACCGTTCAGCGGCAGGCGAGCGAAACTCCCAACACTTCCAGCGAGACTCCCACTGTTCAGCGGCAAGCGAGCGAAACGGCTAGTACTTCCAGCGAGACTCCCACTGTTCAGCGACAAGCGAGCGAAACGGCCAGTACTTCCAGCGAGACTCCCAGCATTCAAAGGCAAGCGAGCGAGCCTGCGAACACTCCCAGCATTCAACGGCAAACGAGTGAAACTGCGAGCACTCCCACCGTTCAACGCCAAGCGAGCGAGACTGCGAGCACTTCCAGCGAGACTCCCACTGTTCAGCGCCAAGCGAGCGAAACGGCCAGCACTCTCAGCATTCAACGGCAAACGAGCGAGACTCCCAGCACTTCCAGCGAAGCTCCCACTGTTCAGCGCCAATCGAGTGAGACTGCGAGCATTCCCAACGTTCAGCGGCAAACGAGCGAGACTCCCAGCACTCCCAGCATCCAGCGCCAAGCGAGCGAGGCTGCCAGCGCTCCCAGCGAAGCTCCTAATGTTCAGCAGCAAGCGAGCGAGCCGGATTCTGCCCAGGAACCGACGGTTGCACAACTGTTGGCAGATTCAGGCTCAATTCCTGAAGTACCACGGGCTACAGGGCGATCGCTCAGCAGCACCCCAATTCAGCGCCAGGAAGTCAGCAGCACCCCCAGCCGCTGGTCTACCCTGGCGCAACTCATGGGCGAGTCAGAGACCCCCGCCAGGGCCCCGTCCCCCCAACCCGATACAGTGGTGCAACGCTTTCTGGCGGCAGATGAAGGGAGCGAGCCCGAGGACGACGAAGAAGATAATACCCATCCCCTGCAAGCAGCCGTTCTGCGGGCTCTGGAAAACGCCGAAGGCCTCGACAATCGCCACGAATTTCTGCTGCGAGCCCTGGCCAGTCGTTTCGAGGATGACGATGGTGAATTTAATGAATCCTTTGTCAATACTTGGCGCGAATACATTGAAGATGAAGATGACGACTTTCAGACTGAGTTTCTCCAACAAAGCTTTGAGATTAACGTCCTTAGCCTCCTCGAAGCCCAGCTATCCCAGGAAGAAAGCGACGAACGCCTGCTTGAACAATTAGCAGCTCGTCTCCAAAATGCTGATGATGAATTCTTAACAGCCCTAGCCGCCGTGATTCACGAAGCCGATGTTATTTTCCCAGACGACGATTTGCTCGAAGACGAAGCCGGTCAAAACCTTGAAATGTTGGCCCACGAAATGTATACCCTACTGCGTCAACGCCTCGCCCTCGAGCGGGAGCGCCAAGGCACTTACTACGCCGGCCGCTTGAGCTGGTGAGCCTCCACCTTCCCCTTACCGACTGCATTCCTGACCTTCCACGCTGACCCCCCGCTGCCATGAGCCAACTGCAAAAAGCCCGTCTCTTTTGTACCGACAGTTCCGAGCTTGATTTTGAGTTTATGTTTAACCCCAATCAGCTCCAAATCAAAGAAGCGCTGTCCGTTGGTGAAGATAAGAGTGCCCGCACTTCAGACGGTCGCCCAAAAGTAAGCTTTGAGTACCCCAAAGCGCGTACTTTGCAACTGAAGAAGGTCATGTTTGACACCTACGAAGTCGGCAAAAACGTCTTGACCGACTATCTAGATAAACTGCGGGAGTCGATGAAGTTTGCCGGTTACTCAACTGGTTCAACGACACCTCAGACTGGCACAGCCGGGTTAGGGACGATTAGCACTGGTGGGACAGCTACAGCAACAACTGATACTACCAGCTCGCGACCGCCGATCTATCGTTTTGTGTGGGGGGATCAGAATTACTTACTCTGCTTTGTTGAGAAGCTAGATTACAAACTGACCATGTTCCTACCCAATGGCACGCCAGTGCGGGCCGAAGTGAACTTGAGCTTAAAAGAGATTGATGAATCCTTTTTAGCCTCGACTTCACGGACTTATGATGCAGAATTGTTTGGCGATCGCGACACCCGTGCTCAGCCCCCAGCTCCCATTTCCCTCGATCGGGTTAACGCCATCGAAGCCGATCGCCTCGATCGAGAAGGCAAAGTCCTCCAGTCGGCCGGGAGGAAAGTGACGGATGGAATTGTCAATCTAAAAGACGGCAAAAAAGATTTGCAGGATGCTCAGCGAACCCTCGCCACCTTGACGGATGAAGAATATGCTGCTACCTTGTCGGCCTTAGGGCTGCCTAGCAACCTATCCCGCGATCAGGCCGCCACGCAAATTACTGCCATGAGCAAAGAGGATCTAGAAGCCAAGACCAAGGATATGTCCAAAAGCGGTGACGAAAAAGTTGCCCAGGCCAAGGATCGGCGCAGTTGGGGCTAACGAGTCTCCCTGCTTTAGTTTTCGCTAGCGACCTGATTTCACCAGCCACAAAACACTATGGCACGTTATGTCTCCGTCCCGCTGCTGCAAATCGGCAACAACGATGCCCCCGACGAATTGATGAATGATATTCAGCAAATCTCGGTGGAGGAGAGCTTGCATCTGCCCGCCATGTTTACGCTGATTGTCTATAACCCCTATTTTCCCGGTAATGATCAGGATAAACCGTGGCGTTATGATGATTTGCTCACCATTGGTCAGGTCATAAAAATCGGATTTCAGGCCAGCACAATGGCTGACACGACCTTCAGCGAGGAGCAGCGTGCTTACTTGATCGAAGGAGAGATCACCGCCATTGAGAGCCAATTCACGCGCGAGTCCGAAGCGCCCGTGATTGTGCGCGGCTATGATCGCTCCCATCGTCTCCATCGCGGTCGCTTCAATCGCTCTTTTCAGAACTATACTGACACTGATATTGTCGAAGAAATTGCCAACGAAGTCGGCATTGAAATTGGTCAACTGGATGCTAGCGGCGCTCCCCATGACTACGTGTTTCAAGAGAATCAAACCAACATGGAATTTTTGCGCCAGCGGGCGGCGCGGTTGGGCTTTGAGCTTTTTGTTCAGGACAATAAACTCTACTTTCGCAAACCCACCAGTAACCAGACCTTGCAACTGACCTGGCTGGAAGATTTTGGGGTCTTCAAAGTGCGAGTCAGTACGGCAGAACAGGTAAGTGCTGTCGAAGTGCATGGCTGGGACTATACCAAAAAGGAAGCGATTGTTTCGACCGCGAATCGTGAGGATGTGCTGACCCAAACGGAACACGGCAGCGGCTCCAACAGCAGTAGCCAATTCGCCACCAGCACCCAGCCCCCCAAGTTGATTGTGGTGGACCAGCCGATCGCGACCCCCAATGAGGCCGATGCGATCGCCCAGGCCCTCTACAACGAGCTGGGCGGTGAATTCGTCGTTGCCGATGCCAGCGGTACTGGCAACCCCTACATCCGGGCCGGTCGCCTGATCCAGCTCGAAGACATGGGCAAGTACAGCGGTGAGTATTACGTGACCGAAACTCGCCACCTCTACCACCAGCGTCGGTACACCACCGACTTCTGTGTGCGCGGCCTGCGGGGAGGCAGCTTGCTCAGGGATCTAGCCCCCCGTCCGAGTCTGCGACCGGCCCAGACCTTCTTGGTGGGCATCGTGACCAATAACCAAGATCCCGACGACCTCGGCCGCGTGCGGGTGCGCTTTCCTACCCTGACCCCGGAAACCGATGGCAGCGCCCACGAGAGCAACTGGGCTCGAGTCCTGGGCCTGGGGGTGGGCGATCAGCGCGGGATGCAGTGGCTGCCCGAGATTGACGACGAAGTACTGGTGGGCTTTGAGCACGGCGACATTCACCGACCCTATGTGATCGGCGGCGTCTGGAACGGGAAGGATAAGACGCCGGACAAGGTAGAAGATGCAATCGAGAAAGGCAAGGTGCGTTTGCGATCGCTCAAAACCCGCACTGGCCACCTGCTGCAATTTGTTGAAGAAGACAAGGACCGGAGCAAAGCAGGAGTCTACCTGACCACCGCCAGCGGTCATACCTTAGCGCTGAATGACAGCGATCGCGCCGTCACCCTCGTGACCCAAGGTGGCCACCAGCTCCGGCTTGACGACCAGCAGCAACGGGTCGAAATTCGTACCAGTGGCGGCCACACGCTCCTGCTCGATGATCGCAACCGCAGCATCACCCTTCAATCCAACGGCAGTATCAGCATCAGAGCTGGCACGACCATCAGCATCGAAGCTAACGGCTCTATCAGCCTCCAAGGGGCGACGATTAACCTGAACTAACAGCTCGCAACGCGGCAGGGTTCCCTTCACAGTCGCGGCAGCAACTCCGGCAGGAGGGGGCCTGGAACCTGGGCCAGGGCGCGATTTTGGCCGGCGATACCTTGCAGGTCATAGCAAGCCCGAACACAGCGAGCCGCCAACTTCAAGGTATTGGTATAGGCCACCGCGTCTCGGGGCAAGCCACTGAGAGCTTGCAGATGAGCCTGCAACGCGGCTTCCAAATGCGCCGCCCGCTGCTCGGGGGAAAACTCGAAGCGCTCTGTCGTGCCCAATTGGTAATGCACCGCGCCGAGGTTGTTGAACGTGCCCAGGAAGTCGAAGTTCAGCGGCAGCGGCGGCTGTGCTTGGTGGAGCTGCTGAGCAATTTGGGTCGCCACGGTATAGGCGGCGATCGCCTGTTGCAGGACCGCGATCTCCTCCCCCGACTCCAACTCCGCCACCTGGCTGAACTGCCAGTAGGCCGTGCCAAGATTGTTCTGAGTCGCCGCACAGGCGGCGGGCTGGGTCGTTGGCGTGCGGTAACGGAGGCTGTTCTCGTAGCGGGCGATCGCCTCCGGCAGCCAGGCCGCCGGCTCCTCATACTGGGAAAGATTCCAGTAGGCCGTACCGAGATTGTTCTGGATCATCGCCCAGCTCTGGGGATCGCGCTGCTCATCGTAGTAGGGGCTGGCCATCTGGTAGGCCTGGACCGCCGCCTGCAAGTTGGCCACGGGCTCCACCTGCTGGGCCAGATGCCAGTAGGCTGTGCCGAGGTTATTTTGCGTCGAAGCATACTTGAGCGGGTCGGCCTTCGGGCTGCGGCAGCGTAGAGCCGCCTGGTAAGCCTGAATGGACAACTGCAAGTTTTCCACCAAATCCCGGTAGCGAGCCAGATCGCCGTAGGCAGCGCCGAGATTGTTCTGGATCATGGCATAGGTTTCGGGCTGGGCCTCGGGGGCTGGCAACTTCGCCAGGGCCAGTTGATAGCTGCTCAGGGCCCGTTCTAGGTCCGGAAACGCGGCCTCGGGAGCCTCGGGCTGGCGCGATCGCAGCCAGTAAAAATTCCCCAAGTCATTCAAAACCTCCGCCGCCTCCGGCTCCGCCGTCAGCCACTGGGCCGCCTGTTCATAGGCTTGGATCGCCGTGTTCAGCTCCGCCGCGCTGACTGTACCCTGAGCAATGCGATCGCGATGCTGTTGCCCGATCTGCAAATAAGCGCGGGCGATCACCTCCGGGGGTTGGGACTGCTTCAGCCGCTCCACATCTGCGAGGCTGAGGGCCAAGGGAGTATCGGCTGGTTCGATCTCGGGCAGCCTCGGTGGCGGCTGGGGCGCAACGGCCGCCTGAGCCCAACCGTCCTCCGGGGGCTGCTCACTGGGGCGACTCCCCTTCGCCTTACTGGGGAGAAGGGGCCGGGAGGTGAGGGCCAACTGGCCTAACTGAGATGGACCCCCTTCCTCCTTCAGCCTGGGCAACTCGGCCAAGGGCTCCGGCCCAGACTTGGCCAGCAGGAGCAGCGGAAATTCTCCAGGACGCTTCTGGAGTGCTGTTTTGAAGTCGCGGAGCCGCTCCGGCTGGGACGGAGCCGCTGGCGCCGGGCCCGTTGGCTCCACGACAGTCCTGGGACTGACTCGCGACCCGTCTAGGGGCACGGCCAACTCGGGGGCAAACTCAAACAGCCCCGTGCGCCAGCGCCAAAACTCCGGCACCGCATCGCGGATCATGTTGCACCAGGGGCGCGTGAGCCAGAGCAACAGGTTGAAATCCAACTGGGGCAGGTGGCGGTCGAGCAGATGGAGTTGGCGCAAGAACCGTTGCTGCACGGCGGCGGGCTGGCGGGTCAGGGCTTCGATGCCGTGAATCGCAAAGATGGCATTAGGGTGCTCGGGGTTGGCCTGCAACCAGGCGGCGATCGCGGTGGGAAAGTTCGGCTGCTCCGGGTCCAGATCCAAATTCACGAGGGGCGGAGCATCGGCCGGATGTTCGACTTGGAGGCGATCGCTGAGACGGGCGCGCAGCTCCGGTGCTTCACAGACCGCGAGCAAGATTTGGCGGCGGAGGTTGGCGCTGAGGGCTCGGGCCAGGTGGTGGTAACTGGCCGCGCGTTGCTCAACCACGGGAGGCGGAGCCGGCAGGGAGGCGACGGGCATGGTAGATACGGCCTTGCAAGGGCAGAGACGGTTCCTACTTCTTCACCGAGCAACCCGGCGGATCAGGATACCCTGCCACCGCGTCAACACGAGGAGATCGGATTCATGGTTGCTGGAGCGCTAAAGCGCAACTACGCAGGGATGAGCTCACCCTAAAATCAAGCCTTGACCAAGCTCTGGGGCGGCGTTGGAGAGCCTAGGGGCAGTTCCACAACAAATTCCGTGCCTACGTCTACTTGAGACTGAAACGTGAGTCGTCCCTGGTGCTCTTCGACCACGATCTGATGGCTGATCGAGAGGCCGAGCCCCGTGCCCTTGCCCACCTCCTTCGTGGTAAAGAAGGGATCAAACAACTTGCTGTGGTGCTGCTCAGGGATGCCCATGCCATTATCCCCGATCCGGATCTGAATCCAATCCTCTCTCAAGGCCGTGGCGATCGCCAAGCACGGCGGGCGCTCCCTCACCACGGGCGGCAAGCGCAAGGGCTCTAGGGCATCAATGGCATTGTTGAGCAGGTTCAAAAAGACCTGATTGAGTTGGCTGGGATAACACCAAACCAAGGGCAACTCGCCATACTCCTCCGTGAGGGCGATCGCTGCATAGTCGCCCCGTCCCAACAGCCGGTGGCGCACGATGAGGAGCGTGTTTTGTAGCCCTTCATTGAGATTCGCCTGCTTCCATTCCGCCTCATTCAGCCGTGAGAAATTCCGCAGCCCGGTGACAATGGTTTGGATGCGCTCCGCCCCCACCTGGATCGAGTTCAGCAGCTTGGGGAAATCATCAGCAATAAAATCACGCTCTAGGGCCTCCGCCTTTTGGCGCAGCTCAGGGTACTGATCATCACAGTGGCGTTGGTACAGGGCCTGCAACTCGAGCAAATCCTGAAGATAATAGCGGGCATGGTCCAGATTGCCGCGAATAAAGTTGACGGGATTGTTGATCTCGTGGGCAATGCCCGCCACCATTTGCCCCAGGCTCGACATTTTCTCCGCGTGAATCAGTTTCGCTTGGGTGCCCTTGAGCCGCTCGAGGGCCTGGGAGAGGGCCGCCGTGCGCTCATGAACCCGTTCCTCGAGCTGCTCATTGGCGGCGGCTAAATCCTGAAACGATTGGTGTAGCTGCCGCGCCATGTGATTGAAGGTATTGACCAAGTGATCCAGTTCCTGGATGCGCTCCGCTGGCACTTGTCCTAGGAGCTGGCCGCTGGCGATCGCCTCCGAGGCCACCCCAATCCGGGCGATCGCCCCCGACAGCCAGCGGGCCGTGTAGAGGCTAAAGCCTAGGGCAATCACCAGGGCCAATAGGCAAAGCAAGAGCGTCTGGCGACTACTGGCCTGAATCACCGCCATAAATTCTGAGGCTGGCACGACCGTGACGATCAGCCAATCCAGCCCCTGCTCATCGGCAAAGGGCATGACCTGGAAGAGATAGCGATCGCCCCGAAACCGCAGCGCGCTTTGATAAGGCTGGGTCAGGGTGTCCCAGTCCGGAAAGGTCCGGCGCAAATGCTCCCCCGTCGCCCGTACCAGGGCATCCTCACTGGTGTCGAGGGTGAGGCGCTCCACGGTTTCCGTCGCCCGAAAGGGGGGATTGCCGCTGGAATCCGCCACCAAGTGGCCGTCGCGCTCCAGAATCAAAATCCGCCCAGCCTGGCTAAACTCAAGATCCCGGAGCATCTCCGCCAGCTTACCCAGCGTGAAGTCCACCGCCACCACGCCCTGGAGTTGCCCCCGATCATCATAAAGGGGCTGCCCAAGGCTGAGATACAGCGTCTGGGTGATAATCCCCGCGTAGACCTCTCCCCAGGCCAGCCGCCCCGCTGCGGCGGGAACTTGGTACAAGGGGCGATCGCGCACGTCGTAACGATCCGGCGTGCTGCGGAGTTGCGCTTGGCGGCCGCCGTTGGCATCCACGGCGTAGTAATGGAGGCGGTAGGCCGTTTCCTGATTCGCAATCCCCAATTGGGGGCGCTGGGCATCCGTTTGGCGAGTGATGCCGATGAATTCTCCCCCGGCGGCGGTTCCCAGGGAAATCCAGGTAACCTCAGGAAAAAGCTGCATCTGATGCCAGAGATAGCGCTCGACGGCCGCAGCCCTAGGGGGGTTGAGGTCCAGGCCTAGCTCGCCGCGTTGGTAGTCGTCTGCGATCAGGCGATTGATCAGCTTCGGTGTTGCTAAAAAGGAGTGGAGGCGCTCCGCAAGGCGCTCGCTCGTCTCCCGCTGCAACTGCATCGCCAGGGTATCGACAGCCTGTTGACCGTTGCGAAAGGAGAAGTACCCCACCAAACCCACCGCGCCACAAATTTGCAGGACCACGGGAACCGCCAGCACCCAACGCAAGCTGGGCTTTCGCGGCTTGAATCGACTCTGAGTCACAGCGATCGCCCTCTCCTGACTGAGCTAAGCCGCCCAGCACGGCCGATAGACAGTAATCGAAGCACAAAGGAAAGTGCAGAGCACCTGAAACCTACCCGAAGGGTTCTCCTCCGTTCTGCACCCAAACTTACCCGATCTATCCTACGCAATTTTGGATTGCTGACCGGTCGCTCCCGCCCAAGCATCGGGCTTCATCCCAGCGCGGCTTACCCTATTGAAACTGTAGTTTAGCTCAGTTGATAGCCGGAGGCTAGACTCCGCCGCGCTGGGCTAAGGCTAAAAACCTGATCGCCCCCCTGACGGTAATGACCGAGAGGGGGGCGATGCCGAGGGAGCCGAACGGGGATCGGGCTGATCGCTTACCTAGTTGTCATCGTAGGCCTTAGCACCTTGGCGACGCTGCTTCAGCGCTTGGAGTTGCTGAAGCAAGACTTCAACCTCAGCTTGGAGATGGAGGTATTTGAGCTGTTGGTCAGCTTGATAAGGTTGTGCCAGTTTTGCGAACCGTTCGCGCTCCCCCAGAGTCGTTGCCGAACTCAGGGAAGGTTGCGGATTCACAGCTTGAACAGGAGACGGATTTAATACAGCCATTACTTGCTCAATCGCCAATAAACTTAACTCACACCAAGGAGTCATTGTACCCTGCTGCGGTTTACAAGTTGTTACCTTTGTGGCGTTTTTGCAACTGGACTCGAGCACCATCGTGGAGCGTGACGGCGCAGAAACCTAGTCGCAGCCAGGGCTTATACCCTAGCGCGGCTCCGTTAAAGTTCAGGGACTCACAGAGCGGTCAATTTGTTCCCGAGGGGCAGAAAAATTGTGAGCACCTCGCCGCGCTGGGGGTGCTGGCGCACTGTGAGCTTGCCCCCCAGGGCCTGGAAGAGGTTTTTCGTAACATTCAGATTCAAGCTCAAGCAGCCCGTCTCAGGCTGGAACATGAGCAACTGCCCGAGGGCCTGGGAGCTGCCAAAGGCCGCTTCTACGGAGTGCAGTTGCAGCTTCAATTGGTGGCCAGCCGTCGTCACCTGCATCTGAATCTGGCCGCCGAGGGGCAAGCTGCGCGTCAGGCTCTCCATGAGCCCCCTCAGCACCTTGTCCAGCATAGCCGGGTTGCTGACCACGGTGGGCAACTGATCCGGGAGCTGCACATCCAGGGTGACATTGCGGCGCTGGGCCTGCTTTTGCCACTGGGGGATGCTTTGCTGGATGACTTGGTGGAGGGCCACGGGGGCAAGGGGGACGCCCTCGGGGCTGGGCGATCGCGTTTCTAGCTCCACGGCCCGAAAGATCAACTCCATCCGGTTGATCTGCTCCGTACATTCCTCATCGATCGTTTCCAGGCGCTCCACAGCCTCCGGCGCAAAATTGCGGCGCTTTTTCAGCAGGAGGCGGGTCAGCATCCGGATCGTGGTCAGGGGGGTACGGATTTCGTGGGCCAACGCTTGCAGGAGCTTCAGCTCCGCCGTGGCTTGGGGCTTGAGAGGTTCCGGCTCCATCCCGGTGGCCGTGGGGGGAGTCGCGATCGCCCAGCGAGGAACTGGCTCTGGCCGGGGCTCACCAACCTCCGGCAAGGCGGCCAGCAGGGCACGGCTAAAAGCCGTGACCAAGCGGTAGTCCGGAGCCACGGGGGCGTAGTGGCGTAGGCGGGCCTCCAGGGCCGGCAGGTGGTGGGGGCTGGCGAGGCGCAGCCGCGATCGCAGCACCTGCCAGACCTGGGTAATCACCGCCGGGTCAAACTCGAAGCGAAACTGGCGGTAGCCTTGGTCATCCTCCCCAACCACCAGCACGAGGGAGAAGGCTGCCGTCGCGACGAAGCAGAACTGCTCGGCCGCCAGGGGATCAATGGGGACGAGGGGGTACTGGGCGATCGCCGCTGGCCGGGTCGTCGCCTGAGCCCCGGGCAATTCAAAGGCTCGTTGGGCCCAAGCGGCCGGAGCCTGGGGCACAAAGGTGCCCCCATGAAAACGGGCCAGCAGCACCGGCTGGCTGAGGACGGGGGCTGGGGCTGAGAGGACTAGGCCGGCCTCCTGGTTCCCGGGCGGCAGGGTGTGGATGAGGAGCGTCTCGAGGGCGGCGATCGCCCCCTGCCAGTGCTGCTGTGCCCGGGTCGCGGCTGTCCCTGGGTCCAGGGTGGCTCGCAGGCCTGTCGTTGGTGATATTAAAAGTTGCCCCACGGTCTGGGTCAGCCAATCCTGATCGCCCATGCTCCTCTCCTGCGGCCGTTGCTGGCACGCCCACGGCAGCACCCCGCTGCTAACACTATGATGGTATCGATTGCGGGCCTCCGCTCAAGGCGTAGAACCGAACTCCAGGGGTGCGATCGCCGCCTTCCTCCAGTCCCTAGCGGCGACGCCACTCCGCGATATTCCAGACATTGAGATCCCAGGGCGTCAGGTTCACCCCCTGCAAGCGCCGGCTGACCCCAGCCGTCTCAGCCCGGTGGACGAGGGGAATCACATGGGCTCCCTCGACCAACATCTGGCTCAGGGTGGCGAAGAGTTGGCGGCGGCGGTCCGGATCGAGCTCCGTCAGGGATTCCTGCCAGAGGCGGTCATAGTCGGGATTGCAGTAGCGGGAGGCATTGTCCCCCGTCCAGTTATTAGCCGCCGTCGGGATTTGGTCACAGGTGTAGGTTTGCAGGTAGGCCCCCGGATCAGGGCTCGTGTTGCCTGTGGTGTACATCTGCAAATCGGCCTGGAAGCGTTCCACTGTGTCCGTATTGGCCGGATCGCCGGAGAAGTAGACGCTGGGATCAATGCTCTTCAACTCCACCGCCATCCCCAAGGCGGCTAGATTTTGCTTGATAATCTCCTGGGTCTTTTGGCGGAGGGGGTTCACCGAGGTTTGCAGCACCAGTTTCATTTCCACCCCGTCGCGATCGCGCGTGCCATCGCCATTGCGGTCGATCCAACCGGCCGCCTTGAGGAGCGCCGCCGCTTGGTCGAGATCCTGAGCGGCCGGGGTATCGTCCCCCGTGCTGTAGAGCGGCGGCGCGACAATGAAGCGAGTCGTCGGTTGACCGGTCGGGCCGTAGAGCTGGGTGGCGATCGTCTCGCGGTCGATGGCTAGGGCGATCGCCTGCCGCACCGATTCCTCACGGAGAAACGGGTGGGGCGTCTCCAGGCTGGAGCCCTGAGCCGGGTCGCTGTGGTTGACCACCAGGCGCTCCATCAGGGAGCCAAAGTTCGTCACCACCGCGCCGTGGCCAGCCGCTTGCAGTTCCTCCAGCACGTTGGCTTCGACTTGCAAGTTGTAAGCAAACTCCGCGTCCCCTGTTTGCAGCACCGCTCGAGCCGCCGAGGTGGCATCGCCACCTCCCTTCAGCTCCACGGTCTGGAAGCCGAGGGCCTCCGCCTCGCGGTACTCTGGATTCGCCTCATAGAGCACCACATCACCGGGCTTAAAGGTCGTCACTCGGTAAGGACCCGTGCCAATGGGCTGAAGATTCGCCGGGGCCTCCCGAGCGCGGGCCCCCACATAGTCGGCAAAGGCATGGGCCGGGAGGATCATGCCCTCTGTGCCCACGAAGACCAGGAACCAGGCCGGTGTGACATCCCGGAAGTGAACTCGAACTGTGTGGTCATCCAGGACCTCGACCCGCTCGATTACCTCATAGGTTCCCGCGCTGGTAGCCCCCGTTGCGGGGTCGCGGATAAATTCGTAGGTAAAAGCGACATCGGCCGCGGTAAAGGGTTTGCCGTCCGACCAGGTCAGCCCGGGCTTGAGGGTCCAGGTCACGGAGCGGCCGTCGGGGCTCAGGCCGCCATTCTCGAGGGTCGGGATGGCGGCCGCGAGGAAGGGCTGGAGATCGCCTTGGGCGTCGAAGCTGGCCAAGGGTTCTAGGGTGATGCGGCTGGCTTCAGCATCCTTGAAGCCAGTGGATAGGTGAGGGTTCAGGATGGTCGGCGCTTGCCAGTAGAGGAGACGGAGGGGGTCCCTCGCCGTGGCCGTTTCTGGGGCGGGGTTACAGCCTGTGAACAGGGTTCCGCTAAGCAGAAAAGCGGCGATCGCGCGGCGAATTGACGACATTTTTCAGTACATCTATACTAAACTGAGAGCAAGGCCCAAGGACGATAGGCCGGGAGGTCAAGATGGATGATTGGTTTAAGGGCGTGATTAGCGGCGCCGTCTTAGTGGTAGTCGCCGGCATTGTGGGGGCTTCCCTCAGTGGCTCCGAGCGCGCCTTTGACCTCTCCCCCTTCCTCGCCCTCGTCCCTCAGGGTAACACTGCCAGTCCCCCGGAGCCCGAGGCCAATCCCGGAGCAGTGGGCGGCCAGCTTCAGCCCCCGCCCTTGACCCGCGAGACCTTTCTCGCCCTCTGTCCGCCGGGTTCGGTCGATGAGACGGTTCCCCCGGTGTCCCTAGCCCAGGCCCAACAACTCCACCAAGTGTTTCTCGCGGGCCAGACCTTGACCGATCTGATTGAAGTGCAAGCCCAGCTTGGTCAGCCTACCTGCAATGGGGTTCAGGACGGGAAGCGCGTCTACCTCTACTGGGTAGAGACGGATAAGGCGATCACGGCGCGCCAGGCGGGGGATAGGCCGCCGGTTGAGCTGGAGTTCCACAATTTCTAGGAGGGCGAACGATGGCTTACACCCACAACGGCAATGGTAACGGTCGCAGCCAGGCCCAGGGCTCGCCGTCTCTGGCGGACATTCTCGAGGCGGAGGTGCTTGACGGGCCGCCGCCGGGTCCGGACCCAGAGCCCCTGCGCGATCGCCCCCCCCTCGATCTGGTGCATCTGGAGGCCCAGCTGCGCCGCGATCGCCAGCGCGATCGCCAACACCTGCTCGCCCATTTGCAAGATACGGAAAACCGCATCCTCCGCCACCTCTTTGACCTCTACAGCCAGACCAATCGCCTCGAGCGCAAGCTGGATCGCCTGCTCTCGGAGCGACAGATGCAGCGCTCCCAGCGCTCGACGCTGGTGCTTTTAGGTCTACTCTGCCTCGGCCTGGCCTATATCACGGTGATCCATCCCCGCTGGCGATCCCCGGCGGCCCCCCCGGCAGCCCCGCCCGGCCCCGCCCAACCGGCTGCGCCCCAAGCCCTCCCCCCCCAGCAACTGGGGCAGTTCTTTGGCTCGCCCGCCCTCGCCCAGACGCCCGGCCCCCAGCAACGGGTGCGGGGCCGCCAGACGACCTACCGTGTCACCGATACCTATCGCCTGCGGCCGGTTCATCCCAGTACGGGCCAGCGGAGCCGTCCGGAGTGCTTGGGCAAGAGCCTGGAGGCGATCGATGCCCAGGGGATTACTGGCTGTGTCGCCCATCGCGGGGTGGATGTGGGCACGCCGGTGGGGACGCCGCTGGCGGCGATCGCCCCGCCAGGAGCCTCGGCCCGGGTGGACTGCATTCAGCAGCCTCCCTGGGGAACCTATGCCCGCCTCGAAAGTCCGGCTTTGCCGGGCTGGACGTTTATCGCTCACCACTTACAAACCTGCCAGCCGGGGCTCTACCCAGCGGGCAGCAGCTTCGGCACGACGGGCAGCGCCGGCACCGGTCCCCACCTCCACTTCGGCAGCCAATACGAGGGCCGCTGGCTGGCCCCGCCCCTGGGGTTTGTGGAGTGGATGCTAGCGGGGGAGAAGCTGGAACCACCGCCAGAACACCGCAGCCAGTGGCCTTTTGGGGCTTGGGCCTAAGCGATGGTGGCACCGATGGATGTGGAATGGGGTCCCTCATCTCCGAGGACCCTAGCGGCGGAACCGGGGCTGGAGCAGTGGCTGCTGTACTGCGATCGCGCCACCTTGCCGCTGACCCTGCCGCCGCGGGGGCCCCTCCGCGAGCTGGTTGTGCGGGTGCGGCTGGTGGGCTGGTTACTGGTGCGGCTGAGTGCTTGGGGGGCGATCGCCCTCGGCTGGCGCAGTCGGCGACCCTTGGGCTTGGCGGGCCGGCTGTTGGTCCGCACGCTCCAGGGGCCGGCTGCTCTCTGGCAGGAGTTGCGGGCGCTACAGCCAGCCCTAGCCCGGCTGGCCTGGGAGGAGTTGCGGGCCCGCCGGGAGAGCGGCGGCGAGTTGCTGCGGCTGCAAGCCCTGGCCGGTCGCTACGGGCTGGTGCAGCAGGGGATCGCGATCGCCAGTGAGGGGGTTCCAGACCGCGCCTGGCGCATCGCAGCCGTGCTGGAAGCCTTGGAGCAGCGGCAAACCTATCTGCTCTGGTACTTGGAGCCCCTCCAGCAGCGCTACCAGCCCCGACTGGCGCTGCTCCACCGGGTCTGGCTCTGGCTCAGTGGCGGCACGGCGGCCCGTGAGCATCGCTGCCTGGAGCAAATCTTGACCGATGCCATCGATAATTTCGCCGCTAGCCCCACGGCCCCTTCCCCCCTGACGGTGCAATACTTGCTGGCGGACCTGCGCGATCGCTGGCAGCGGAACCCGGAGCGCCTGCAACCGGCTCGCCTCCGCTGTCTCTATAAGACCTGGTATCTGCTCGACTGGCTGGCCCGGCGCGAGGGCCTGGGCGCGGCCAGCCCCCGGCAGTTGCCAGCCAGCTCCCAAGGACCCACGGTGGCAGATTGGCAACGCTTGCTGGAAACGCGCCTGGCGGCCTTTCGGACCCAGCCCAGCTTGGCGGACTATCAGCAAATTCAAGCCCTAGCCAGCCCCCAGGCCTGGGCCTCCCTGCGGGCGGACCTGCTGGCAACCCTGCCCCCAGGCACGGAGGCGGTGAAGCTGGACATCTTGCTCCAGGAGGGCTGGTTTGATGAGGCGATCGCCCTCACCGATAGCCTCGCAGCGGCGGCTGACCTCCAGCGGCGGGTGATGACGGCGGTGCTGGCAGCCCGTCCTGGCTGGGTGCTGGCCCGAGCTCGGCAACAGGCGGAGGTGATCATGGCCCGGGGGCAGGCCAAGGCCTATGGGGAGGCGATCGCCTGGCTGGAGTATGTCCACGCAGCCTACCAACAGCTTGAGCGCTCGGCGGATTGGACCCGCTACCGGGCCCAGTTACTGGTTACTCACGCCCGCAAGCGCAAGTTGCAGGCCTTGCTCGTCAGCTTGCCGGCGGAGTAGCTGACTCTGGGTTGCGATCGCCGTTGCAATCCTGATGTAACCTGGAAACTAACCGCGCATTTCCCGCTTGCCCTTCCTCCCGGAGACAAACGCGACAGAATGCCCGATTTTTCTAACTTTCTGCACCAGTTCGTCCAACGCAGCTCGGCCCCGCTGCCGGATCTTCTGCATCAACGGCTTGAGGAGGCCTTGCAGAATGGCGATAAGGTCTGGATCGAAACCAATAATGATAGTTTCGCCGGGATTCCGATTCGCCTAGACCATGACTTCGTGGAAATTCTCACCCTCTCCTCCACCGAAGATGAGGAGGAGGAGGAGCCCGAAGACCCTGGCTACAAGCGCACGACTTGGCTCATTCGTCTGGCTGGCATTGAAGCGGTTGCCTACCCAACGGAACACTGGTCAAAGGATCGCCTCGAACACCTCTTCAGCGGTGAGGAGTTTCTCTCCGACCGGGATGGGGATGAGGAGTAGCACCCGTCCCGCTTCGGGGGCCTCCAGCGGGACGGGTGCATCCCCCTTTGGCGGTGCTATTGCCCCTTCGGTGAAGGACCCCAACGCAGCCGCTGCGCGTCGCCATCTCCCAACCCCCCCTCCCAAGCTTGGGCGAGCAGTTTAGGCTGTTGGCGTTCGCGCTAGCGCGTCGGCAACATCAGCCTGTTTTGGATGCTCCCAGCGGAACAACCTGATGGAAGTGTGTATAGTCGATGCGGCGATCGCCCGTAGTCGGATCGGTCTGCACAACGTCCACAAAGCGCCGCTCGGGCAAAATGTCAGCGGCGCTGTAAATATGGCGAGCATGGATCGTCTGGGAAACGCTGGCATCGAGGCCCGTAAGGCTGACCACAATCTGCATCTCCGGCGAGGCCAATAAGTCCCCTAGTCCAGCTCCATAGAAGGGGCTCTCTTCATCAATCGGGTGCATCACCAGCCAACTCAGGGCAAAAATTGGCGTGTCAGCCCGCACTAACTTCAGGTTCCGCAGGCGGCGAATCTGCACCGCTTCCTGTTGCACCTCCGGCAAGAGGATGCTCACCTTCACCCGGGCCTCCACAATCAAGTTATGGCGCTGGTTGGCGGTCCGAAACATCAGTGTCGGCCGCCCCTCGTAGGGGCAAATGACAGCCACCCGGCTAAAGATGACCCGGGCTGTCGGCTGCGAGAAGCGGGCAAACATGAGACCCGTGGTCATGGCCACTCCCACGAGGCCAATAAACACCTCGACCACCACGAGGGCGTTGGCATAAGAGGTGCGGGGATACATAGCCCCATAGCCGATGGTAGCCATTGTCTGCACGCTGAAGAAAAAGACATCCCAAAAGGAACCGGGCCGGGCATTCTCCAGATTGGGCTGCCCTTCGAGCAAGTAGAGCTGGGCAAAAAGCAGGTTCAACCCCACATAGGTCACACTGATCCCAGCCAGCAGGGTCGGCCAGGACAGGGTGAACAGCCAGTGGTAGAGATCGGCCCAACTGAAGGGGCTCATCCCCGCCCGGATCAGGCGCACCGCGCCAAGACGCAAGGTCTGACGGTATGACCGCCGCCGCAACCAGTGAAGCATCGCGTTAGCCTCATCAAACAGAGAGTTGGGGACCCAAATAGCCCCCATCTAGGGCTCAGGGGGCGGGGAGACCCGGGGGGAATTGAACTGATCCTCTAGCTTGAGGTTCGCCACCAGAGCCCGCAGGCGCATCCGCTCAATATAGGGCCAGCCGCCATTCTCCTCAATATCACGCAGTAAGCTGTAGAGTTCGTGGCGATTCTCGGGTAGCAGCGGCACGAAGTAGTTCTCGCATATCTGCCGGTGCAGGCCCTCAATCTGCCGCAAGATCGCCATCAGGGCCTCCCGATCCGAGCAGTGGGCAACCGCCAACTCCAGGGTCATGACTTGGATTTGGGCCAGCGCTATGGCTAGGGATGAGGCAGTGGACAAGGGCGGGTTACTCATAGCTCTGGGTCGATCACTCCAGGTTGATCACTCTAGGTCGCTCACAGCGACAGCGGCCGCCTAGGGGACAAAGCAGGCACAAGGAAAGGCGACACGCCCGTGTACAATGCTCTATGAAGCTTGATACAAGCCTTTAGCACATTAACAAAATTTCGCTCTGACGGGCTGTCGCTCGCTAAATGCGAGCTTGGCGATCGCCCCGTTTCGACCTAGAGATTGAGAGACTGACGATAAACGAGGACGACTATGAGGTATTACCGCGCACTGCTGATTGCCTTTGTGGCCGTATGTTTGGGGTTGCTCACTGCTTGCAGTGACGGCCCCGCCAAGGCCGCGAGCCGCGATCAGCTCACCTACGACCAGATTGTGAACACAGGCCTAGCCAACCTGTGCCCCCGCCTTGAAGAAACCACCCGAGGCTCGATTCCCCTTGAGGCAGGGCAAGCCTATAAGCTGTACAGCCTGTGCCTCGAGCCCCAAGACTACTTCGTGAAGGAAGAGCCCACCAACAAACGCCAGAATCCGGAATTCGTCAAAGGCAAGGTGCTGACGCGCAATACCTCAAGCCTCGATCAGGTGCGCGGTACGGTGACTCGGGATGCCCAAGGGGTCTTGACCTTCACCGAAGAAGGCGGCATCGACTTCCAGGCAATCACGGTGCTGCTGCCAGGGGGTGAGCAAATCCCCTTCCTCTTTACCATTAAGGAACTAGTCGCGACGACCGAATCAGGCTTTGACTCGATCAACCCTTCCACGGATTTTAAGGGCGAATTCAACGTCCCCTCCTACCGGGGAGCTGTATTCCTAGATCCTAAGGGTCGTGGGGTCGCCTCAGGCTATGACAATGCCGTAGCCCTGCCCTCTGTGGCTGACGATGAAGAGCTGGCCCGCGCCAACGTGAAGCGCTTCCTGTCGGGTCGTGGCGAAATCTCGCTCCAAGTGACCAAGGTAGACAGCGAAACTGGCGAAATCGCGGGCAGCTTTGTGAGTGAACAGCCCTCGGATACGGACTTGGGGGCTGATGACCCCGAAGAAGTAAAAGTGAAGGGTATTTTCTACGCTCGTGTTCGCCCGCAGGCCTAGCTTAATTTCCAGGCTAGACCACCGATTTTCCTCGAGTGCGATACCGCTTAAACCCCTTCTTCCGGTTTGAGGTCGGGGCTTGCAACTCAACTGTGAGAGCCCCCCCGCAACGAGCCCAGCGCTCCCTATCTTGGGGGCGCTTTTAGTAGGCCATGACAGAGGGATCATCCCTACTGCTAGGTCGGTTGTGGCTTCAACCGGCCCCTCCTTCACCAACTCCCCAATTGCCATACACCCGCCGGGCTGGGTGATGGTCACGGCCTATTGGGGGGACTCCCCTGGACGCCATTTTCCTTCCCGGAGTGGAAATACGGTTGCCAGCAACCAACACCAGCGTTTAGAGTGTAGAGGCTGAAAAGCGTCTTGTAGTGAAAGAAGTGAAAGATACGATCAGTCTTGAATTTTGAGCTCAGCTAGACGAGCGGTCTTTGGTTTGATAGCACCACTCTTTGTAGGATGGCAGTTGCGGCAGCAAGCAACGGCAAGGCTTGACACTGAATGGGGCGTCTGCCTGGGTCTGGCTAAGATGGCGATAGTAAAGAGTGTTTCCTCCAGGATTCTGGTAAGGCACTGAATCTGGGTTCTGAGCCCTCAAGGTTGGCTCGGCGTTCCCAAAACTTCTGAAGTTGTTAGTCAGTGCGTTTAACAAGCTGAGTTATTCCTATGTCTACCCTGGCACAACGTGACCTGAAGTGTGAAAGCCTCGCCTTGATGCGAGCCTACCGGCGATCGCCCACCCCCCCCCTCCGCAACCAGATCGTGCAACTCAACATCGGCTTGGTAAGAAAGGAAGCCCACCACTGGGTCAGCCAGTGCAGTGAAAGCTACGAAGACCTGCTCCAAGTCGGCTGCCTAGGCCTGATCCGCGCCATCGATCGGTTCGATGCCAGTCGCGGCAATGCCTTTAGTTCCTTCGCAACTCCCTACATTCGCGGCGAAATCCAACACTACCTCCGGGATAAGAGCAGCTCCGTCCGCATCCCCCGCCGCTGGCTAGAACTGTGTCAGCAGGCCCGCAGCGCCACCCGACAGCTACGCGCTGACTTGAACCGCCAGCCCACCCCGGCCGAAGTTGCAGCAGCCCTAGGAGTTTCCCTAGCCGAATGGCAAGAAGTCGAGCTAGCCTACCAAAACCGCGAGCCCTTGAGCCTTGATGTGACTGTTGGCGATGCCGAGGAAGGTGCGACAAGTCTCGGCGACCTCGTTCCAGACCGCCGCTACCACAGCTTTCAATTGGCCCAAGAAGACCTCCTCCGTATTCAACAAGCCCTTGTCCAACTCGAGCAGCGAACCCGCGACGTACTGGAGTTCATTTTTCTTCACGACCTTACCCAAAAGGAAGTGGCAGACCTGCTGGGGATCAGCGTTGTCACCGTCTCGCGGCGCGTCAAAAAAGGTCTTGAGACCTTGAAGGGTGTCATGCTCAAGGGCTAACACCCTCACCCCTAGGGCCCGCCCCCAGGCCTGAGACCCTTGCTCGTTAGTCAGGTAGGGTGGTGGTAGAAACCCTGCTTGATCCAAGCGGCCGTTCAGGTTCCCAAGGCTCGACCCAACTGACCCTCAAGAGGCGTCGAGCTGCCAGACCCTCCCGCTCGCCGCCGCGTCAAACCTAGCTTAGGGCTAGGGTGCATTAGGATAGATAGGAGCCTAGCGGTGCTGGGCTCAAACCAGGAATTCAAGGACCGTAGCATTACGGCTCAACATGAATGGGAGTGCAGTGGTTATGAAAAAACTTGCGACCGTTACCAGCCTCAGCGCCCTCGCTCTCTTCTTGGGCGGCTGTGATGCCCTGTCGTCATTGCCCTTGGTGGGCGGCCTCTTCGGTGGCGGCGAAGAGGAGTGGAGCGTCGAACCGGAGCCGATTGTGCCCTCCCCCGAAACGGAAGTGTTTCCGACCCCGACTGATCCTGAAATGCCGACGGAACCCGAGGCAGACGCCGAGGCTGAAGCTGAGGAGCCCGACGCTCCGGAGGAAACCGTCCCGGATCTGGATGCGCCCCCCGCGATCGGCGCAAATGGCCTGATTCCCCCCACTAGCGGCCCCGCTCGCCTGCGGGCCCTACAAGCCGGACGCCCCGACCCCTTCGCCGCAGTGCCGATTGCCCCCCGGTTAGCGGCTACTGGCACAGCGACCTTAGGAACCGGTACACCCCCAGCCCCCGTTCCTCCGCTGCCCCAGACTCGTCCAGCCCCTACTCAGACTCGTCCAGCCCCTACTCAGACTCGTCCAGCCCCTACTCAGCCCACCCGTCCCCCAGCCAGCGCCCCGGCTAGCCCACCACCAACTGCTACACCGCCCCTACCGCTCCCAGATTTTGAGCCGGAGCTGCCGCCCCTACCCCAACCAGACTTAGCCCGGGCGGTGCGGGTCACGGGGGTGGTGAAAGTTGGCAATGAGGTGCGGGCGATTGTGGAGCCGCCCAATGAATCGAGCCGCTATGTGCGGGTTGGGGACTATTTGGCCAACGGTCAAGTTTTGGTGAAGCGCATTGATATCAATGCCGGCCCCGATCCGATCGTGGTCTTGGAGCAATTCGGCATCGAAGTGACTCGCCCGGTGGGCGATAATGAGCCCTCGGTGGGACTGCTACCTGGCTGAGGCTACCGAGTCTTGGGCGCGGACCTCCTGGCTCCCCTCGATCTCGCCCTGAAACTGTCCGGAACGGCTCTCGGAGGGAGTGACAGCTACAGCAGCCTGAATCACGCGCCCTTGCGGTATTCAGAGTCAGGGGTTTTCAGTATACTAACTGAGAGCCCTCTGACCGCCAGCCGGTTACTTGCCAGGAAAGCACCTGATGTCGAAGCGACGAATCCTTATCTTTATCTTGCTGGTTCTCTCTGCCATGCTGGCCGCAGTCTGGCTACATGGCCTGAACCCAGCTACAAGTCCCATTCTGGTCAGTATCTTGATTGTGGCGGTGTTCCCCATCGTTGCCTTCGCTGCAACCACGAAGCCCTTGTGGGATTTTGTTGAAAATGTGCTGGATGAGAGTAATTTACAGCAGTTGGCAACCCGCTTCTATCTCTACGGCCGGGGCGGCAGTGGCAAGACGACGCTGATCAAGAGCTGGCTCGGTGGCGAGGTGCGCCCGGAACAGGCAACCAAGTATTTTGCGTACTACACGGCGGAGAAGTACGTCAGCCTGGAGACGAAGAAGCGCTGGCGGGTGGTGGTGTCGGATTACCAGGGTCAATCCCCATCGCAAAATACCCTGAATGCCTCGGAGAAGGTGATCGGGCCTGTCAATAATCGGCAGGTGAATGCGGTGTTTTTTATTGTGGACATTACGCCGCGTATTGAAAAGAATGGTCAGCCGTTGGCAACGCCGGAGTTGGTCGAATGGCTGGCGACGGATACGGAGGCGAAGATTGAAAAGCGGGTTGAGCAACACTTGGAGTACATCGTGCCGGCCATTCTGGAGATTGTTTTCAGCACGGTCTACAGCAAGAATTTACTCAATGTCACCCTGGTGATTAATAAGATCGACTTGTTGCGCGATGTGGTGGCGATGGGCTGTATTCCCGGGGTCAGTCTGGCGAATGTGGAGGAGTATGCCCGCAACCGATTCCGCCGCATTGAGACTAATATCCGTGAGGCCTGTGACCGCGCGAGCACGTCGGACAGTCATACGATCCATTTTCAGGTCGTGATCGTCAGTGCTATGACGGGTCAAGGAGTTGCCAAGCTCTTCAATGACATCGTGCGCTACCATGCCGACCTCGGTAGTACGGGCAGTGCCCCGCGACGCAAGGAACGCAAGCGCCGTCGCGCTGCTGTGAGTAGCCGCTAGGCGATTCGGCGGTGACTGGGGGGTGAACGAAATTTTACGCGGGATGTTTGTACTCCTTCGCTCAGCCCTCACCCCCAAGTCGAAAGATGGGCTTCTGACTCCCCTTCTCCCAGCTTTGGGAGAAGGGGCCGGGGGATGTAGACGCGCAGCGGCTTCTCGCAGAGTGGGCCCGGTAACACTGTTCGCGCTAGCGTCGCGTAGCGATAGAGGACAACCCTCTGCTCCTTGAGCAATCACTCAAAATTCAGAGGAGCCGCGCTTTTTTTCGTCCATCCGTGACTGGGGGCAAGCACCCTGGGCTAGGCGGAATTTGTTAAGGTAGCTGCTTAACGTCGTCTGTTTAGCGAGCCGCTAGCTTGGGAGCGAACCGTTTGCCAGAAACTACTGCCTACGTCAGGGTCACGGGTCAGTCGTGGCAACAAGGGCGCATTGAGGGGGAGGTCCGGGCGGCTTCCTATCAGTGGCAGTTTGAGTGGCGCTTTCGCCAGGGGGAGCTGTTGGTGCAGCCGTCTCTGGGTCGGGCGCTGATCCTGGAGCCCCTGAGCCGTTTTTTGGAGCGGGCTGACTATCAGTTGGAGCCGGGGGGGGACTATGAGTTTACGGTGCGGGCTAAGTTCTAAGCTAGGATCGGGAATCCTGGGCCCTGCATCGCAAATTCGCGGTTTCAGCGATCGCAGTCTGCGCTTAAAATGCTGGCATGATTGATGCTACCTCGCGATCATCACCCCCTCTAGAGATCACCTGCTCGCGCCACTTTGTCACCTGGCTTCAGGAGCAGCACCTCAGTTTGGCCTTCACGACGTATCAAACCAATCGGCTCTTTTTCGTTGGGCTGAAGCCGGGGGGAGTGCTCTCGGTGTTTGAGCGGTTGTTTGACCGACCGATGGGGCTCTATGTAGCGTCGCGCGATCGCCTTTACATGAGCTCCCGTTTCCAGCTCTGGCGCTTTGAGAATATCCTCGAGCCGGGGGAAACTCACAAGGGCTACGATGCCCTCTATGTGCCGCGCGCGAGCTACACCACGGGCGATCTGGATGTCCATGATCTGGCCCTGGATGGCGAGGGCAAGCCGGTGTTTGCCAACACGCTCTATAGCTGCTTGGCGGGGCTGAGCGATCGCCACAGCTTCCGCCCCCTCTGGCAACCTCCCTTCATTAGCAAGCTGGCTCCGGAGGATCGCTGTCACCTCAACGGGTTGGCCTTGCGGGAGGGCCGACCGGCCTACGTCACGACCGTCAGCCGCTCCGATGTGGCGGCGGGCTGGCGACAGCGCCGCGAACAAGGGGGCTGCCTGATCGATGTGGCGGCGAATGCGATTGTCCTTGACAATCTCTCGATGCCCCACTCGCCCCGCTGGTATCGCGACCGGCTCTGGCTACTCAACTCGGGCACAGGCGATTTTGGCTATTTCGACCCTCAGCGTGCTACATTTGTGCCGGTTGCCTTCTGTCCTGGCTACTTGCGTGGTCTAGCCTTCTGGGACAACTGGGCGATCATCGGTCTCTCGAAGCCGCGCCAAGAGCGCACGTTCTCCGGCCTTGAACTCGATCGTCGCCTTAGCCAAAAAGATGCCGATGCCCGCTGCGGCTTCGCCCTAGTCAACCTCACGACCGGCAATATTGACCATTGGTTCTTGTTGGAGGGAGTGATCTCGGAGCTCTATGATGTGCAAGTGATTCCGGCTGTCACCCGGTCTATGGCGCTTGGCTTCCGTAATGAAGATATTCTCAGCCTCGTCACAGTCGAGCCGGCTACTGGTGCTACCCCGGTCGTGGCGCAGACCGCTCCCAATTCCTCAGATCTCGTTCGTGAAGCAGTGGAAGCAGGAGCCATATTTCCTGGCTTTACAGTTGAAGGATTCCCTTAAATCTGCTTAGATTCAGAGCTACCCGGATCGCGTTAGTTGTTGTAGATTTTGATGCGTTAACCATACTACTACTGGGGCTCAGGTCTGTTACGCGATCGCCCTAGTCTTGAAGATCCCCAATTGTTTGCAGGAGTGTCAATGGTCAACTTCAATTTCACACCTACCACCAGCTTCAACAATCGCCTGCCCCAGTTCCCAGGTGATAATAAGTCGCTGATCACCCCGACCTTTGTGGATCTTGATGGTGACGGCTTGCTAGACTTTGTCAGCGGAGTCAACAATGGAAACACCCTCTTTTTCAAGAACGTTGGCTCAGCCTTAGCCCCTGACTTTAGTGGTGCTCCCCAGGTTAATCCCTTCAATCTCAAGCTTCCCAATGCCCCCGTTAGCGCACCCCCCACACCACCCCCTCCCAATGCTTTTAAGGATGCTAGAAGCGCGCCAACATTTGTTGATCTAGACGGGGATGGTGACTTCGACGCTTTTGTCGGTGAGTATGAGGGGAGCGTCTACGTTTTTCGCAACGATGGGACACCTACAACTCCGAACTTTGGGGCCGCCGCTGAAAACCCCTTTGGCATCTCGCTGAATCCGGCTGATTTCTACGTTGCCCCCACCCTGTTTGACATTGACGGCGATGGCGATCTCGATCTGTTCGTAGCTCGCTATACCGACCAAGCTGGCAATGTCAATGACGGTAACATTACCTTCTTTAGAAATCAGAAAGTTGACCCTCTCGCTCCTGGAGATCCTGTCTTCGCTCGGGATGACGCGGCTAACCCCTTCAATGGGATAAGCCTGCCAGCGCGCGGAACCTCTCGACTGACCTTCATTGAGCGCAATCGCCTCGACCCTGGCGACACCAGCGGCTTGGTCGATGCAGTAATTGCCTATCAACCCAATCTTCCCGGAGGACCTTCCCCACTCCAGGGGCAACTACTCTACCTCAAAAATACTGGCACGTTGAATAATCCCGTCTTCGAGCTTCAGACGGGGGCTAACAATCCCTTTGCAGAGGTTACTGTTGGCAATCCTGCCGTTAGTTTCATCGACTTCAACGGCAATGGTCGTTGGGATATGGTAGTCGGCGGTGCTTTTGGCATCAGTGAGGGAGTCACGCTCTTCCTCAACCAACCATTTGTTCCTGACCCCTTAGCAGATTCCAACTTCCTGCGGGCTGATGCCAGCAACATCTTCACAGTAGGGGCCCAGGGAGGGAGCAACCTGCAACTGCGGCTGGCGGGGGAAAATGCAAGCCAGATCAGCCGGGTGCAGTTGAAGTTTTTGGATGCCGGCAACGCTGTCACCGAGGCGATCGACTTGTTCTCGGTGCTGCCAGTAGCCTTCCGGCCCAATGGCTTCTCAGTGGGCTTGGAGAGTTATATCTTCAGTTCAGTGGCGGCTGGGGAGCGGTTTGTCGTCGAGCTTCAGACCTTTGACGGTCGGACGATTGGCTTTGGCAACAATAGCTTGCAAGTGACGAATATCGGCCAGGGTCAATGGCGGCTAGCCTTTGAAGAAGGAGATGATAGTAGCTTCGACGATATTATCCTGACCATTGAGCAGACCCCTGGAACACCCCCGCCAGGGGTGGGTAGCCTCCAGCGTGATGGTTTTGAGGTGTTGGATCTTTCGGAAATTGCCAGTGCTCAGGTGACGTTTACAGTGTACCGCGAGGCTGTCTTCAATAACGTTGTGGGCTTCTACCGCCTCGATGATGTCACGGGGGCTGTGGGCGGCTTGGCTCCTGGGCAACCGGGTTACGCCCAGGCGGCGATTGAGAGCCGAGTTCCGGGCCTTGATGTCAGCGTTGTGAACCAGAGCGTCGCGCAATTCAGCGCTACTCTGGCGGGGAATGCCCTCTATGCACCGTTCCTGATTGCGAACTCTGATCCCTTTACCTTCCTCCAGGAAAATCCCGATAATTTGGCTGGTGGGTTCAGCGCGGCTTACTTTATCTTTACGGCTGCGAATCCGGATGGGGTCGATCACGTCCGGCTGTTAGGCGACAACCTCCTTGGCTTTGAGGACCTACCGGGCGGTGGTGACTTCGATTACAACGATGTGATTCTTAATATCAGCGTGACACCCTTAGCCTAGGGCGAGATGGCGGCTGATTTTGGAAAACTCGTCAACTTCTGCCTGGATCATCTTGACGGTCGGGGGGACTCTCACTTCGGCCTTCTAGAGGTCTTCATCCCTCAGCCAAAGGCTGGGTTGAGGGAATCCAGGGGGAGGGCTGCCAATCTGGGATGCCCCCAACGGTCGGTTAGGTCAAGCTTCGCGGACTCCAATAGCCGCCAGGATCGCGTTGGGTTCCCGGTGCTAAATCCACGTAGTGGCGCTTTAGCGCTCCCAGTATAGTCGTTTCAGTTAAGGATGAGACGGGTCAACCATGAAATCCTTGCCAAGCAAGAATTGCAGCCATTTCAGAGGGTCTCAAAATCGTTTGAGACAACGATAACTGTGGCTTTAGTGCCAAGGCAAAGGCACACCAAAGCCTGCTCTATGCAGTAATAAGGGTTGTAGCGATGCGGCCGATGCTTCTAGTCTCAAGGGGAAGTAGGCGGGAACCCGAGACAGTCAGCCGGGTGAACGAAATTTTGCGCGGGATGTTGGGACTCTGTAGCTCAGCCCTCACTCTCCAGTTGGGAGAGGGGCTTCTAGCTCCCCTGCTCCCAGCTTTGGAAGAAGGAGTCGGGGGATGGAGACGCGCAGCGGCTTCTCTCAGAGGGGACCTCGTAACGCTGAAGCGGGCTACCCTCTGCTCCTGGAATCATCGCTCAAAATTCAGGGGAGCCGCGCTTTTTTTCGTTCACCCCCAGTCAGCCCAAGACCTTGTTAGCTCCCGGCTTATTCCTGTATAATGCTAAGTCTGACCCCACGGGCGAGTGGCGGAATGGTAGACGCACTGCACTCAAAATGCAGCGGCCTTTGGCCGTGAGAGTTCGAGTCTCTCCTCGCCCATAGGCCACCTATTTGCGCTCTGGGTGATTGCTTTCGGGTAGCGAGGCTCCCAATTGGTTAATCCGGCCGATCATCTGGCAGAGTCGCGCTGCATCTTTTTGGTTGAACTCAAAGATTAGACGGGGCAGGTGTTCCGTTTCATCACCGCGCTCTGGTGGCAGGGACGGGCTCTTGTGAATGCGGCCCCGACTGAGAATGTCGCTGTATTCAACGCTGAGCTGCTCTACTTGGTCATCGGACAGCTCCGAGTTGAGGCGCATGACAAAGAACTGATCGACGTAGCGGCTGGAATGGTAGACCCGGTAGAAGTCCGTGATTGTGCGGCAGGCGGTCTCGAGGTTGTCTGTGATGGTGTAAATACTGGGGTCGTCGGGGCTGATCAGACCGCTGGCCATGAGGTGATCGCGGATGTGGCGATCGAGCGATCGCCAATAGTCGCTCCCTGGCTCATCAATGAAGACGATCGGCGCAGGGCCGTACTTCCCCGTTTGGCAGAGGGTCAAGCTCTCAAAGGCCTCATCCAGCGTGCCAAAGCCGCCCGGAAAGAGGGCGATCGCATCACTCTCCCGTAAAAAGAAGAGCTTGCGGGTGAAGAAGTACTTAAAACTAATCAGCTTCGGGTCTCCCAGAATGTACTGATTAGCCCCCTGCTCAAAAGGCAGGCGAATATTGAGCCCAAAGGAGTGCTCGCGCCCCGCCCCCTGATTGCCCGCCGCCATAATGCCATCTCCCGCACCGGTAATCGCCATGAAGCCCTGCTGGGTGATGCGAGCGGCAAACTCCGTCGCTAGTTGGTAAATTGGGCGATCCGCCGGAGTGCGGGCTGAGCCAAAAATTGACACTTTGCGGATGTGGCGGTAGGGGTAGAAAACCTCGAAGCCCTGCTCTAAATCCTGAAGGGTAGCGGTGAGGATTTTCCAGTCGAGACGATCAATGTCAGCCTCGCTCAGCCGGAGCAAAACACCTAAAGCACGCTGGATGTACTTCCCGAAGGGATGCTCTGCAAGGGCACGGTCGAGATTCTTGAGATCCTGCGACTCGAAACGGTGCTCAGAAGGCAGTAAAACCATGGAGGTTGCACATTAACCAGGTCTTCAATTATAGCTCACTTTCCCCAGGCCAAGAACAATCGGCGCTTGCAACATCCTAAGAGGACGTAACACAGCACCGACACCAAGGCTCAAAATTGCTAGAGAGTCTCCACCTTCAGGGATGACTGAAGCCAGGAAACCCAGCAACCGGACTAGGGCGTGTCGTCAGTCAAAACCAGGCTCCAGCCAACGGTCAGATTCCAGCCAGAGCCTTCCTTGTCCATCTTATCGACCAGAGACTAGCGCTGGCAAGGGTCACGCGAGGGCGACGACCCTAAAAATTGACTGTTCTAGATGTACTTTTCCAGCGTGTTGGAAAGAGTCGTTTTGGGCACCGCCCCAACTACCATATCGACCCGCTGACCCCCCTTGAAGATCATCAGGGTTGGAATACTGCGGATGCCGTACTGGCTGGCGATATTCGGATTTTCATCCGTATTCAGCTTGACAACCTTGACTTGACCTTCGTATTGGGAGGCAATTTCGTCAACCACTGGTGCAACCATCCGGCAGGGGCCGCACCAGGGAGCCCAGAAATCTACCAGCACTGGAATTTCGCTTTCCAGTACGATCTCTTTAAAACTGCTATCTGTAACCTGCTCCGTCATAAGCCGGGATTCCTTGCCGAGTTGAATTGCGTGGCTAATTGCTAGGTAATAGTAACATACCAAACCCGCGCCCATCTTGAGCACCGTTGTATATAATCGGACATAATTTCGCCATGGCTACGCTCCAAGGGCACAGCCGGCTTCCCCTCAGCAACCTACTGGGCATAACTATCTTGGCCCTCACTCCCTTAGTCTCTCGCTTCCAAAAATGGGCGCGGGGACGGTTAGATTCAGACCTGCCGGCTCCCAGGACGGGAGCTGGGGTTAGGGGATGCGGGGAAAGCTCGAACAGTGAGGGGTTCATGACTTATCCCTCTTGGGTTATTCCGGGAAATTCCCACGAATTTCCGCCATTACAGCCGACGAAAAATCAGCGTTTCACCCCGATCTGGCCTGAGAGCGATCGGAGTACAGGGATAGAAGTACACAGGAGCCTCAGCAGCGGGATGAGGTTGTTGGGCGCTCCAGGCGAGGCTGTGATGGCCATGAGGAAACCGCCTGAACTGTGTCAGGCGGGTTAGTGGTGTGAGGAGTGAACGGAAACATTCGTCTCCGCCACCTCTTATTGTAGGTCAACCGCCTAGTTTTTCCAGGGGAGAGTCCCGCCCCTTCTAGAGGGATGGCTGCCAAATGTCAAGTCATGACGGCGGCCTTGGCCCCCAAAGCTGCTCTAGGGAGCGGCGACGGGCAGGCGACCATCTACCGCTTCCGCGAGCCGCCGCAGGGTAAACTCCGGCGAACTGGCAGCCCGATAGATCACCGCCGTCACAGCGCCCGTGCTGCCCCGCCGGAAGGTGGCAATGTCGGCACGAAAGGGTTGATTCAACAGCAGCAGGTCAACACTGACCCCAGCCGACTTATCGGCTACATTGCTCATGTCGGCCAGGTACTCGTAGCCCTCCACTGAAACTGGGCCGACGCCTTCGAGTTGGCCTTGGGCCTGGGCAAAGAGCTGCTCGCGCACCGATTCATCCTCAAAGTTGGTCAAGCTGTCGTCAAACATGGCGACATCCTCCACGCGACCTGTCGAACCGACAATGATTTGGAACGTTGAGGGATTCCAGTAAACGAAAAAGTTTTCCGGCTTAACGCCCGCCTGGCTCAGTTGGCTGCTCAAGGCCTCAAACTGCTGGGCGAGCTGGTTGGCGACGGTGGGGGGTAGGGCTTGGAAGCCCGGGGGCAAATCCTCTAGGGAGAGCAGGGGGCGCGTGCTAGCGGCGGCCGCTTGGGCTAAGGGGGCTGTCGGAGGTTGGGGCGATGGCATCGGCTCAGCAATGGCGATACCGGCGATCGCCAGACCCGCCAGACAGCCTGCACTCAGAGTCACGTAGTTACGCATAGGTCAATCCTCTTGAAGAAACTGAAGGACAAAGCACATCTTTCCCACCACAGCCTCATTCAGCATCCGCGTTGCCGGGATCACAGGCTAGAGCAGCCCAGGAACCTCGCAAACGAACTACCGTGGTAGGAGTCACCGTCAGGGGAGCGGCCAGTAGGAATACGGGGGGCAGATTAGGAGTCGTGGTGTGCCCTGGCAGAGCCGCCGCTCCCCAGTATAGTCGCCACTCCCAGGGACAAGTTCCCAGCCAGTTCGCTAGCGTGTCTCCGCCATCTGCGGGAAATTTTCGCTGCTATCCCTTGGGGAGAGTCCTAAGGCTCTTCTGAATCTACGGTGATCAGCAAAGCTATTCGGAGCCAAAAGCCTTGCTCGGCAAGAGTTTTATGGCTTCGGCTTGCAGGATTTGGTGCCGTTTACCCCTACTCTCAACCTCAACCCAGGAGAGCCAGGGCAATCAGAGGGATTCCCTCGGCTTACAGGCCGTGAGCAGGCCAAACCGCACCAGACCACTCGCGTAGCCCTGACGCATCAGCACCAGAGCTAGGGTCGCCCGCAGGGTATCCGGGCCGGCCTGCCAGACACCCGGCCAAGTGCGGGGATCGAGGGCCCTGGCGATGACAGCATCCCAGAAGGGCGCGACAGCGGTGGACCAGTCGGCACTCTGGAGGCTGGTGAAGCCGCAATCCCGGGCGATCGCCTCGTATTCTGGCAAGGAAATGACGTAGGGCAAGTGATAGACCTCATACAGGGCCTGCAAATGTCCTTGCTCAGGGGCTGTCAGGGGCCCGGCTAGGGAGGTGGTGGGTCGGTGACACCAGGTCGCGAGGAGCAGTCGGCCGCCGGGCTGGAGCAGTCGGTAGCACTCGCGCAAAAACGCGGCCTTATCGGGCATATGTTCCCCGCTTTCCAGGGACCACACGAGGTCAAAGCTAGCGCTGGGGAACGGGGTGGCGAGGGCGTCGGCGACTTGGAAGGTGAGGCGATCACCCAGGCCGGCGGCAGTCCCGCGCTCCCGAGCCCGTTCTGCCTGAACCGGGCTCAGGGTAATGCCCGTGGCCAGCGCGTCGTACTTCTCAGCCAAGTAGAGGGTGCTGCCGCCGATACCACAGCCCACATCGAGAATGGTCCGGGGGGCTTGCACCCCAGCCCAGGCGATCAGGGCTTCCATAAGATCCACCTGGGCCTGCCGCCGTTCGACCCGGTAGGTTCCAGCGGGCCCGTAGTAACCGTGGTGCATATGCTCGCCCCACGTCTGCTCCCAGAGGGGGCTGGCAGCATCATAGAATTGCTTGATTCGCTCTCCAAGGTTTGCAGTCATGGCTAAAGCTGGGCCAGCAATTGATCTTCAGGCAAATTAGCACGTTTCCGGACAGCGGCGGCGAAACGGCGGGCATCCGATTCGCCAGCCGGCAAAGTTTCGGCTAGACTAATCGGTATCGAGGCTGCATTCGATGTTCCGAGGCAAGCGATGAGCGCGATACTACACGTCGGCAACCAGCAGTTTGGCGTTGATGATCTAATTTCCCTGCTCACCTCACCGCAGATTCTGCCCCAGCTACTGCGCGAACTGATTGTCGAGCAGGCTATCTCCAGTGTCACCTACACCGATGCGGAGCTAGCTCAGTTCAAGGCGCGCCTGGGAGGGCCGTCCCTGGGGGCGGCTGGTCAATCTTCCCTGGACACGCTAGCGCCCCGCCAATTGCGGATTCAGAAATTCAAGGAAGAGTGCTGGGGTTCTCAGATCGATGCCCAGTTCCAGAGTCACCGCGATCGCCTCGACCGCGTCTTGTTCTCGATTATTCAGACCCAAGATGTCGAGGTTATCCAAGAACTCTACTTCCGCCTCCAAGAGGAAGAAGCTGATTTCGCACAGTTAGCGACCGAATATTCCCAAGGCCCTGAAGCTCAGACCAACGGCCTCGTGGGGCCCATGGAAGTTCGCAACCTAAATCCCAAACTAGCCCACGTCCTGCGGGCAAGCCAGCCGGGTCAAATCTCCGCCCCCTTTCGGGTGGACCAGTGGGTGGCGATCGCCCGCTTGGAGCGCTACTTGCCCGCTGCCCTAGATACCGGCCTGCGCCAGCGCCTCCTGGATGAAGCCTTTGAGCGCTGGGTGCAAGAGCAGCTCCAGCAGCAATCCCAGCAAGTCTTTCTGGAGCGGCCCAGCCAGCCGGAGCCGAAAGCGCTTCCTCCCAGCTCCCCCGAGCCCGCTGAAGCCCCAGCCCCACGGCCAGAGTCTGAGGCCACACCCCCTACAGCGCCAGTGTCCCCCCCAACGCCGCGCGCCCCAGCCCTGGCGGCGGCGACTCGAGGGCCGGCTGCCGCCCGCTCCGAGGTGGTGCCTTCTCGGATTCTACCCAGCGAGCTTCAGCAAGAACTCCAAAAGCGCCGCCTCCACCGCCTGCCTGAGGCTTTGATGCTGTCCCTGGTTCCCATTGCTGTGGGCGGTTGGTCGATCTATGCCCTCTTCGGCTTTGGCGCGACAACCAGCCCCTTTGAGCCAGCAGCCCTGGTGGAACCCTTGGTCGTGAGGGCGGATCAGCCCGCTGGTGAGGCAGCCGCGATGACCGACGCCTCCTTCCCCCAACGTCGCTCGGAAACACCGGTCAGTGAGGAATTTCGGCTAGCGGTCAATCATGCCAATCGGGCGGCAACGCTGACCCAGACAGCCCAGACGCGCACGGAGTGGCAGGCCGTGGTGGAGGCCTGGCAGGCGGCGATCGCTGGTATGAAAACTGTGCCCCCTCGGGACTCACGCCACAGCCTCGCCCAAGCCAAAGTGCAAGAATACAGCCTCTATCAGGACTACGCCCAGGAACGGCTCGAGGATCCGGATCTGATCTTCCGGGCGGCGGTGCGGCGGGCCCTGCGAGCCAGTGAGGCGGCGGGGACAGCCCGCTCCCCCCGCGAGTGGGCGGCGATCGCCCGCGATTGGGCCCAGGCGGCCGAGTTTATGGCCGGAGTCGAGGCCAGCAGTCCCCACTATGACCTAGCCCGAGAGCGAGTCCAGCGCTACCAAGCCTATCGGGACTACGCTCAGCAACAGGTGGCTCACCACCGCCAGCCTTGACCCCGGCGCCACCACTCTGGCTAGGCCTTGGCAGCCAGCCAGGCCTAGGGGCCACCGTGCTCGCAGCCACGGTGCAGCAGTATTTGCAACAGCAGGGCCTGGATGCTACCGCGATCGCCGGCCTAGCCACCCTCGACCGACGGGCTGAGGAGCCGGCGATTCAGGCCCTCTGTGCTCGCTACCAGTGGCAGCGGGTCGGCTTCGCGGCGGCAGCCCTCCGGGCCGTAGCGGTGCCCCATCCCTCGGCCCGCGCGGCCCAAGCGATCGGCACTCCCAGCGTGGCCGAAGCCGCCGCCCTGCTCGCGGCTCAGCAAGCCAGCAGCCCCCCGCTCCACAGCCAGCTCCTCGTGCCCAAGCACATTTATCGACCCCTAGGGGCTGGAGCCCTGGTGCTGGCGATCGCCCAGGCCCGGCCCGAGGGGACCCATGAAACCAGACAACCTTGGGAGCCTCCTCGATGAGCCGCTCCCCTACCAATCCTTGACCCAGCTTAGGGCGCAGGGGCTGGGGGCTCAGGGCCTTCATAACGTTGAGCCAAGCCTAATCAGCGGCTTCCGGGGTTTCCACGTGGTGAAGCACGATCTCCAGGTACTTGTTTTCCACCAGAAACGTCCCCCGATCAAACCGCACCGCCCAGTAGCCCCCGGGTCGGCGATCGATCACGCGACCCTCTTCCCCCAAGCGCACGACATTAGGCGGGCGCAGCATCGGCATGGGCTCAGCGGTCTTGAAATATTGGGGTCGCGCGGCGAGGCGCACCTTGGCCCCTAGGGCAAATTCTGGCTCGCTCATGGCTCCTCGGCCTCAGAGGTCTCGCTCTCTATCCTAGCGGCTGGGCGGGTTCAACGCAGAGGGCAACCCGCCGGCCAAAAAAGAAGGAGAGCCACAATTGCGACTCCCCCCAATCATCAGGGTGCATCTACTGCTCTTACTATACCGTTTGGGGTGAGGGGTGTCACCCCTATTTTGTGCAATTTCCATGAAGCTAATTCGCGTTCTATGAAGATTGGGTGTATCCTGACCCGGACCGACTCGACGGGCTCAATCCGTGCTAGAGCGCAGGAACGGCATTTGGAACAGGGGAACCGTGAATGTCACCGTTGAGCCCAAGTCTTCGCCCATGCTAAAGAAGTTGATCGCGCCCCCCATGGTCTCGATCAGCTTTTGGGAAATCGCGAGCCCCAAGCCCGTGCCGCCATAGGCCTTGGTACGACTGGCATCCACTTGGGTGAACTTCTGAAACAAGGTGCTCTGTTTCTCCAGCGAAACACCGATGCCGGTATCCGCGACCCGCACCCGTACCATGCCAGGAAATTCCTGACCGTTAACCGTCACCTTCTTTTTAATCACTTCAGCGCTAATCGTCACGCCGCCTTCATGGGTGAACTTGATCGCGTTGCCGACCAAATTCAACATCACTTGCAGCAGGCGCTGGTAGTTGCCGTAGATGATGATCGGTTCCCGGGAGGGGGGCAGGCGGATCTCGTAGCTGAGATTTTTTTGCTGGGCTTGGGAGCGCGTAAAGCTCTCCACCGCTTCAAAGAGGGTACTGAGGGGCAAATCACTGAGATCGATCTCCAGCTTGCCCGCTTCAATCTTGGCGATGTCGAGAATATCGTTGATGAGGTTCAGCAAGTGCAGAGCTGAGCGGTGGGCCTCCTCGAGAAACTCCCGCTGCTCCAAGGGATCATCAGCCATCCCATCCAGGACTAGGCGCAAGAAGCCAATAATGCCATTCAGTGGGGTTCGTAGTTCGTGGGAGGTGCTGGCGAGAAATTCGCTCTTGAGTCGGGAGGCTTCTTCGGCCTTGAGACTGGCCTGCTCGAGCTCTTGGTAGAGGGTGGCGTGGGCGATCGCCGTTCCTACTTGGGAGGCTAGCTCTCGCACCAGTTCCACTTCGGCGGTGTTCCAGTGACGGACGCGATCGCACTGTTGCAGACAGATCAGGGCATTGCGCTGATTTTGGTAAAATGTGGAAACCACCAGGGTCGATTGCTGCTCAAAGATACTGTCCTCGCAGCGGTCAATCGCCAAGGGATCGACACTGGTTAAGGCCTGGCGCAGGTAGGGCTCATCGGCGGGATTGAACTTCTCCCCCAACATGGACTTGTAAGGCTTTTGGCAATACTCCGCCTCTACTTTCAGCTTCTCCGTGCGGGCATTGTAGGACACAATCAAACAGCGGGAAGCTTGCAGCGCTTCTCCCAAGCCATCCACCGTCTGCTGCCAGATCGTTGCCAAGTCCAGGGTACGGCGGATATTCCGCACCACCTGATTCACCAGCCCCTGGTAGGGATTGCGGCGCACATTACGAGCTAGTTGTTGCACCAGATCCTGGTAGCTGTCCTGCTCCCCTGGCAGGGCCAGATACGGCGCACTAGCAAAAGCATCTTCATCCAGCACCCGACCGATCACGAGAACCCAGTTCACGGTGTCGGCTGAAGTCAGGATGGGGGCGATCGCCAATTCCAGCGGAATCTCCTGTTCACCACAGGCAAACAGGCAGAAATAGGTCTCGGGCACGCGCCGATCCATCACCCGCTGCACCCGCTCCAGGTAAGCGTCCCTCGCAACCGGTGCAAAAGCGCTCGCCGTCATCGCGGCCCCTACAAGCGTTGCCACGGCTAGGCCGCGCTCGCCAGCCTCCCTCCAGTAGAAGGAACCGTAACGGCCTGCACTATCCTGCGTAAAGACGAGTTCAGCGCCTAAACCCTGCCAGTCCAAGCCAGGATTTTTAGCAGGAGCTGATTCCATAATCTCTGATCCAAACGTTGAGAAACACTGGCGTTACGACGCTTTGTTCACGGCTGGTAATCCACCCTGAGCGACCCCGAACCCTGCCTAGCGACCCAGCTAATCTCAGTCTTACCACAGCAGCCTCAAAATAGCTGCGGCCGGAGGTACGGACTGAAGACGATCAGCACCCAATCAGCTCTTCACCCCCCGAGAAGAATAAGCAGCCCGGATCACTACTGTCCAAGCCGCTTGCCCTAGCAACTGCTCCTGCCCAAAGGGGCGTGACTTGCCAGCAGCAGACTCGCAGCGATCCGCTCGCCAGCACTCCCCCGCTCAAGTCAATCGTTCCACTCACCGCGCAGGGGAACGGGCGGATTACGACGGAAGGTGCGGGTCAGGTCATCGTCACGCTCGCGCTCACCTCTCAGCCATTGCTTAATCGCTGTTTCAATGATTCGGCTCGGTTCATTGGTGAGGTGTTGCAATTGATCCAGTAGGTCAGAATCTAGCTGAATCGAGACCTCCACCTTCTCAGCGAGCCGCTGTGCCTGTGCCGTGTTGTCGTCCATAAGCCCTTCAGCGATTGCGGTTACTGTGCCAATTCTAGCAATCTTCAGCCCAGAGCCGCCCTAACCGGTGGGCGATCGCCAGACAACTCGCCTGCGTCCCCCCTCGGGGCAGCAGCGCGATCGCGAAAAAGCAGCCTTGAAAACACTACAATAAGCGAAGTGCGCTGACGTTGCATCCCCCCCTAACACTGACTTGGCTGCTTATGACTGAGGTTCCCGTCTCCCGCATTCGCAATTTCTCGATCATCGCGCACATCGATCATGGCAAATCCACCCTCGCTGACCGCCTGTTGCAGGTGACGGGAACCGTGGAGCAGCGGCAGATGAAAGAGCAGTTCCTCGACAACATGGATCTCGAGCGCGAGCGTGGCATCACGATCAAGCTGCAAGCGGCGCGGATGAGCTACACCGCCAAGGACGGCGAGACCTACGTGCTCAACCTGATCGACACCCCAGGGCATGTGGACTTTACCTACGAAGTCTCCCGCTCCCTGGTCGCCTGCGAAGGGGCGCTTCTGGTCGTTGACGCCTCCCAGGGGGTTGAGGCTCAGACTCTAGCTAACGTCTACTTGGCCTTGGAGCACAACCTTGAGATCATTCCCGTGCTCAACAAAATTGACCTGCCTGGGGCGGAGCCGGATCGCGTCGTGGAGGAAATCGAAGAGGCCATCGGTCTTGATTGCAGTCATGCCATCCTCGCCTCCGCCAAGCAAGGCATCGGCATTGACGAAATCCTCGAATCCATCGTCCAGTTCGTGCCGCCCCCCGCCGACACCGTGGACAAGCCCCTGCGGGCCCTGATTTTTGACAGCTACTACGACCCCTATCGCGGCGTTGTTGTCTACTTCCGGGTGGTGGATGGGCGGCTGCAACGGGGCGATCGCGTGCGCCTCATGGCCTCCGGCAAGGAATACGACGTGGATGAACTGGGCATCCTCTCCCCCCACCAGATCCAGGTAGACGAATTACACGCAGGCGAAGTGGGCTACTTTGCCGCCGCGATCAGGGCAGTGGCCGATGCCCGTGTCGGTGACACGATTTCCCTAGCCAAGCAGCTTCCAGACCGGCCGCTACCAGGTTACACCGAAGCGAAGCCGATGGTCTTCTGCGGCCTCTTTCCCACCGACGGCGATCAGTACCCCGACCTACGCGACGCCCTCGACAAGCTCAAGCTCAACGATGCCGCCCTGTCCTTTGAGCCAGAAACCTCAACGGCCATGGGCTTTGGCTTCCGCTGCGGCTTCCTCGGCCTGCTGCACATGGAGATCGTCCAGGAGCGCCTCGAGCGGGAGTATAACCTGGACCTGATCGCCACCGCTCCCTCCGTCATCTACCGCGTGAAGATCGTGGGCGAGACGGAGGAGTTTGAAATCGACAACCCCAGCCAGCTCCCACCACCCCAACAGCGGGAGTACATCCAGGAACCCTATGTGCGAGTGGAAATGCTCGCCCCTGAGGACTACGTGGGCACACTCATGGAACTGTGCCAAGGTCGGCGCGGTGATTTCAAAGATATGCGCTACTTTGCCAATAAGCGCACGACGCTCATCTATGAGTTGCCCCTGGCGGAAGTGGTGACGGACTTTTTTGACCAGTTGAAATCGCGATCGCGCGGCTATGCCAGCATGGAGTACCAATTCATCGGCTATCGCAAGAATGAGCTGGTGCGGCTGGATGTCCTAGTCAATGGCGATGCGGTGGATTCCCTCGCGACCATCGTTCACCGCGACAAAGCCTACTATGTCGGCCGCGCCCTCGTGGAAAAGCTCAAAGAACTGATCCCCCGCCACCAGTTCAAGATCCCGATCCAAGCTTCCATCGGCAGCCGCGTCATCGCCAGTGAACACATCCCCGCCCTCCGTAAAGATGTCCTCGCCAAGTGCTACGGCGGCGACATTTCCCGCAAGAAAAAGCTCTTGCAGAAGCAGGCTAAGGGCAAGAAGCGCATGAAGGCTATCGGCACTGTGGATGTGCCCCAGGAAGCCTTCATGGCCGTACTCAAGCTGGAATAAGTCAGGGTTGAGCACCACCCTCCGGGAGCCCAGCGTTCACAGCATCTCCCCAGCGGATGGAGGACAGAGCAGGATCAACCCCCGGTTTTTTCGAGAACTTTGGAGTTCGACCTAGGAGCGCCTGCTCTCACGCGGGTGCATCTCACTTTGGAGACGCCCCTTCGCCCTACCTGGGAGAAGAGACCCGGGGGATGAGGGTTTGCCTAACTGAGATGCACCCCTCTCACGCTGCTCCTGAGACTCAGCCAAAACCCCCTAGAAACTTGCAGGATCAGGGATAAACCCTGCTACCTAGGGTTAAGGCCTTACACGGCAAATTGTGCTAGCCCTTAAGCACCCGCCTGAATGTTCGTCGCAGCCGCTTCCACCAACTCGATACTCCTCCCTCCGAGGTAGTGGCTTGGGAGGGACGCTCTTCCCCCAAGTAGCGATAGTACTCCCACAGGTCTCGGTAGGGACCGCCGGGCTTCATCGGTGTGCCCGCCCAGTGGAGGTAGCGCAAACGCTGACGCCCATCATAGAGCACGCGATTTTCCTCGCGGAAATGGGCACTCCCGGCCCAACTCCCTGGTTCACAATCAGAAATCTTCACCAGGTTGAGGCGCTGCTGCGTTGACTTGAGAATGAGGTAGTTGAGAATGGGCTGATCGGTGGTCTTACTGGAAAAATCAAAGTATTCCCGATGTTGAGCACAGTCGCGCAGCATTTCATACAGCTCCTCCAGGCTGAAAATTCCCTGGCGAGACCCCCAGAAGCCACTGTTAAAAACATCTTGCAGTTCGGCCTCGCTGAAGAGACCGCGATCGCCAATATCCGGCGCAAAAACATCCGTTAGCTTGCGTCCTTTGAAGTGATAATCGCAGCAGATAAACTCATAGTCGTTGAGATAGTCCAACAACTGCGACATAGGCTCGAAGACAATAATATCCGTATCGATGTAAAGGAACTGCTCCAGGGGGCCAAACCACTGAACCAACTTCCGCATCTTATTCGGCAAGTTGAGAAAGTCTCGGTCGAAAATCTCCCCAATTTTTTGGGTAAAGGCCTCCACAAACTCAAGATCCGGAAACAGTTGTACTCCATGCTTGGTGGTGAGTGCAGCAGCGACGTCGTGGTACTGCTCATTGAACGGGATCATCACCACGGGGACATCCGGATCGTAGAGACGAATGCTATTGAGCAGGGCGATCGCATTGTCCTTCACGTTGTCGTTAGCGACGATATAAATGCCACGCATCGCGTCCGCCCTCCTTATTGAGCCAAGCCAACTTTCTTCAACACCTTCTGCCAGAGCGTCGGGGGTGCGTTCCAAGGCCGCGGCCGACCCGAAAACTGCGGCCGCGCCGCCGGCTCCTTGAGGTAACGATAGTGTAAAAAGATGTCCCGGTAGGGAAAGTCCAGATTTTCTCCGGCACAGACTCGCGTAAATAACTTCGAGGACAAGCCGATGTAGTGCAGAAACGTCACGCGGTTGCCCTTATCGTAAAGCAAATTGTCTCGCTCCTCAAAATGAGGTGACGTGACAGCACAACCCGTAGCTTTTCCAGGGCCCAAGCTCAGGGCAAAATTATGGATCGAAACCTCGGCCTTCATTCGCATATAGTTCAGTACTGACTGGTTAGGAGCCCCCAAGTAAAGAATGTCAGCATCTCCGGCCGCAAGCTGCGCCACTAACCAATCACGCTGCTCGGGCGGGAACAGTCCTCGCTTAGCCCCGAAAAAGCCCGAACAAAAAATCTCGGAACGGATCTTCGCCTCAGGAAAAACCGTAGAAAATTTTGGCGATTTGACGTTATAGATATGGCTAGGATCTTTGTATTGGAAGTCGTAGATCACAAAATCAGTTTGGTTGAGTTGCTCAAAGATGAAATCAAGCCGATTCAGAACCAAGACATCCGCATCAAAGTATACAAACCTCTCAAAAGGAGCAGCCGGGTCAAAGGCGATATAGCGATGGTTAGCGGCTAGACGCTTAACTCCCTGAATACCCTGAGCCTCCCAGGTTTTGAGAGCGTGAGGGTGAGTTTCCCAGACCCTTAGGGAAAACTCTTCCCACCGCTGGAAAAGGCTGCGATCATCAATCAGCCGCACATTGGCCCGCTTGGCGACCTCAGACCTCACTTGCTCAAGCTGATCGTCATAGGCAATGACAGCAACTGGCATCTCAGGACCAACATTAACTTCGATGCTATTGAGCAATGCCACCAGTTGATCGTAGACAACATCATTGGCGAGTGTATAGATTCCATCCATGTCTACCTCTTTTGAGAGTCCCGGCCTTGCTGCCCGTTGCGCGTCCCCCACATAGTATAGTCCAAGGGGCGATCGCGCTTGGGCGCGCGATCGCCGCCGCAGCCGCATATTAAGTCTCAAAGCTAGGGAGCCTTGGGCAAAGCCGGCCTGCCAGGCCCAGCATGACTACGCCTATCAGTACTCATGAGCGGGCGGGCAAACCTCCGCCAAGAATGACTCCCAACGTTTCACCAGGTTAGCTGGCTTCAGCTCCTCAGCACGGCGCTCCCCTTGGGTCACAATCGCTTGGCGGAACTCAAGCTCATCCCGCCAACGCTGCAACGCTGCTCACGTTTCCTCCTAGCGATTCACATCGAGATCATCTAGGTCCCTGCGGCGCTCACCTCGAACAGCCGACCCAGCGCCTAGACTTGTTGGCTCTTGAGCATTCCAAGCGTTATAAAGTTTGGAAGCTGGCTTCCTAAGGCTAGCGCTCGCGGCGAGCAAAACCCCGCACCGTCAGTACCACATCAACTTGGCCATGGAGAAAATTCTCATTAATTGAGTCTTGTTGATAGTGGTTTTCTGCATTTAGTGCTTTCAACTTTGCCCAGACACCAAATGCGCCTATGCACATTTTGGCACTTTTACTTCACCTATTTACCCTGACCCGCCAGCCTTTATTCTAGGGCGGGACGGCGGCCCTAAGCCCACAGTTCAGACCGGCTGAAATACTTTAAGAGTAAGGCTTTCTGGATGCTGGCTTCCGCGTAGCGGTCCTCGGGCTCTAGGTAGCGTTTTTGCTACCCCTGACTGGAAGGGAGACAGCGCAGCGGTTAGGATTGGGAAGGCGTGGGGCTATGAACTCCAGCGGGCTAGCGGTAAAAGATTGAGCGGATGGTACGATCTACTTCTTGTACAAAATCAAGATATTGCGGCAAACAGGAAGCGGCAGGCAGGATGAATTTACAAACTCTCGGAGGTTTTTGATGGCTCAAATCTTTGGCGACTTTCGCGAAGACTTACCCACGGACCACGAGTTTTTGATTCTGGGCTTTTCGCCCAGTGCGGTTCCCATTCAGCAGCGCTGGCGTAACAACGGCCTCTCTGCGGACTTTGTAGCCGACTACCTCAGTACCTTCTTTCCGGCGCAAGCAGCCGATGTTCAGAGCCAGGTGCGCCAAGCGGAGATCAAAAGTGCCGTGAGCTACATCGCCAACGAATTGCTCGAGAACGCCATGAAGTTCAACGACGAAACAGCTCAACACTCCATCCGATTCGGTCTGCATCTGGTCCATGAGGGGAGCATGGTGGTGATCTTACTGGCGACCAATAGCATTACCCAGGAGACTTATGCTCGCTTCCAAGCTTATGTCAAGGAGTTTCTGGCCGCCGATCCGGATGAGCTGTACTTGCGCCAGCTTGAGTTGAGTGCTGAGGCGACGGAGAAGGAGTCAGCTGGTCTGGGACTGCTCACGATGCGCTTAGACTACGAAGCCAAGCTGGGGTGGAAGTTTGACACTGTGAAGCGGGAGCCTCCAATCACCACAGTGACAACCATGGTGCAACTCGCCGTCTAGGAACTCTGGCGGCTCTCTTCCCCCAAATTATGATCCTCCCTCTGTTTATACTGGCAAACAATGGAAGCAATCAAAGGCGAAACCTACCAAGTGGATTACGAAGCAGCCAGCGCCACTATTCGGCTGCAAGGCTCGCTGCGTCTGAGCAGCATGAGTGAGTACGAGCCCCTTGCCAATCTACTCAGCGAAGTTGCGGCGAGCGAGCCACCGACGATTACCCTTGACTTGCGGCAACTGGAATTTCTCAACAGTTCGGGGATTAGTGTGCTGTCGAAGTTTGCGATCGCCATGCGGAAGCGCCAGACCAGCCAGATCGTTGTCAAGGGGGCTGTGAGCATCCCCTGGCAGGGCAAGTCACTCAAAAACCTCCAGCGCCTGATGCCCGGCCTCACCCTCGAACTTCTCTGAGACCTCCCGCCCGCCATGAGCACGACTTCCCTCGGCCTCGACCCGGCCTTGCAGGCCTACTTGCTGGACATCTCGACCCCGGAGCCGGCCCTGTTGCAGCAGCTCCGGGCTGAAACTGCCACCTTGCCCCAGGCCCAGATGCAGATTGCCCCGGAACAGGGACGATTTTTAGCTCTTCTCGTGCAGCTCTTGGGGGCCCAACGGGCTCTGGAGCTGGGGGTCTTCACGGGCTATAGCTCCCTCTGGATTGCCCTAGCCCTCCCCCCCCAGGGCCGGCTGATTGCCTGTGATGTGGAGGCCAGCACGACGCAAGTAGCCCAGCGCTATTGGCAGGCTGCTGGCGTTGCTGACAAGATCGACCTGCGCCTTGCTCCGGCCCTGGAGACCCTGGAGGCGCTGTTGGCGACGGGAGCGGCCGGGAGCTTTGATTTCATCTTCATCGATGCCGACAAGCGGAACTATAGCGCCTATTACGAGCGTGGCTTAGCCCTGCTCCGGGTCGGGGGCCTGCTGGCGGTCGATAACGTGCTCTGGTCGGGGCGCGTGGCCGATCCGGCGGTGCAAGATCCCCGTACTGAAGCGATTCGCGCCTTCAATGCCCAGGTCCGGACCGACCCGCGTGTGACCCTGAGCGTTGTCCCGATCGCCGACGGTCTCACCTTGGCCCTGAAGCGGTAGGGGGTTCAGCCCGGGCCGCCTGAGAGCGCTTTGCGCTTCGCCGGGGTTGAGCCCGACAAAACGCAACAGCTGTAGGGGTTTGGCCTGGGTTGCGGCTCGCCAAGCCCATCGCTTTACGACCAGGGGTTGCCGGCGGCCTCGGAGCTGACCCCGAGGCCGCCTGACATTAATGCCATCTTAAAAATGGCGGCTCTCTGGGGATTTGCTTTTAGAGTCTAGGGGAGCGCGTCGCTTGCGGCCGACCTGCGAGCAGACCCCCGATCGTCCCAAGTTTTATGAGGTTGAAGTTTTATGGTAAGCACTATGCGTTCGCGTAGCGTCTCCGCAGGAGAATCGTCCACCCCCCCCATCCCTGACCCCGCTCACAATATCCTGCGCTACGAACGTCAACCCCTCGATGTCTTTTTTGCGCCCAAGAATGTGGCGGTGATTGGGGCGAGTGAAAAACCTGGTAGTGTCGGGCGCACCCTGCTCTGGAATCTGATTAGCAGTCCTTTCGGTGGCACGGTATTTCCCGTAAATCCCAAGCGGGCCAGTGTCCTCGGCATCAAGGCCTACCCTAGCATTGCTGCTGTGCCGGAGCCGGTCGATCTGGCCCTGGTGGCGATTCCGGCGGCGGGGGTGCCGGGGGCGATCGCCGACTGTGCCAGCGCTGGTGTCCAGGGTGTCATCATCATCTCCGCTGGATTTAAGGAGATTGGGGCGGCGGGGGTCGCCCTTGAGCAGCAAATTTTAGAAAAAGCCCGGGCGGGCAACCTCCGCATCATTGGCCCCAACTGTCTCGGGGTCATGAGTCCCAACAATGGCTTGAATGCCACCTTTGCCGGGACGATCGCCCGGCCGGGCAACGTCGGTTTTATCAGCCAGAGCGGCGCGCTCTGTACGTCGATCCTGGACTGGAGCTTCCGGGAAAACGTCGGTTTTAGCGCCTTCGTTTCCATTGGCTCCATGCTCGATATCAACTGGGGCGACCTGATCGACTACCTCGGCGATGACCCCAATACCCACAGCATTGTCATCTACATGGAGACGATCGGCGATGCCCGCTCTTTCCTCTCGGCGGCCCGGGAAGTGGCCCTCACCAAGCCGATTATCGTGATCAAATCCGGTCGCACCGAAGCCGCGGCAGCGGCAGCGGCTTCCCATACGGGGGCCCTGGCCGGCAGTGATGAAGTCCTCAACGCCGCCTTCCGTCGCTGTGGCGTGCTGCGGGTGGACACGATCGACGACTTGTTCAACATGGCGGAAGTGCTAGCCAAGCAGCCCCGGCCCAAGGGCAAGCGCCTGACGATCCTCACCAATGCGGGCGGCCCCGGCGTCCTGACCACGGATGCCCTGATCTCCGAAGGGGGTCAGCTGGCCGAGCTATCCCCAGAAACCAAGGCGGCCTTTGACGCCATCCTGCCGCCCCACTGGAGCCACAGCAACCCGGTGGATATCCTCGGGGATGCGGACCCGGAGCGCTACGCCCAGGCGATCGCGATCGCCCTCAACGATCCCAACAGTGACGGCCTGCTCACGATCCTCACCCCCCAGGCCATGACCGATCCCACCCAGACTGCCCAGCGCTTTGTGGACATCCTCAACGAGTGCGGCCCCCAGAAGAAGCCCATCCTTGCCAGTTGGATGGGGGGCGATGGCATCACCCCTGGGGAGCAACTGCTCAACCAGGCTCAGGTGTTTACCCTCCCCTTCCCGGACACAGCCGCCCATGTCTTCAACTACATGTGGCAGTACAGCTACAACCTGCGGGGCCTCTATGAAACCCCCGCCCTCACGGACGAAACCACCGACGAAGCGCCCGACCGAGCCTGGGCCCAGCAGATTCTGGCCCAAGCCCGCACCGAAGGCCGCTGCCTGCTGACCGAGTTTGAATCCAAGCAGTTGCTCACGGCCTACGGTATTCCCACAGTCGAGACCCGCATTGCCATGAACGAGGCGGAAGCTGTCACCCAGGCCGAGGCCATCGGCTACCCCGTCGTGCTGAAGCTCAACTCGACCACCATCACCCACAAGACCGATGTGGGCGGTGTGCGGCTGCTCTTGCAAGACGCGGACACCGTGCGCGGGGCCTACCGAGCAATTCAGACCTCCGTGACGGAAAAGGTAGGGGCTGAGCACTTCCAGGGCGTTACGGTCCAGCCCATGCTTCGCATGGGCCACGGTGACTACGAGCTGATTATCGGCAGCAGCCTCGATCTACAGTTCGGGCCTGTGCTGCTATTTGGTACGGGGGGCTCCCTGGTGGAAGTGTTTAAGGATCGCTCCCTCGCTCTGCCGCCGCTCAATTCCACCCTGGCACGGCGACTGATGGAGCAGACCAAGATTTACCAAGCCCTGAGGGGAGTGCGTGGCCAGGGCAGCGTCGATCTCGCGGCCCTGGAGCAGTTGCTGGTGCGTTTTAGCCAGTTAGTCGTCGAGCAGCCCTGGATTGAGGAGATCGACATCAACCCCCTGCTCGCCTCGGCCGAACGGTTGATCGCTCTGGATGCCCGCATTGTCTTGCAGTCTCCGGAAATCTCGGAGCACGATCTGCCGAAACCGGCGATCCGCCCCTACCCCAGCCAATACAGTTGGCCCTGGGCCCTGGCGGATGGCACGGCCTTGACCGTCCGCCCGATTCGGCCGGAGGATGAGCCGCTGGTGGTGAAGTTCCACGAGCCCCTGTCGGAAGAGAGCATTTACCTGCGCTACTTCCATTTGATGGCCCTGAAGACGCGGGTGGCCCACGATCGCCTGGCGCGGATCTGCTTCATTGATTACGACCGCGAGATTGCTCTCGTGGTGGAGCGCCAGGATAAGGATGCTGGGGGCGATCGCGAGATCCTGGGCATCGGCCGCCTCAGCCGCCTCCACGGCAATGAGGACGCGGAGTTCTCTATGATCGTGAGCGATCGCTACCAGCGCCAAGGCGTCGGCACCGAGCTACTGCGCCGCCTGATCGAAATCGGCCAGGCCGAGGGCGTCCAAAACCTCACGGCTGACATCTTGCCCGAGAATACGGGAATGCAGCGAGTCTGTGCCAAGCTGGGCTTCCAGCTCCAGCGATTAGAAAGCGAAGCGGTGATCCGCGCCACCAGGGTCCTCTAATCCTGGTTCCTCGAACCGAGGGGCCCCAAAACGTCCTCACCTGGTCAAAGGCCCCTCACCCTCAGGGCTGCTGTGTATCCATCAGCCCTGAAACCTCCGGGAGAGGTTCGGGGAGGGATTCTGGGAAAAAGCCTCAGGGTTCGCCCTCTCTCCAAACCTCTCTTCCAGGGGGCGAGAGACTGCCCGCCTCCGAGTCTCCCTCCCTTGGGGAGGGGCTAGGGGAGGGATTCTAGGAATTGGAGACTCCCCGGCGCCCTCCTTGGGAGAAGGGGCCGGGGGATGTAGACGCGCAGCAGCTTCTCGTAGAGGAGGTAAACTTGCCTAACTGAGATGCACCCGGCTCGCGGGGGCGGGCGATCGCGGCGATCGCGCTTTCGCCCGCAGCTCCCGCGTGATCGCGTGTCGGGCCGTGGCAATGGTGCTGGGCAACACCCCGACAATCTGAGCCAGGGCCTCATCCTCAAGGTCTCGCACAACCGACCAACCACAGTATTTCGCCACCATCAGGACGATGGCGCGCGCTCGCTTCAGAGGAGCGGCACAGTTCACAGCCTTTTGCGTCGCACAGATCCACTGGCGGCGGGTGGCAAAAGCTTGGCGGCGCTTCTGGTACGACTCTGGATAGGTCAGGGCAACTTTGCCCAAAGGAATAAGGCGGTGACAGTCGATGTCGAGCACTCCCCCCACCGCTGCATTGGGCCCCACAATCTCCGCATGGTGGGGATGGCACAAGATGATCGCGTTGCCCGGAGCCGCCAAAACATAGAACAGTTGCCCACTTTGAAGCTGACCCAGAACCTGGGTGGGCGAGAAAATTGGGTTAAGACTGAGCGCACGATCTGACATCCTAACCTCAGACGGCAAGCAAACGAACACTGAGCCAAGCTGGCTCCCAGCGGCACTACAGCCCGTTGCGTCCCCCGAGGAGCGATGAAGCTCAGCAGCTTTGCCTGCCGGCTCCCCACCTCAGAAATCCAGGTTTCCGCCTCGTACCGTAGCCCCGACTCTATCTCCATATTAAGACGGAGATCCGGGCAAACGACAGAGCGAATACCACAAACCTAGTGTAGCGAGCGAGGTCGCAAATCACGGCCCCCCTCCGTAATTTCTCCCTCCCCGGAGAATTTCACCGCGCTCTCAGGGAAGAATCGTGACCTTGGTTCCGACTTGCACCACCGAGTAAAGTTCCTCAATATCACGATTCTTGAGGGCAATTGAGCCATCCGTCCAGTTGATCCGCTGGTCGATCAGGTCGTCGCGCCCCTGGGGAACCCCATGGATAGCAATGTCGCCCCCGAGGACGGCCTGAGCTGGAATCTGGCCGGCCTGTTTCGCTTGGCGGTATTGGGCTTGGGCGGCCTCGGTGGGGTAGTCCAACCAGAGGAAACGGGACCAGTTGGGGTGTAGGTAGCGATCGCGAAGGATGAAGTCCCCCTCCGGGGTGCGGCCATCATTCTCGTAGCGCTTATCCCCCTGGGGTTCGGGACCAAAAACGACCGGATAGGCCTTGATCGGCTCGCGCTCATAGTAAAGCAGCAGCCGATAGTGGGATTTTTCGATCCGCAGGGACGTTTTGCTGGCATCGATGGGCTGAGCCGCGATCAGAGTGCTGAGGGGTTTGCCGTAATTGAGATAGGACGGTGGCTCATGCAGAGCGACCAGCGTGGAGCAGCCCAGCCAGCCCCCTAAGATCAGGAGCGTCGCGGCGAGCACCTGCCGCCGCTGGCGAATGAGCTGCCGTCGCCGCCGCCCTCGGCGCGACTGGGGCGGGCGTACCTTCCGACGGTCAACCCTGGACACTGGCGGTCAGACTCCTGACGCAAGGCACGCAATCTTGCCCAAAATCGGGTTGTAATCCTGAGGGTGACACACCTGGTTCTAAATTTCTGGACGGGTCTCGTCCCCCTCATCATACCCAGTGGCCAGGGAAACCTTAGGTGGGCCACCAAATCTTGATCGTGTGGTCGGCACTGCAACTGAGGAGTTTTTGGCCGTCAGGACTGAAGGCAACTCCGAGCACTCCATCCCGGTGCTCGTCGAAGCTCCACTGCTCAGCGCCTTGGTCTAGATTCCAGAGCTTGAGCTGATGATCCCAACCGCCGCTAGCCAGGGTTTTGCCGTCGGGGCTGAAGGCGACGGCACAGGCCTGCTGGCTGTGTTGGCCCAAAATCCGGCGTTCCTGCTCGCTGGCCAGATCCCAAAAGCGCAGGGAGCCATCAGAGCCGGCAGTGGCAAAGTAGCGACCGTCGGGACTGAAGGCGATCGCCAGCACCCGATAGTCCAGCCGCCGTGCCCAGAGGAGCTGCCCACCAGGAAACGCCCGCAGCTTGACCACTTTTTCAAGGCTGCCCGTGACGAGGGTTTTGCCGTCGGGGCTGAGGGCGATCGCCGTCACCGCCTCCGAGTAGCCCGTGATGGTGCGTAACGCTTTGCCAGCCCGGGCCTGCCAGATCCGCAGGGTGGCATCGGCCCCGCCGCTGAGCAGCTTGCGCCGATCGCCCCCAAAGGCCACAGCGAGCACCGGTCGAGTGTGGCCCTCAAACCAACCGCCACAAGTAGCCAGCGGCTGACCCGTGTAGAGATTCCAGAGCCGCACCACCTTATCAGCTCCCCCACTGGCTACCCAGCGGCCCTCGGGGTCGATGGCCACACAATAGACACGACCCAAGTGGCCCCCAAAGCGATGTAGGGGACGACCCGTGCTCAGTTGCCAGAGCCGCACTGTTTCATCATGGCTGCTGCTCGCGAAGGTGCGGCCGTCCGGGCTAATGGCGATCGCCGTGACGCTAGCCGTATGCTGGCGCAGGGTTCCGGCACAGGTCCAGGGCGCCCTAGGGATTGCCTCGCCCGCTGGGGGGCGGTGGGCGGGCGAGGGGGAGGTGTAGGCCGAGGCCTTGCCCCACTTCCGCTTCAGCTCGCCGACCATGCGGAGGTCCGCGTCAGCCTTGCGCTCGCGGCCGAGGATCGAGTAAACCAGACCGCGATGGCGATAAGCCTCGATATAGTTGGGGTTGAGAAAAATCGCCTGGGATAGTTCCTCCAAGGCCTCGACATACTGCTCTTGGCGGGCCTTGTCCACGCCGCGCTGGTAATACACAACCGCCTGGGCGTAGCGGTCTGTGGCCGTAGCCGCCGCTGCATCCGTCGCCCCCGGCCGGCGATCCTTCAGTTGGCCGTAGGCATGATTGATCGCCTTGATCTTGGCTTCCGCCTGCTGCTGCTGGGGCTCCGGGGCGGCGGCAAAGCGATCCGGATGCCAGGTTTTGACCAACTGACGATAGGCCTGCTTCACGGCCTCGGGGGAAGCTCCCGGTTGAAGACCAAGGGTTGCGTAATACTGAGAGAGGTCGGTGGTCATCGCAACACTGTTCAGAAACCCGGTCGCCCAGCCGCCCGCTCATCCTGCTAAGGGCGATCGCCAGCCTCTTTACCTTCACTTATCCTATATCTCCCGGTCTGCTCCCGTCCTGGCTGCCAGGATTCCGGAACGGTTGCCTCCGGGAGTGAACCTGGAAGCAAGAGCATTCAAGCCGAGGAGTTGCTTGCCTCATGCCCTACATTCGCTATCTACCGGACGAGTGCCAAATTGAAGTAGACGAAGGCGAATCCTTGCTGGAGGCTTCCTTGCAGGCGGGTTTGGCCCATCCCCACGTTTGCGGTCGCAGTGCTCGGTGCTCTACCTGCCGCGTGCTGATTGTTGAGGGGCTGGAGCAGTGCAGCGAGCGCACCGCCGCCGAGCAAGTGGTCAGTGAGCGCCTCCGGTTCCCGGACAATATCCGCCTCGGCTGCCAGACCCGGGTCTTCGGCGAGGTCACGGTGCGACGCCTCGCCCTCGACAGCGAGGACCTCGACACGATCCAAGATGAACTCCTCGGACGGGTCATGCCAGATGCAGTGGGTGCGGAGAAGCACGTTGCCATTCTTTTTGCCGACCTGCGGGGCTTCACCACCTTTTCAGAAGCCTTGCTGCCCTACGACACCATCTACGTGCTCAACCGCTACTTTCGGCGCATGGGAGCGGCGATCGCCCGTCACCAAGGCGTGATTAACAACTACATGGGCGACGGCCTGATGGCCCTCTTCGGCCTCGACGACTCTAAGGGAGCCGCCGAGCAGGCCGTCCAGGCGGGGCTGGCTATGCTCGAGGCCCTGGAGCAGCTCAACCCGCAGCTCGAGACCCTCTACGGGCAGCGCTTGCGGCTGGGGATTGGCATTCACTACGGTTGTGCCGTCATCGGTCATGTGGGGGCTCCCGGCAACCAGCGGCTGACAGCGATCGGCGACGCGGTGAACCTCGCCGCTCGGATTGAGACCGCCAACAAGCAACTGGGAACCAGTCTGCTCGTCTCCGAGGCAACCTACCAACAGGTTGCTCTCCGCATCGCCGGGCCGCCCCCTGTAACCGTGCAGCTCCCGGGTAAGAGTGGCGAGTATCGGCTGTATGAAGTGACGGCGATGCAGGGGCCGGCTAGCCTCCAGGCCCAGCCGCCCCAAGGGCGATCGCTCGGAGCGCGTTTATGGGCCTGGGGGCGGGCTTTGCTCGCCCGGTGGTGGCGTCGGCGCGGGCGGCATCACCCCTAAAGCCCGTGGGAGAGCCTTCAGAATCGTGCTTTGCGAGCAAGGAACATCAAGGTTGAGCGAGAGAGCGGCCCCGGTGGGGTCCCCGAAATCACCCTCTAGGAGCAGGTTTTCCAAGTAAGCCCTCGCTAGCCACCCTTGACGTAACGAAATGTAACAAATTTTCAGCTTTGTCACCCCCCAGTACTAATACCTATAGCCCTCAAAAACTTAACAATTCGTAACTGATAAAGCGGCTAATCGCAGTGTATAAAAGAACCGGAAGGTTTGACCGACAGGTGAAGCGCTTGCCTAGCCTAATTGCTTCGAGTTTTCTAGCACTCTCATAAAGTAGCTTAGGGTTCTCAGAGTTTTAATTCTGTAAACTTCTTTGCAGAATCTCAGAATTCACGCTATTGGTGCCGGAACCCTCGGCGCAGGCGCTCGCGCCCTCCGGTTAAATCAGGACCCAGCAGGTCTTTTCGGCTCTGCTAACCGGTCATCAAAAATCGACCATAACAACAGGAGATTGACTCAATGTTTGACGCATTCACAAGGGTTGTTTCCCAGGCTGACTCTCGCGGTGAATTCCTGAGCATGGAGCAACTGGATGCTCTGGAAGCCATGTCGAAGGAAGGCTTGAAGCGCCTCGACACCGTGAGCCGCATCGCTGGTAACTCTTCCACGATCGTGACGAACGCCGCTCGCGCCCTGTTTGCTGAGCAGCCGCAACTGGTTCAACCCGGTGGTAATGCTTACACCAACCGTCGCATGGCTGCTTGCCTGCGCGACATGGAGATCATCCTGCGCTATGTGAGCTATGCCGCTCTGGCTGGCGACGCGAGCGTGCTGGAAGATCGTTGCCTGAATGGCCTGCGTGAGACCTACCAAGCTCTGGGTGTTCCGGGTGCTTCGGTTGCGGCTGGCGTGCAGAAGATGAAGGACACGGCGATCTCGATGGCCAACGATCCCAACGGCATCACCCAAGGCGATTGCAGCCAACTGATGTCGGAACTGGCTGGCTACTTTGATCGCGCCGCCGCAGCGGTTGCCTAAACGACATTTCCCTCTGACATTCTGCTTCAGCACAACTAGAGATACCTAGAACAGGAGAGTTTTAGACAATGAAGACCCCGATTACCGATGCCATCTCGGCTGCTGATTCTCAAGGTCGTTTCCTCGGCAGCAGCGAGCTTCAGTCCGCCAACGGTCGCTTCGTGCGCGCTCAGGCTGACCTGCAAGCTGCTCGTGCTCTGACCCAAAAGGCCCAGTCCTTGGTCAGTGGTGCGGCCAACGCCGTCTACCAGAAGTTCCCCTACACCACCAGCATGCAAGGCCCTCAGTATGCTTGGGATCAACGCGGCAAGGACAAGTGCTCCCGTGACATCGGCCACTACCTCCGCATGGTGACTTACTGCCTGGTTGCTGGCGGCACCGGCCCCATGGATGAGTACTTGATCGCTGGTCTCGATGAAATCAATCGCTCCTTCGAGCTGTCGCCGAGCTGGTACATTGAAGCCCTCAAGTACATCAAAGCGAACCACGGCTTGAGCGGTGACGCAGCTAACGACACCAATGCCTACATCGACTACGCGATCAACGCGCTGAGCTAGGCGGTCGTTTTTGCTAGATTGCCTGGAAGGGCGGCGGTTGTTGGCGCGATTGCTAGCAGCGGCCAGCTTTTCCAGGCAATGTTTTAGCGGCTGTAAGGAACCCTGTTTAACAAGCTGATTGGGAGAGGTATAGTATGCCAACGTTAGTTGCTGCAAATCTGACAGCAGCGCCTCAACTGGGTTTGGAGCCTTTTGATGGCACCCCGGTTGAGTTGCGCCCTGACTGGACGGAAGATGATGTCCGAGTGGTGATTCGGGCGGCCTATCGCCAAGTCCTGGGCAATGATTATGTGATGGAGTCGGAGCGTCTGACTTCTGCTGAATCGTTGCTGCGCCAAGGCAATATCACGGTGCGTGATTTTGTCCGGGCGATCGCCAAGTCGGAGCTTTACAAGGAGAAGTTCTTCTACCCGAATAACAACCAGCGCTTTGTGGAGCTGAACTTCAAGCACTTCTTGGGTCGTCCCCCCTACGATCAAGTGGAGCTGGCTTACCACACGCAACTGGTCGAAGAGCAAGGCTACGACGCCGAGATCGACTCCTACTTCGAGGGCGAAGAGTATGATCGCCGCTTTGGAAACTACATCGTGCCCTACTTCAACGGTTTCTCCGTGGAAGCAGGCTCGCGCACGGTGGGCTTCACGCGTATGTTCAGCCTCTATCGGGGCTATGCCACCAGCGATCGCACGCAAGTGGGCGGCCCGGCTGCGCGCTTGAATCGCGAGCTGGCAACGAACGTCGCGTCGTCGATCAGCTTGCCCAGCGGCAAGGATGCCCCGTTTGAAGTGCCCAAGTTCTCCTTTGGCGGCATCGGCAACCAAGCCGGCCGTGTCTACCGCGTGGAGGTGTCCGGCCTGATCGGCCGCCAAATCCGCCCGGTGATTCCCCGGAGCAAGACGGCTTATCTGATCCCCTACGAGCAACTCTCGCAGCGGCTTCAGCAGATTGTCCGCTCAGGTGCGAAAATTCTGAGTGTCCGCCCGGCCTAGCCGGTCGTGGGAGACTGAGGAAACTGGATAAAAAGGCAAACGGGCGTTTGGGTCCCGCTTTTGCCTTTTTCTGGTGTTTACCGCCTTGAGCTGACTGAACCTGTCGTTGCTGCCCATTGACTAAGGAGCAATTCGCACCATGTACCGTCAAAACGCTGTTAATGAAGTGGACAACCGCTTGTTCCGCATCGAAGTGGAAATGATGCCGCCGACGCGGGAAACCGACCGCCGCAAGTTTCAAATTCGCCGCAGCGGTCAGACCTCGATCGTCGTGCCCTATGATCGCATGAGCGATGAGTTCAAGCGCATCAATCGCTTGGGGGGCAAAATTGCTAAGATCGAGCCCGTCACGACTGAATAACCGTCTGACATGACCGCTGACCCCCAAACGGAATTAACCGTTGAGCGCGCGATCGCCAACCTGTGCCAGACCGAGGATCTTGGGTTGCGTTACTACGCCGCCTGGTGGCTCGGCAAGATGCGAGTTGGCGATCGCGCCGCCATTACGGCCCTCTTAGAGGCCCTCCACGATGAAGCCGACCGCTCCCCCGATGGCGGCTACCCCCTGCGCCGCAACGCCGCCCGGGCCCTCGGCAAGCTTCAGGATTTCCGCATTGCCCCCGCCTTAGCGGCTTGCTTGCAATCCAGTGATTACTATGTCCGCGAAGCCGCCGCCCAGTCTCTGGAACTTGTGGGTACGGCGGCCAGTATTCCCCCCCTGCGGGCTCTCCTAGCCGGTGGTCTCACGGCGGCGGGTCAAGTGCCCGGTAAGCCCCACCTGACTCAGCCCTACGAAGCCGTGCTCGAAGCCCTCGGTCGCTTGGGGGCGACGGCAACCATCCCGGAGATCCAGCCTTTTCTCCAGCACCCGGTCGAAAAAGTGCAGTTCGCTGCCGCCCGGGCCCTGTACCAGTTAACGGGGGAGGCTCAGTATGGCGATCGCCTCATCCAGGGTTTGCAGGCTCCGAAGCTCCCCCTCCGCCGCGCCGCCCTGATCGACCTCGGGGCCATCGGCTACCTCCCCGCCGCCGAGCCCATCGCCCAGACCCTGGCGGAAAACAGCCTCAAACTCATTGCCCTCAAGGGCCTGCTGGAGGCAACTCTCCAGGCTGGGGAAGCGTCCCTGAGCCCCGAGAGCTGCCAGGTCATGGCCCTGATGGACTCGCTGCTGTAGCCTTCAGGGCCCGGAACTCAAGCGCGGGGGCGACGCCACCAGAGTAGCCCGCCGACAAAGCCGAGCAATACCCAGCCCACCCCGGGCTCCGGCACACTTTGGGGCCCGTCATCTCCCGGGGGTTGCGGCGGTCGCCAGGCTTGGAGAATGCCCTCGATCCAGCTGAGATGGGCGGAGACGCGGACATCGCCCCCCACTTCCCCGAAGGAAGAGTTGGTCGAACGGTTAATGTCCGTGGGTGTATTATTCCCCAACCTCCAGGAGGTGACACCCGCCAAGCGGCCGTTGATGAAGCTGGGCCCGCCCGAGTCCCCCGGGGCGGCCATCACTTCCAGGGCCCCCAGACCCAGATCACCGCCGAAAAAGTCGTTTTCGGGTCGGCCGCTGTCGAAGTCGTAGAGAAGCAGGCGATCGCTCCCCCAGCTAAAGAAATCCCCGGTGGCATCGTAGCGATTCTGACCAGCGCGCTTGAGGCCAGCCCTCAGGGTATCCCCGGTTTCACCCGTGCCCGAGCGCCCGTAGCCCACCTTGTCCGCCACTTGACCCACTGCATCGCGATTGCGGTACAGCTCGTAGCGTTCGGCCGCCACTGGCGCGAGGTCTACCAGCTCCAGAATTGCCAAGTCATACCCCTTCCAAGCATCCTCCCTCCAGTTACCCGTCCACTCCGTGGGCAGGAAAAACTGATTTACGCCCAGGGAAACCGAGCCAGACGGGAGGGTAAAACTCACCGAGGCGGAAAAATCGACCGGCCCCGACTGAGAGCGGGGCAAACAGTGGGCCGCCGTGAGAATATGCGCGCCCGTACTCAACAAAGAGCCACTGCACAGGCTGTTAGCAAGCAGCAAACGCACGACCCCATCGTAGCCTTGGCCCGGTTGCACCCGGAGGGCTGCGGGGTCGCCGGCCGTGGTGTAGAGGGGTTGGGGCGTCGTGAGATTGAAGGCCAAGGCGGGGGCGGCGAGGGTGCTGCTGGCGATCGCCAAGGTCAGTCCCGTCAGACCCCTAAAACCCTGATGCAAATAATTAAATACCATCGGTGCCTCTTGAAACGAGTGCAAACAGAACCAGAAACGCCCTAAACGCTCCCGATCGATGCGAACAGGCAACTTAACTCCGTGAAGCTCAACTGAGCCGTAATGAATTCCCCATTACCATCGCCAAGAAAAGCAAACAGGCAGGGAATGATTCGCAATGACTCGTACTAAGCGAGACACCGCGTTATCCCTGCCTGAACTCCTAACCCTTGACGTTCTCCACCTTCAGGATGCCCTGTCCTTAGCTCAACTCACAAGATCAGCCTAGGATCGCGAGATTCCGGGCTCTGACCGATCCAGTTCGCCAGCGACTGATCTAAAATTGATCTTGCATTCAGGTAAACGCTGCGCTATGTCAACCCTCAAAGCTTCAGCCCTCGGGCTTGCCCGCATTCAACAACGCCGCAAAGAAAAGGGTTGGGGCTGGAATGTCGATGACGACACTTGCCTACTTATGGCGAGCCGCTGGCTCGAGCCAGACCGAGAATGGCACTCAGGGGGTCCCTATGCCTACGGCATTTCGGCGGGAACTTGGAAGCGCTTCCTGGCCGGCAAATATGCCATCGGCGCCAACGCCTTCAAGGCTTACTGCCAAGCCCTCGAGCTCAACTGGCAAGATGTCGTTGAGCGCCATCTTCAGCCCCTCCAGCTCGCCCCCCAACAAGACTGGGACGAGAGTATCGATACCAGCATTTTCTACGGCCGCCTGACCGAGTTGAACCAACTGCAACAGTGGTTCAGCCGCGATCACTGTCGGCTCGTCGTTCTCTCCGGTATGGGCGGCATTGGGAAAACCACCCTCTCCGCCAAGCTGAGCGAGTACCTCCAAAACGATTTTAGCGACATCCTGCGGCGCTCCCTGCGCCAAGCGCCCCCGGCCAACCGCCTCCTGGCCGAGCTGAACAGTGTCCTGGCCGGGGAAGCCAGCCGCGACGCCAGCGAGGACAGCCTCGACCAACAGATCACGCGCCTGCTGGACTTACTGCGGCAGCGGCGCTGTCTGGTGATCCTGGATGACCTAGAGATGGTGCTCTGTAGCGGCGAACTGGCCGGCCAGTATCGTGCCGGCTGCGAAGGGTATGGGGAACTCCTGCGGCGGCTGGGCCGCGAGCGCCATCAGAGCTGCCTGCTGGCGATCGCCCGGGAGCGTCCCAGCGACCTCGCCTCCCTGGCTGGCGACAACCTGCCGATCCGGATGCTGAAATTGGGGGGTCTGGAGCGGGACGATGCCCGCCGCATCCTCGAGGCCAAAGGCATCGCCGACGCCCGCCACGGCGCGATTGAACTCATTCAGCTCTATCGCGGCCACCCCCTAGCTCTCAAAATTGTCGCCACCACGATCCAGGAAATCTTCGGCGGCGATGTGCGGGAATTTCTCGACCAGAGCACCCTCGTGCTGGGGGACATCATGCCCGCGATCTTTTATCAGCAATTCGAGCGCCTCTCCAAACTCGAGCGGGCCGTCGTCTACTGGCTGGCCCTCGCCTACGAGCCCGTCACCCTCCACCAACTGCGGCGCGGCCTGAGCTTCTCCGTCCCCTCCACCTCCCGCATCGTCGCGGCCCTTGAATCTCTCAAGCGGCGATCGCTCCTGGAGACTCCCCCCGACCCCGCCGGCGAAACTCGCCTCTTCGCCCTGCAACCCGCCTTTACCAAATACATCGCCAGCATTCTCGTGGAGCAGTTCTACCAAGAAATCGAAACCCTCCTGGCCACCGGCTCTGCCCGCCACATCAGCCTCCTCCGCAGCCATGCCTTTGCCCCCCTGAGCGACGACGCCCCCGCCCGCCCCGTCCTCCTGGCCCTGCGCGACAAACTCTATACCACCACCAGCGCCCCCCAAAACTTTCGCGAGAACTTGCAGGTGGCGATCGCCGAACTCCAACAGCGACCCGCCAAAGAAATTGGCTATGCCCACACCAACCTCGAGCACCTCCTCGGAGCCACCGCCAGCCCCTTCCCCTAGGGCCTCAGGCGGTAAGATAAACCCGTCGCCATCATTATCCTGGGAGGCCCCATGGCTATCTTCGAGAAAATCTCCAGCGCCCTCAGCGATCCCAACCTCCAAGCGAACGTCGGGCAGCTCAGCAGCATCGTCAGCACCCTACAACAAAGTGGCAGCAGTCAGGGCTTAAACACCCAGACCACCCAAGTCCTCTTGTCCCTAGTCGGTCGCCAGGTACAGTCCAGCCTCAAGTCCAAGTGCGACCAAGAAGGAACCGGAGCCGTCCAAGCTCTGCTCGAGCAGTTTGGCGGCAGCCAAGCCAACCTCCAAGCTGTCCAAGCCCTCCTCTCCCCCCAACAGCAACAAGACGTAATCGCGACTGCCAGCCAACAAACCGGCGTCAATGCAGCCCAAATCCAAGCCCTGCTCCCCGTGCTCGTTCCCCTCGTCTTGAACCTGCTCAAATCCGGCAATCCCAACCAAAATCCCCAAGCTGGCAGCAACCCAGTGCTCATGGATTTTCTCCTCGGCGATGGGGGCACGAACCTGAGCAATGCCCTCAACCTGGCCGGTCAATGGCTCAAGCGCTAGCCCCGGGGCTCCCGTGGGGCAGGCTGGACCACTGGAGCGGGGCCGACATTGGCCGGAGCCCGGTCTGAGGCCTCACCAAGGTCTGGCTCCTGAACCCGTCTTGCTATAGTAGGGTCAGCGGCCCCTATAGCCCCTGAGATTTATGGCCTCCCCGATCCTACTCCGCTACCAGATCAGCCTCCGCCACAACGCCTTCAAGGCGATTTTTGCCGGTGCTGTCGTCTTCGGAGTCGCCTGCCTCCTGGCCCTGAAGCCACCGCCAGCAGACCCGAAGCCCGAGTATAAAGCGACTGGCACCCTGGTTTTTACCAGCCCCCCGCCCAGCACGACTCAGACCGCCCAGACCCTCCAGGAACAAGCGCGAGGGGGAGTCAGCGATGAGCTGCTCCTTGCCGATCGGGTGCTCGAGACCGTAGCTGAGAAGATTGATGTCAAGCCAGAGAAACTGTTCCGGAGCGTCAAGATCAATCGCGGCGAAGAGGGCAGCGAGAAGGGTGGCAAAGGCGGGGGCGGCGGGGCCGCCGCGCCGATTGAAGTCATTTATACCGATGGCAATCCCCAGCGAGCCCAGGCTGCCATCAACTTGCTCTTGCAGGAAATGACGGCTCAGAGCCGCTTGGTGAACACCTCGCGCCTGCGGGCTCAGATCGAAGCCTTGAAGCAGCGGGCCCAGGTCGCCCAGGATGAACTCACCGTCGCAGAGCGCCAATTTTACGACTTCATGAGCCGCGAGGGCTCCTCCCTGGTCGCCCTCCAGGATGGCAGCTTGATCGCCGGGATCACCGCCAGTGCCCAGCAACAGCGTGAGTTACAACTCCAGATCGATGGTGTCAGTGGGCAGATCAGGAGTCTCGGGGAGCAACTGGGGTTGACCCCAGCCGAGGCCCACGTGGCCGCCGCCCTCAGCGCTGACCCGATCATCGCCAGTATCCGGGTGCAACTCATGCAGAGTGAAACCCAGCTCGAACTGTTGGGCACGCAGTTGCGGCCGGAGCATCCGACGATGGCGGAGCTGCTACGCTCCAAGACTGCCTACGAGCAACTCCTCGTGGAGCGGGCTAATGAAGTCATTGGTGACGACAATGTGTTTCAGGCTCGGCCCAGTGCCATTCGGCGTGAGAGTAGCCTGGACCCGACGCGCCAACAACTGGCGAGCCGGATGGTGGAGCTCAAGGCGCAACAAGATGCCCTCCTGGAGCAAATGACGACGCTGCGGAACACGGAGCAGGGACTGCGCCGCGACTATGAAACGTCGCCCACCAAACAGTTGGAGAAAGCGCGTCTGCAACAGGAGCTGCAACTGAAGCAGACCTTTTTCAACCAAATTCAAGGGGCCTTGGTCGATGCAGAGTCGGCCGAAGCGGAAACGGTGGGCAGCTTGACGGTGGCGCAGCCACCGATTGTCACCGATGTCACGCCGGAAGCTCAGGAGCCCCCCAACCCGATCATCCTGATTGTGGCTGGCTTCGTTGGCGGTCTCGTGGTGGCGAACGCGGCCCTCTTGGTGCTGGGCCTTCTGGACCCCCATGCCTATGCGGCCGCAGAGTTACAGTCGGTCTTTGCCGAGCGGGATGTGCCGGTGTTGGGAGAATTGCCAGCTCTGGAACCGGCAGCCCTCGAGGGGGAACTGCCCATTCTTCTGGGAGCCAATGCGGGCTATCTGAGTGCCTATGAACTGCTGCGGAGTAATCTCCGGCGCTTTGCCCCCAAGACGCTGCGGGTGCTGCAAGTGGTCAGTGTCGATCCGGAAGAGGGCAAGAGTACGGTGGCCTATAACCTGGCGATCGCCTCGGCCCAGGCCGGGAAGCGCACCCTGCTGATCGAGGCCGATCTGCGCGCACCCTCCCATGCTTACTCCTGCCGCCTCGCCGTCGATCCCGATGCTAAGGCGGAGCCCCTGAGCTACTACAGTTCCCACAACGACTGCATCCGCCTCGTGCCCGAAGTGGCGAATCTCTACCTGGTTCCGAGCCCCGGCCCCCAGCACAAGGCCGCGGCGATTCTGGAGTCCAGCGAACTGAAGCGCTTGCTGGATGATGCTCGTCAGCGCTTTGATTTCGTCGTAGTGGACACTCCCGCCCTCTCGGTGTGCAATGATGCCTTTTTGCTTCAGCCGCTCACGGATGGGATGGTCATCGTGGCGCGCTTGGGTGTCACCTTGAAGCCGTCCCTGGGGACTGTCCTCGACCAGATGACCGAGGCGGAAATGCCGCTGCTGGGGGGAGTCATCAACGATGTGGTGATGCCACTGCCAGCCGGGGCCGAGCCAGCGATCGCCCCGTCCCCGAGTTTACCGGGGCAGCCAGCTCCGGCCCTCGGGGCCCCCGAGCCACCGCCCCAGTTGGTGGGCCGCAAGGGGCGCGATCGCAACGGCCGTAATGGTCGCAACGGCCGCCCAGAGCAGCCCCCCACCGCCACGGGTCGCCCAACTTCCGGGGTCGCGGTGCGCTCCTGACTGAGAATTTACGTGGGGAAGACGGCCGCCGGGGAAGTTTTCCGTTAACATTTACGAGTAATTGCTACGAATGTTTGCGGCCCCTTAGCGCGAAAGCCCTGTGTTGTTCCTGAACCCCGATAGCCTAGGCGAGCAGGCCCTCAATCAGCTCGCAACCCTCGCCCTCCAAAGCCAATTTCAATCGGCCCAGCACCTCAACGTTCAGGTGGAGACCAACCCCAGCCTCCTGGCCCAGGGTCGCCTCACCTCCCTAAGGGTCGAGGGCTCGGGGCTGGTGCTAGGGGGGCCAATCCCCTTGCAGGGTTTGCAGTTACAACTCCGGGACGTCACCGTACAGCCCCTCAAGGCCCTCCTGGGAACCATCGAATTGACCGCGCCGATCCGGGGCTGGGCGCGGCTCGTCTTGAGCGAGGCGGACTGTGAAGCCGTGCTGAACTCGGGGAGGATGGCGAACCCAGTGCGCTGTGAGTGCTGTGCCGATGGCACCCTGGTCATCACCCTGAAGGCTGTCTCGGTCTCCACCCGCCCTCAGCTTTGTCCGCAGCGGGGACGGGCAACCTGCGCTGTTCTGGACCAGACCAACGCTTTGCCCCCCGAAGTGATGACCCGCCTGGAGCGCTGTCTCAACCTAGAACCCTTCACCTTGCCGGGTCTCTCCTTGCACCCCCAAGAGTTGCGCGTCGAGATGGGCCGAATCATGATCCAGGCCCAGGCCCGCCTCACGCACTTTCCGCAACGCCGCTCCCCGGCTCGGCATCCCTCGGCGGCTCGGCCGCGCTCCCGTCGCCCGGCTCCCTCGGCTGGTTAGCCCGTCGGTCGGTCTACCCCTGAGCCATGCAACTTCTGTACTTGCCCCTCGACGAGCGCCCTTGTAACTACGACTATCCCCCGGCGATCGCCCGCCTCCAGCCCGGTCTCTCACTGCACCTGCCGCCCCGGGACCTCCTGAGCGCTAAGAAGCAGCCTGGGGACCGGGAAAGCCTCTGGGCTTGGCTCCAGGCCACGATCCCCACCTGCCAAGGGGCGATCCTGTCCCTGGATATGTTGGTCTATGGCGGTCTTCTGCCCTCGCGACTCCACCAAGAGGCAGAGTCCTCCCTCCTAGCCCGCCTAGAACGGCTGGGCGCGCTACGGGCGGCCCAGCCGGCCTTGACCCTGTTCGCCAGCAGCTTGATCCTGCGGACGCCGGCCTACAACAGTAGTGAGGAGGAGCCCGATTACTACGCCGACTATGGGGCGGCGATCCACCGCTGGGGCTGGTTAGCCGATCGGCGCGAACGGCAGGGCTTGGGTGAATCGGAGGCGGCCGAGTGGGCCCAGGTACAGAGCCAGGTGCCCGAGACGATCCTGGCCGACTACCGCCACCGCCGTCAGCGTAATCTAGCCGTTAATCAGCGGGCGATCGCCCTCGTGGCCCAGGGCGTGATCGACTTCCTCTGCATTCCCCAAGACGACTGCGCTCCCTACGGCTTCGCGGCCCGGGACCAGCAGCAGGTGCTGGCTGCGATCGCCCGCCAGCGCCTGCAATCGCGCATTCACCTCTACCCCGGGGCCGATGAGGTGGGCTGTACCCTCCTCGCCCGGGCCTATAACCAGACCTTGCCCCAACGGCCGCGCTTCTACCCTTGCTACAGCAGCGCTCAGGGGGCACACCTCACCCCTCTCTATGAAGACCGACCCATCAGCGCCAGCGTCCCCGCCCAGATCTTCGCCGCCGGGGGCCAAGTCGTGGCGACCCCCGAGGCGGCCGATATTGTTCTCGCTGTCAACACCCCCGGCTCGGTGATGCAAGAGGCCTGGGATAACCCCCACAAGGACATCACTTACAGCAGCCAGCGGAATTTGCGGGTCTTCCTCGATCAGGTGGCTACGGCCCTGGCGGCCGGTCGGCCCGTGGCGATCGCCGATGTCGCCTTTGCCAATGGCGGCGAAACGGAACTGGTGGAACTGCTCGATGAGGCCGCCCTCTGGGAGCCGCTCCTGGCCTATGCGGGCTGGAATACCTGCGGCAATAGCCTGGGCACGGCGATCGCCACCGCTAGCCTCGGCCTCCACCACCCCGTGAGCACCGCCCTCACGGCAAACAAGATCGCCCGCATTCTCGAAGACTGGGCCTATCAAACCGTCGTGCGCCAAACCCTCCAGCAGGACTTTTTGCCCCGCCTCGGGGCCTCCTACTACGACTTCAACGGCCAGGCGGCGGCGATCCATGCAGAAATCGCTCAGCGGCTGCGGGCCCTCTGGCACGAGACCCTGCGCCACTCCTTCAGAACCGAGCTCGGGTCGCTGCAAGTGTCCTGCCCCTGGCAACGGCTGTTTGAGATTGACCTCCGGGTGCGGCTTTCCGGGTCCTCGCCCTAGGCTACGGTCAAGGCATGGATCGGGGTTGGGGCCGCCTTGCCCTTGAGGGCGAAGCGGCCCAAAAACTCGCAGGGGTAGCGCTCGGCGATCGCCGTCCAGACGGCCGCGGTGAGCAGCACTTGATTGGCGGCGGCGCGGCTGGTGACGCGGGCGGCCGTATTGACCGTATCGCCCAGGATATTGAACTCACGCCGGCCCCGGGCCTCGCCAATCTCGGCCGCGAAGAGCGGGCCGCGATGGAGCCCGAGCTGACAGGTGACGGGATACAGGCGATCGCCCACCCGCAACGGCGGACAGTCCGCCACGAGGGCGCGAATGGCCGCCGCCGCCTGCACGGCTTGGAGGGCGTCATCGTGGTGGCCGGCCAAGACGCCGAAGTAAATCAGCACATCGGGCCCCGCCAGGTGATAGGTTGGATTTTTCATCACCCCGCCGTGGGCCGTCACCACCGCCTCAATCAGGGGAAACAGGCTCTTAATCGTGGCGATCGCCGGTTCCGTCAACGTCTCCTCCGCCGCATCCACCGCCTCCGAGAGACCGAGGAAATTGACAAAGAGCACCGTCGCCACCGGAAACTGAGCCGGAATCCGTCGCCGCGCCGCATTTTCCACCAAGAGCTTCAACACGGGCGGCGGCAAGTAGCTCGCCAAGGGCCGCACTTGGCCCACCACCGTCAGAATTTCCCCCACGAGGGCTTCTTGGCTGCGATCCAGGAGCAGGGGGGTCGAGCCCCGCCGTCGCCGCAGGGCAATATCATAGTCCCCCAAACGCTCTTCACTGAGATCGTCGATGACATAGCCGTAGTCCCCTGGGCCCGCCTCAAGGTGAAAATGCTGGCCCAGGCGATCGCGCGCCGCCGCCGTCAAACAGACCCGCCCCACCCGGCCGGCTCCCTCCGCCCGCTTAGCTGCCTGCACCGTATGGCCCAGCAACACCCACATCATCCGCACCGGTGTACCCAGATCGGCGGCCAGGAAACGGCCGGAATGAATCCCCACCCGCATCCGCAGCGACAACCGCCCCCCCGGCGTTGCCAAGTCGGCAAACTGAACCATAGCCCGCTGCATCCGCAACCCCGCCCGCACCGCCCGCAGGGTATCGCTGCCGTCCGCCTGGGCCGGAAACAGGATCAGCATCGCGTCGCCCGTAAACTCCAGCAGATCGCCCCCGGACTTGCTCACAATCTCAATCACCGTGCTGAAGTAAGTATTCAGTAAGGCCACCAGGGCCTTAGCCCCCGCTGGCCCCTGCCGAGCATTCACTTCCATCAGGCGCGTGAACCCAGCCAAATCCGTAAACAGCAGGGTTCCCGTCTGCCAGCGGCTGCGGCTCTCTCCCGGCTGGGGTGGCTCCTCCGCAATCTGGCGCGGCACATAGTCGGCTAGCAGGTAGCGCAAGGTCCGCAGGTGCTCAAAGACAGCCAGGAGGGTTGCCGGTGTCGGGTCTACCCAAGCAGCGGCATAGAGTTGAGCGGGTAACAGAGAGCGTAGTTGCGGTTCGAGGAGCGCGAGCGGCAAACTGGACATAGGCGAGGGCAAGCTAACAGAGCCGCCGGTAAGCCCGTGGGGAAGCGGCGGATAAGGTTACAAACAACGGCAGCACCCAACAGTTCGGACAATCTATCCAGGCTCAGGTTAGCGGCAGACGAACGACACACCCTGAGCGAGGAGCGTCGGTCTTGGAGCCCATTGCCCCAACCCAGCCGCCCCCTGATTGCACCCGGAGAGCGTGGTAGAAAAGTTTTTCAGAATCTGGATTTGGCAAGAATTTCAGCCGCTCCCACCCCTTTTGCAGAAACACTAATCTGGCAAGGGGTTCGGCCGACCCGGCCTATCTCAGCCCGGCTGGGCAACGACGATTGGTGTCGATAGCACCCTTAGTCTGTCCCCAACCTAGCGCATTCTTGACCTCTTGCCCCAATTTTATTCATTCAGAGCGAAACCCAACGGCTGCCAGGATTGATCGCGTTGGGTTTCCTGCATACAGCTTGTTCAGCAATCGCTTAAGACGGGCCCTCACCCTAAATCCCTTGTATGTTGAAAGCAAGAGCGGCAGAGGGACTTTGAGATCGTTTTGTGTGATTCGTGAAAGGGCTGTAATGTTGCTGGCAAAACATTGCTTAACCGGCTGAAACCCTTGGTACTGGGGCTGTTGGGCTTCAGCTCTCCTAGCGCCAGCTAGGAGAGCTGAAGTGCCACCCTAGCAATTGCTTGGCCTTGGGGGAAGAGCTTGGGGTGAAGGGCTCTGGGCCTCCCTAGCCAGAAAAACTCGGTCTATTGCGCCTACAGCATCCCTGCATCAACCCAGCCGACCGATTCGAGGCAGGCGGCCGGCAGGATGGCCGGTGAGGTGCGGCGATACCCCGCGCCAGCGCCAAGGGTGGGCCCTCCCTGGAGTCTAATCTGGCCTGATCGCGAGCAATTCTCCGTCCGTCAGGACGATCCAGAGCGTGCCTGTACTGTCTCGGGCGAGGGAGCGCACCCCCGCCGCTCGACCCAGATTGAGGCGACGCTGGAGCCGGCCGCTGGTCACGTCGTAGAGGAGCAGCATTCCCCGGGGCGCACCACAGGCGAGGGTGTGGGGGTCAAGAAAGCTGAGTTCGGTGTAGAAGCCCACCTCGTAGCCGCTCTGGGGGAGGGAACGGCGATCGCCCGTCGTGGCAGCATCCTGGGCCACACACCACTGTAACTGCCCCGTCTCGAGGGAGTAAAGGGCGAGATTGCCCCGCCAGCCGGGACTGTGCTGGTTGTGGTGGGTGGTGGCGGTTTCAAACAGGGCCAAGCAGCGGGCGTCAGGGCTGAAGGTGAGGTGGGTGAGCACATCGACAAACTGGTCTGGGGGCGTCTCGCAGTTGCTGCGAACGAAGTCGTAGACGGGCTCGAGCTGGCCGGCTACTACGGCATCAACGCGGGCGTAGCTGCCGCCGGGAAAGGAGCAGGCGATCGCCAACTGTTGCCCATTGGGACTAAAGGCCAGGGTCGAAGTCCAGTCGCTGCCCTCGGCCACGGCGATCAGGTCCCCCTGCCGTCCATCACAGAGGTAGACATCATCGGCTTCCCGGGCGATCGCCAGCCAGGCCTGATCCGAGGAGAGGGCGATCGCCGTCATGTCGGCCGCTCCAGGTTCCAGATCCAGGGTTGCCGGTGCTGGCCAAGGCGGGGCCACCAAGCCAAGATTATCCCAGCGCCGCAACTCAATGGTTCCCGCCTGAGTCGCCACCGCAAACACATCACTATCCGCCGGGGTTGACAAGGTGATGATCGGGCTCTCGCTGGCCGCCCTGGCCACAGGCCGCAGGTTCCCGGCGACCCGCGACCACTTCACCAAACCCGCGCTGTTCATCAAGGTCAACGCTTCCGGGCGGGTAGGATGGGTGCGGACACAACGGGCATCAACTTGAGCAGTCACAGGCAGCAATGGCAGGGTCAGCGTTTAGGGTAAGCGGGTTCGTGGCCCCCAGCAAGCCGTCGCCTCCGGGTCGCTGGCTAGGGCCTAGCGTCAATGACTTCCGAAACCCTGGTCCGCAGGGGCTGCGGGGCGATGGAGCGGCCCAGGTTCACCCAGGCCAAACGGCAATCCCTGGCTGAATTCTGGCGTTGAAGGGCGACAGAGCCTAGAGAATTTGCGACAAAAACTGTTTGGTGCGCTCGTGCTGAGGGCGGTTGAAAAACTCAGTTGGGTGTGCTTCTTCAACCAGTAGGCCATCAGCCATTAGCACCACGCGATCCGCGACTTCCCGCGCAAAGCCCACCTCATGGGTGACACACACCATCGTCATGCCCTCACGGGCTAGGGACCGCATGGTATCCAACACCTCGCGCACCATTTCCGGATCTAACGCGGAGGTTGGTTCATCAAAGAGCATGATCTTCGGCTGCATTGCTAGGGCCCGGGCGATCGCCACCCGCTGCTGCTGACCCCCTGAGAGCTGCCCAGGGTACTTACGCGCCTGCTCCAGAATGCCGACTTTCTCGAGGAGTTGCAGGGCGATCGCCTCGGCCTCGGCCTTCTTCTTGCGCCGCACCCAAATCGGAGCCAAGGTAACGTTTTGTAGCACCGTCAGGTGAGGGAAGAGGTTGAACTGCTGGAACACCATGCCCACCTCACGGCGTACTTCGTCGATCTTTTTCAAGTCATGGGATAGCTCCAGGCCATCGATCACGATCGAGCCTTTTTGGTAATCTTCCAGGGCATTAAACGTGCGAATGAAGGTAGATTTGCCAGACCCCGAAGGCCCCATGACCACCACCACTTCCCCCCGCCGCACCGACAGGCTGACGCCTCGCAGGACGTGAAACTTATTGCTGGCGTACCACTTGTGGACATCGCGGGCCACAATCATCGGCTCGGCTGTTGCGGCCGGCCCGGAGGGCTGTCTTGCCGTGGCTAGGTCTTGTTCAGTCATGGTCACTCTCCTTTTAACAGTCTCCCATAGCCCCAAGGCCAGGGTTGAAAACAATCACGCGGGTTTAGCAGCGCCGCCTACCCAGTCGCGCCTAGCCATGGTCAACATTGACCTTGCGCTCCACCCAGCGACTGGCCGCCGACATCGCATAGCAAAAGATCCAGAACAGCAGCGCGTTGAATAGATAGACTTCCGAGAAGCGGCCGAGAAACTGGGGATTCGCCAAGATGGAATTGCTAATGCCCAGTAACTCCACCAACCCGACGATCGCCAACAGCGTCGTGTCTTGCACCAAACTGATGAACTGACCCACAATCGACGGGATCGCCACCTTGAGGGCCTGAGGCAGGACAATCAAGCCCATGGTCAGGGGGGGATTGAGGCCCAAGGCCATCGCCGCCTCCCCCTGACCCCGGGGCACCGCCTGGAGCCCCCCACGAATATTTTCCGCGAGGTAGGCGGAACTAAACAAGGTCAGGCCGATGATCGCCCGAATCACCCGGTCAGGGCGCATCCCGTCCGGCAGAAAGAGGGGGATCATCACCTGGCCCATGAACAAGATGGTAATCAGGGGGACTCCCCGAATCAGCTCAATGTAGGCCACCGAAACCCAGCGGATAATCGGTAGAGGGCTGCGCCGTCCCAGGGCAATGATGATGCCGATCGGGAAGCAGATCACAATGCTGGTCGCCGCCGTCAGGGCCGTCAGCATCAAGCCCTGCCACTCATTGGTTTTCACTGGCTGCAGGCCGAAACCGCCGCCGATCAGCCAGAGGCCCAGGAAGAAGACCAGGAGCCAGCCCAGGGATACCCAGGTCGCCAGGGCCGGAACCCGTCGCCCCGCCTGCACCCCCAACCAGGCAAAGAGCGCGATCACCAGCACCAGCCCCCCTAGCGCGAACCGGTAGGGCAGGGAGGTGGGAACCAGGAAGCAGACGGCCGTGGCGATCGCCAGGCCGATCAAGATCGAGCGGCTATAGAGGTGAGCCGCCTGCCGGGCGATCACCCCCCAAGAGAGCCCCGCAAACACCGCCACCAGGCCCAAGAGGGCCCAAACCCGCCAGATCTCGACCTTGGGGTAGCGGCCGACCATAAACAGTTGCAAGTTGCGGGGTACGACATCCCACTGGGCGGCGGTGAAGGCCCAGGTGAAGAAGTGGTAGCCCGCATAGCTGGCGATCGCCAGGATCACAACCGTGATCAGGCCGTTATACCAAGGGCTAAACAGGTTTTGCTTGAGCCAGTTTACCGGCGTGTCCCGCATCGCGGCGGGGGGAGCCAAGTCGCTGGAGGAGGGAGTCAGAACAGTCATACTTCAGTGCGTTGCCAGCCAATGACAGAAAAAGCCTAGCGCTCCCGCAGTTGCACCAGGCGATTGAGCGTATTCATCACCACGGAAATCAGGAGATCCAGCACCAGGTAGGTCAGCATGATGATCAGCATCACTTCTACAGGCCGACCAGACTGGTTGTAGGTCGTGTTGGCGACGGAATAAATATCGACATAGCCCACGGCGATCGCCAAGCTAGAGTTTTTCGCCAAGTTCATATATTGGCTGTTCAGGGGCGGGATGATCACCCGCAGGGCCTGGGGAAAGACCACCAACCGCATGGTAAGCCCCGCCTTGAGCCCCAAGGCCTGAGCTGCTTCCCACTGACCCCTGGCCACCGACTGGATGCCCGACCGGACAATCTCAGATACATAGGCTCCGGTGTAGATCACCAGACCAAACAGCAGGGCCGAAAACTCTGCACTCAGGCGCAGGCCGCCCTGAAACACGGCCGAGCCCGTATCTTGGGGAACCTGCCAGCCAAAGCCCACCGATACCAACAGCAGGGCGGCGATCGCCAGGCCCCAGAGAAGATAGAGCTGAGATTTGGCAGCGCTACCCTGCTCAACGATAGCCCAAGTACGCCAGCGCCAGACAACCCCAACGGCGATCGCCACCAGCAGCAGCGCGATCCCGCTGATCAGAAACTGCCAAGTCATCCCCGGCCAGGGCAGAAAAACACCACGATTACTCAAATAAATCGCCCCGAACCACTCCAGGCGATCGCTTGGATTCGGCAGCTTAGAGAAGACCGCCCGATACCAAAAATAGAGTTGCAACAGCAGAGGAGTATTACGAATCACCTCCACATAGAGATTGCTCCCCTTCCGCAGCAGCCAATTGTCCGAAAAACTCGTCACCCCCGCCACAATACCCAACACCGTCGTGAGCACAATACCGGGGAAGATCACCCGCAGCGAATTCAAAAAGCCCGCCAGCAGCACCCGCCCGTAGGAATCAGTCGCGGGATTGTAGGGGATGATGCTTTCTTGAATATCGAAGGCCGCCTGACTGCGGAGAAACCCGAAGCCGAAGCGCGCGCCCGACCGCTGGAGGTTGACACTGACATTATGGGTCAGCAGCATGACCACCGCAATGACCGCCACCACCACCCCCACCTGGAGCACGATTCGCCAAAAGCGATCATCCCGCCAGAGGGGAATCCCGTGACTTTTACGACCCGTCGTCATGGAGAAACCGAGAGAAACGACACAGTAGAGACGCGGCCTCGCGCCTCTACCCGTGAAAACCGCGAGCCCAAGCCCAGCGTAAGCTTAGCGGAACGGCGGCGAGTAGAGCAGGCCGCCCCGAATCCAGAGATCATTTTGACCCCGTGGCAGGTTAAACTCCGAGTCCTCCCCCAGGTTCCGAGTGTAGATCTCCCCGTAGTTGCCGACCGCTTCAATGACCTTCACCATGAAGTCATTTTCCAGGCCAATGCCGTCCCCGAGGTCGCCTTCCACGCCCAAAAAGCGGCGCACCGTCGGATCTTCACTGGCCAGCATCTCTTCGACCGTGCTCTGGCTAATCCCCAGCTCTTCAGCTTCGACCAGGCCAAACGTGACCCACTTCACGACATCGAACCAAGCCGAGTCATTATTGATCGTCACCGGGCCCAGGGGTTCCTTCGACATGGTGACATCCATCAGTTCATGAGCATCGGGATCCGGCAGCGTGCTGCGGCGGGCAATGAGCTGGGACTTGTCGGAAGTCATGCCTTCACAGCGGCCTTCTGCATAGGCCGCGTAGGCTGGGTCGGCCTGCTGGAAGGTGACAATCTCAGCATCCACCCCGGCATCGCGCAGGTTGTCAGTAAGGTTCAATTCCGTCGTCGTACCGGCTTCGACACAGATGGCCTTGCCCTCAAAATCTGCCAGAGTGCTGATGCCGCTGTCGGTCCGCACCATCATGCCCTGGCCATCGTAGAAGGTGGTGGGGGCAAATTCGAGGCCGACGGAGGTATCGCGGCTAATCGTCCAGGTTGTGTTCCGGGAGAGCATATCTACTTCCCCGCCGGCCAAGGCCGTAAAGCGCTCCGTCGAGTCTAGGTTGCGGTACTCTACCGCATCGGCATCGCCCAAGACCGCAGCGGCGACAGCTTTGCAGACATCGACATCCAAGCCGGAATAGTCACCACCCTCGTCCACAAAACTAAAGCCGGGAATACCGCCATCCACACCACAGATAAGCGTGCCCCGCTGCTTCACCACATCCAGGCGGCTCTCGCTGCTGGCGGCGCTGCCCTCAGCGCCCTCGCTGCTGCCGTCGCCACTGGGAGGTGCGCTGGCACAAGCCGCCAGTAGTCCGGTTGCAAACCAGGTAGCCAGTAAGACAGAACTCCACTTTTGCATCAATTTGACACCATAGGAAACAAACTACTCCTTATGGTTAGCGACTCAGGGGCAAGCTTGCGTGTAAATGGCTACAAAATTTGAGCTTAAGCCTAGGGAAGCGCTCATTGGATGATGGTTTGTAAACAATTCGTCACCGTTTCTTCAGGCCAGCTTTGACATCATGGCCGCCGCGATCGCCAGGAAGCAGCCCAGGAAAACCGGGAGAGGAGCCCCAGGGGGAGCCAAGTCCCTTAGTAGCGCTGGGCGGCGAGGTCGCGGATCAGAGCAGTGCGCGATCGCAGATAGTCGCTGACCACCTCCACTTCCTGCTGGGCCAGCTCCCGGCGACGGGACAACTGCGACAGCAGCCAGGCAACTAAGCTCGGGTCATCCTGCTTCAACAGAATGTTCGCTTGGGTATTTTCGATCAGGTCCCAAACCTGACGCATGATTGTCGGCGTCATAGGTATTGCTTCGCGTTTGCGAGACTGCATCAGCGGCAGGGCGGTGTCGGGGCCGAGCTGGCATCGCCGGCAACAGCGAGGTATCCTGACTCGAACAATCTTAAGATTTACTTAAGATTTGTGCCGCCCCCCCTTAAGATACCTGATCCCTCCCGATTCAGGCAGGCCTGCAATAACTTGCAACACTCGCTCTCATTTTCCCGCCGCCGACCGTTGCGCTCAACCGCCCCCGACAATGGTGACGATTTCGAGGCGATCGCCCGCCGCCAGCTGGGTCGTCGCCCAAAATTGACGGTGCAGGATCTCGCCGTTGTACTCAATCGCGATCAGGCGCGGCTCGAGCTGTTGCTGGGCGAGAAACTCCAGCAGGGGACAGTGGGGCGGGCAAGCGATCCGCTCGCCGTTGAGTTGCACTCGAATTACCGCGTCAGTCATGGTTCGCTCGCTTTAACACTGCCGTCAGCTGGTGGGCTACCTGCTGCGGGTCCGCCGCCGCCATCAGGGCCCGGACGACGGCCACGCGGGTGGCTCCTGCCGCGATCACCTCGGGGAGATTGTCAGGGCCAAGGCCACCAATGGCGTACCAGGGCAGGGGGCAGTGCTGAGCTGCGTAGCGTACATAGTCCAGGCCCGCGGCCGCCTTGTCCGGTTTCGTGGGGGTCGCGTAGACAGGGCCGACGCCGACATAATCAGCCCCCTCGGCGATCGCCCGCTGCAACTCCTCCGGGTTCGTAGTAGACTGCCCCACCAAGCACCGAGGCCCCAGCACCTGCCGGGCTACCGCCATGGGGACATCCTCTTGACCCAGATGGACCCCATCCGCCTGAACCGCCAAGGCCAAATCCACGCGATCATTCACCAAGAAGAGAGCCCCGTGCTCATGGCAGAGCTGGCAGAGCTGCCGGGCTTGGGCGAGCTGCTGGCGATCGCCCCCCTGCTTGTCCCGGTACTGCACCAATCGCAGCCCCCCCCGCAGGGCCGCCGCAACAATCTCCACCAAATTGGGAGCCGGGGACGTGACTAGGTAAAGTTGCGCCTGGGCCAACTGCTGTAGGCGGGAGCCGTCGAGGAGCCGGCTTTCGAGGGTGTAAACCTGGTAGCGCATCTGCTTACAGGCCTGGGCCATCGCCGGCTGGTCGAGCTTGCCGTATTCCTCCAGCACCCGCAGGGCCTCCTGGACCCGGCTGAAATTGGCCCGGAGGAGGTGCTCGAGGCTCAGACGTGAGGCTTCGCCAGGGTGGGAAAGGGTTGTGCCGCGATCGCCCGGCGTATCTCGAGCCGCCCGCAGCTCGTCACGATGCCAGGCCGCGAGTTCCTGGCGCATCTGCTTACAGGCCTGAGCGTCCTGAGCCTGATTCAGGCCAAAGCGACACCATTCTTCAATCACTCGCAGGCCCTCGCGGGCGCGATCCAAATTGGCGTCCAGAATGCGGTAGATGGCGGTGGCGTGGTACTCGCCCATAGGAGTAAAGGGAAAAACAAACTAGAGCCAGGGAGGCCAGCCGTAGCGGCGTCCCTAAGATTTTGATCCTAACGGGTAGGGCTGAATTACGGGTTGCAATCAGTGGATGGATTGAACCGGGCAAAACCCAACCGCCCCCAGGAATGATCGCGCGGGGTTGCCAGCGCCAACTGAACGGATCGCTGCGCCCCGGCCGCCGGCATCCCCCGCCAGCCGGGGGCTAAACCCCCATGATTTCGTAGCCTGCATCGACATAGATCACCTGGCCGGTAATGCCACTGGCGAGGTCACTACAGAGAAAGGCCGCCGTATTGCCCACCTCAAGCTGGGTTACAGTACGGCGGAGGGGGGCCGTTTCCTCCACATGGCGGATCATGTCCAGGATGCCGCCGATGGCCGAGGAGGCCAGGGTGCGGATCGGGCCCGCCGAGATCGCGTTGACGCGGACATTCTGGGAGCCAAATTCCGCTGCGAGATAGCGGACACTGGCCTCGAGGGCCGCCTTGGCCACCCCCATAACATTGTAGTTAGGCGTCACCTTAACACTGCCCAGGTAGGTCAAGGTCAAAATCGCGCCGCCCTCCCGGAGCAGTGGTTTCGCCGCTTGGGCCAGGCGGGGCAGGGAATAGCTGCTGATTTCCAAAGCCAGCTTGAAATTGTCGCGGTTCGTGGCGCTGAAGTCACCGATCAGGTCGTCCTTGTTGGCGAAGGCGAGGCAGTGAACGAGGATGTCCAGCTGGCCCCACTGGTCGGCAATGGTTTGGAACACCGCGTCGATCTGGGCATCGTCTTGGACGTTGCAGGGCAGGAAGAGGCTGGGCTGGAGCGGCTCCACGAGTTCCCCCACCTTCTTCTCGAAGCGGCCCTTGTCATCGGGGAGGAAGGTGACACCGAGATTGGCCCCCGCCTTGTGGAGTTGTTGGGCGATGCCCCAGGCGATGGAGCGGTTGTTGGCGATGCCCGTGACGAGGGCGTTTTTTCCGGTTAGATCGAGCACGATGGGTTTCCGACAGCTAGACAACAGATGAGCAGCGTTAATTCTCTCAGCCTATCAAGGCGGGGGCCCCTGCGGCGCGAAAGCCAGTTGGGGGGGGCTCCCAGTAGACCGGCTCGGCTCGGCTATCATGGAAGCTTAACAATTCCTCCATGATTGCCTGCATGAGCCGTTTCCGTCGTGCCTGCCAAGAGCGAGAGTTTTTGATCACTGCCGAAGTGATGCCCCCCAAGGGCGGCGATCCCCGCCATATGTTGGCGATGGCCGAGGGGTTGCGGGGGCGGGTTCATGCGGTCAATGTGACCGATGGCAGTCGGGCGGTGCTGCGGATGTCGGCCCTGGCGGCGTCGGCTCTACTGCACCAGCGGGGCCTGGAGCCGATTTTCCAGCTTGCCTGCCGCGATCGCAATGTGATCGGTCTTCAGGCAGACCTGATGGGGGCCCAGGCCCTGGGACTGCGAAATGTCTTGGCCCTGACCGGCGACCCGGTGAAGGCGGGGGATCATAAGCAGGCGCGGGCGGTGTTTGAGCTGGAGTCGGTGCGGCTGCTGAAGCTGATCCAGCAGCTCAACTCGGGCTGCGATCACAGCCATAAGCCCTTGACCGATGGCTCCCTCGATCTCTTTGCCGGGGCGGCGGTCGATCCGCAACACCCAAGCTGGAGCAGCCTCCAGCGCCGCTTCGAGCGCAAATTGGCGGCGGGGGCGCAGTTTTTCCAGAGCCAATTGGTGAATGATTTTGACCGCCTTGACAAGTTCATGCACCAGATCGCCGCTGGTTGTGACCGGCCGATTCTGGCGGGGATCTTTCTGCTCAAGTCGGCGAAGAATGCGGCCTTTATCAACCGCTGTGTGCCAGGGGTGACGATTCCCCAGGCGATCATTGACCGGCTGGCGGCGGCTCCGGACCCGCTTCAGGAAGGGGTGGCGATCGCCGCCGAGCAGATCCAGATGGCCCGCCAGCTCTGCCAGGGTGTTCACGTCATGGCCGTGCGCCGCGAAGACCTGATCCCCGAAATTCTGGACCGAGCCGGCCTGGGGCCCTTGGAGCCCACCGCCGCCGGCTCGCCGGTGCTGGACGGCAATTTATGAATTTTTGTAAACAAGAAGCCGCTGCTGCTGACCAGCCTTCAAGGCTCCAGGGCTTGCTACCGCTAGGCGGAGAGGTCTGAGGGCGGGCGATCGCTGACCTCGCTGCCCGGGCCCCCCAGGCCCCGGCCCCGGGTCAGGAAGTGGGTCGCTTTTCGCTAGGATGGAGAAATGAAGCACGAGCGGCTAACGTCCTGTTCTCAGAGCCAACTCTAGCGTGTCGTCCATGAACCCTTCGACTTCTGTACTCGCGCAGTTGTTGCAAGCCCTCCCCGACGCGCGGCCGCAAATGTTTTTCAAAACCTCCCTCACGGCCCTGTCCCACGCTATGGAGGATCAGGTGCTGGCGGGAGAAACCCACCCCCTCGTGATCGCCACCTTCCAGCGAGAGCGCTTCTACCGCCAGGAGGCCCATCGCTACCAGCGTATTGCCGAAAAGAGCGATCAAGTCTACGTCCTAGCCGCTCCAGAGGCGGACTTCCGCCACCACTCCGGGGCTTACGAAATGATCGCTTTTGAGCCTGAAGATGCCCTGGCCCAGGAGTGGCACTTGGTCGTGCTGGGGGAGAACTATGCCAACTGCCTGATCTGCCGTGAGCGCTCCTCCCACCACAGCTCTGCGAGCGAGTTAGCCATGGACTCCAACCGCCGCTTTGAAGGCCTTTGGACCTTTGACCGGAAGGTAACGGTCCAGGCGGCCACCTTGCTGCTGGCGCGGATTGGCGACTATCGGCCCGAACTGGCCCCGAAGCTGGAGCAGGCTCGGGCTCGCCATCTCGCCCCCCCCACCCGCCGTCCGAGCCGCCGCCGAGGGGCTCCCCAGGCGGAGACGGGGTTCAACAATCCTGATCCCTTTGTCAGTCGTTTGGTGAGCTACTTGCAGGTGAGTCAGTATAAGCTGCTCAAGGCCTACCGCTCGATCGCGGCCCAGGAGCAGCGGGAGCGCCTGATTCATCTGATGACCGTGGCGATTCGGCGCTCTCTGAACCCTCAGGAGGTGCTGGAAATCGCCTGCCGGGAGCTGGGCCAGGTGCTGGGGGCCTGCCGCTGCATCATCTATCGCTGCCGGGAGCAGGAGACCCAGGCGACGATCAGCCATGAGTTTCTGAACTCGGCTGTGCCGTCTCTGGCGGGGGAAACCTGGCTGCTGGCAGCCAATCCTCTGTTCCAAGCCATTGTGGGCGATCGCGAGCCCATCGCGATCGAAGATGTCACCAACGAGCCGCGCCTGCAAGCGGTGAGCCGTCCGATGCAACGGCGCTTACAAGATGCTGGCATCGTTTCCTGGCTGCTCGTGCCCGTCTGCTACCAGGATCAACTCCTGGGGATGGTGGAGCTGCACCATTGCGGGCCGACGCTGGAGCGCTGGACCCGGGAGGAGATCGGCTTGGTGGAGGCGATCGCCACCCAGGTGGGCACGGCCCTGATCCAGGCCGAAGCCTATGCGAATTTGGAAACCCTCACGGAGCAACTGGAGGCCCTCGACCGCACCCGCACCAATTTGGTGGCGATTACCGGCCACGAACTCCGCACCCCCCTCTCCACCATTCAAATTTGTCTGGAAAGTCTCGCCAGTGAGCCCGAGATGTCGGCGGAACTGCGGCAGGTCATGCTCAATACGGCCCTCACCGATGCGGAGCGTCTGCGGAAACTGGTGCAGGATTTTCTCACCCTCTCCAAGCTGGAGAGCGGCCGGGTGGACTGGAACCCAGAAGCCCTAGTACTGCGGGAATGTGCAGACCTGAGCCTCAGCAGCATCCAGGCCCGCCAGCGCCAAGCGAACCTGCCCACGATTCGGGTTCGCATTGATGAACAGTTGCCCCTGGTCCAGGCCGATGGCGAGTGGTTGGTGGAGGTGCTGGCCAAGCTCCTAGACAATGCCTGCAAGTTCACCCCCCCCAGGGGCACCGTGACCTTGGAAGCCTACCCGGAGAAAACCTACATTGAGGTGGTGGTGGGTGATACGGGGCGCGGCATTGAGCCAAATCGCCTGGAGACAGTCTTTGACCTCTTCTATCAGGAAGAGGGAGCCTTGCAACGCACAACCGGCGGCACCGGCCTCGGCCTGGCCATCTGCCGCCAGATCGTGACTCGCTGGGGGGGACGGATCTGGGCCGAGTCGGCCGGCCGAGAGCAGGGGAGCCGCTTCCATTTCACCATACCGCTGGCGGAAGGGGGAGAACGACCGGCGATCGCCACGGCCCCGGCCCGCAGCGCCAAGCGCCGCTCTCAGGCCCGCTGAGCCCGTCGCCACGGCCGGAGGTCGCCGCGCACCACAAGCCAAGGGGGGAGCCGAAAACTGGATTTTGGCTCCAGCTCAACTCCGTCTACTTGCAAACCCCGCTGCCTTGGAAGCACCGTAGTTGCGCTTCAGCGCTCCCCTCCGGTGCTCCGTAGCCCTCAACCCCGAGAGGCGATCAGAGCGCTGAGGATTTCAGTCCCGGCCTCCATCTCAAGGGGTTTCTGGCAACCAGATTTTGGATCACCTCCCCAGAGCCCGTAAGGCAGAAGCCAATTGCGCGCTTTAGACCCTGGCAAATTCCAGCCTGTCGATTAGCATAGAGGCAATCCTAACCTGACTGGCTGGGCTCGCGTAGCGATGCTTGTTTTCCCTTCCCGTTGGTGGCGCACACTTCTGGCGTTCAGTTTAGCCCTGGTCTTGGCCCTGACCCTGTGGTGGCCACAACCCGCACCGCCCTCCTCCCTGATCGTGGAGCAGCGGGGAGTCTGGCTCACCAATGTTGCCAGTGGTGTTTTCTATGTGCCCTGGGGGTTGGCGCGGGCCATCCAGCGTTTAGCCGCTCTGCACTTCAACACCCTCTATCCCGTGGTTTGGAATCGCGGCCTGACCCTACATCCCAGCGCGATCGCCCAGCAGGTCAGCGGCCGGCGGCGGATGCCCCTGGTTAGCCTCGCCCACTTGGGCAGCGATGCCCTAGCAACGACGATCCGCCTGGGACATCAACGGGGCTTCCGGGTTCTGCCCTGGTTTGAGTACGGGCTGATGGTTCCCAAACACTCCGCGATCGCCCGCCGCCATCCCACCTGGCTCACCCACGGCCGCGCTGGTGAAACCAGTCCCGCTCAGGACAACTGGGGCCAGGAGTTGGAAGGGCGGTTTTGGTCGGGGCCCTGGCCGGCCGTGGAGCAGGCCTGGTTAAATCCGCTCCACCCAGAAGTGCGGGCCTTTATCAAAGACTTGATCCTCGAGGTGGTGGAAACCTACAAGCTGGACGGCCTCCAGCTCGATGACCACTTTGGGCTGCCGGTGGAGCTGGGCTATGATCCCTACACCATCGAGCTTTACCAGCGCGAGCACAACGGCCTCAGCCCCCCGGATGACCCCTACGATCCCCAGTGGATGGGGTGGCGGGCTGGCAAGCTAACGGCGCTCATGCAAGAGATTCACGCCGCGGTCAAGGCGGTGAAACCGAACTGCATCATTTCCCTCTCCCCCAACTCCCAAAGCTACTCCTATCAGCATTACCTGCAAAACTGGCGGGCTTGGGTCGAGTTGGGCCTCGTCGATGAAGTGGTGGTGCAGGCCTACCGCCTGGAGCGCGATCGCTTCCTCACCGAACTCGAACAACCGGCTGTAATCGCCGCCCGAGAGCGCGTCCCCGTGAGTATCGGCATCCTCAGCGGCCTGCTCAGCCAGCCGATGCCCATCGGCACGATCCAAGAGCAAGTCAACCTGGTGCGGGAGCAGGGCTTTGCCGGTGTGTCCTTTTTCTACTGGGAGAGCCTCTGGGGATACGTCGCCCCCGAAGCCCCTGCCGAGCGCCGTCGGGTCTTCCGGGCCCTGTTCCCAGAACCGGCCCACCCCCCGCAACTCGCCACTACCCCACCGCCAGCGTGAGGCTGCCACCGCTTTCACCCCCTTAACCCTCAGGAGGCATCGCTGGGGTGAACCGCGCCCGCCGCAACCAGCGCCGCCTGGACCCTGGCCTTGGCAGTCTCGGCCGCGAGGGGGGGCGCGGCGGCGCAGAGGTCCGCCAGTTCACAGTGATCGCACTCCGGCTTCCGCGCCTTGCAGACCGCCCGCCCGTGGTAGATCAAGCGGATCGACCAGTTTTCCCAATCCGGTTGTGGCAACAGGCGCATCAAGTCCCGCTCAATTTGCACCGGGTTCTCCCGTTTCGTCAGTCCCAACCGCCGGCTGAGCCGCTTGACATGAGTATCAACCGTAACCCCCTTATTGATCCCGAAGCCGTGGGCCAAGACCACATTGGCCGTCTTGCGGGCCACCCCCGGCAAGGTCAGGAGATCGTCCATCGTCTGGGGGACATCGCCATCGAAATCCTCCACAATCGTCCGGCAAGCCCCCTGAATATTTTTCGCCTTGTTGCGATAAAAGCCCGTCGAGCGAATCAGGGTCTCCACCTCGGCACGGTCCGCCGCCGCCAGGGCGGCCGCATCGGGAAAACGCTCGAAGAGGGCTGGCGTCACCTGGTTGACCCGCGCATCGGTACATTGGGCCGAGAGGATGGTGGCCACCAACAACTGGGTTGGGGTGGCATAGGTGAGGCTACAGGTGGCCTGGGGATAGAGCCGCTTGAGACGCACTAAGATTTCCAGAGCGCGCTGGCGCTGGCGGGTGGTGCTCATGACCTTAACTGCCCTGGAAGAGGTCTTGGATCACCGTTAAGTTGGCTGTATCGCGAGCGATCAAGACAATCGCCAAGCTAAACAGTAGGACCAACCCTGTCTGCATAATGCCGTCCTGGAGGCGGCTGGGGAGGGGCTTGCCGCGCAGGCCCTCAATCACGAGGAAGGCGAGCTGGCCGCCGTCGAGGGCTGGGAGGGGCAGGATGTTGAAAATTGCGAGGTTAATGCTGATCAGGGCTCCGAAGCGTAAGAAATTGCTGGGATCGTTGCGGGCCAAGTCAGCGCCGATCTGGACAATTTTCACTGGGCTCGCGACTTGGCCGGCATTCTCACCAAAGTTACTCACCAGTTGGCCCAGGCCCTGGACGATCAGCAGGGTCGTGGTTTGAAAGTCGGCAGCTCCGGCTCCGAGGGCCGCCCAAGGGCTGCCGGGGGCGCGATACTGGAGTTCGCCATTGGGAACCAGCATCACCCCGATGCGGCCGCGGCCGGCGGCATCCGCGTCGGGGATCACGGTGATGTGGAGTTGGCGATCGCCCCGCTGCACTAGCAAATCCAAGGGTTGAGCAGCCGAGCGCTCGATCGTCTGTTTCAGGTTACTGACCACTTGTAGGGAATGGCCGAGGGGGCGATCGCCCACCGCCAGGATCGCGTCTCCAGCCTGCAACCCCGCCACCTGGGCCGGGGAGTCCACCTGGTTCAGCAACTCCGGAACCTTTACCCCCGGCTGGCTCAGCTCTGGAATTCCCAAGGTAAAGGCCTGCCCCACTAGCAGGAAGTAGGCAAAGATCAAGTTCGCCATCACCCCGGCACTAATCACGATCGCCCGGTCCAGCAGCGGCCGGTTGCGGAGCAGGTCCGGGTCCTCGGGGGGAATCTCACTGTCGGGATCATCATCGGGGAAGCCCACAAAGCCCCCGAGGGGGAGGGCGCGCAGGGAATACTCCGTCTCAGTCCCCTGATACTTCAGGAGCACCGGGCCAAAGCCGATCGCAAAGCGGTTGACGTGAATGTTTTGCAAACGGGCGGCGGCAAAGTGACCGAATTCATGGACAACGATCAGGACGGCGAGGACGGCGATCGCGGCGAGCACTGCCAAAATTGACATCTTCTAAGTTTTTGATTGCAAGGGGTGAATGATAACCAGGGTCAAAGCCTCAACCCGCAGGCCGAGTCAGTCATGGCGTTTCCACCCAGCCTGACCCCTATTATAGATACCTTAACAGCGGCGGTGGGTCCGACGTGCTAGGGCCCCATAGTCCAGCTTGGCATTGTGGCGGCGGTCTACGGGCAGGCGACGGCAGCCCTGGAGGCGGATCGCTCCCAGGGGGGCGAGAGCTTGGGCCAAGGCGGCCCAGCGCACCGGCCCCGCCCGTTCCACTAACAGCACGGGCCCCCCCGGCCCCGACACCAGGGCCGAGCGCCGCACGCCGGGGTAATTGTTGGCGATCGCCTCCACCGCCAGCGGGTACAGCTCCCCCACCCGACCCTGCCAGGGCCCCAGCAGCCAGAGCCGGCCCTGAACATCGAGATAGCCCACATCACCCGTACGATGCCAGCCCCCCTCCCTCCCCAAGACATGGGGACCACGGACGGCAATTTCCCCCGGCTGGCCCGCGGGTACGGGCGTCATGGCCGGGGGCGGGGGCAGGAGGCGGAGCTGGATCGCGGCGACGGGCTGGCCAGCGGGCAGGCCTCCCCCGGCCTGGACCCGCGCTAGGTCGGCCGGGCTGATCTGGTCATGGCGGAGGCTGGCGATCGGCTCCGCTTCCGTCGCGCCGTAGACGGCCGTGAGGGTGGCGGCGGGGGCGATCTGTTGCCACTGGGCTAACAGGGATGGTAGGACCGGCGCACCGCCGAGGAAGATTTGGCGCAGGTGGGGCAAGCTCCGGCCGTGGTCGAGGGCCCAGGTGGCGAGCATCTGGAGCAGGCCGGGGGCCGCGAGCAGGCGGCTGGCGCGGTGGTCTTGCAGCGCCGCGAGCACCCGCTGGGGATCGCTGCGGGCGGGGGCCGCCAGGTTCACGGGCGGCAGCAGTACGGTCAGCCCAGCCGCTAAGTTGGGCAGCACGAAGAGCGGCAGGGCCGTCGCTTCCAGGGCTCCTTCAGGAAACTGCAACACCGGCTCGAGGGCCTGGTATTGGGCCCAGAGGAGGCCGTGACTGCGGCGGCAATCCTTGGGGGGACCGGTGCTGCCGCTGGTGAAGGTGATGAAGGCAAGCGTGTCGGCCTGGGCAGCAAAGCGGGGGGCGGCCTTCGCCCTGCACCCCGGCGAGGCGATCGCCCCCGGCCAGCCGGGGCCCACCGTCAACTGACAAGGGATCTGGCGCAAGGCCGGATACCGCCAGCGCAGGGCCCGCGCCCCGGGACGGCAGATCCAGGCCTGGGGAGGATAGCGGTTCAGTTGTGCGGCCAAATCTCGCCCCGGTTTCGCCACCAGGCCAATGAGGCCGAGGGACAGGAGGGCGGCGATCGCCACATACAGGTCCGCCGTGAAGGGCGGCCAGAGCAAGACGATCGCTCCCGGCTGGAGTCCCTGCTGGTGGAGATAGGCGGCCAAGCGCTTGCTCGCTTGCTCCAGTTGTCGATACGTGGTCGCCCGCCAGCGACCCGCCGGGGCATCGATCAGAGCAACGCGATCGGGATGACGGGCGGCGCGATCGCTCAGAAGCGTGACCAGATTCATGACCCAATTCCTCAAAGTTGTCCGCGAGAACCGCAGCGGTTACAGCCGCCAGCCGCTAAAATAGATCTCATCTGTCCCAAAATTTGGTCGTTAAGATTCGGGAAGCCTAAGGCTCTGAGTTCGGCCCGTAGCGTTTCTCGCAACAGTGAGTTATACCGGTTACATCTCGCTTTGGCGTTACGGCAACCCTCATCCCCCAGCCCCTGCTTCCGGGGTAAGAAGGGGAGTTAGTGGTTTAGCAAGAGGGGCTTTGAGGTGTATCGCACTCCAGGGAAATCGCTGTATCACCCCTTTCTCTAGGCCAGCCCGCTGCGATGCCTGGACGCTTTAGGGAATGTTGTAGCACAGGCTGACCCCGTAGCGACACTAGAGAAACAGCTCGCTCCAACTTGTAGCACAGGCTGATCCCGTAACGACACTAGAGAAACAACCCACGCTAAGCGGCGCAGCGGCACAAAGTGATTCCGTGTTTAGATAGCCGCGCTTAGGGTCCCTAAACAGCCTGACAAACCGGGGGGCACGGCTGTCCTGATCTCCTCCCTGTCCGCATTAGCTTCGCCGCCTTTCCCTTTATGCTTGCTCCGATTTCGTTCACAGCGCTTTTTGGTCCTGCGGAATTGGCGATCGCCCAGATTGGCTGCGACGGCCAACTTCAGCAGGTGAACCCGGCCCTCTGCCATCTCCTGGGCTACCCAGAGGCGGCCTTGACCCAGATGACTCTTCAGACCTTGGCAGGAGAGCTCGACTTACCGGACTGGGTGAATGGTGCTCCCGCCAGCCTCTGTCGTGAGGTGCAGTGCCAGACGGCCTTTGACGCCAGGCTCTGGATCGAGTTGTCGGCCTCGCCGCTCTATGAACCCGACGCAACCCTCAATGGCTGGCTCCTCTTCTTCATCGATATTTCCGCCCGCAAGAGCCTGGAACAAAAAATTGTCAGCTCAGAAGCTTGGATGCGCGCCTGCTTCGGGGCCATAGGGGATCTCGTGCTGGTCCTGGACCAGGACTGCCGCTCGATCACGATCCCGCCCACCCAACCGGCCCTGACGATGACCGGGGCAGATAACTTAATGACCATGACGACCCAGGCCCTCTTCGGGGGTGACGAGGCGGCCCGGTGGCAGGCCCAGGTTCGCCAAGCCGTGACGACCCAAACACCACAAACCCTGGACTACTCCCTCACGGTTCAGGGTCGCCCCCGCTGGTTCACAGCCAACATCACGCCGATCAATGCCCAGGAAGCGGTCTGGGTGGCCCGCGACATCACGGCCATGCACCAGGCCATGGCCCAGGTCCGCCAGACCGAGATCCGGCTGCAAGGAATGCTGGACAGTGCCCTAGATGCGATCATGGTGCTCGCCGCCGTCCGCAACGCGGCCGGCGCCATTGAAGACTTTTGCTGGCAGGTTGTGAATCCGGCGGCAGCTCAGCTCCTCGGGCGTTCGGCCGCCGACCTCCTCGGCCGTCGCCTGTTGGTGGAGATGCCGGGCAACCGGGAGAGCGGTCTGTTTGAGCACTATGTGCGGGTCGTGGAAACCGGGGAGCCTTATCGCGACGAGTTTTACTATCCCCATGATCGGATTGACCGCTGGTTTCAGGTGGTGGCTGTGCGGCTCCAGGATGGCTTCATGGCGACCTTTCGTGACATTACCGGCTACCGCCGTACAGCCGATGCCCTCAGCTATCAGTTGGATCGCGCCCTCCTGGTCCGCCAACTGACGGAGCGCCTGCGCTCGAGCCTGAATCCTGAAACCCTCTACACTACGGCGGCTGAGCAAGTCGGCCAGGCCTTCCAGGCCGATCGCTGCGTGATTCACCGCTACGATGCCAGCCAAGGGGACTTGCCCTTGGTGGGTCAGCACTGCCAGCCGGGGATCGCTTCTCTGTCGATGACCGCGATCCCGCTCCGGGGCAACCCCCATGCTCAGGCAGTCTTGGCTCAGGAGCGGGCGATCGCCACAGCCGACGTGACCCAAGAGCCCTTACTCATCCCCCAGCTCGACCTCTGTGAGCAAATCGGTCTTCAGTCGATTCTGGCGGTCCGCACGTCCTACCACGACCAGCCCAACGGGGTGATTGCTCTGCACCAATGCGATCGCCCGCGAGCCTGGAGTAGGGATGAGATTGAGCTGCTCGAATCCCTGGCCGCTAGCTTGGGAATCGCGATCGCCCAGTCCTCCCTTCTGCAACAGGAGCAGCAGCAGCGCCAGACCCTCCAGCACGAAATCCAGCAGCGGCAACAAGTGGAGGCCGATCTCCGCCGCAGTGAAGCCCAAAACCGGGCCATCATTCGAGCCATCCCGGATTTGCTGCTCCGGGTTGATCGCAGCGAACGCTACCTGGAGCGTATTCGCTCGGTGAGCGTGACCGATCTTCTGGCGGGCGATTGTACCGGCCAGTTCATGGGCGACCTGTTGCCCGCCGCTGTCTACGAGCGCCAAGCTCGCGCCTTGGCCCAGGCCCTCGCCACGGGGGAGGTCCAGGTCTATGAGCAGCAGCTTCTCGTCGAGGGGGAGGTGAGCCATGAGGAAGTGCGGGTCGCGCCGATCAATACCGAGGAAGTCCTCTTTATCATTCGCGACATCAGCCAGCGCAAACGGGCCGAGATGGAGCGCGATCGCTTCTTTACCCTCTCCCTCGATCTCCTCTGCGTTGCCGACTTTGACGGTTACTTCCGGCGGCTAAATCCGGCCTGGGGTCGGGTGTTGGGCTACAGCGAGGCAGAATTCCAGGCGGCGCCCTTTCTGAGCTGGGTGCATCCTGAAGACCAAACCTCTACCCTGGCGGCGATCGCCACCCTGAGCCAGGGCCAGACCTTCCTCCAGTTTGAAAATCGTTACCGAGCCAAGGATGGGTCTTACCGCTGGCTGTCCTGGGCGGCGGTTCCCTTTGTCAAGGAGCGGCTCATCTATGCAGTCGCCCGGGACGTGAGTGAGCAAAAACAGACCGAGGCGGCCCTCCTCGCGGCCAAGAACGCAGCAGAAGTGGCCAATACAGCAAAGAGCCAGTTCCTCGCCACCATGAGCCACGAACTGCGGACGCCCCTGAATGCCATCCTCGGTTTCAGCCAGTTGCTCGGCCACGATCCCCGCCTCGAGGGCAAACAACGGGACTATGTGAGCATCATTGAGCGCAGCGGGGAACACCTGCTGGAGCTGATCAACGATGTTCTCTCCATGTCCAAGATCGAAGCCGGTCAAGTCAGCCTCGACCGCGCCCCCTTTGACCTCGAGCAGCTCCTCACGACTCTCTATGATATGTTCCAACTCAAGGCCCGCTCCAAGGGTCTCACCCTGACCTTTGAGCAGGAGCCCCAGCTTCCGGCCCGTGTCTCCGGGGACGCCAGCAAGCTGCGCCAAGTGCTGATCAATCTCCTGGGCAATGCCGTCAAATTCACGCAGCAGGGGAGTGTCACCCTACGAGTTACCGTCGCTGAGGCCGGGCTGTTCATGTTCCAGGTCTGTGATACCGGCCCCGGCATCGCGGCGGCGGACTTGCCCCGGATCTTTGAGCCCTTTACCCAGAGCGAAACGGGGCGTAAGTCCCAGCAAGGAACCGGCCTGGGTCTGCCGATCAGTCTGCGCTTTGTACAATTGATGGGAGGAACTTTGACGGTGCGCTCCCAGGGAACTCGCCTCCAGAGTCAGCCCGAGGGCCCTCTCACCAGCCAGCCTGATCCCGACCCTCTCCAGGTCGGCGCTTGCTTTATGGCCCTGCTACCGCTGGAGCCGGCTCCAGCCTCCCCGGCGATCGCTCCGCCCCAGGCCCGCGGCATCATCGGCCTCGCCGCCGACCAGCCTTCCTGCCGCATCCTGATCGTAGAAGATGCCGCCGATAATCGTCGTCTGCTGCGAGACATCCTGCAACCCCTCGGCTTTGTCCTCCGCGAGGCGACGGACGGCGAGGCCGCCCTCAACCTGTGGCGCACCTGGCAGCCCGAGGCCATCTTGATGGACATTCAAATGCCTGGCTTGGATGGTTGCGCCGCCACCCGCCAGATTCGCCGCCTCGCCACCGACCACCAGCCCGTGATCTTGGCGATCACCGCCGCCGCCCTCGAGGACCGCCACGAGGCCATCCTCGCCGCCGGTTGCAACGATATCATCTACAAGCCTTTTCTCCGGGAGGTCTTGCTCGAGAAGCTCGCCCAGTCCCTCGGTTTGCGCTATCGCTATCGTCAAGACAGCCCGCCACCCCCCTCAGCCCCCGCCGCTGAGCCTCAGGCTAGCACGATCGCCACCCTCACCACCGCCCTCACCTCGATGCCCCGCGACTGGCTCCAGTGCCTCCGAGAGGCTGCGATCGCCGCTGATGAAGAACTCCTATTCCAGTTAATCGGTCAACTCCCCACCGAGTCCGTCCTCTTAGCCAGCACCCTCACCGATCTCGTGCTCAATTTTGAGGTAGAGCCGATTTTGCAGGCGGTGACTCAGATTCTTCAGGAGGAATAGGCTTGGGGTCCTCAACAGGAGATTCCGCGAAAATCCCTTTGCTATCGTAGTCAACAGTGGGTGCATCTCACGTTGGAGACTCCCCTTCGCCCTACCTGGGAGAAGGGGCCGGGGGATGAGGGTAAACCGGCCTAACTGAGATGCACCCTAAACAGTTGCCAGCAACAAGCACCGCTACCGTAACCAAGCAGAGAGATCACGGTTCAAAAAATCTTGTAGCTTCAAGGTATCCTCACGATAGATCTCAAGGAGAGCTTGGCGCTCCTCCTCCCGTAAGGGCCTCGCTTCCTTGCCCACCGAGTTGAGCCGGAGCAGGGTATCTCGCAGTTGATGCCGGAGATTGGGCGCCAGGAAGACCTTCAGAGCTGCTGCCACCGTCCGTCGCCAGGGATTCTGTTGACGCAGCAGATAGTTCAGGGCTTCACTCCGAGGAATCTGAGTCTTTTGCAGTTGGGTACTCGTATTGGGTGTAAAAGCGGGGTCAACGCCTAGAAAGCCATAAAGATCCTGCATAAACTTCACCACTGAGTTCTGAAGATCGTCGTATAACATAACCTTCACCTGCGGGGCACCAAAGCAGTCTACAAAGCACTTGACTCGCTCAAAGTATAGACCTTTTTGGATAATGTGAGATTGGGCCTGACGTTCACGAATTTGCTCGATCAGAGGTCGGCGCTTCTCGTGACGAATGCCATCGCGGATGTGCATCAAGTAATCCGAGTAAGCCCGTTCAACTGGATGGCGTAACACCGCAACTAGTTTTGCTTCAGGGACATAGCGCTGGATCTGGCGTGTGGCTGTTTGGTGGTAGAACAAGTAGTTAGCAGAGGCTTCCCCAATCGCAGTCTCGTCAGTTACTCCCTCGAACAATTGGGTATACTTTTCTAGAGTATCAATCCGATTTGGTCGGCGCTCACCGCCTTCAGCATAGTACTGCTCCCAATCCCGCGCCAAGAAGCGCGGCTCCTTAACTGGGCTCATGTAAACTTGGGGGTGCTGAGCAAGGTACTTGTAGATCGAGGTTGTGCCAGCTTTTTGGATACCAATGAGGATAAAGTTGGGTAGTGTCATCAGGGGGCTTTGCACTCCAGTAGATGGCGATGTACCTAGCGTTCCAATCCGAGCTAGCAGATTTGGGGTGCATCTCACTTTGGAGACTCCCCTTCGCCCTCCTTGGGAGAAGGGGCCGGGGGATGAGGGCCTTGCCTAACTGAGATGCACCCGCAGACTTGGTTGTTTGGCCTTAGAAATAGTAACGATTCTAAGGTTAACCTTGGGGCTGACAGCGGTTTTTAGCCTGGTGCAATACAACCAAAGCCCCTCGCCCTCTGGGAGAGAGGTTCGGGGTGAGGGCTACGTATTTTACTAGCAAGAAAAATGCTGTAACCAGTGATCCATAATCTAAACAGATTACCGAGCTGCTCCACCCCATCCCGTCAGGGTTGGCTCCCTGGTTACTATACTACTGCGATCGCCAACCGGTACACTAAGAATCAAGCCCGCTGCCCTTGCTGTGCCATGCAGATTCTCATGCTGTCCTCGACCTTCCCCTATCCGCCCAGCCGGGGGGGAACCGAGATTCGCACCTTCAATTTGCTGCAATACTTGCAGCAACGCCACGAGGTTATCCTGCTGACCCAGCGACCCCCCCAAGTTGAAGACGGGGAGGTAGCGGCCCTGCGACAGGCCGTGAGCGAGCTCCATCTATTCCCGCTGCCGGCTGATCCGCCCCGAGGTCGCGGCCTCCGCTCCCTCGCCAGCAAGGCGGCGCGCTTCAGTCATGCTCTGAGGAAAGCAACACCGCCTAATGTGCTACACCGCTACTCTCCGGCGCTCCAGGCCTGGGTCGATGCGGCCGTGCAGGCGGGGCGCGTGCAGGCGATTACCTGTGAGCATAGCGTGAATGAAATCTATGTCCGCCCCGAATTTCGCCAGCGGCTGAAGACGGTGGTGAATGTCCATAGCTCCCTCTACGGCTGGGTAAGCAACCATCTGGCCATGGGGGCCTCGCCGCAGCCGCTGCGCGATCGCCTTTATCTCAACCTCCTGCTCGCCCGCTACGAAACCCGCTACTGTGCCAAATTCACGGATATTGTGGTGACGACGGAGGATGATCGCCGCCAGCTCCGCCAGTTTGACCCGGGGGCAACCCTGCATGTGATTCCCAATGGGGTCGATCTCGCCCTCTTTCCCTACCGCGATCGCGATCCCGGGGGCTACAACCTCGTCTTCGTCGGTGACATGAGCGCCTCCCACAACATCGATGCAGCCCGCTTCTTCGCCCTGGAAGTCTTACCCCAGGTGCAAGCACGCTATCCAGAGGCCACCTTTACCATCGTCGGCGGGCGACCGACGGCTGCAATCCAGGCCCTGGGCGATCGCCCGGGCATCACCGTCACGGGCCGCGTCCCCTCGACTACTGCTTACCTCCACGCCGCCGCCGTCGCAGTAGTTCCCCTGCGGACCGGCTTCGGGATCAAAAACAAAACCCTGGAGGCAATGGCTGCCGGGGTTCCAGTGGTCGCCAGCGATCGCGGGCTTGAAGGCTTAGCCGTAGACGAGCCGGGCCAACCGCTCCGGGCCCTGCGAGCCAATGATATTGAAGCCTATGTCACCGCTATCGGTCGCCTCTTCGAGACTCCTACCCTGCGAGCCACCCTCGCCGCGGCTGGACGCGCCTTAATTGAAGCAGAGTACATCTGGGAGCAGGCAGGGGCTCGCTATGAAGCGGTACTCACGACCCGTTTCGATGCCAATGATCCGACTCAGTGACAGGCCCTAAGGACAAACAGGCAACTTGATGGTGAAGCGTGTGCCTTGGTCGGGCGTCGAATCGCAGGCGATCGCCCCGTGATGCTTCGCAACGATGATTTGGTGAGCAATCGAGAGACCGAGGCCGGTTCCCTTACCATCGGTCTTGGTCGTAAAGAAGGGCTCAAACACGCGATCGCGCTCCGACTCCGGAATACCGATCCCGTTATCAGCGACCACAATTTGCACTTGCTCGGGCTCTAGAGCAGCAGCCTGAATGTCAATACGCCCTACCCAAGAAGATTGACCCTGGGCCTGAAATTGCTGACCTTTGGTTTCAATGGCATCAGCAGCATTGACCAGTAAATTCACAAGGGCTTGATTGATTTCTCGAGGATTGCAAGCAACTAGAGGGAGGGAACCATAGCTAGCCGTAATCTCGACAGGGATTTTGAAGGCTGTTTTTTGGTACCCTCGGAAAACATTGATAGTACTTTCTAATGTGTTCCGCAATTCAATCGTTTTGAACTGAGGTTCATTTAGACTCGAAAACTGACTCAGAAGCTCGACAACACGACGGATACGATCCGTTCCAGAGCGCATGGATTGCAACAATTGCGGTAAGTCCATGTTGGCCATAGCCAGGTCAAAGCTAGTCCCCCCTGGGGCAGCCTTAGGGTAGTGGCGAGGGGAATCGCTCTGATAACTACGCACGAGCTGGAGTAGTTCCGAGCTATACTCTTCAACTTGATGAAGATTGCCATAGATGGCCTTGACGGGATAGTTGATCTCGTGGGCAATTCGCGCCGCAATGCGTTCGAGGCCTAGCATTTTTTCATTGTGAACAAGTTGCGCCTGCGTATGCTTGAGCTTTTGCAGCGTGGTTTCCGCATCTTGCTTAGCTTGGCGGTAGTCGTTGAGGGTGATCAGGAGGGTGTGGTGGTAGACACGAATGCTGAGAAGAACAAAGAGAGAGCCACAGAAAAAGACCACACCCATGAGGATCGTAATCGCGATCATGAGCGAGGCAATGCTCAAGTAATCCGCGAGCAAGTAGCCCCCCAGGAAGAAGATCATGAGAATATATAAAACCCGCCATAGCCCCGCTTCCTGGTAAGGCTGCAAGAGTCGCAAAATCTGCCGGGTCTTGAGAATCGACACCAACATCACCCCAACTCCCAACATGATCAGGGTTGGAACAATGAAGGTAGTTATAAGCGCGTCCATAGTTACGGATCGAGAAGGGTGATTGAGCGTTACGTGACGGGCGACGGCAGTCTATATCTTGGCATAAGTCCGAGGCTTTAGCTTCGTGGACTGGGTGCATCTCACTTTGGCGACTCCTTTTCGCCCTACTTGAAAGAAGGAGCTGGGGGATGTAGACGCGCAGCGGCTTCTCACAGAGCCGGCAAACCTAACGGAGGTGGACCCTAGTGAACTAACTAACGGGAAACCTGGCGGCAAGATCGGAGTAGCCGGCTGGCCGGCCTTGGGGACTGTCACGCACAGGCTGGCATTAGCTTGCCCTTAATCCCGTCATCTATTAAGAACTAATCTCATTAAGATAGTATTCCTCCAAGAAATAGTATTCCTCCAAGAAAGTTGTCGCGCGGCAGCTGGGGTGCATCTCACTTTAACCTTCTGGGGGCACTCATCCCCCACACCCTTCCTCTCAAGTTAGCGCAAGAGAAACCAACGGTTCCTCGCCTCAGGCAGCGTGAAGGTTTCAAGGTGAGAGCCGCCAAACTTACAGATGCTCCCGGCCATTGCCACCCTACTCCTTCATTCATACACAAACAGGTTACTATATCAGCCCTTTCTCCCTCTCCAGGCAGCCTCAGCAACCGCAAAGGCTGATTGACCGACACAACACCTGCAACTCTTGAGCACCTATGAATTTTCACGAAATAACGACCCAATTCGGTAGGGGCACGGTTGCCGCGCCCTCAACCCAGTCAATCGCTGTTCCGATAAGGGTTTGAGGGTTGGGAGACCCAAATCCTACAATGTAGATCCTGGGTTGGCCAGGGGTGCATCTCACTTTGGAGACTCCCCTTCGCCCTCCTTGGGAGAAGGGGCCGGGGGATGAGGGTAAACTTGCTTAACTGAGATGCACCCGTTGGCCAGCCCAAGTCAAGCCTGACAAGGGAGTAATTGCTGGAGATCAAAGCGCTGTCGAGACTTGAGAAGGCCGGCGGCGATTCGGATCAGCTCAGGCCTGACAACACCCACCGTCTGCATTTTTTGTTTGCTAGCGTTGAGCAGCCGTTGTCAGCAGGATGCACCCGGATGCGCCTTTGGTGAACTGGTTCTCCAGGATCTAGGGTGGAAATGACGGGGCGATCGCCTAAAGGCTTGGTCTCCAAGCCCAGAGCTGCTGAGGGTTTGAAGACCAAACCCCGACCGAGGCAAGGGTTGCTTCGCTGCACGAAATCACCGTGAATCCTGGAGAGCCGGTGAACTTTCGTTTTGAGACTTTCATCAAACCACCCTGCTCGCCCATTTTTGGGAGAGGGAAACACGGTTAAAGCCGCCGTGGGATGCCCCCCAGCACTTGGATCAATCCCCAGGCGGCAGCTCGGATAGCTGCTCCCTGACGGCTGCCACCGTGAACCCCAAGGCCGCAGCAATTTGCGCGTGGGACAATCCCAAGTCGTGCAGTTGGCGGACCGCTCGCCGCCGGGCTTGCCGTTCGGCCTGAGCCTCGGCTTGAGCCTGTTGAGCTTGAGCTTGGGCCTGGGCGGCTTCAGCTTGGGCCGCTTCAGCCTGCTCAGCCGCTGAGCGGTAGCGACGACCCTCGGCATCAAACCAGGACAGAATCTCGCGATCAATGCCGCCGACGCGATCGCGACTCCGCCCCAGGCCGAGCCCAACTTCCGGCAGCCAGTAGGGTTCGCCGGCTTGGAGTTGGTACTCGCCTGCAATGCGTTGGTAAACCTCGAAGGGTTGATGGCGATCGCGCTGCCAGAATTCGGGGTTGTAGATCACGTAGTAGAGAACCCCCAACCGTTCATACAGGCGTAGCTTTTCCCCGTACTCTCCCCCGGGAGTCCAGGAGACGACCTCCAGCACCAGCACCGGCACAATCCCCTCCTCTTCCCACAGCACATAGCTGCGGCGGGATTTGTTGCCCGGTTTGCGGCGGGGGACGCCGAGACTGAGAAAGCCATCAGGGACGACGGGGGCTTTGGGGTTGGCTCCGGTGGTGTGGTAGATGGCCATATCGGCGCCGAAGTACCAGTCTTGGCGATCGCGCCAAATCAGCTCCAACAAGAACAGCAGGTAGTTGGGGAGAAAGTTCTGATCTTCGTTGTCCACGGGGGTGTCGTCAGAGCAGGGTAGCTCTTCACTGCTGGGCAGGGTGGGGTCAAATTGTAGGTGGTGAACCATCAGACTAGCTCTCTGGAGACGGTCATTGCGCGCTCATTAGACGCGGTAAAAAGGGTGCATTTTAGGGAGGCAGGGCCTCCCCTCAGCCCTCAGATTCTGGAAGAGCGGTTTGGGATTAGGGAGCCAACAAGAGATGTACGAGCCCAAAACCGCTTCTTTAAGCCTAATGGTGACACACCCAAGGTTGCAGGGCTGGGAAGCACGCCAGATTGATCGCTCAAGGTTCTGACAGAACAGGCCGCACCAACATCCTCCGATCAAGCCCTCGAGCGCCTGGAAAAAAAGCTCCGCCTCATCTCCAAGCCCATGGCCCTCAGAGGGAGGAGCTTGGGAAGAGAGCAAACTACGATGGTGCATCCGAGAATGGATAGAACCCAGTCGCTTTACTGCAAGGGTGGAAAGCGCTGGCTGTCCTCCAACGGCTCCACCTCGGACCGGGGGTGAGCCCTGACGGCCAGCTCGGGGGGGGGGCTGATCCCTGGGCTGGGCAGTGTCCCCTCCGGCAGCACGGCGATGCTGCCCAGGGCTACCTGCACCTGCACAGATTCCCCGGGTTGAAACGTGGTGAGTTGGCTGCGATCAATATTTTGGCGACGGGCGATCAGGCAGCTCTGGGGAGTTAGCCGGATGGTCAAGCGGGTATCAGTCCCGAGGTAAACCGTTTCGACCACCGTTCCCTCGAGGCCGGTCACGGTCTCTGGGTTGGCGGGCAGCACGGTTAGCTTTTCGGGCCGAATCGCCAGCGTGACCACCTTGCCCACGGGCAAATCGAGGGGTTGGGGAATCGCTAGGGGCAGGCGCTCATCGACCAGGACCACCAGGCCTTCCGGGCTCACCTCGACCACCCGACCCAGAAGGAAGTTGCTCTCGCCAATGAAGTCGGCCACAAAGCGGCAGTTGGGTTCCTCGTAAATCTCAGTGGGAGTTCCCACTTGCAAAACCTGGCCCTCATTGAGCACGGCAATGCGATCTGACATTGTGAGGGCTTCTTCCTGGTCGTGGGTGACGTAGATGAAGGTGATGCCGAGTTGCTGCTGCATATGTTTCAACTCCAACTGCATGGCCCGACGCAGCTTGAGATCCAGGGCCCCGAGGGGCTCGTCGAACAGGAGCACCTGGGGCTGTTTCACCAGGGCCCGGGCTAGGGCTACCCGCTGCTGTTGGCCGCCGGAGAGTTGCCGGGGGTGGCGCTCCCCGAAGCCGGCCAGCTTCACGAGCTCGAGGGCCTGGGCAACGCGATCGCGCCGCTCGGACCGGGAGATGCAATCCATCTCCAACCCAAAGCCCACATTCGCGGCCACGGTCAAGTGGGGAAAGAGGGCATAGTGCTGAAACACGGTATTCACCGGCCGGTGAAAGGGCGGGCGATCGCCCATCACCACGCCGCCAATCCGCACTTCTCCGGCGCTGGGCTGCTCGAAGCCAGCAATGCTCCGTAAAATCGTCGTCTTGCCACAACCCGAGGGGCCGAGCAGGGAGAAGAATTCGCCCTCGGCGATTTGTAAATTCACCCCCTCAATGGCGCGCACAGTCTGGCGATCGCGCCCGGTAAACACCTTCGTGAGGTTCACGAGTTCAACAGCAAGCATGGCCAACCACCCTACAGCAACAAGGCATGAGAACCGAAGTCGCCTAACCAACCGTTAACGGTTCGGCGGAGAAACCCAGGCACAGGATAGCGCCGGTCACACCCCATCTTACCGAGCCGGGCGGCGGCTCGTAGCAAGGTGCTGGGGACTCAATCCGGGAAGCTCCCGGTTGCGTTCCTTCACCAAGCTGAGATGCTCCCCCACGGGGTCAGCCTGGTTCCCGCTGGCAGAGTACGACGGCAAACCACTGCGACCCATCTTGCCAGTGACGCAGGGGACGTAGGCCCTGCTGCTGGAGGGTTTGGCTCAGCTCCGGGAGGTCAAACTTGCGGGAAATCTCAGTGCGGATACGTTCGCCCGCTGCCAGGGCCACGGTCCAATCCAGGGCTGCAAAATGCACCTCACAGGCCCGTTGGCAGTCGAGGTACATTTCAATCTGGTGCGCTTCGGGGTTGTAGCTAGCGCGATGCCGGAAAGCCTCAAGGTCGAAGTTGGCCTGGAAGCGCTTGTTGAGGTGCGCCAGCATATTACGGTTGAAGGCGGCGGTGATGCCCTGGCTGTCGTTGTAAGCCGCTTCGAGCAGCGCAACGTCTTTCCGCAGATCGACCCCCAGCAGGAAGTAATCTCCTGGCTCTAGGGCGGTGGCAATCTGGTGGAGGAAGCGATCGCCCGCCGCTGGTTCAAAGTTCCCCAGGGTACTCCCCAGGAACAGCACCAGCCGCGCCGCTTGGGTGGCGGGGCCGAGGTGTTCCAGAGCGTGGTCGTAGGTTCCGGCCAGCCCGCGGACCTGGAGGGTGGGATAGTCCCGCAGGAGGGCCTGGGCGCTGGCCGTCAGCATTGTGGCGCTGACATCGATGGGGGTGTAGTGGAGAGTGGGAGTGAGGGCCTGGTAGGCGGTGAGCAAGCGGCGGGTTTTGGTGGAGCTGCCGCTGCCGAGTTCGATCAGGTCGCAGGGGCCGGTACAGTGGGCGATCGCCTCAGCACACTGGTCGAGAATCGCTGCCTCCGTGCGAGTCGGATAGTACTCCGGCAGACTGCAAATTTGCTCAAACAGATGCGAACCCGCCTCATCGTAAAAGTAGCGGGGCGGGAGCGTCTTCGGGGTTTGGCTCAAGCCCTGGCGCACATCACGGCCATCCTCGGGGCTGAGTTGACTGAGGTAGATGATCTCGAGGCGCTGGGTCTCGCGGCTTGAGAGCGCGGAAGTCATAAAGAAGAGGGGTGCGAGAAGTTTCACCCCTCACCATACCGCCAAACAGTGTCGAATGTGACAAAAGGCCTTAGCCCGGGGGGACGAAAAAAAAGCGCGGCTCCCCGGAATTTTGAGCGATGGTTCCAGGAGCAGAGGGTCGCCCTCTATCGCTACGCGACGCTAGCGCGAACAGGGTTACGGGGCCCACTCTGCGAGAAGCCGCTGCGCGTCTACATCCCCCGGCCCCTTCTCCCAAAGCTGGGAGAAGGGGAGTTAGAAGCCCCTCTCCCAACTTGGGAGAGGGGTTGGGGTGAGGGCTTAGCTAGGGAGTACCACCATCCCGCGCAAAATTTCGTTCGCCCCCCTAGCCCGGTCGAACGGTCCTCTCGGTTAGGGGCCAAGCTCTCGAAGATCCAAGGGGGATCGCGCCAGCAACGCTAGCCCGTAGCCCCGGCCAGACCGTTTTAGGCGAGCCAGCTAGTTGCCCTCGGCTAAGCCAACCGCGCGAGCACCTGTTGCCAGAGATTTTGTAGAAAGCGCCGATGCTGCCAGAGGGCGCGCCAGAGGTAAAGGGCGAGGATGATCAGTAGGCAAAGGCTGGCCAGATGATTGTAGGTGCTGATGATCTGGGTGTCGCTCCAGCCAAAGTCGTAGTAGAGGGTATTCATATCCCCATGCTCAGGCCCGCCCCAGAGGGAGCCCCAGGGGATATCCTCCCAGCCGGCCTGAATCCCTCGCCACTGGCGGAAGCTGCCCCAGAAGGTGAAGGCCGCCCCGAGGGTGGCAGGGTAGCGCCAGACCTCCCAGCGCCAGTAGGCTGGGAGGGAAAAATGAAAACTGACGATGAGCAAGGTACTAAGGTAAAATTCGCCGCCGATGCCCCCAAAGGCGTTCAGTTGCTCAAACATATCGGCGCTAAGGAGCCAGGTCATGAGGAACTGGAGGGACAGGAGGGCGATCGCCAAAACCTGGGGCCAGGGCCGTTGCTCCCGCCGACCGGCCCAGAACAGCAGGCCAAACAGAATCAGCAAACCGATGTAGACAAACCAAGAGCGGTCGAACTCGTAGTTTGTCCAGCCGAGGGGCAAGGGCAGGGCACGCCGCCCCGACAGCCAGGCGATCGTGGCGTGACCAAACTCGTGGAACCAGATCGTGATCCCCCACAGGAGGAAGCGCGACAGGTTCCAAGCACTCAGCAACAGCCCCAGAAGGAGCAGGCCAGGGAAAATGAAGACACTGCTGATGCGATTTTGGCACGAGAAGAGGTCAAAATCAGCGGTGATCCATGAGGGTGCTGGCATGGCCATTTGCCGTCGCCAGCGAGGTTGCCGGGGGGCCTGGAGGCCGTAGACGTGGAGGTGCTGGAGGTGGCGGAAGTCTGGCTCTGACCCAACCTGCTGGGCGACGAGGGTGTAGACCTTCGCCCCTGTGAGCAAGGGGCGCGGAACCTGACTGGCCTGAAGGGCGACGTGGAGCGATCGCCCCTTGATCCCCACCTGGGCCTCCCAGCCCCAGTCCTCGATCTGCCTCAGGAGGCGGCCAACCCCAGAATCGGCCTGGGCGTAAGTTTGTTGCCGGCTCGCGGCGGCCGCGTGCTCCTGTTCCAGGAGGGCCGCCTTGAGTTTGGCACGAGCCTGTTTCAGGGCCCCTAAGCTCGCTTTATCTCCTGCCCGCAGCCGTTGCTGGGCCAGGCGCAAGTAGGCCGCATCAACATCAGCCGCCTGAGCCTCAGCCGGCAACTCCAGTAACTCGTAGTAGGGTTGGAGATCAGGAAATGTCATCACCGTTTAACCCGGAAAACCACAGACTCCTAGAGCCACGCGGACATCCAAAATCCAGTCAGGGACTCCAGTGCAGCCTCAGCAGGCCCGTTACTCTTATCGCCCAGAGGCTGTTGCCGGCAAGGGTTTTGTGAGTCATGGAGGACGCGCCCTAGCATAGCCCTCTGGCGCTAGGCCGGGCAATTCCCACGAATTTTCGCCCTTACAGCCGAGGAAAAATTAGCGTTTCACCCCGAGCCGGCCTAAGCTAGGGATCGTTTGGGGAGGCACGGTAATGGGGCCGACGCGGTGCAACCGCCGCGAAAGGGTGACGCCCTCTCAGTTGCCAAACCCAACATAGGCAAAGTACGTCACCATGGGCACGACGGTGGCCACAATCAGCAGACCGATGACCCAGAGGCCAGCACTCTTCGAGTCGGTCTCTTCGGCGGAGGCGAAGGTTGCCTCAATATTCAGGTCCGCGACTTGGGGCGCGCCGGGATCGGAACCCCCCAGGAGGACCGTGGCGAGGCGATCGCTCGCATCCAGAAAGGCCTGATTATATTTGCCCGCTTGGCGAATGGGCACGAGCAGCGTTTCCTGAGCAATGCTAGTCGCTACATCGGTGGCTAGCCGGGTTGTCACAGCCTCCCCAGCCCGCAGCGCACTGTTGTTGGTGAGGGTATCGAGGACCAGCAGAACTTGGTGGGCCTGGGCGGCCGCCGTCGGGAACCAAGTGGCAAGCAGTTGCTCGGCGAAACCGTCAATCGTTTCGCCATAGTCCAGGCGGCGCACGGCGACGAGGCGGACTTCGTAGCCTGTGTCGGCGGCCAGTTGTTGCAGCCGCCGGCTCAAGCTACCTTCTGTACTACGGCTGAGGACATCGGCACTGTCCACAACCCAGGTTTCCTGGCCGGAGCTGATGGCGGGTAGATCCTGGACCCCTGTCGCTCCAGCGGCCGCGGCGGGGCTGAAGCTGAGGAGCAGGGCGATCGCCAGAGCGACCAACCCTCGCCAGGCTCGCCCTACCGTGGGAAATGCTTGCATCATGATGACTAAACCCCCTTGTCAATCTTGCTTGTCGGTCTTGTGCGCCACGCTCGCATCGCCAATACCTGGCGATCTAGCCTGGTAAATGCCCTTATTGTACGAGGGGAGCCCGCTGGCCACCAAGCCGAGGCTGGGGTGAGGGGTGGACGAAATTTGATGATCAAGGGGGTCAGGCCCTTAGGGCTTGGTCGCCTGCTCTGGTGGTAGGGCCGTGATCGGAGTTTAGGGGGCTGGCCGGACACTGCTAGAGGGCGATGGTTTCGTCGCCTCCGTTGGGCTCAAGGTCAGGGGCGGCAAGGGTTTGCAGGGCTGACAGATCTTCTTCTGCGGGGTCAATGACGGTTTCAGCGTCTGGGGTGGCGGCCCCGCTGGGCTCGGGCTCGGCGGCGGTGAGGGTTGCGTCCTCGGGGCCGGCTGGGCGGTTGGCGATCGCCGCTTCATCCCAGACTGTGGAGGGCAGCGGTTCGCCCTCCGCGATCTCGATCTGAATCTCGCCGAAGTCGTCGCTAAACTGACCATTCACGTCCGCAAGCTGCGCGCGGGGCGCGAGGGACTGGCTGTAGACCTGAAATTCTTCCCACTTGAACAGAGCACCGGCCCGGCGGGCCAGTTGCTCCCCCGCTTCATCCAGCTTGGCGCGGTAGAGACAGGTATTCATCAGGTTCGTGCCGCGCAGGGTGGCCTCCCGCAGGTTGGCCCCGGCTAGGTTCGCGCCCTCCAAGTTGGCATTGGTTAGATCTGCACCGTAGAGGCTGGCCCCGGCCAGACTAGCCCAGGTTAGATCCGCCATCGTCAGGTTGGCCCGCTCGAGGTTGATATGGTTCAGCTCAGCCACCGAGAGATTCACCCGGGTCAACTGCGCCCCGGCCAACATGGCCTGATTCAGGCAGGCCCCCGGCAACTGTACGGCCTCGAGGCCCTGGCGTACCCGGGTCATGAAGCAGGTGGGGGACAGGGCGCTACAGCGGTCGATAAAGGCTAGCAGGCGATCGGCGTCGAACTCGTTGGGGTTGCTGGGGTCGCCGCAGGGGTAGAAGGGGAGTTGGGCGGTGCGGGCGATCGCGCAGAGCAGGAGAAATATATTGATGCCGACGGCCGTATCAATTTGCAGCGTATTGAGGGGGCTCTTGAGGGTTTGCAAGTGTTGATAAACCCGGTGAGGCAGGCCTTGATCGAGCCAGCGACCCTGGCAGTGGGCGAGATAGAAGGTGTAGAGGCGACTGAACAGGGTGCCAAAGGTGAAGACTTTCGGGTTGCGCTGTTCCGCGCGACGCAGATGTTCAACGGCCAGGGCCTCCATTTCCGTCGAGAGAAAGCCAAAGCTCAAGACCTGGTAGAGGTGCTCCGCCACGGCCACGGGAGATTCTAAGTAGAAGGTGACACCACCATAGCGGTCTTGGACATACTGGGTGATTGCCTGGAGTTGTTTCGCCACTTCCATCGCGGCTAAATACTCCCCGAGGCAGCGGTGCGAAAAGGTCAGCTCTGGACCATTGGGGATGGCCTGGCCGACGCTGGCAAAAAACAGGGCCGGCAGGGGATGGGTTGTCACCCGTTCATCAGCCAGGGCTGGCAGGCTGGGGTCCGCCGCGGCCGAATGCTCTGGCCGTGTTGCCAAAAGGCAGCGGTCGGTTTGCAGCAGTTGCAGGGCGACCGTTTGCATCAGGGCGCGGGGTTGCTGGGGCTGACGGCCTGCGAGCAGGTTGGCGATCGCCTCGGGGGAGCGGCTGGCATGGGCCAATCCTTCCTTGAGCAACTCCGGAACATGGGGGCGACCCTGGGACTCTCCCAAGAGCCAGCGGGTCATGCGGTCGTAGATATCGTAGCGGGCGGCGGCGGGCTGAAGCTGAAAGAGGGAGGAATCAAGCAAGCCATCTCGATGCAGGAGGCCCAGCAGAAAGAGGAGCAGCGGTTGATGTACGAGGCCAGCAATCTCCGGTACAGGAGTGCGACCACTGAAGACGCCGCTATCTTTGAGAAAGCTAAAGTAGCGATGCGAAATCGAGCGGGACTGGAGGACTGACCATTGCTTAAACCACTGGCGCAGGGCCTCTTGATCCAGGGGCTGAATGATGATGCGGTGGAGCTGGGCCTGGAGCGGCAACAGGCTGCCGGCTTGGTGGCGGCGCACCAGGCCGGCAAAGGCTCCCAGGCGGGTCGTGAGGACAATCTTGTGGCGATGGGCCGTTTTTTGGTTCAGTCGCTGGACGTGAAACTGCATCATCTGGTCAATGAACAGGCGGATGTGGCGCAGCTTCTGGGGCGATCGCGGTAATTCATCCAGGCCGTCCAAGATCAGCAAGCAGGGAGGGGCTGCTGACGAGAGCCAGCCATCGGCATCGCTAAAGCGTCCCAGGGGCAGGGCCGAGTCCAGGGTTTGTTCAAAGGTCTGCCCTAGTTGGGCATTGCGGAGCGAGATCAGCACAGGGAGCCAATCCGGGTAGCGCCTCCGGGCGACCTTCGCCGCCCAGATTTGGCAAAAGCTGGTCTTGCCACAGCCCGCCTCCGCTTCGATCACGGCAATACTTTCGTGGGCCTCGAGTTGCTTGGTCGCCCACGTTTCGAGATCCAGGGCGGGTTGCTTCGCTGCCAGGGTTTGGGGATCATCCCAGGTGCCATCGTGGAGTGTTTCCAGGGTTTTGCCCTTCAGGGGCACGTAGAGATCGGGCAGGGCAAAGGGCTCTCCCAGCAGGGGCTCTCCTAGGGCCCGGAGCAAATGGGCCCGGTATTGCTCCCGGCTGAGATCAATCGCGAGGTCTGTATCCTGATGTGCGTGGGCGGGGTCGTGGCTGAGCTTGCCCAAGCGGACGAACTTCTGGAGCTGGGCGAGGGGGACGGCGTTGGCGGCGATCGCCTCGAGGAGGTGGCCGGGCAGGCTATGCACGAGCCGCTGGGCGAGGAGATTGGCTTCCACTTCCTCCGCTCCATTGGCTATGAGCCAAGCGATGCAGACCCGGTTCATCTGCTGAACGAGGAAAGACTCTCCCACCATGGCCAGAGCTTGCTCGGCTTGACTATCGCTCAGCTTGCCGGGGCGCAGAGTTCGCAGCAGGCCCTGCAAGCGCGAGTCTGTTAGGGAAGCATCGCTGTATTCCCCTACCGGCACCCGGGCCCGATTCAGCCAGGGGCGGCGCAACTGGGCCTCTTGGTGCAGGAGATCCTGAAGGGCCCTGAGGTAGGCAATTTGGCAGGCCAGCCAAGTTCCCTCGGCCCGCTTGAGGGGCTTACGGCGGCTGAGGAGGCGCAGGAGGCCGATCGTGAGCTGGGAAATCGGGGCGATCGCCCGCAAGCTAGCATTGAGGGGTAGCTCCAGGACATCCGCCACGGCGCAAATATCCAGGGGTGTCAGGCTCTTGACCTCCATATCCTGGGTGATGCGGAAAGCGACACCGGAGACTTCCGCCCCGAAGCTGGAGAGTTGTTCGAGGTCAATTTGTCGCTCAGCTAGCCACTGCCAAATGCTCAGGCTCATAGCGATCGCGAGAGGTTAATAGAGATACAGCTTTCTATTGTGCCAGCGCTTCGGGCAGCATCATGGCGATTCACAGTCTACTTCAACACCAAGGCTAACAATCCGGAGCCCCCGCTGGCAGCAGCCCTCAGGTCAGGGCGAATTGAGGCGACACAGCTCCCCTTACTATACTGTCTAGGCTTGGAAACCGAGGCTAGCCGGGGTCTGATGCAGGGGGCCAGTCTCGCCCTATAATAGGCGGGGGTGATACAAGCTGAAAGTGCCCCCGCGCTCTTCAGCCGTTGCTCGTGAGGATTACCGCTAGATTTTAGGGATAGGAGTTGATGGCAGAAGCTAAGTCGCGCCTCACATTGAAGCGCCCCGTGACCCTGAAGGTTGTCGTGACGCCGCGCTGGAAAGAGGAAGTGCAGAAGCAACTGCAAGCCCAGACCAGCCAGATCGATCAGCAGTTGCAGGAAGTCGATATGCAGGGGCAGCGGGCGATCGCCGAAATCCAAAAGCAAGGCGTCGCCCTCACCAATCCCCAAGCCCTCAAACAGGTAGAGAACATCCAAAACCAGGTCAACCAGAAGAAGAACGAGCTGCAAACCAAGAAGAACCAAATGCTCCAGCAGATCGACCGTGTTGAAATGCTGGAGATGGATCAGGAAGTGGCCCAGGGCCAGCTCGAAAGCTTCTTTGATCTGGAAGTGGGGGACAACCTGGTTCGCAAGCTCGCCGTGGAAATCCTCGTGCGCGATGGCGTCGTCGAAGAAATTCGGGGCGACCTCTAACCTGACCGCGCAGCGATGCCCCGCGAACCCAGATCCTTGACTAGCCCCGGAGCCTCCCTCAGAGGCCGATCGTATACTTCTTCCATTCCTGATTGCGACCGCTGCGGACATAGCGGGCGATCTCGAAATGGAGGCTACTGTAGGGGCGACGAGGCGGGGCATTGAGCGGCATACTGGCTTCTTCTGGGGTGCGGTTGCCTTTGCGGACATTGCAGCGCACGCAGGCTGCGACCAAATTCTCCCAGGTGTCCCCCCCACCACGCGATCGCGGCACTACATGATCTAGGGTCAGACCGTCACCGCGATAGCTGCAATACTGGCAAGTCTGGTCATCCCGCTCGAGGACGTTCCGCCGGGTGAGCGGAATCTCCTTGTAGGGAACCCGAACGTAGTAGCGCAGTCGAATGACGGTTGGTAGGGGAAAGGACGTGTAAATTTCGGTGTTATTATATTCGAGCTGTTCGGCTTTCCCTTTGAGCAGTAGAACGACAGCTCGCCGCCAACTCGTGATGTTGAGCGGCTCGTAAGAGGCGTTCAAAACCAGAACCTTGCTCATGCGCTTTTTTAGAAGGGCTGAATATTACCACAGATATTAGCATACGCCAAACAAAAGTTCTTGGTTTGGCTGAAGCGCTGTCAGGGCCACGGTATTGGCATCGTGAAGTCAAGTCGGTAGGCCTGAAGACCGACAACCCGGCCCCCGGTGCGGTAGCCTAAGCGTAGTCAGTTTTTGGAACCATTGGCTCGTCAGGGTAGAAGCGCCATGTACGGATCAAACGGCCAGCATAATGGCCATGGCAGCCGCCAACCGGCTCGCGGCTCCAAGTTTCAACCGCGCCAGCCAGGGCCCCAGGCCCTGCTGCCGCCAGCCCCCCCGGGGCCGACTCTGGTGCGCGTCGAGCCCCAGACTCGGAGCAGTGCCCTCAGTCCCCTGACCTTTGACCAGCCCGTGGTCTTGCGCCAGTCGCCCCTGTGGTCGCGCGCTGTGGTCTGGACCATCGTGGGGGTTGTCACCTTTGGTGTCGGCTGGGCCTACTTCGCGCGGATTGAACAAGTCGTGCCGGCCGTCGGTCAGCTCAAGCCCCAGGAAACCACCAAGACGGTGCAAGCCCCTCTCAATGGTGTGGTGGAGCGGGTTTATGTCGAAGAGGGTGACTCGGTACGGGCGGGCGATCTCCTCCTGCGCTTTGACTCCGAAAGCGCCGAAGTGGAACTGGTCGCATCTCAGGCAAAGCTGGAAGCATTCCAGGAAGAAAATCGGCTCTATCGCAGCCTGATCTCGGGGGACGGGGGAGGTGATGACCTGCGCCAGGCGATCGCGGCCCTGAACTTACCGCCGACCGTGGCCTTGTTGACCCGGAACCGGGAGGCCCTGCTGGCCGAAAATCGCTTTTATCTCACTCAGTTGGGCGGCGGCCCGGTTGCTACTCTCTCGGCGGCGGAGCAGGCGCGCCTGCGGGCCTCCCAGGCCGAAGCTACCTCCCGGTCGGCGGTGGCTCAGTTGGCGGTGCGCCAGAGTCAGCAGCAGTTGCAGCAAAACCAGGTGCAATTAGCGGATGCCCGCCGCAGCCTCGCCACGGATCAGCAGTTGCTGCGGGAGATCCGCCACCGCAGTGAGTTGGCGATCGCCCAGGCCCAGACCAGCCTTACCATTGAACAAGACATCCTCAACAACATGACCCCTCTGATCAAGGAGGGGGCCATTGGCTCCTATCAATACGACAAGCAACGCCAGACTGTGAACGACCGCTTGGCGGAGCTGTTGAACTTGCAGGGCAACGCCCGCATCGAAGCCCAGGAGCAGACCCAGAAGATTGAAACCCGCCAGGCCGATATTGCTCAACTGGTGGAAGAGCAGCGGCGCTTGCAGTACAGCATTGTGCAGGGGCAGCAGGAATGGGTCAATACCACAGCGCTGACGGCGAAGGAGGCGCGGGAGGCGATCGCCGTGAATGAAAAGCGCCTCGCCGAGATCGACAGTCAGCTCACTCAGGCCGTGTTGAATGTCATGGTGAACAATGATCAGCAGATCAAGGAACTGACGAGCCGCATCGCCCAACTGGAACAAACCCTCAACTACCAAGAGGTGCGGGCTCAATTCAGCGGTCAGGTCTTCGATCTCCAGGCCCATCGCGGTTTTGTGGCAACGCCCAGCTCGACCCTCCTCTCCATCGTGCCGGAGGATGATCTGGTCGCTGAGGTCTTTATTACCAACAAGGACATTGGTTTTGTTCGCCCGGGAATGCCCGTCGATGTTCGGATTGACTCCTTCCCCTTCAGTGAGTTCGGCTCCGTGCCGGGAGAGTTGATCGCCATCGGCTCGGATGCCCTGCCCCCCGATGAGACCTACAATTTCTTCCGCTTTCCGGCCCGGGTGCAACTCCAGAATCAACAGTTGATCGTGGGCGATCGCCCCATCGACTTACAGGCCGGGATGTCGATCAGTGCCAATATCAAGGTGCGGGAGCAGCGCCGGGTGATTAATATCTTCCTCGAACTGTTTACCAATCAAGTGGAAAGCCTGAAGGAGGTGCGTTAGGCTGGCGATCGCCCCCCGTCTCGGTGGTCAATCCGCGAAATGTCAGTGCTCGATTATTCTCTCCAAAGGGTAATCTAAGGTAGAGTTCCGGTCCTGCCTAGGGGCCTACTGCTGGATCTGTTGGTTGCTGGAGTTTTAGTTGGGAATCAAGGTTTGCTATGCAAGTGCAACACTATCACCTCAATGCTGACCGTCTCGAACCCCTCGTGAATCCCCACAGTCCGGGCCAGGGGATGCTAGTGGTCATCGACCCGGCCGTGGGCCGCGCTGGCGACCTCGCTGCTGGGGTCCTCCCCGGCGCAACGGTGCTGGTCCTCGACCCGGCCCGCGACGGCATCGCCCAGATTTCTCACCACCTCCAACACCACCGGGGCTACACCAGCCTGCACCTCATCAGCCACGGGGGCCCGGGTCGCCTCTACTTGGGCAGCACCCAGCTCGCCCTGGCGAACCTCCCGCACTACGCCGCACACTTCCGACAGTGGGCGGCTCTTTTTGGCGATCGCTTCGACCTGCTCCTCTACGGCTGCGAAGTCGCCCAAGGAACCCTCGGCCGTATCTTCGTCCAACAGCTAGCTCACCTCACCCAAGCCCGCCTCGCCGCCTCTAGCACCCTGACCGGCCAGGCGGCCCTGGGCGGCAACTGGCACTTGGATTGGCTAGAAGAGGCCCAGGCCCCCCAAATGCTGGCCCTGACTCCAGCAGCCATGAACGCTTACCCCAGTATCCTGGCCACCTTCAACGTCAACAACGCCGCCGAGCTGATCAACGCGATCAACCAGGCCAACACCACCGGGGAAGCCGACGAGATCATCCTCAACGCCCCCACCTTCTCCCTCGATAGTGTTGCCGTCAACGACTCCATTTTTGGCGCCGCAGGCCTCCCCACGATCACCAGCAACATCACGATTCGGCGGGGCACACCAGCCAATGTGACCATCGAGCGCTCGGGGGGGCCGGATTTCCGCCTCTTTTTGGTGCGGGAAGGGGGCAATTTAACCCTGGATGGGGTCGGCACTACCGACGGCCTCACCATCCGGGGGGGGCGCGCGACGGGTAGTGAGTCAGCGGGGAAGGACGGCGGCGCCCTCCTCAATGCTGGGGGCACCGTGACCATCCGCCACGCCCACTTCACCCAAAACTTTGCCGCCGACGATGGCGGTGCGATCCTGAACCTAGGGGTGATCGGGGCCGGCGGAGGGCCTGCCATCGCCACTATGACGATCGAGGACAGCCGCTTCACGAACAATGAAGCCCGGGGCGACGATAATCCCCCCCTCGTTCCTCCCGATGATGGTGGCGGCGCGATCGAGAATGATGGCAACCTCACCTCCGGTCCGGGCGGGACGAATTTGGTCATTCGCCGTACCACCATCACCGACAACAACGCCAGTGGTGGCACCGGGGGTGGCATTCGTATCCGTAACGGAGCCAACCTCACCATTGAAGACTCCACCGTCACCAATAACGGGGCCGTTTTGGGTGGCGGCATCTCGATCGTCGCCGCGCCGGGAGTCCCGGATAACACCACTTCGCTCACGATCACCAACACGGTTGTTAACAACAACACGAGTCCGGGCGACGGCAATCTCAATGTGGTGGACGCAACGCCTGGCCAGCAGAACCGAACCACGATCAACAACGGCGGGGGGAATGACGTCGGGCCAACTAATGCCCCGGAGCTTGCTAGTGCGCCGCTGATTCAGATCACGCCTGAGGGTAGTGCAGTCCCCCTTGCCGATGGTCAAACGAGCCCTATCGGCTTGGGCACTGTGAACCTCGGCACCGATCCAACCCCCACCACCTTTCGGATTCAGAATATTGGCTCGGCGGATCTCACCTTTGATGCGGTGGCGATCGCCGGCCCCGATGCCGGCCGCTTTGCCTTGACCCCGCCGGCCCTCACCACCCTGACCCCCAACCAAGAAACGACCTTCACGCTGACCTACACCGCTAGCCAGGTCGGCACGGTCAACGGGACGGTGCAGGTCACGAATACCAATGCGGTCAATGTCAGTGCGGATAAGATCTTCGACTTTGCCGTTGCCGGGATTACTGAGGCCAGCGGACCGAAGATCAAGGTTGAACTCCTGGATGGTGGCGGAAATCCCCTCGGTCAGGTGATGGATAACCGCACGATCCCGCTGCCGCTGGGCAACGTGGTTCAAAATAATCCGGCCAGCCCCACCACCTTCCGGATTAGCAACACGGGGGATCAGCCCCTGAATCTCGGCCCCGTCACCTTTACCGGTAGCGATGGCAGCCGCTTCATCGTTGACGCGCAGCCAGCGACCACGGTTAATCCCAACGACACGACAACGTTTAGACTGGCCTACAACGCGGATACGGTAGGCAGCTTTAATGCCACCGCGAATTTCACCACCGATGCTGTCGATAATCCCGACGGAACCTTCAACTTTGCCATCCAAGGGGTGGTCAACTCCGGGGCTCCGACCCTGGTGGTGACAAAGATCAATGGCTTGCCCGAAACTGCCACCGATGGAGCCACGACCCCCATTCTCTTAGGGGACACAGCGCCGAATGCGCCGAAGACAGTGATCTTTGAAGTCCGCAATGCGGGGTCGGCGGATCTCAACTTGGCAGCTCCGGTGGTGGTGGGAGCCAACGCGAACCAGTTTTCGATTGTCAACCCCGACCCGAACCCCTTCCCCACAACCTTGGGGGCGGGGCAAACCGCCCGCTTCAGTGTGCAGTTCCAGGGCTCCGAGCAGGCCAATCTCGATGCCCGCGTCCAGATCGCCAATGTGAACGATCCCGTGATCAGTGCTGATGGCCTCTTTGACTTTGCGATTCGCGGCACGGTCGGCGGCGGTCTGCCGGCGCCGGGGCCGCTCCCGACGACCAATCGGTTGCTGTTTGACGCGACGGCGCGGGTTTTTGCGCTGGGGGATACCGCGCTCAATGGCAGCAATCTTCAGTTGCGGCTCAACAACATCACGTCCAGCAAGATCCTGGATGTGCGGGTGTCGAAGCTGGATGTGAACAAGCAAACGGTGGAAAGCTTCAGTCCGCTGGCGATCCTGCCGGATGGCTTCCGGCCCAATGGCTTTACGGGGGTGAATCAGTCTTCCATTTTCAGCTTCTCGCAGGTGCAGGCGGGCGATCGCTTCACGATCAGCGTCCAAACCATCGACGGCCAAGTGATTACCCTGGAATCCGGCCAAGCTCAAGTACGAGACTTGGGGGGCGGCCAGTTTGCCCTCACGTTCAGTGACGGTAGCTTTGGTAGTGTCGAGCTGCTCCTCACGCAGACGCCCACGGGCGACCTGCTCGGAGCTGGCCCCAACCAGCGCCAGGACTTGGAAATTCTTGACCTCAGCGGGGTCCTGGGCACGGCGATCGCCAGCTTCCGCATCTACCGTGAAGCGCTATTCAACAACGTCGTCGGCTTCTACCGCATCGACGACCTGAGCGGTCGGGTCGGCGGCATTACTCCGGGTCAACCGGGCTATGCCCAAGCCGCCCTCAATGCCCGTGTGCCCGGAGCGGATCTGAGTACGGCTAACCAAGGCCTGGCCACCTTCAGTGCCAGCTTGACCAGCCAGGCTCTCTATGCGCCTTTCATCTTGGTGAATGCCGATGTGAGCCAGTTCTTCGCTGAAAACCCGGACAACCTGCCCGGAGCCGGCCCTCAGGCCTACTTCGTCTTCATGGGGGCGAACCCCGATGGGGCGGATCACGTCCGCTTGCTAGGGGATAACCTCTTCGGCTTTGAAGACCTTCCGGGGGGGGGTGATCGCGACTTCAACGACCTGATCGTCCGAGTGGACCTCTCCATGGCTTAACCGGAGAGCCGGGAAGACTAGCCAGGGGGCATCCCGCTTTGGCGGTGCTGTTGCCTCCTCTGCGTGCAAGCAGCCGGCGCGCCTACATTCTCCAAATCCCGACTCCCCGCCTTGGGAGCCGGGATTTGATGTGTTGGTCTTGGGCGCTAGCGTGTCGGAGATATCAGCCTGTTGCAGAAACGTAGGGCTGCCAATCTGGGATGCTCCCGCCGAAAAAAAGGCGAGCCTTAAGCTCGCCAAGTCGGGGTTGTCCTTTAGGGACTGTTTGCAAATGCGGAACCCGGGACTTGAACCCGGACAGGATAAACTCCCACTAGAACCTGAATCTAGCGCGTCTACCAATTCCGCCAGTTCCGCTAGCGTTATTTCACACGCAACTTCTTATTATGGCGAAAACCTGCTGACCTGTCAAGGATGCGCTTCCTCGGAGGGTGGACAAAAAAAAGCGCGGCTCCCCTGAATTTTGAGCGCTGGTTCAAGGAGCAGAGGGTCACCCTCTATCGCTACGCGACGCTAGCGCGAACAGCGTTACCGGGCCCCCTCTGCGAGAAGCCGCTGCGCGTCTACATCCCCCGGCCCCTGCTCCCAAAGCTGGGAGCAGGGGAGTTAGAAGCCCCTCTCCCTACTTAGAAGAGGGGTTGGGGTGAGGGCTTAACTAAGAAGTACAAACATCCCGCGCAAAATTTCGTTCACCCACTTCCTCGGGGGTGGACGAAATTTTGCGCGGCATCGATTTAGGAACAAGCCGACTCAAGCCAAAAATCCTGCCAGCGGCGAGAACTACTGAGATAAGTAGCCCGTAAAGTCATCACCGCCTGCGCCCCAAATTTTGACCAGAACATCCCCGACTGCTTGAGCCGCTGAGTGACAATCCAGCGGTTGGAACTCTCAACCACCCTCGAACCAATCATGAGACCCTGCTGGCGATAGGAACGATAGTCAATGCGGTTCTGATTATTGGTGAGGTAGCTGACTAAGCGTTCAACCCTGTGGGAGAGCGCCTCGTCCGTTGGCGGCAAGCGCTGAGCCGCTTGGACACAGCGCGCCACTGGAATTGCTGGAGCTGTGCGTGCTGAGCTTCAACCCAAGAGTGCTGCGCGGGAGTCCTCCGGAAAAGCTGAGCGGGCAACCCCCCAGAGATATTCCGAGACATGGAAAAAGTCGAGAATTTGGATGGCTTCGGGAAAGAGAAGCGCCGCCATCAACCAGAGCCAGGTAGCCCCATCGCCGAGAAACACGACTTGGTGAGGCTGTTGTTGCACCGTGCGGCTATAGCAGCGATTGAGTTGCTCCTGAAAAGCGTCCACCCCTTCGAGGGTGGCAACCTACTCGCGATGGCGCACCGTCGAGCGCGTCAGGGACAAATGCCAATAGTCTGAAGCCCAAAACATCACGCCGACTTTGGCTTCCGAGGTGCCGCCACCGCGCATCGGGGTATGAAGGCCGTCAGCGCCGATGTAAAATACCGGACGCTCTAGCGTTGGGGCCGCCGCCGCACTAACGCTCGAAACTAGGGGGCAGCAGGCTTCCGGCTCTAGCTTCGCTTCTGCCGCCATCAACGCTGTACCAGCCGCCTCGACATGATTGGCTAAGGTGCTCTCGCTTACCTTGACCCCACTCCAGCGTTCTAGGAGGCGATTGACTTGGGCAAATTCACCGCTCACTCCTAAGGCGCATCCTAGTTCCTTCACCTCCTTGAACCAACCGTCAGCAGGTAATCCTAAGGCTTGCTCTCCCAGACATTCACCCCCCAAGCTACCGTACATGCGACGGGTCAGTTGAATCGTTCCTAGCGGCGTGTGGTAGTGTTTCTCGCGGCGTTGTCTCGCCCCTTTATGCTGGCTTTCCGCTACTTCTAACTGCTTTTGCAAGTGCTGTTCCACGAGCTGCTTCCCTAACTCCTGCTAGGCTTGGCAAAATTCGCTCACGCTGGTTTCTGCGTCTTGGGGTTCGTTGGTAAAAAGTTTGAGCTTGCTTAATGTTTCGCTGGTCAGAGATGCTAGCTGCATGGGTGTAGTCCCTCGATGGTTTTCTTGACTCATCTGACACTATACCTTTCTTCATCTCAACCTTCAGCCGGCTGGGCTCTCTCTTCTGGCTATGGCGTTCCTCTAGGTAGTACAAATATCCCGCACTTTTTTCCATTCACCCGTTGTTATAACGCTATGGACGTGGTACGCTGCTGTCGTAATCCCCCGACCAGTCCGATGGTATTGCTAACACACCAAATCAACATTTCCTCAACATTTTGACCAACCACCAAATCAACAATCTAGGAGAAACCAATGCTGAAACAATTTGAAGATCTGAGCCGTACCGTCCGCAATCTACATTCTGTGACAGATTTGCTCAAGTCGATGGGGCAGAATACCGACAGCGTATTTGACATTGAAGATAACTTTCGGGGCAGCAATCAGATGAAAGTCTGTGTCGATCGGGTCAAGGCTATCCCTGAAGCGCGTGCCCTGATGGAAAGTCGTTTTATGGGGCCAGCGATCGATCTCGAAGCCCTATCTCAATTGTCCCGCGGCACCCTCGGTCATACCTATGCCACGGTGATGAAGGCACTGGACTATGACCCGAATTTCTTCCGCCAGCGCGAGATCAAAACGGATGAAGACTGGGTGACCATGCGCCTCCGCAAAACCCATGATCTCGTCCATCTGGTGACGGGATTTGGACCTACAGGTGGAGAGTTGGGCGTGCTCTCTATTCAAGCAGTGCAAATCGGTTATCCAAGTTCTATGCTGCTTCAGGTTGCCAGCATGGGGATGGCACTGAAGCAACAACCGGAAAGGCTTCCAGATGTAACCCAGCAAGCAGCGAGAGGCATGGGGATGGCAATCCAAATGAAGCCGCTCATTGCTCAGCGATGGGAAGATGGTTGGGATAAACCAATGGGTCAATGGCGCGAGGACTTGAACATTACAGATCCAGTCATTGATGAACCCTACAGCATCAAAAATCGTCTGCCAGATCTGGATTTGGATTGGTAACAACTAGCGGTAGTGCTCAATAGGTAATGATAGAGGAGTGAAACCTGACACTGTTGAACTGCCATGCCTACCTGTCCAACCTGTGCATCAACCCACATCGCTAAGAATGGACGAATTCACAACAGCAAACAACGGTTCAAGGGCTGTGACTGTGGACGACAGTTTATGGGACATCCCACCAAGAAAGTGATTGACCAAGCAACAGGGTCTCTTGTGGATCGCTTATTGCTGGAGAACATCCCCCTCGCTGGCGTTGCGCGGGCCGTCCAAATCTCTGAGCAATGGCTGCAAAACTACGTCAATCAGAAATAGGTCGCTGTGCCGCGCCAAGTCCAGGTGCGAAAAAAAGGGGGGCAGGTTAACCCTTCAGTGTGACGAGTTGTGGTCATTCGTAGGCAACAAGGGAAACAAGCAGTGGGTTTGGTTGGCTCTTGACGTAGAAACCCGTGAGATTGTTGGTGTTTACATTGGTGCAAGAGATGAGGCGGCAGCCCGCAAATTGTGGGAGTCGTTGCCGCCAGTGTATCGTCAATGTGCGGTCGCTTACACTAATTTCTGGGCAGCCTATGGGACAGTGCTACCGAGCAAGCTTCATCGAGCGGTGGGGAAGGAAACGGGTTTGAGCAGCTCCATCGAGAGGTTTGGCAATACCTTGAGACAACGAGTATCTCGGTTAGTACGCAAGACCTGATCCTTTTCCACGTCTTTGAAGAATCACATTGGTGCTATTTGGTATTTCATTCATCACTACAACGCATCATTACCCCTTTAGCTTCTATCCCCCTCTATCATTACATATTGAGCACTACCCCCGGCATAACACAAGAGGGATATGTATAAGCGGCAGGGGCCTGGAAGATGACCGGCTCGACTACAGCTTTGGCGCTGGTGAGCTTTTTTTGCAGCTAGCGCGTATCCCCATCACCCTGATTGCGGGGTTGATTATCGATTCTCCTTCGGAGACGCTGCGCGAACGCTTCAACCGCAAGCGGCTTCAGGGCGGGTGTGTTGCTCCCCCATGGCCAAAGAACCTAAAGGGTCTCGGGATCGATGCCTAGCTCCCTTAGTTTGTCGGCGAGGCGATCGGCTCGCTGGCGCTCTGCTTCGGCTCGCTGGCGCTCTGCGGCCTGCCCTTCTGCCCCAGTGGGGAAAATCCGCCCCTGCGGGTCGCACCATCTCAGCCAGAGTCTAGAGATTTCTTCTTCAAAAGGTCCTTGCCACAGGGTTAGCCCTAAGCCAAGGCCGTCTAACCAGACGGATTCCCCCGTGGTGGCAATGCCGTGGGGTGGGGTGAGTTCGGCATAGCCAGTGGGTGAGATTGTCCACACGCGCAGCAGAGCGCCCTGCATGTCTTGCTCCCCTTGAATCTGTCGCAGAGGGTCAAACACCACATAGTAGGGCACCCCAATTTGAGCATAAATGTCTTTTTTGCCCCGTGCTTTGCCCCGGCGCTGAGACTTTGGGCTCAGGGAGAGTTCGTCGCCTTCCTGATTAGACACAATCTCAATGCAAACATCGGGGACTTTGCCAAATTGCCAAACAAAATAGGTGCGGTTATCCCGTTGGGAGAAGTCTTCGGCTCGCTTGACTCCCACACTGAGCAACACATCGGGGACGATCGGATCACCCTTGAGTTTGTAAAAAACCCCAACATCGGCTTCGGCAATAAAGGGCAACGGGATGGCTTGAGCACTGTAGAGCGCGTCAATGAGCAGCCGTTGTTGCTGGGCCGACTGGAAGTTGTCCACGGGAGTATCATCTTCAATCACAAGATGGCTGGTGTTGATCGCCGTGACGATGCCCTCTGGATGTTCGTCTGAGTACTCGAAGGTATGAGTCTCTGTTTTAATCAGTTCTTGCGTCATGGCTAGCCCTAGCACTAGGCGATCGACTTGGCTGACTCCAGTATATCCCAGGAGTGTAGGGCGGCTGGTTGGTCAGTACGGTTGACGAGAGATGGCAAATGAATGAGAATAACCCTTAATTTAGTTCCCACTGAATAGCGCCAGCCTCGGTAAACGAAATTTTGCGCGGGATGTTCGTACTCCTTCGCTCAGCCCTCACCCTAAATGCCGCTCCAAGCTTAGGAAAGGGACTTCTAGCCCCCCTGCTCTCAGCTTGGGGCTGAGGGGCTGGAGGATGTAAACGTGCAGGGGCTGCTTGCAGAGCGGGTCGCAGTAACGCCGAAGGGGGATGCACCCTGCTCAGGGAGCGCTAAAAGCGCAAAATTCAGGAGAGCCCTGCTTTTTTTCGTCCACCCTAACGCAAGCTTCTTTGGGAGCAAGAGCCTGAATCTCTTTTAGCACCAGCACTATGGCCATCACCCTAGCGAGTGCGGACTACGAGCATCTAGGGCAAGCGGCCAACCCCTCGTCCTAGCCACTTATCCCTCGCCCAGGCTACCGTGAGTGGCAAGAGGTTATTTCTGCGCCCCTGGAGCAGGGTTGCATTCAGCACATTGCTATGCTACCAGAGCCGCTTTGCCGCCGCCTTTCGCAAATAGTTTGGCGTCAATCCTAAGACCTATCTCTTAGGCAGAACATTGGGATGAAGCAGGGGCAGGGGAATGAGTGCGATCGCCCCTGAGAATCTCGATACCTGAGAATCTCCATACAATACAATAGGACTAATTCTGGCAGGAGTCGCAACCCTATGCTCAATCCCGCAGCCATTGTTGACGAGGTGACCGTTCCAGACGCCAATCAACTCGTTACTGAGGATGACACACCGGTGGACAATTTTGCATCGGCTAAGCAGCAACGATTCCTGATCAGCAGTCTCTACAGTTCGTGGTCGGTTGCGCCGTTTTTGGCCGAAGCCAATGTGGGCATCTATCACACTGCAAATCAACCAGCCGTCGTGCCCGATGTATTTATCAGCCTAGATGTGCAGGTTCCTCCTGACTGGTGGGATAAGCCCAACCGCTGTTACCTGGTATGGAACTTTGGTAAGCCTCCCGAACTGGTGCTGGAAATAGTCTCCAACCGGGTGGGCAATGAGCTGGCCGATAAGCTGCGAATTTATGCTCAGATGCGGGTGGCCTATTACGTGGTCTATGACCCAGCCCAGAAATTGGGAGAGCAGCCCCTGCACGTGTACGAACTGCAAGGACTGCACTACGCAGAGCAAACTGAATTGTGGCTAGAGCAGATAAATCTTGGACTGACTCTTTGGCAGGGAACGTTTGAAGGACGGCAAGAGACCTGGCTGCGCTGGTGCGACGCCGAGGGCAAGCTGCTGTTGACCGGTGATGAAAAAGCTGAGCAAGAGCGGCAGCGGGCTGAGCAAGAGCGGCAGCGGGCTGAGCAAGAGCGGCAGCGGGCTGAGCAAGAGCGGCAGCGGGCTGAGCGATTGGAGGCTCTGTTAAAGGCTCAGGGCTTTGATCCAGACCAGGTGTCAGGGTCGTAACGTCGGATAAATGGGGGTCAGGTTCACGGCTTAACCCTGCACTTGCTACCCACCATCCGTCTCCGCCTCCCTAAAAAATCCTGCTAGGGCGCAAAACAATCTGGCTGGGAGCGATCGCCCCCGTCCACACCCGTGGCTTTTCTAGTATCTTCTTGAGAAGAGTTTTTAGCAGTGATGAGGGGTGCATCTCACTTTGGAGACCCCCCTTCGCCCTACTTGAGAGAAGGGGCCGAGGGATGTAGACGTGCAGCAGCTTCTCGCAGAGTGGGCCAACTTGCCTAACTGAGATGCACCCGTGATGAGTTGTGGTCTAATCTCAAGCGATCTGGGGAAATCAATGAAAATGGGTGTGCAGAATTGGGATAACGGCAAATTTGGGCTGGAATGCTGATGCGGTTCTCGGCTAGAGACGCAGCGCGAAGGCCTTTCTTAGTGGGTCTTTGGGGGTGGCTGCCCTGGTTGTAACCCCAGACTCCGTGCGGACAAACGAAAGCGTCAGAATTATCTCCGGCAGGTGGTGAGCATCACCCCTGAACTCGATATTCAGATCGCGCCCCTGCTCCACAATGGCGCAGAACTGCTTGCCCTCAAACACCCGCTGCCCCCGAGATTGGTCGAGGCAAAGCCGCTCCAGCAGCAGCACCGCTGTTCCCGCAATCTGCTCCTAGATGGCGGTCAACAGCAATCGTTGTTCTGGGTCGCAGCCGGTTCACGTCAAGCCATTGATGAAGGGATTCAGTCCTGTCGTGATAGCAGTACCTTCTCTCAAAAATTCTCGCGGCGGCTGATCCACTGGCCCTGGATCGGGCAAAATTTTGATGGGTTCTGTTCAAACTATCCCGATGAGCACTCGATTAAGGGCACCTCGATTAATTCAAGTTTATTGAGAATCAACTGGCTTTGTTGAGAATAGGAAACGAGTTAATGAGGGTTTCAGGGACTAAGATTCTTAAGGAAATCTATTTTTCGAGGTTCCCTTAAGATGCAATTCCCTGCTAAGACCCTAGAACACTCATCATCATTCACACCCAT
>CAYNIP010000011.1:0-107859 GCA_964397305.1 uncultured bacterium
TTTGAACTCTATCTGGATGACCGGGCGGTGGACCCGTTGCGGTTTGCGCCCTGGGTGGCGGCTCCGAGGGGGTCAGCGATTTATCCTTAGTCGCAGGTTTTCATGATTTCGGGGTGCGGCCGCAGAAGGAGCGGGAAACAGGTCAAAACTGTGGTGAATTCATGGGCTGGGCCTAGCTGCGCTTTTGCCAGCCCTAGAACGATCGGGAAACAAATCAAAACTGTGGTGAAGGCCGATGACTGAACGACACCAAATAACTCTGCGGCGGGGGCTGTTGACCCTAATCCTACTAGGGAGCCTCCTAGGGCTGGGCTCTAATCCTCAACGCCTCTGGCGAGTGTTCCAGGGCTGGTGCATTGAGGTAAGTCCAGAGGGGCGCGAGGAAATCATCTACGGGGCAGCCTGCGATTTGCGGTTGATCAAAGCTCGCTAAGGCGGACCTAACGGCCTCCAGCCCATTCCCGCCGAACCGGGAGCATCCCGCTCTAGGAGCCCTACTTTCCTGCAAACCAGGTCACGCCAACCGCTCCAGTGGGCCTCTCCCTGAGAGGGGTACTTCTGGCGTCCCTTCCCCCGGAATGCTACTACATACGCACAAGTCATGTTTGGCTTCATTTTTCCCGCTTTTGCCTCCTAGATCCCCCAATTCTGAGGAACTGGGAATCCCGATCCCCCCGGAAATCGGGGGGCTAGGGGAGCTAACAACGGTCAGTTGAGGCTGTGATGAGACGTGTGTACTGAGTAGTCCCCGGAAGGAGAAGGGGCTAGGGAATAAGGGCTTGGCAGCAGCCCTAGCCTAACTGGGATGCACCCGCCTAACCAGCTTGCAAAATCGAAGTTATAGGCATCTCATCTAAGGGGCAGCAGTCCCATACTTGGCCATCCAAGGCCATCTGCTCAATCGAGCTGGCAATCCGCAGAGCTTTGAGGGCCTGTTCGCCACCGACGGAGGGTTGGTTGCCGCCGCGCACACAACTGACGAAGTGTTCTAACTCCGCGTGCAGGGGCTCAATGTTACTGGTGTAGACCTTCTCGATCAAGCCGTCTTGACGGTACAAAACTTGACCGTAATCGGTCATGCAATTGGCCGTCGTCTGGCGGTGGATCAGGATCTCGTTGTTGAGGAAATCAGCTTCCGTCAGGGAGTTCTTGCAGTGGGCGGCAATGCGGCGGATCTTGCGGTGGGTCACTTTACTGGACGTGAGGGTTGCCACAATACCGTTGCTGAAGCCCAAAGTCGCGGTCACGTAGTCCAGGTAGCCAGAGTCAGCCGCCCGACTGCCGCTAGCGGTCACTTTTACTACTGGCGAAGCCGCTAGCTCCAGCAGCAAGTCAATGTCATGAATCATCAGATCCAGCACCACCGAGACATCGTTGGCACGGTCAGAATAAGGGCTCATGCGATGGGCTTCGAGGGCCAGAAGCTCCTCCGTGCGGAGGACTTTGCTCAGCTCTTGAAAGGCGGGATTGAAGCGTTCGATATGCCCAACTTGGAGGATCGAGTTGGATTCTGCCGCCGCATTCACCAAGGACTCTGCTTCGGCAATACTCGCTGCAATTGGCTTCTCAATGAGCACGTGAACGCCAGCCTGCAAGCATTCAAGACCCACTTGATAGTGAAGACGGGTAGGAACGGCAATGCAGATAGCATCGACTAAGGGCAATAACTCTTGATAGTCTTCAAAAAAGCGGATGCGATACTTACTGGCCGTATCGAGACCGCGCTCAACGTTGATATCCGCGATTCCAACTAACTCAACATCTTTAAGCAGACTTAGGACGCGCGTGTGATGCTGGCCCATATTCCCAACACCAATCACACCGACGCGAATCGACTGCGGTGCGACGCGCTGCGTCCGACTACCTGGGTGTCCCCCTGACATGCTACCTTGCACTCCTGTAGACTCCTCCACCACGCCAACTCAGCTTGCCAAACAGGGCGGCTGCAATTTAATTAAATCTGTTCAGATAGTACCACGGTTGCCTGAGCTGGAAAGCGACGCTAAGCAATACTTAGGATGACCCAGCACCTGAATGATGGCTAACCAGCACAGCTCCCCTGAGAATTATCTGGACTAACCTCAGGGGGGCTTGTGCTGGTTTGTGTCAGTTTTTGAGCCGTCCATTATGGGACGACGCGATCGCCTTTAGACCTGCTGATTGTAGGGGAGTTTCGCGAGCAGCATTCCCAGGGCGCAAGTGCCCGAGAGGCCGGCAAAGGTGAGGCCCGCGCCGACGAAGCCACTCAAGAGCAGGAACCAAGGGGAAACAAAGGCCCCGAGGAGGGTTCCTGTGAGCACGAGGGAGCCCGCAACGATTTGCACTTGCCGCATCAGGCTGATCGGCGCGTTCTGGCTTTTCACGGTCGGGTAGCCGGCCTGTTTCCAGGCTTCGATGCCGCCCTCGAGGTGGGCAACCTGCTCGAAGCCAGCCGCAAAGAGGTGCTGGGCTGCTTGGGCAGAGCGGTTGCCGGTTTGGCAGTAGAGGACGAGTTGGCGATCGCCCGTGAGGGGAATTTGGTCTACGTCAAACTTGGAGAGGGACACCCGCCGGGCCTCGGCGAGGCGCTCTCCCGCAAATTCGGAGGGCTCGCGCACATCAATTAGGGTGACACGGTCCGCTTGCAGTGCTTGCGCCAAGCTGGCAGCATCTAGGTCTTGTAGGCGGTCTTGCGTAATTGTCATGGGACTACTACTTCCTGATAAAGCGAGGGATTAACAGAGGTTGATTCGGGATTGACCAGTAGCAGTCAGCGGCGGCTAACCCTTGACTGACTTGTGGCGGATCAGGGCGATCCTGGGGGGAAATCGGGGGCCGATTGCCGAGCCACCGCTTGCCACTGCCGCACCACGAAGTAGGGTACTCGGAGCGAGCGGGGAGCTGTTAAGGGCAGCTCGAGCTGGAGAAACCCGGCGGCTGGGAGGGTGAGGATCAGGTCGGCGAAGTCATACTCGCCAACGTTGGGGCCGGGCGATCGCGCCTTGAAGACATCCGCTGCGGTTCCCACCGTTGCCCCATCCACCTGCACGGGCAGGGGTTGAGGATGCTGAAAGGTCACGGCTTCGGGAAAGCCCACAAGACGGAGATGAATGAGCGGTGGGCCCTCAGGGCGTTCTCGTTTGAAGAACACCACTTGCCAGGGCTGATCCGCCGTATCACGCAGGCTGTGCCGTGTTTGGTACAGCACTTGGCCGGGGGCCTCCTCGAGCACGCGCAGGGCAGCCTGGGCTGGGGCAGTGAAACCGAGCCCCGCCAAGGTGGCGAGGAGTAGGGCCAAGCTCAGGGCGATCGCCCGTGAGCGCCGGAACCAAGCTGGCGTTAGCCAGCGAGTGCTGGGACGTTGCCACATTTTTGATTTGCGGGAACCGCTTCCATAATCTTGTGTGGGTCTGGCAGGTTGAGAGAATTCATCAGAGTGATGAAGTCAGCGCGGCTACGCTGAGCCAAGCGGGGATTGAGCTGCTTCTCTTCGCCGATGGTGGATACCGTGTGGCCCCGGTAGTCGTGGCCGGGATACACTAGGGTGGTATCTGGCAGGGTGAAAAGCCGTTGGGTGATGGTGTCATAGAGAGTGCCGGGATCGCCGCTCTGGAAGTCTGTCCGCCCACAACCCCGGATGAACAGAGCATCCCCCGTCAGCAGGTGGGTGCTGTTGGCGAGGTAGGCCATGTGGCAGTCGGTATGCCCCGGGGTGTAGATGGCCTCTAGGGCGATCGCCCCGACCATGACCGTTTCGCCATCTTGAATGTAGCGATCCGCACAGGCGGCCTGGGCCTGGTCCGGCACAATACCTTGGCAGCCTGTGAGGTCCCGCAGCTTGCCCGTGCCTGTCACATGATCCGCATGGATGTGAGTTTCTAGGCAGTAGAGTAGAGAGAGGCCTAGTTCCTTGAGGAGTTTCAGATCTCGCTCTACCTGCTCTAGGACTGGATCAATGAGGGCGGCTGTGCGGCTGACCGGATCAGCGATCAGATAGGTGTAGGTACTAGTGTCTTGATCGAACAGTTGTCGAAAGAGCATGAGCGCCTCCAAGGCGTAGCGAGCGCGTTAAGCTGAGAAAGCAAGTCTTGACTTGGCTTAAACTATACTACCATATGGTAATATAAGGTTGTCAACCCCCAGAATGGTTCAGGCAGGAGGTTCAGTGGCAGGAGCAATTTCTATGGAGGCCCTGGGTCAGATCGCGGAGTATTTCAAGGTGCTGTCGGAGACAAGCCGCTTACGCATCCTCTGCTCTCTGAAGTCCGGCCCCAAAAATGTCACCGAGATCATTATTGTGACCAGTCTCGGTCAGGCGAATGTCTCGAAGCACCTCAAAACCCTCACCTCCGTGGGCATGGTGCGACGCCGGCCCCAAGGCGTCAGTGTTTACTACGAAATCGCCGATCCCAGCATCTTTGAAATCTGCGAGATCGTCTGCAATCGCCTTGCGGTTAACGTGGAGGTGCAGTCCCAGCATCTCGAAGCCCTCACGGTCTTTCGCTAGCGGGCCTGGGGCTAGCGAACTCCCAGGCTCCCACGTATCCCCCCGAGAAACGCAGTTCGGGCGATAAGATGTTGAGCAGCACGCGCAGACAGTTGCTATGGGATACGTGATCTCGATCGTCAATATGAAAGGGGGTGTGGGCAAAACCACAGCCACGGTCAACTTGGGCACCTGCCTGGCGCGCGATCGCGGCAAGCGTGTCCTGATTGTCGATCTCGATACCCAGGTCAATGCCACCCTGAGCCTGATGCCGCCCCTCTACTTCGCCAAGCTGAAGCAGGAGCGCCGGACCCTGAAAACCCTGGTGGAGCAAACCATCCGCGCCACTACTCAACCGCGCTTGTCCGTAGCCGAGGTGATCTACCGCGACATTTGCCAAGTGAAAGGCCTCGACATCATCGCCGGCGATGTGGAGCTTTACGATGACTTCCTCCTCTCCGCCCTGATTGATACCAAGTCCCAGCAACATCGCCAGAGCTTTGAGCAGACCTGGAACAGTGTTGAAAACAACCTGCTGCGCGTTATTCTCAAGTCGGTCTTGAGCCGCTACGACTTTATCTTGCTGGACTTTCCCCCCAGCGATAATTTGATGACCCGCAGTGCTCTGCTGGCCAGCCACTTCTACCTCGTGCCAGCCCGGGCCGAGCCGCTCTCGGTGGTGGGCATCGGTTTGCTCGAAAGCCGCCTACGGCAGTTCCGTGAGGCGAATCGTGTCAAGCTCGACTTGATCGGCATCCTCTTCACGGCCCGCGGCCAGGCGACGAGCATGGCCACCAAGGTCAAGCACCGCCTAACCCAGGAATTTGGCGAGGACAAGATCTTTCAAACGGAAATCCCCACCAATGTTGAGGTGGCCCGGGCGGTGGATGATTTTCAGCCGGTTGTGCTCAATAATCCCAGCGCCAGCGGGGCTAAGGCCTACGTGAACCTAGCGCCCGAATTTCTGCAAAAATTCTCCCGGCTGTTGCGCCAACGTCAAGCGGCGGCCCCTGCCAACTCTTAACGCTGCCCTCCAGGCCCTTGCTACTTGCTCATGGGATACATTCTCGCCACCGTCAATATGAAGGGAGGTGTGGGCAAAACCACGCTGACCGTGAATCTGGCCACCTGTCTGGCTCGGGACTACCAGCAGCGCGTCTTGGTGGTGGATCTGGACTCGCAGATCAGCGCTACCCTCAGCCTCCTGGCTCCCCAGGAGTTTGCTCGCCTGCGCCGGGGGCGGCGCACCCTCAGCTACTTGATTGATAAGGTGATCCGGCCCTACATCACCCGCAAGTACGAGACCCTAGATATGGTAGTAGAGTCGGTCTGCTCCATTCCGGGTCTGGATCTGTTGCCGGGGGACATCGAACTCTACGATGACTATGTGGTGTCCGAGGCCTTGCATAAAAAGGCGATCGAGGCGACCCCGAACAAATTCAGCGAGGTCTGGGACACCTTTGAGCAGGTGTTGGTGAAAACGGTGCTGGACTCGGTGCGCGATCGCTACGACTTCATTCTGATCGACTGCTCTCCGGGCTACAACCTCCTGACCCGCAGCGCCCTCGTGGCCAGTCACTACTACCTCCTGCCCGCTCGCCCGGAGCCCCTGTCTCTGGTCGGGATTCAGCTCTTGCAGCGCCGCATCGAAAAGCTCAAATCCAAGTTTGCAGCGCCGCTGCCCTTGGAGTTACTGGGGATCGTTTTCATCCTCTCGGGGGCGAGTGGGATCTTCTCCAGTCGCTACTACAGCCAGATCATTGAGCGGGTCGAGCAGGACTTCCGCCCCCAGGAGCTGTTTGAAAACCGCATCCCCATGGATGTCAACGTGGCGAAGGCGGTGGATGCTTTCACCCCGGCGGTGCTCAATGCCCCTACCTCGGCGGGCTCCCGGGCCTTCGTCAAGCTGGCGGCCGAATTCATGCAGAAGATGCAGGCAAAATCCGGAGCAGGGTCGTCTTAACAATCTGTTACAGTAGGCGGATGATGTTTCGGATCGTCTGGCCCATGCGCGACGCTGCTTCTCCCCCCCCTCCCTCTGAGCGGCCCCCCAGCTTTGTTAAGTTAGCTATGCGGAATATGGTTCGCAAGGGGGGCAAGGCCCTGCGGCACTTTGCCCTGTCTACCCTCGGTCTCTTGGCCCTGTTGGTGGGCCTGGCCTACCTCACCCGCTAGGGCCGATGACGGTCCTTCCCCCGTGGCAACTGACGGTGATTGTTCAGGATCACTACTTCCCGGCCGGGGAGGGGGGTTCGGCTCCGATCACGGTGGCGGAGTGGCAGGCCTGGGGTCAGGTCTGGTTGCAGCAGCTAGACCCCTCCTTAGCGCGTCGGGACTGTGAGCTGAGCCTGCGCTTGACGGGCGATCGCCCGATTCAGGCCCTCAATGCCCAGTACCGCCACCAGGATCAGCCTACGGATGTGTTGGCCTTCGCGGCCCTGGAGGCTGAAGGCCCGGAGTTGAGCCCCGACGGCGAGCCTCTCTACTTAGGCGACCTGGTGATCTCGGTGGAGACGGCCGCACGGCAGGCCGTGGCTCAGGGTTGGAGCCTGCGGGAAGAGTTGGCTTGGCTGGCCAGTCATGGCTTTTTGCACCTCTTGGGCTGGGATCATCCGGATGAATCCACCCTGGGGGCGATGCTGGCTCGCCAGGGCCAATTGTTAAAAGCCGTGGGTTTTGCCCGTGGCGATCGCCCAGAAGGGTAAACCGAGTGTTAGAACTAAACTGACTGTGCTGTAACCGTGGCTCAGTGCTGCGCCCTGTTGAGTTTAGCGGGGACGGGCTCCAACCTTGCTGGTTGAGGCTCGGTTGCACCCCTCCTATTGCTTATCGCAGGCAAATGAACGCTATGAAGACCTCCAGCATTGCCGCCCCCAGCGAAACTGCTCCGTGCGCCTCATTACTCACGGATCGCTCCTTGTCGTTTCCCGCCGCTGGCAATCCGGACTCAGCGCGCCGTTTCGCCTGGCAGATTGCGCCGAATCTGTTCCGGAGTTTTCAATACGCCGGGGCGGGGGTACGCTATGCCTTCGTCACCCAGCGCAACTTCCGCATTCATGTGGCGATCGCCACCCTCGCCCTCGGCCTCAGCGCCGCCCTCCGCATCGGCACGACTCAGACCGCGATCATCGGGCTCACTTGTGCCCTGGTCATGGTGCTGGAGCTGATCAATACAGCCTTGGAATCCCTCGTCGATCTCACCGTCCGCAACACGTACCACGACCTTGCTAAGATTGCGAAGGACTGCGCCGCCGGGGCGGTCTTGATCGCGGCGATCGCCTCCATCTTCGTGGCGGGACTGCTCCTCTTGCCCCCGCTGGCGGCTTGGTTCCTGGCGCTCTAGGGTTCGGGAGAGCCTTGGCGCTGCTGAACTGCCAGTTTCAACCCTTTGTGTCTAGGAGTGTGCTGCGTGCTGCTCGTCATTGATAACTACGATAGCTTTACCTACAACCTGGTGCAGTACCTCAGTGAGTTGGCGGCCCAAGGGCCGACGGACCACCCCATCCAGGTCTACCGCAATGATCAGATCGACCTCCCCGGCCTCCGCCGCCTCAATCCTGCGGGGGTCGTCCTCTCTCCCGGCCCCGGTCGGCCAGAATCCGCTGGCATTTGCTTAGATTTGCTCCGGGAACTGGGGCCCCGCCTGCCCCTCCTCGGCGTCTGCCTCGGCCACCAGAGCTTGGGTCAGGCTTTTGGGGCGCGGGTCGTGCGGGCGGCGACTCTGATGCACGGCAAAACCTCTGAGATTTATCACCACGGCGTCGGTCTCTTTCAAGGGTTAGCGACACCCTTCACCGCGACCCGGTATCATAGCTTGGTGGTGGAGCGGGCGACCCTCCCGGATTGCTTGGAAGTGACGGCTTGGTTGGCCGACGGCACGATCATGGGTCTGCGCCATCGGGACTATCCGCACCTCCAAGGCGTGCAGTTTCACCCCGAAAGCGTGCTGACCACCTTGGGAAAGCCGCTGTTGCAAAATTTTTTAATGTCGCTGCCAGCAGCTCCCGTTGCCACTCGTTTGTGAGGAAAGTTTGGAATCCATGCTGAAAAACCGCCGTCGATTTTTGCATGTGGCCGGTCTGGGCCTCTTAGGTTATGCCGGGAGTGCGGCCCTGGCAACCCTGCCCCGCGCCCAGGCCCAGAGCAGCAGTCTCAGCCTCCAATGGTTGGGCCACACCTGCTTCCTCTTCTCCGGCGAGGGCGTGCGGGTGCTGGTCAATCCTTTTCGGACCCTCGGCTGCACGGCGGGCTACCGCCTGCCCCGTCCCTCGGCCGACATTGTGCTGATCAGCAGCCAACTGTTTGACGAAGGAGCGGCCGACAATCTGCCTGGCAATCCCCCCATCCTGTTTGAGCCGGGCCCCCAGTTCCAAACCCTGAAAGGGCGCGAATTTGAATTCAAAGGCATCGGCCTTGCCCATGATCGCAAGGGGGGCCGCCGCTTTGGGACCAATGTGGCTTGGGGCTGGCGTCAGGGCGGCATCAATATCCTGCACCTAGGGGGCGCGGCGGCTCCGATCGAGATTGAGCAACAGATTCTCATGGGGCGGCCTGACCTACTCCTGGTTCCTGTGGGTGGGGGGCCTAAGGCCTACAATCCCCAAGAGGCTCTGGCGGCGATCCAAACCCTCCGACCCCGTATCGCCATTCCCACCCACTACCGCACTCAGGCGGCTGATCCTGCGGCCTGTGACATTGTGCCCCTCGAGGAATTCCTGGCCCTTAACCCCTATCCCGTGAGTCGGCTGGGGGGGGATACGCTCACCCTCAGCCCGGGCAATCTGCCGGCGGAGACGGTGGTGCGGGTGCTGAGTTACGCCTTTTAGGCAGTCGGTGAGCCTGTGGGGGACTTTGCCAAGACGAGCTGGGGTTGGCAGCGCCAACAGCTATGGCAGCGGCTGGGGGAGGGTTGGGAGTTTTTTTGGCGGCGGGAACCGTCCCCTCAGCCCGAGGCCCCGGCGGTGTCGGTTCCGGGTTGGTTGACCTCTCCTCTCTGGGAGGAGCTGGCCCGCTGGCTGACTTGGGGGCTGCTCGGGGCGATCGCCCTCTGGGGGACGTGGCGACTGTGGCAGGCCTGGCAGCCCTACCGGGTTGCCGGTCGGCCGCGTCGGGGTCGGCGGTCTCGGACCGGCTCCGCCTCGGGAACGCCCTCGCGATCGCCCGGTCGTTGGCTGGCGGCCGCCCAGGCTTACCAGGGCCAGGGGGACTATCGCCGCGCTTGTTTTTGTCTCTACGAGGGGGCTTTGCAGCACCTGAACGATCGGCAGCTCGTGCCCCAGCTCGCCAGCCGCACCGATGGCGAATATGCGCGCGCGGTCGCGGCCTTACCCAACTCGGCCCCCTACCAAACCCTGCTCCGCCAGCACGAGGCCCTCTGCTATGGCGAGGCTGAGGCGACGCCGGAGCGCTATGCTGCCTGTCGCGAGGCTTTTCAGCAGCTATGACCCTGACTCGCTCCCGATTCCCCCTGGGGCGCGTCCCCCTCGCCCTCGCTCTCTTGGTGCTGGTGGGGTTGACTCTGCTTCTCAGTCCGGATAGCGATCGCCGCCAGCACGGCTCTACCTACAGCCGTGCTCCCAGTGGCTATGGGGCCTGGTATGCCTGGATGCAAGATCGCTCTGTGCCCCTCGAACGCTGGCGTCGGCCTGGGTCGGACCTCCCGGCCCAAGCTGGGGGGACATCCCCCCAGGCCTTGGTGCGGGTCTATAGCGATTGGGAGCGGCGTTCCTGGAGTGTTCTGGACCCTAAGCTGGAAGCCTGGGTGCAGGCGGGCAATCTGGTGGTGTTGGTGGGGGTGTGGGGGCCAGTCACGGCGGCTGACTTCCGCCGCTCCCTGCCTAGCTCCCTCGGCCCCGTTCAAATTGAGACCCGCCGCCGTGGGGTCCAGGCCAAGGATGTGCGCTTGGGCGATCGCTTCGGTGCTGTCATCTGGCAGGAGTCGCGCGGCGAGGGCTGGATTCTCTCGGTGGCTACGCCCTATCTGGCAGCCAATGCCTACCAGGATCAGCCGGCGAATTTTGCCTGGCTGGCGCAACTGGTGAGTGAACGGCCGGATGGTCAGGCGGTGGCCAAGGTCTGGATCGATGAGTACCTCCACGGCTACCGTGATGCCGAAACGCGGCAGGCTGAGGGGCAGGATTCGTTTTGGGGTTATATTGCCCAGACTCCCTTGGGGCCGGCCCTGGTCCAGGGGGTGGTGATCGTGGCGATCGCCCTCGGGGCCCTCAACCGCCGCTTTGGGCCGCCGCTGCTCTTGCCGGAGCCCAGGGTCAACAACAGCCGCGCCTACGTCGAGGCCCTGGCGGCCGTGTTGCACCAGGCCGCCAGCCGCGATTTTGTCCTGACCACCCTGAGCAAGGCGGAGCAGGAGCGCCTCCAGCGGGAGCTAGGCCTGGGCCGGGGCCCCGTGGCCTGGCCGATCTTGGTGGCGGCCTGGGAGCAGCAGACCGGGCGATCGCCGGCCGAGCTGGAGCGGCTCTTGCCCCCGGCCTCCCGCCGCCGTCTGAGGGACGTGGAGTTGTTGGCCTGGTTGCAGCGCTGGCAGGCTTGGCGATCGTCCCGCCCTCCGTCTCAGGAGAGAGAATCGCCCCCCTCCCGCTAAGGGCGCAGCTCCAGCGGGTATGATCAGCTAGGACTGTACCGATATTAACCAACGCCATGCGTGAGGATCTCATTGCGCTCCTGCTCTATGCAGCCCTCGGCGGACTCTACTTGGTGGTCTTGCCCGCGCTGCTGTACGCCTACCTGAACTGGCGCTGGTACGTGGCCAGCTCCATCGAGCGCACCCTGCTCTACTTTTTTGTCTTCTTCTTCTTCCCCGGGCTGCTCTTGCTCAGCCCGTTTCTAAACTTCCGCCCCCGTCGGCGGTCGCTTGAGGGTTAGGATGCGGCGGCTGGACGCGATCGCTATCCTCTTCGTTCTGCTCGGGCTGGGGGGAGCCAGCTACGGGCTGTTGCGGCTCCTCGGCATCGACGGCTCCCAAGCGGGGGTCTGGAGCCAGGTTTTCCTCGTGGCCCTGCTGCTGCTCTGGCTAGGAACCTACCTATTCCGGGTTCTGACTCAGACCATGACTTATAACCAGCAGCTTCAGGAGTACAAAACGGCCGTACTCCAAAAACGCCTCGAGGCCATGACCCCAGAAGAGTTGGCCCAGTTGCAAGCTGAGATCGAGGCGGAGCAGGACACCCCGCCCCCCACCTCCCCGGATTAAACGGGTTGGGTGCTTTCCCAGGCTGCGGTAAAGAAGTCCAGCTCACAGGTTAGGGCGTAGCGATAGGTGGCCCTTACTGGCTCGCGATCGCTGGCGTAGCGGTCAATAAGGTCGTCGAGGACCTGGGCCAGTTGCTCGAATTCACCACTGCTATAGGTGCGAACCCAATCGGCATAGGCGTGGGTCGGCAGCCCCGTGGCCGCCAATTGCTGGCCTAGGAAGGCATAGAGCCGCATACAGGGGCCCAGGGCCGCTACGGTCAGACCGATCTCGCTGCCCCAGGCGGTGGCGAGCAGAAAATCGGTGTAACGACGGGTGGCGGCGGCCGCGGCGATCGCCTGGAGATCAACCCCCCATTGGGCGGCATAGCCCTGGTGTAACTCCAGCTCTGTCAGCACTCCCGCTGCCAAGCCATGCAGTTGCGTAAACCCCTCCCAGTCCGGCGCTTTCACCGCCGCCAAACTGTAGGCCCGGGCAAAAGCCCGGAGAAAGAAAGCGTCTTGACCCACGTAGAAAGCAAACTTAGCTGGTAAGAGATGCCCCTCGGCCAAGCCTTGAACGAAGGGGTGTTCCAGGCAAGCGTGGGCCAAGTCTTGGTGATCGTGCCAGAGTGTTTGATGGAGTGCCATAGAACCTCAGCGAACCAGAAAATCGTACCAAGAACGATGGGCTACTCCGGCAAAGGGAGGCTCTGGATCTGGCGATTGGCGCCAGCGACCCTCGGCTTGCATCGCCATCAGTACCAGGGTCGCACCAATTGCCACCCATAATCTCTCTCTCATCAGACACACTCCCCTGCTACTGTAGCCCTGACTCTAGTGTAAGCCAGAGTCCGTAATTTCCTCAGCAGCCGGGGCTAGGCTAAGGCAATCGCGTCTAAATCGGTTAACTCTGATACAGAAAATTATCTCAACTTCTAAAACTGCCTGAGTTTCCTTACTTTTCTACCCCGCTCATCGTTAACACTACAGAGTTTCCCCTCTGAGCATCCCTACAGAGGCCAAAGACCTGGAAAGCAGGCTCTTTTTCAAGATGAGTGGTGCAGCAGAGACAGAATCATCTCAGAACTGATCACGCCGAGGCGTTCGTTTCGGATTCTGGACGAAATATCCTTATAGATCTGTATATCCCTCTTCTGTCAGATCGGGGTGAAACGCTGATTTTTCGTCGGCTGTCATGGCGGGAATTCGTGGGAATTTCCCGGAATAACACAAGAGGAATATAGTTGTTTCAAACAATTTTGAGACCCTCTGAAATGGCTGCAATTCTTGCTTGGCAAAGATTTCGTGTTTGACCCGTCTCATCCTTAACGGAAACGACTATAAAATTAGATGCGATTACCCTGGATCGAGGTGGAGTAAGGCTTTCAGCCCTCGCGATTTTACGAATCATACCCTACTGCTGTAGTCGAGACATTTCACGCACGACATCTGGAGTTTTCCCCGTCCAAAGGTGAAAGGCCCGGAAGAAGGAACTCGGATCACTGTAACCCAACAAAAAGGATATCTCCGCACTGGAATAGGGCGTATTGACTAGATAATGATGAGCCAGTTCCGCACGCAACTGACTCAACTCCTGCTGGAAACTTGTACCTTCTTCCTGTAGCCGTCGCTGTAACGTCCGGGAGCTAACAGCTAGTTTTTGGGCTGTCTCAGCCATTGAACATTGACCACTGGCCAGAATTTCTATGAGACAAGCCCGAACCCGATCGCGAAACTGAGCCCCCCTCTCTAGGTACTTCATCCGTTTTTGCAGTTCTGGCTCAAAAATCGACCACATACCTGCATTTGAGGTTAGAAATGGTCTTTGGGCATCGATTGCTGAGAAGGTTACTGCATTGAGTGGGCCTCTGGTCAGGGAACTCCCAAAGAATGTCTCAAATCGCGTTGCAGCAGGGATGCTGACGTTACTTTGTACCACCAAAGGAACAATGTGAGTGCGGGTTGTGAGTCTAGCCAGATGCACAAAAAATGCCAATTCAGTGGCGATCAGAGACTGAGGCAATGGTGGCTGTCCGGGCAACTCACCCAAAGCCACTTGGGTTTGCTGAGCAGTTTTGACAATATCGAGCTTTAAGGGACCGATCAGGGGCTTGTATTGAGCCAATCGCTTCAGAGCTTGGTTGAGATTTGCACTGCAAATGCAAGCAAAAAGGGGCGGGCTGAAGGATTCTACCGTAGCCGCCTGGGCTACCCGCAGCGGAAAGGCTGGTTCGCTGGTCAACAGGGTCTCTAGTCCCCGCCAAAGCTGAAAATATTCCGCTGTGGTCAAGGTGGGCGATGGCTGACTAAACAAGTCGAGTGGTAAATGGGCTTGACATAATAAATCCTGAGAAGATACACCCAAGTCCTTCAGCAAGACTTGCAAGCTCGGATCTAGGGCAAATCTCTGAATCTCTGAGGTCATGGCAAAAAGATTATTGATCGATTAGAGTCCAAACTGTGCCTTGATACCGGCCAGAAAGGTTTCATCATCAGCCAATTTCCGGTTGGTCAGAATTTCCTCTGCATCTTGCCCAGCTCGGTAGCGCAGTTTATTAGTGCCATCGGTAGCAGCTTGATAGATAACTTCGGCTACAACGATAGGCTCTGAGCTATTTTCTTGCATCGGCCCCATCGCAGCGAATAATTTACCCGCTAATTCTTGGTACTCTACGAGGCTTTCGTCATTGGTGAAATCGAAGGAGCGACCGCCGAAGTCGGTCTTAATCCCTCCTGGTTCTACAATTTTCACCTTGACACCGATCGCTTCCATCTCAAAACTCAGGGCTTCAGATAATCCCTCAACGGCAAATTTGGAACTGTGATAGAGGGTGCCTAGGGGAAAGGTCATCTTTCCGCCAATGGAGGAAACGTTGATGATCATGCCGTCCCGGTTAGCACGAAAGTGGGGAAGAACAGCCTGGGTTGTTTCGAGCAGTCCAATCACATTCACATCGAATTGACGTCTGATTTTTTCGACTGGTGTGGCTTCTAATAAGCCGTACGCGCCATATCCTGCATTGTTCAGCAGCACATCAATCTTGCCAAACTTGACAATGCCTGCCTCCACAGCAGTAGTAATGCTGGCGGAATCTTGAACATCCAGACGGGTCACCAACACATTGTCGAGTTGCGTCAACTCCGTTTCCTTATCTGGCGATCGCATGGTTGCAATAACATTCCACCCTTTTTCCTGGAAGTACTTTGCCGTCACTTTCCCGATACCACTACTGGATCCAGTAATCAAAATTGTCTTACTCATAGCTGTATCCCTCTTGTGCGACTTAGAATCGGAGCCTAGCTTGATGCCCTAATTCAGGTTGATAGAAAACAGCATAGAGGACAAAAACTCTCTGGGTAATCACATAAAGCGCCAAGATTATTGCATTTCACGCCAGTTTTGTAGAGAGAACTGAATGGCTTGGCTTTTGCGGCGGATGTTTGAGGTATCCCTGTATACGTCTAGGCTGTGGGTAGCATATATGGCGAAAGTAGCTGAATCTAGGTGGCCAGGTTAAGGCAATCGCATCTAAATTGGTTAATTCTGATACAGAAAATTATCTCAACTCCTGAGGCTGCCTGAGTTTCCTTGCTTTTCTACCCCGCTCGTCTTCAACACTCCGGAGTTTCCCCCTCTGAGCATCCCTACAGAGGTCAAAGACCTGGAAAGCGGGCTCTTTTTCAAGATGAGTGGTGCAACAGAGACAGAATCATCTCAGAGCTGATCACGCCGAGGCGTTTATTTTGGATTCTGGACGAAATATCTGTATAGTTCTATACAAAGTTAGATGCGATTACCCTGAGCCAGGCTGGTTCCAGGTGGACGAAAAAAAGCGCGGCTCCCCTGAATTTTGAGCGCTGGTTCAAGGCGCAGCGTGTAGCCCGCTTCAGCGTTACGGGGCCCCCTCTGCGAGAAGCCGGTGCAAGGGACCCCCATTCTAGAGGCTATTCTCTGGGCGCTTGGCCGCCGCTGTATGGGGTTCCATAATGGCGGCATGGTAGGGGACGACCCCCGCCTCTTTGCTGTTGAGGCAACGGGCCGCTCCTTGGGAAAGATCCAAGGTTCGGGGCGGAATGTAGGGGCCGCGGTCATTGATACGCACAATCACCGCCTCTTGGGTCTCCAGGTTCGTTACCTTCAGGTAGGTATTGAACGGCAACGACGGGTGAGCGGCGGTAAAGGCTTCTTGGTCGTAGGTTTCGCCGTTGGCGGTCTGGCGGCCGTGGAAATAGGGGCCGTACCAGGAGGCGAGGCCGTGGAACTCTGCGGCTGTTTCCGTAATGCCGTACATTTCCTGCTGGGCGGTCACTAAATCCAGGGGCTCGAGGGCAAAGGCCAGGCGTAGATTATTGACCCACTTGATCGCCATGAGTTCTCGGTTTTGCTCGCGGCTCGAGGCGACTGATTCATCTAATACAAACAAGACCTGTGGGCCGGCCCGGCCGGCCGGTTGTCCGCCGACGAGGGAAGGTCGCAATTCCTGGGGATCAAAGTGGCGATCGCGCAGCAGTGCCGCCAGCCGCTCCGCCATCAGTTGCGCTTGGTGTTCACTCTCCAGTCGGCCCACGATTTGATGGTTGACCTTGACATAAAATTCATCCCCGATCGCTGGGGGAAGAGTCCGGAAGAGCTGGTTGGGCTGGCGCAGCACTGTCCAGAAGCTGAGGCTCGTTGTATCGCTCACCGAGTCCAGCCCCAAAGGCGAGGTGGTGACTTGGACCTCGTAGCGGTCTCCGTCCGTCGGCGACAGCTCTGACCAATGGAAGAGGCTTTCGATTGCCTGAGCAAAGCGCTGCGTCAGGCTGAGCTTCGCGAAAGGCGCTTGGGCTGGGGTTGCCAAGGCTGCCGGCACGCTGGGAGCTGTAGACCAATTCACCAAGGCGGGCGGTGTGGAGCGACAGAAGGCATTGCCCAGGGAGGCCTGCCAAGCCGCCGCCTGGGCTGAGAGGGAGGAAAGATGGGACGTGGCGAGGGACGCGGGGCGATCGCGGTCTGTCAAGCTGATTTGGAGCGGTGGCTCGATCATCTGGGCAGAAGCCTCGGGAGCCGGCAGGAGCCAGCTCGCTGCAAGGGGAGCAAGATCCGGGCTCGATCCCCGCAGTGGAATGACACCATCACCTTGGGTAGACTGAATCCGGGAGGATTCAGAAGGGCTCATCGCTGCCACCGAGGACTCAAGCAAGCTTTGACTCAGGGCTAGCAAAAAGCTGAGACAGGAGGTGAGCCAGGCAAGTTTGAACAATGACATAAGTTGTCTGAAGCAGGTGCGAGTCGCAGAATTACCCTGAGCAGTGCTCCCTGGTCGGACATCGACTAGCAGAGCGATCCCGGTCGGGATCAGGCTGGTTGACCCCTTGCGATTCTGGGGATCACTACCGCTGAGCTATATTAGCAGAGTTGGGTCGAGAACTGGGAAGCCCTGATGGTGAAATTAGAATTTCATATTGTTGATGTCTTTGCAACGGGTCAATACAGTGGCAATCAGCTCGCTGTTTTCCACAATACTGGTGCGTTGGCCGTAGATGCTATGCAGGGGATCGCCCGTGAACTTAACTTTTCAGAAACAACCTTTATCCTGAATAGCGAACCCCAGGCAGGCGGTTTTCCGACGCGAATTTTTACCCCTAAGTGTGAGTTGCCGTTTGCGGGCCACCCGATTCTGGGCACGGCCTATGTCATCCGGGAATTACTCCAGTTCACGACGGCTGATAAGATTGTTTTAACGGTTCCCGTCGGGCCGATCTCGATCCTCAAGGATCAAGATCCAGAAGGCGGCGAAAGGTTTTGGATGCAGCAAAACCCGCCTGTTTTTTATGAAACCCTCGAGGGAGCAACGGTCGCTCCTGTGTTAAATCTTTCCCCAGAAGACCTTTCTCCTCAATGGCCAGTGCAAGAAGTCTCCACGGGGGTTCCGTTTATCATTGTGCCCCTCCAGAGCCGCAAAGCTCTTCAGGCCGCCGTGCTCAACCCGGCGGCCTATCAGGCCTTGATCGCTCGGACGCAAGCCCAAGCGATTCTCCTCTTTGCGCCGGGGGGCTATACCCCCACGGGTCAATTCAGTGTACGGGTCTTCGCAGAGGCTTTGGGCATTCCTGAAGATCCGGCGACGGGGAGTGCCAATGGCTGCTTAGCCGCTTACTTAGCGGCCCACAGTTATCTCGGAAGCAGTACCATCAACGTTTGTGTTGAACAAGGGTATGAAATCGGGCGACCATCGCTCCTGTGGTTACAGGCTCAGTCAGCATTAGAGGGGATCGCCGTTGCCGTTGGGGGTCGCGTCCGTCCCGTGGCTCGGGGGGAGTTTTTTTGATGCCTGCTCTGCTAAGGCCAAGTTCCCGATCCTTTACATTTTGTTATAATTTCTGCTTATCATTCCTCCGTAGAAATACGTACTAGGCGGCGCTGGTGTCTTCCTCTGTCGGTGCGTCGTAGAGCCATGTGCGGAACACGGCTAGGCGCTCGTCTTGGGGAGGCACGACTTGATAAACGCGGATGCGCTGGATGCGATCGCCCTCGCAGCGCACCAGCTTCAGGCCATAGCCCAGTAGCTCCAAGAAGCGGCGCGCAATGGTCACGGGACTGTAGTTGGAGCCCAGGCCTACCCCCAGGGCGGCGCGGATCAGATCGCGATTGGCCTGGGCCAACTCCGCCATCGTCAGCAAGTCGGGATCGCCATTGCGTAACTCTCGCTCTGGGGCTGCCAGCAAGGCCGATATCCCCAGCACCTCCAACGCGCCGATGGCCACCCCCAACTGGGATTCATTGAAATCGGGGACGAAGATCGTGCCGTCGCCGTCTTTTAGCAACCGCCGCGCCATCGCCGCATCCCGCTCGGCCAGGCGCGATCGCCCCACGGTGAGGAAATAGTGCAGCCGCAACTGCTGATACCAGCCCTGGTCATCTTGCACCACCAGCGCTGGGGTCACGGGCAGCCCGTAGCGCTGGTACAACTGGTACTTACGGCAACTGCGCCGCTCACTGTCCAGCTTCACCAACTGGCGGCGCAGGACTTGATATTGCGCCGGGGTTAGGTCGGCCGCGCTGGCGATCGCCTCGCACTCGGCTTGATAATTCGCATCCCGCACCGCCGCTACAGCAGCAGCCAACTCGGCCGGAGAGGCCTCCGCTGGCTGGAGGGCCGGCGCTGGGGGCGCCTCGGGCACGGCTTGCAAGCAGTGACCTTCCGCCGCCAAGGCCGCCAGAATCGACTCGCGGTAGTTGGCCATGGCGGCATTGGTACGGACGGCAAACTTGGCCCAGCAGAGCAGGGATTCGGCCTGAAAGCCCGTGTCGATATCATCCAGGGCGTCGGCGTCCAGTTGCTGCAAGAGGCGGATGTTGAGTTGCGTTAACCGTTGCCCCGAATTCAACAGGGCTGGAATGGAGGTCGCACCGTTGCCCACCTTGTTGAGGCCGTGGGAGGCTACCCAGATGTAGCGCGGCACGGGCTCCCGCAGGCGGCCCAGGGATTGGCGCACGGAGTTTTCCGACTGCACTCCCTGGGCGATCGCCCAGACCGAGGTGAAATGCCCCTGGAGGTCAATGCTGACCCCGGTTTCAATGGACGGGCTCGCCAACACGACATCGTACTGTCCTAGCACCTCATTGAGCTGCGTGATGCAGCCATGAGCTGGGTGCGTCGGATTAGCCAAGGACTCGGAATCGATGCGGAGGATCTTCGCTTGCGGAAAGCGCTGGCTCAAGTACGATTCGAGGTTCCGCGTGCCCCACTCACTCTTCAGCTTCTGAGCCGAGAGACAGACGAAGGGGCGACCGCCCGCCGCAATGTGTTGCTCTAGGTCGCTCAGCAGCCGCTGGGGAGCCTTGTCGGGGTAGTGATAGACTTGCCAAGCCTGGTCCGCGTTGGGCTGCCAGCGGTTTTCAACGATATAGGGTTGCTGCTCTACCCCCGCGAGGGCGAGCAAATAGTCTAGGGAGGTGTCGCTGAGATCGGCGTCGGCGGCATAGACCTGACCGGAACCGCCGAGGACATTTTGCAACAGCAACTTGAGGGACTTGAGGACGCTGACGCGCTGGTTGCGACAGGTGCCTGAGTTCAGCCCGTGCCAGAGCACCTGCTCGACCTCATCGATGATCACCACGCCGTTCGACCAATCGCGGGCCTCAAAGGCGGCCTGGGAGTTGGGGTGGAGGGAGTCGATGCAGAGACCGTAGCCCCGCTGCTGGCGATCGCGGTCTTCGCGCACATCGCTGATGTAGCTGAGGTCAAAGCGCTGGCAGAGGGCTTCCACCAAGCGAATCCGGTGGCCGATCACCAGCACCCACTGCCCCCGGGCGATCGCCTGTTGCACCACCCCTTCGAGAAATTGGGTCTTGCCCGTCCCTTTCGGGGACTTGATCCCGATCAGCCGCACGGTGTCAGGGATCGCCAGGGACGGCAAGTAACGGTCATGGATCTCAATATCGGGACTGTAGGTGAGCTGGTTTAGGGTCTGAGCTTTCCAGAGGTCGAGGCTGCTAGCGGCTTCGTAGGCCGCCTCAAAGGCCGCAGCCCCCTGCTGAGCGATCAGGTCATCCACTCCCTTTCCCAGGGTGGGCAGCCAGGTGACGACCTTGACGGTACAACCCCGCTGGGCCAGCAAGTAGCCGGTGTGGCGAATGGCGGCGTTGACGGCCTTGATCGTGGTGGGCTTGCTGTCTTGGTCAAAGGCGATGTAAAACGGTCGGTCCGGAACCGCCAAGACGGCCAGGGGCGGGATCAGGTGGGACTTGCCGTTGCGGTGGCCGAACTCATCTCGGGGGGTGCGGTAGCCGTTGTTGACGCCGGGGAGGGCGATCGCCACATAGCCAGCGCTCAACAGGGCTCCCGCCTTCTTCGCCCCTTCGGTCAAGCAAATGGGGATCTCCGGGCGCTCCTGCACCCAGCGCCAAAAGCCCCGATCAGGCCGCTGGGGATCAATGGCCTCGGGGGGAATGACTTGGTGGTAGCGGTCCGCAATGCGCTGCCACACCGGCAGTGTCACCCGCAACGCAAACAGACCCGTTGCCACTTTCGGCGGGTGCTCGTACTTGATCACTTTGCTGGTATCGGGGTGGCAGCGCGGTTGCACCGGCTTGAAGCATCCCCAGGCATCATCATCGCCACTCAGCAGGTCAACCCCCGAACACCACCAGCCCCCCTCGGTGACGTGGGTGTAGCGCTCCAGCCACCCCGCCCGCAGGCGGCCGTCATTGCGGCGCGGGACATCCTCCCCGTAGAGGAGGTAGTCGTAGACGCGATCGCCCGCCAGTTCCCTCACATTGAGGCGCGTCAGCTGGGGATCAACAGCACTCGCCGCCCATTCCTGTAGGTACGTCACACGACCTCCTGCACTACATCTAGCGTGTCGAAACTCATGCTAACACTAGATGTGGTGTATGGAGGGATTGTCTCTAAAATCAACCCCAGATATGGTGCCTCAGCGCCAGGAGCAGCGCCGTCAGCACTACCTATAGGCCCCTCCCTACTTTACGGGCCCCAGCGTTCAATCTACAACCCAGGCAGCCGCCTCGCTGAGCGATTCCCTGCCCCGCCAGACCCTAGAAAACCAGGCCAACAGCCTGTCGGGTCCAATTCTCAAACTCTGTAGGGGACAGCGTTACGTTACCGAGCCCCTTCTGAGAGAAGCCGTTGCGTGTCTACACCCCCCGGCCCCTTCTCCCAAAGCTGGGAGAAGGGGAGTTAGAAGCCCCTCTCCCAACTTGGGAGAGGGCTTGGGGTGAGGGCTTAGCTAAGGAGTACCAACATCCCGCGTAAAATTTCGTTCACTCCCTTTAGGGGTGGGAGTGGGTCAAGCTTGCTGACTCGCGTTAAGGTAGATAGTTGCGGCTCCGCCGCCCGCCCGCCTTTCGCCCTCGTGTATGCCACCGCTTTCTCTGCCGGCTCCTGCCAATTTCCCGCTGACTGCGATCGTCGGCCAAGCTGCGATCAAGCTGGCGCTGCTGCTGGCGGCGGTGGACCCGGGCTTGGGGGGCGTGGCGATCGCCGGTCGGCGCGGCACCGCAAAATCGGTCATGGCTCGGGCGCTGCACACCCTCCTGCCACCCATTGAGGTGCTCGCGGGCTCTCCCTACAACCTCGCCCCCGAGGAAGCAGCCCGCTTCCCGGATCTCGCCCGGAGCCTGGATCAGGACGCGACGGCCGTTATTCCCGCTCCCTTTGTGCAAGTGCCCCTCGGTGTCACGGAGGATCGGCTGCTGGGGGCCGTCGATGTGGAGCAATCTGTCCAACGCGGGGAGCCGGTGTTTCAACCGGGCCTCCTGGCCCGGGCCCATCGCGGCGTGCTCTACATCGACGAGATCAATCTGCTAGATGATCAAATCGCCAACCAACTGCTCAGCGTGCTGACCGAGGGAATCAATCTAGTGGAACGGGAGGGCCTGAGCATGGTCCATCCCTGCCGGCCCGTGCTGATCGCGACCTACAACCCGGAGGAAGGGCCCCTGCGCCAGCACCTGCTGGACCGTATCGCGATCCTGCTCTCGGCTGATGGAGTGCTCTCCCTGGATCAGCGGGTGGCAGCGGTGGAGCGGGTTGTGGATTATGCTAGTTCTCCTGAGGCTTTCATCGCTCAATACAGCGAGGAACTGGAGGCTCTGAAAACCGACATCATCCTTGCCCGTGAGTGGCTGCGGGAAGTACAGATCACCCCGGAGCAGGTGGAATATCTGGTGACAGAAGCGCTCCGGGGCGGTGTTGAGGGTCATCGGGCGGAACTCTTTGCGGTGCGGGTGGCGAAAGCGGCGGCAGCCTTGGAAGGTCGGGAAGAAATTCTGGCGGATGACTTGCGCCGGGCTGTGGAGTTGGCGATCGTGCCGCGCTCGACTCAGATTCCGCCCCCGGAGGAGGAGCCGCAACCGCCGCCGCCGCCCCCCCCGCCGGAGCAGCAGCAGGAGGACGCTGAGGACAACGAGGACGATGAAGATAGGGAGCCGGACGAGCCCGAGGAGCAGCCGGACGCGATTCCTGAGGAATTTATCTTCGACTCCGAGGGCGTGATCCTAGACCCCAGCGTGCTCTACTTTGCCCAGATGGCCCAGCGCCAGGGCAATTCAGGGGCGCGGAACTTGATTTTTTCCAATGATCGCGGCCGCTACATCAAGCCGATGTTGCCTCGGGGACGGGTGCAGCGGGTGGCGGTGGATGCCACGCTGCGGGCGGCGGCTCCCTACCAGCGGGCGCGCCGCGAGCGTCAGCCCCATCGCAAGGTGGTGGTGGAGTCGGGGGATCTGCGTGCGAAGCGCTTGGCCCGGAAGGCGGGGGCGCTGATTATTTTTATTGTCGATGCTTCGGGGTCGATGGCCCTGAACCGGATGCAGGCGGCGAAGGGGGCGGTGCTGCGACTGCTGACAGAGGCCTATGAAAATCGCGACCAAGTGGCCCTGATTCCCTTTCGGGGGGAGCGGGCTGAGGTGCTGTTGCCGCCGACGCGCTCGATCACGCTGGCGCGATCGCGCCTCGAGAAGCTCCCCTGTGGTGGCGGCTCCCCCCTCGCCCACGGCCTGACTCAGGCGGTCCGGGTGGGCCTGAATGCTCAACAGTCGGGGGACATCGGGCAGGTGGTTCTGGTGGCGATCACTGATGGGCGGGGGAATATTCCCTTGGCTCGCTCCCTGGGGGAGCCCCCGCCGGAGGGAGAAAAGCCGGACATCAAAGGCGAATTGCTGGAGATTGCCGGCCGCATCCGCGCGACGGGTTTCAAGCTCTTGGCCATTGATACGGAGAATAAGTTTGTCTCCACGGGCTTTGCCAAGGAGCTGGCCCAGCGGGCTGGGGGCAATTATTACGCCTTGCCGAAAGCGACGGATCAGGCGATCACCCAGATGACCCAAGCAGCGATCAGCGCTGTTCGCTAGGGCGCTGGCGAGGCCCGGTTGTGGGGAGGGCTATTCGTAGCGACGGCCGCGCCACTGGCGGGGTCGCTGGCGGGAGGAAAGCCAAATGCGAGCCACGGCCAAGGGATCGGCTAGGGGAGACAGCCAAAATAGCCAAGCTCCGGCCTGGGACTGGCTGCGGTCATAGCTGGGGGCGATCGCCAACAACAAGGCCCAGCGGATCGCCACCAAGGCCCCGCAGAGGCCCGTGAGGCCAAGCACCATCGGGCTGACCTGACCGGCGACCGAGACTGCCAAGCCCGCCAAGCCCAGGGGTAAGGGCAGCCCCTGCACACTGGTCAACAGCCAAAGATCGCCCCAGACTTGACCTCGGGGCGAGGCGTCCTTGAGGTCCAGCGATCGCCCCCACTCGCGCCAGGTTTCCCACGCTCCCTCGTACATCCGCACCTTCACGACCCGCCGCCCATCCAGAAACCCTACCCGGTAGCCCTGGGCGGCCGCATAGCGAGCCAGGGTCACGTCATCGCAAAAGGAACGGCGGGCGGCGGTGTAGCCGTCCAAGGCCGCCAGCACGGCCCGGCGGCAGAGGAAGCACTGGCCATTGGCCATCACTCGCTCCGGTAGCGGGGCCTCCCGACCGCTAGCCTCGAAGCGGTAGAGCAGGGTCATCAGCAGGGCTGGTTGGAGCCACCACTCCCCCGGAGTTTTGAGAATAAATTGCGGCGATAGGGAGAGGAGGTCATAGCCATAGTCCTCGGCTGCCGCCAGGATTCCAGCCAGGAGGCCGGGTTGGGGCTGGGTGTCAGCATCCAGGCCCAGAATCCACTCACTCTGGGGAGAACTGTGGAGAAACCCCGTGTGCAGGGCCCAGGGACGGCCGACCCAGCCGGGGGGTAGGGGATCGTCGGTGACGAGGCGCAGGCGGGGATCACGGCTCTGGGCGGCTTTGACGCGATCGCGCGTGCCATCCTGGGAGTTGCTATCGACAATCAGGGCCTCCCGTAGGGCATAGCCTTGGCGGCTCAAGCCTGCTAAGCAGGGATCGATACGCTCCACTTCGTTCAAGGTCGGCACGACGACGCTGACCTGGCCTAGGCGGTCGGGGTAGGCAGCTTGGGGAGCTACCGGGGGCAGACGGCGCGCCCCCCGCAGCAGGCGAGCCAACAGGATCAGGGCGGCGGGGGTCAGCAATAGGAGCAGCCAGCTCGCGATCGCGTTGGTCCAAAAAGTTGACACTAATACCAAGGACCTCACTTTGTGGAGGCGACGGGAACAGGCGAGGTTTCTGAGGTGGGCTGACCGACGCTACCCTGGAGCTGGCTCTCGAGGAGCATTGCTTGGGGACGGGCGCTGGCATAAAAGGCGATCGCCGGAACCACGCCGACGATCAAGCCCAGCACCACCGGAACCCAGAAGCCAAAGGCCAAGCTCATCACCGTGGCAAAGGCTAGGTTACTCAGGTAAATCGCCAGGGGAAACAGCATCTGCTCTCGCGACAGGTGCAGCGGTTGACGCGGCCAGAGCAGGGTTGCCACCGTCATGAACACGATACCCGTCCCCAACCAGCCGACGAAGTTCTGGTACGGCATCCCGAAAAAGGCCCCCGGCTGTTCCCAAAGCCAAAAGGGCATCAGGGTTTGACTCATGGCCGGGTCGAGCACAAAGTCCCAGGAGGTCAGCAGCACGGAGCCGAAGGCGATCGCTAGGCTCAAGTGCAGCCAGCGGGGCCAGCCGAAGCGCTCCAAGCCGACACGGGCGAGGAGGTAGGCCGCACAGCCCAGGTAGAACCAGGAGAGGGGAATCGTGAAGGGGACGAGACCGGCGATCTTGTAGCCCAGGCCTGAGAGATAGCGATAGTGCCCAAAGGGAAAGCCGGTACTGGTTCCTAGGAGCTCGCTGCCGAGGGAGAGCAGGATAGCCGGGACCATGAAGCTGAGCCAGCGGCGCGTCCCCAGCACGCGATAGGCATAGACCGCCACAGCGGCCGTGCCTAGGAGCATGTAGACCACGCCACCGCCCGCCATGGACCATTGAAAGATGTACTGACCCAAGGCTGAGAGCTGGACCACCCATTCTGCATGGGGCAGCACAATCAGCAGGCCAGCTAGGCCAAAGAGCATGGAGACAGCGTGACCGATGAGCAGGGAGCGCTCGACCGTAGCTAGGTGTTTCATCAAACCAACATCCTCGCGAAAGTTCTGAGTTGCGATGCCAAACCCGGAGCGACACAGCGGGCTGCTGCCAATCTCAGCCCAGCGTGGCGTGCCGTCAACCGTAGCCTAGAGACTAAACCATTCTTAAAGAAATAGTTTACATCTCTACATAAATTGTTTGTACCCCAGTCCCCAAGTTGCCAGCCCCTAGAGCCGCCCGACTCCCCTCGGAGGCTCGGCCTGAATCCGCTAGAATGGCAGCAGCAGCCCTGAGAAGGAGTGGCGGCCCCGCCCTCGCTCCCAGAGCTGACAGCCTGCTCGCCCTCGTCACCATGACCCATTCTGACCGTCTCGAAATTCGCTGCCTGCAACTGCGCGACGTGGAAGCGATCGAGGCGCTGGCGGCGCGATCGCCCCGTTGCGAGATCCCCGGCGGTGAGCCCAGCCTCGCCCACAAGCTAGAGCAGTTTCAGCGCTGGTACGGGCTGCTGAAGCTTCTGCGCCTGTTTCCCCAGCTCCGCCACAATGTCGATTTTTACGTGGCCGAACAGGCGGGGGAACTGCGGGGCGTGATTCAAGTATCCCCCTTTAATGCCGCCCGCAGTACCTGGCGGATTGATCGCGCGTTGGCCGCGAGCCCCGCTCCCGGCCTGCGGGATGTGGGGGGCCAGTTACTGCGCCACTGCTTTGAAGTGATCTGGGAGGCTCGCACCTGGATTCTCGAGGTGGATATTCACGACTCCGACAGCCTCGCCCTCTACCGGCAAACGGGGTTCCAGCCCCTGGCCCAGCTCACCTACTGGGCGATCGCCCCGGCCCAACTAGCGCTCTTGGCCCAACGGCAGCCTCGCCTGCCCAACCTGCTGCCGGTCAGCAACGCCGACGCCCAATTGCTCTACCAATTGGACACGGTGGCCATGCCGCCCTTGCTGCGCCAAGTCTTTGACCGCCACAGCGATGATTTTAAGCGCCCGCTCTGGCACGGTGCTGTCAGTTGGGTGCAACGCTGGTTGCAGCAAGCCAATACCGTGAGTGCCTATGTCTTTGAGCCGCAACGGAAGGCCGCCATCGGCTCGTTCCAGCTCACCCTCGCGGGGGATACGGAGGCCGCTGCTCACCAGGCCGAACTGACGGTGCATCCGGCCTATACCTGGCTCTACCCAGAACTCCTGGTCCACATGGCCCAGGTGGCGCAACAGGCGGCGAGCGATCGCCCCCTTGCCATTGTCTCGGCGGACTACCAGCCCGAGCGGGAAGAGTACTTTGAGCAAATCGGCGCCGAACGGGATCAGCAGGCCCTGCTGATGTCCCGCTCGGTCTGGCACAAGCTCCGGGAAGCACGCCCCCTCGAGGGCCGCCTGCAACTCTCGGATGTTTTGCAAGGCTTGCAGCCGGCTCGAACCCCTGTGCCCAGCCGCTTCGCCTGGTGGCGCTCGGAGTCGCCCGAAGCCCCCGAGCGCGATCGCCCGCCGGAGCACCAACCATGACCCGCGTGGCTGCCCTCGGTCTGGATGTCGGCCAGCGGCGCATTGGGGTCGCGGGCTGCGACGGCCTGGGCCTGGTGGCCACGGGCCTGACCACCATCCAGCGCCGCTCCTTTGACCAAGATGTGGCCCAACTGCGTTACTGGGTGCAGGAACGGCAGGCCGAGATCCTGGTGGTGGGCCTGCCCTACACCTTGGCGGGGGAGTTGGGCTTCCAAGCCCAGCAGGTGCAAAAGTTTGCCAACCGACTCCGGGCGGCCCTAGAGCTGCCCGTGGCCTATGTAGACGAACGCTTTACGTCCCAAGAGGCCAAGGAAAACCTGCAACTCAGCCGCCGCGATCGCCGCCGCAACAAAGGCGCGATCGACCGCGAGGCGGCAACCATTATTTTGCAACAATGGCTGGAACAACGGCGATCGCCCGCCCTCCTGCCAGCCCCCGCCCCCACCACCACGCTAGACCGAGACGGCCATCCGCAGGCAGCCGCCCGCTGAAGCCGTGATCATGACGACCCGTGAATGCTTGTGCCAGTCCTGTCGCAGCCTCCATCCCGTCATCTATGAACCGGGAGCCTGCGAAGCCGTGCTCCAGTGCCAGGCCTGTGGTCAACTGTGGTACAGTTTGTTGTATGAATGCCCTAACTTCGACGGGGGCAACGATGCTTTAGATGAGTATCAAATCCCCCTCACCGCCGCCGACTATGCCAGGCTCAGAGCCAGCCCGTCCGCCTACCCCGATCTAGACTTTCTCCGGGGACGAACGGCTCGGGTTCTCTACGCTGGTGGCGGCGCTGAAGTAGCGTCCGATTTTGCCCTCGGTCGGTGCGGCAGAGCATGAATCGGGAGACCGATGCGGGCTGCGCCAACTGGGTGCATCTCAGTTAGGCAAGTTGGCCCACTCTGCGAGAAGCCGCTGCGCGTCTACATCCCCCGGCCCCTTCTCCCAAGTAGGGCGAAGGGGAGTCTCCAAAGTGAGATACCCCGCCAACCGAACCGCCCTAATTCCCTGCACGCCTGATGAATCAGGAGACGTTGAACCAATGGCAACTGCAACTCCGACCTCGATTTATGACCTGACGGTGACAACCCTGGAGGGTAAGCCGGTAGCCTTGGAGACCTACAAGGGCAAGGTGTTGCTGGTGGTGAATACGGCCAGCCAGTGCGGTTTTACGCCGCAATACCAGGGACTTCAGGCCCTCTATGAGCAGTACGCGGGCCAAGGGTTGAGCGTGCTCGGCTTCCCCTGCAATCAATTTGGGCAACAGGAACCGGGCAACTCGCAGCAAATCAAGTCCTTTTGTGAAGCCCGCTTTGGTGTGTCATTCCCACTATTTGAAAAGATCGAGGTGAATGGCAAAAATGCCCACCCTCTGTACCAATACTTGACCCAAGCGGCCCCGGGAATTTTGGGCACGAAGGGGATCAAGTGGAACTTCACCAAATTCCTGGTAAATCGAGATGGTGAAGTGGTGAAGCGCTACCCGCCGATGACAAAACCCGAGGCGATCGCTCAGGATATTCAAGCGTTGCTGTGACGGCTGCGAGACTCTTCCGGGAAAGCCACAAGGACTGATCCTGACGAGGCTGTGTCTGCTCAAGGCAACATTCCGGGCTCTGAGGTTCAGGGCTCGGAATGCTCACACGCGGTTCAAATTAGTATTACCAGTCGGGGAACAAATGAGACTTGCCACCCAGGAACGAGATCGCTACCGCTAGCACCTTCAACAACAGGGGGGCGAAGAACAAGCTTAAGAGGACACAAACTAGGGCTACTGACGCTGTAGCCACCTTGACAATCTCTTCCTTCGCATTCAAGTTGAGAACCAGAGCTAGGGAGGCGATCGCTACGCTAATTGCAAAGGGCGCAACCATGCCACCAACCTCTCAGAACACAGTAGTTGTATAGGATGCGTTCCTTCGGTTTCCCTACTTCCGTCCCAGGAATGCCCTCACGGGACCTAGACCTTGGGATGAACGATCAGAGTCTCTGTAACTCACGTTACAAATCTTTGCCCCATCTGTCAACCCCTAACTTGCGAGTGATTGACAAACTTGAGGACGTTCACTACCGGCCCCTCGTTCCGGGAGCAGCCCACTCCGACAGAGCGACGCTCCTGCGGAACAGACTACGCCCTCACCATTAAGTAAGTCCCGATAAGGCCTGAAACCCTGGCAAACAGGGCTTGCTCTCCATCCCCCAACCTCGGCTCCCGGACCGGAGCAGGAGAGCCAGACAGCTTGCCCGGCCTCCCTCGCACCCATTTTAGGAAGCGGGGCTGGGAGTGAGGGCCCAGGCCGCAAGGCTCGGCTCTAACCCACCGCAAGGGCTCGCAGGTGGGGCGCTTGACGCCGCAACGAGCGCAAGGCCTGCTTTTGCAGTTGCCGGACTCGCTCGTGGCTCATGCCGCATTGGCGGCCGATTTCCTTAAAGCTAAGACTGTAACCCGTGTCAAACCCAAAGCGTAGTTGGAGAATCTCCCGTTGGCGCTCTGGCAGCGACTCCAGCAGGTGGGCCACTTGTGAACGCAGTTCTTCCCGAGCGGCAAAATCAGCGGGCAACGGCGCATCAGCCGCAAGCAATTCCCCTAAGGTCGTCGAGTCATCCCCTCGCAGTTGGGCATCTAAGCTCCGCAACTGGGTGCGGTGGGCGGCGCGGCGGATCTCCCGGAGTCGCTCGGGGGTCAGCTTCAGCTGAGTTGCCAGCTCTGCCTCCGTGGGCGGTCGCTCCAGGGCCAGGGCCAGTTCCCGAGTCGCCTGTTTGATTTTATGGAGGGTTTCCGTAATGTGGAGGGGTAGACGAATCACCCGACTCTGCTCAGCGAGCGATCGCGTCATAGCCTGACGAATCCACCAGTACGCATAGGTTGAGAACTTGTATCCGCGCTCCGGGTCAAACTTCTCGATCGCCCGGAACAGGCCCAGGCTGCCCTCTTGGATCAAATCCAGAAGCGGCAAGCCCCGATTTTGATACCGCTTGGCAATGGAGACGACGAGGCGCAGGTTTGCGGCGGCCATGCGCTGACGAGCCCGCTGGCCCCGCTCTACCGTAGCGGTCTCTGCGGCTGTGAGGGACTCTGTTGCGTCCTTGGTGCGTAGGGGCAGCATCGCCTGCACTTGGTGCGCGAGGTCAATTTCCTGCTGGCGTGTCAGGAGAGGCGTTCTGCCGATGGCCTGAAGATAAGCTTTGACCGGATCGACGAGCGCAGTGCGTTGCATAAAATGATTGAAACTGACTTCTCTAACCATTAGACCACAACTAGCCCGATGCCAACCTCCCTCCTCTGTCAGGACTTCCCCGCCGCAAACCGCTCCCGCCTCTCTCCAACGGCTTAGGTCTCTCGAGGGGTCGCTGCCTCCCAGGGCCGCCGTGGGTGGTGCGAGGCTCGACGTTGACGGGTAACGGCAGCAGAGACCCCGCCCCGGGCAAGCCCCTGGGAACACAACAGCCCGGTCAAACGAGGGAACCACTGCGTTACGGTTGCCCTGAAGCCAGGGATCACGACTTCGGCGATCGCGGCCGCCAGCGACCCGCCGCCACCGCACTGACCCCCGGCAAGGAGGCTGACTGTCGCCGCCAAACCTGAGCCATCAATACTAAGCAAGCGAGGAAGTAGCTCGAGGCCGCAAAGGTATCGAGCAGGAGCAGGCGGATGTGCCAGATCCCGCTGGTGTGGGCTGCACCAGTGCTTAACAAGCTGTAGGCCAGCAGCCAGAGGAGCGCCGTGGCGATCGCCAACCGACTGGCCCGCTGTTGCTCCCGGCTCCCCGTCCGCCGCAGCAAGGTCCAGGCCGCCGGCCCTAGCCCCGCAATCGGGACGAAATAGAGCAGGAGTTGCAAACGTCGCCAGGGAGAAAGCATGGTGACAAGGCCAGATACAGATCGCAGGCCAAGCCCAGGGCAGACCCGCTTCAATTCTAGACAACCCAGCACCCGCCTCGGAGTGGGTTGGCAAAGTCCGTTGCAACCCTGGCAGAACAAACGTTGTAGCCTTTGCGTTACAGCCCTTTGACGAATCATACCAAACGATCTCAAAGTCCCTCTCCCAGGGAGAGGAATTTAGGGTGAGGGCCCGTCTTAGGCGATGGCTGAACAAGCTGTACGGCGGCCCTCGTTCCCCAGTCCCTGCTCCCAAAGCTGGGAGATGTAGACGCGCAGCGCCTGCTTGCAGAGGGGGCTGCCGTTATCACCTCCGCCCGTCCCTTTCCCGATCGCGATCGCATCCCTGCGAGGATCACAGCCGCCACCGGATCGGCCTCACAAGTTTCCCGGACTAAAATCAACCCTTCGAGCCATTGCAGTCAGCAGAATAGAGAGGAAGCAATCGGAGTTCAGCACCCCCCAAGTCGGGAAATGCGCCCCTAGGCTAGCCTCGTCATGCCAAGGCTTACCCCTCGTTGCCTCACACAACACTCATTGTTTCCTCCTAGTTCCTAGGAGCCCCAGCTTGATTCCCAAGCTGGGGATTTTTATGAGTTCACTAGCCACAAAAATCGGGGCAGATCATCAAGGCTGCCCCGACCAAACCCGAACGAGCCGCTAGTAGACTTCAACGTGCCAGCGCTCTTCCTTCTTCATCTGCTTGCGGAACTCATCCCAATTGAGGCCCCGCTTCTCCGCTTCCTGGGTGAAGGTTTCCGAGATCGGCGGCTCCATCCCCTTGAGACCACACATATAGACGTGGGTATTGGGCTTCCGCATCAGCTCGAACAACTCATCTGCATACTCACTGACCCGGCTCTGGACGTACATCTTGCCGCCCTCCGCATTCTGTTGCTCGCGGCTGATTGCATAGGTCAGGCGGAAGTTCTCCGGATACTCCGCCGCCATGCGCTCTAGGTCCTCTTTGTAGAGAATGTTCGCTGTGTAGGGAATCCCAAAGATCAGCCACGCGAGCCCCTTGAACTGGTAGTCAGGATTGAGGTTGCGTTCCCGAGCCTCGAACATCCGTTCGAGGAAAGCTCGGAACGGCGCAATGCCAGTCCCCGTAGCCAGCATAACGACGGTGGCAGCTTCGTCACTGGGAAGGAGCATCTCCTTGCCGACCGGGCCGGTGATGCTGACATCAGCCCCCTCCGCCAGATTGCACAGGTGGGTGGAGCAGACGCCATAGACGGTTTCCCCCGTTTCCGGGTGCTGGTACTCGAGCTGGCGCACACAGAGCGACACCGTGGCATCATCGCCGCGATCGCCGTGGCGCGTCGAGGCAATCGAATACAAGCGGAGCTTGTGGGGCTTGCCTTTTTCATCCGTCCCCGGGGGGATAATACCGATACTCTGACCCTCGAGGTAGCGCAGATCGCCCCCGGACAGGTCGAAGGTGAGGTGGCGGACCGTACCGCTACCGCCCTCGCGCACCAGTTCGCGATTTTCCAGGCATTTCCCGACGAAGGGACTTTTGGGTTTGTAAATGTTGACTGGAATCTCTTGGGCGTGGGACTTCGCTTGTGTCATAGCTTGATTCTCCGGTTGCTCCATCTTCACAGGCGCAGGCGACGGCACGACGGCAGAGGGCTGAGCCAAGCCGTTGAGCGGAGCAATCTTGACAATCTTGCCACCCAGTCGCGCGATGCGCCGCATCTCTTCGTTCATGCGATTGTAGGGCACAGTGACAAAGGTGCTGCCACTGCGCCGCAGGGGATAATCGAGGCTGTCTGCCTGTTCATTCTGCCGCAGGCCCACCACCTCGTAGACGTACAGGCGGCTGCCGTAGGCGGTACTCCCACTAGACTTGGCGTTCGACAAATACATGCGCTTATGAGTCTCCCATCTCAACTGAGAACTGAATCTTGGGCACGCTCACAATCTGGCTCGCGCTCCAGTCAGTGACGCGGTGCGGGAGCCGTTAGGAGCTATGCGTAAATTCCAGCCTATCATTGAGCCTGACGTGACCTGCGCTCAGAACCGAGACTCCCAGGGAAGGCCCCCGGCGTTCCCTCCGACAGCCCTGCTCTAGGGTAGCGACAAGTTGAGCAGCTGGCTGTAAACCTGGCATCAATTTTATTTTTTCTTTAGCCAAAAGGTCCGCGCTACCTTAGCATAAGTACTGGGCTCAACTTCGGCGACGATGCGGCGGGGTGAACGAAAAAAAGCGCGGCTTCCCTGAATTTTGAGCGATTGCTCAAGAGCAGAGTGTAGCCTCCTATCGCTACGCGACGCTAGTGCGAACAGCGTTACGGGGCCCTCATCCCCCGGCCCCTTCTCCCAGCTTTGGGAGAAGGGGAGTTAGAAGCACCTCTCTCAACTTGGGGGAGGGGTTGGGGTGAAGGCTGAGCGAAGGAGTATCAACATCCCGCGTAAAGTTTCGTCCACTCCGATGCGGCGACTCAGCTTGTAGTAGACAATCCATTCTGGTAAAATCTGTACAGGTCTCCGGTATAAATACTCAGTCTGCCTTCACTGCCCCGTACTGTCGGGCTGCTATTGGAGTGGGGATTGGCAAGCTACGCTGAGGTGCAACCCATCACATCGACGGCTGCTATCTGTGGCTAGCGGGGCCCAATCCGGTTCTGGCTCCTCGGGGTTAGGACTGAAGTGATTTTTATGAAAAGCGGTTTTGCATTAGAGGGACGTTATGGTGGCACAATCTGATCGCATCTTGATTGCGGTTGCGGGTGACTCGGGCTGCGGGAAGTCAACGTTTTTGCGGCGATTGACGGACTTGTTTGGCAAAGAGTTTATGACCGTCATCTGTCTAGATGACTACCACAGCTTGGATCGTAAAGGCAGAAAGGCGGCGGGCGTAACCGCGCTGAACCCTAAGGCGAATAATTTCGACCTGATGTATGAGCAGGTGGCAGCGCTGAAGCGGGGTCAAGTGATCGACAAGCCGATTTACAACCATGAAACGGGAGAAATCGATCCGCCGGAGCGCATTATCCCGAATGAGGTGATCGTGATTGAGGGGCTTCATCCCCTCTTTGACGAGCGGGTGCGCGAGTTGGTGGATTTCGGGGTTTACCTGGACATCGGCGATGAGGTCAAGATCAACTGGAAGATTCAGCGCGACATGGCTGAGCGGGGCCACACCTATGAAGATGTGCTGGCGTCGATCAATGCCCGGAAGCCGGATTTTAGCGCCTACATTGAGCCTCAGAAAGAGTTTGCCGATGTGGTGATTCAGGTACTGCCGACTCAGTTGATTGACGATAAGGAAAGCAAGTATCTGCGAGTTCGACTGGTTCAGAAAGAAGGCATCCCCAACTTTGAACCAGTGTATCTTTTCGATGAAGGTTCAACCATTGATTGGCGACCCTGTGGGCGGAAGTTGACGTGTAACTATCCGGGCCTCAAGATGTACTACGGGCCAGATTCGTTTATGGGTCATGAGGTTTCTGTCCTGGAGGTCGATGGTAAGTTCGACAATCTCGAGGAGATGATCTATGTTGAGAGTCACCTGAGCAATACCTCGACGCGCCACTATGGGGAGATGACGGAGTTGCTGTTGCAGCACAAGGATTATCCTGGCTCTGATAATGGCACTGGTCTGTTTCAAGTTCTGGTGGGCTTGAAAATGCGGGAGGTCTATCAACGCATCCGTAAGGTGGTCAAGGAAGAGTCCAAGGTGACGGCTCAGGTTTAGGGCTCCGGGGCTGGCTCCCAGCCAGCTCTCCGGGAGTTTGTGCTCGCTGGGTTCAGGGCTTGGGTCCGCCGGAGCTGGGCTTGATTGACTGACATAAGGCCTGGAACCCTTGAAATTTGTGGGTTGGCTCAGGCAATTCAGCGCGCTCCTGGCTGCGGTTGGGGTCTTTTCTGAGGCGGCGCTTTGTGTTCGCGGAGCGTCCCGGAGAAAATAACGCTAGGCTCAACCCAGGCCGCTAAGATGGGTCAGGCAGTCAGGAGCTAGACGCTTGCAGGCGGGCGGAGGCCTGCTCCCTGGGTAGGGCAGAGAGTCTTCATGGATGCTAGACGCGCTCCGAGCACAGAAGCTTATGCAGGTTTGGCTCGTTAGTTTTGTGGTCTTGTTCGCCGCCGTGGAACTGTTTCAGTGGTTCCGGCAGGTGGTGCTGCCGCTACCGGTGGCGATCGCGGCTGGCTGCTTGCTAGCGATCGCTTCTAACCTTGACAGCTTCCCCCGTGGTTGGCTCAGCCTGCTGCGGTCAGAGACCGACGCGCCGCCGCTACCGCTCCCTGGAACCCAGGAGCGCGACCCTGAAATTGCTCCCTAGTCGCAGCCCAACTCTCGCTTCATGGCTGCGATCTCCGCATCCATTTCCCACTGCTGAAATTGATCTTCGAGGGGATCGGCTCCGCCTGGGTAACGGCTCTGAGTCTGGTGGGCAGACCAAGTGGAGTGGGGAGATGGGGGGGGCGACGTTGCGGAGGCCGTTGACGCTGCCTGCTGCGCGCGGGCTGCTTGGGCTTGGGCTCGGACTTCCTGCTGGCGCTGCTCGATTTGGGCCGAGAGTTCTCGGACCTGGGCGAGCCGCTGCTTTGCGCCGGCTAGTTGCCCCCAGCGTTGATTGCCCTCGCGCAGGAGACCGGCTTCTCGCTCTTGGGCAGCCTGGGCGAGATCCCGCCGTCCCGCTGCCTCGGCCTTGGTGATGCGCTGATGCCAGAGCTTAATGTCTTGGGCCAGGGTAAGGATCTGGTTTTGGAGCTGCTGCTCTTGCTTCTCTAGGTCCAAGAGTAGGCGACGGGTATCCGCCGCCTGTTCGCGGAGTTGCTCTTCCAGGGCCTGTAACTCAAGCTGAGGATTAGCCTGGAGGAACTCATCTAGGCGTGCTTCGAGAAATTCGTTGAGGTCGTCGAGTAGGCCCATGGTCTCTTGAGGGTGCAGATCGCTCTATCTACGCTAGCACCCCCGGCCCTTAGAAGCGCTGACCGACGTAGAGGGAGCGTGTTTCGCCGCGCCGCTCGATAATGGCGACCTGATTGGCGGCTGCCACTAAGCGCCAGCCGGTGCCGCCGATTTCCTCATCGACGCTGACCCGCTGGGTGGTGCCGTTGATCTCAAACAGGGCCGCCGAGCGATCGCCCGACTCCAGCAGACCGACTAGCTTATAGGTTCCTGTCGTCTCAGTGCGGCCCTCCGTGCGCTCCTCGGGGGATGCCTCCAAGGTCGGCAACGCTGGCAGCGTGGGCAGGGGCGATAGTTGCGGTAGCGCCGCTTGGAAACCGTTCGCCGGCAAGGGGGAGCGAGCGGCAGCCGGAGCCTCGCGGGGGGAGGGGGCCGTCGCTGTCGGGCTCGTCGGAGCCGCCGGGACTGGCGACGCTGCCGGGGCTGGGGGAGAGGCGAGACTGGGACGACCAGCTGGGGGAACCACCGTGGCCGCCGCACCGGGAGCCACGGGCGGATAGACGGGGATGTAGACTCGCTCGATCGTTTGGGAGCCTGAGTTGGGTGCTACGGGCAGTTGGCTGGCGACGGGTGATTCTGAACTGCCCGCCTGGGCTAGCTCTGGGCTGCCTTGGCGCTCGATCGCTTGGAGCGATCGCAGCATGTAACCAATAAAGCTGGTGTCTTCTCCCGTCAAAGGCCGAGCCGTGCCCAGATCCGGAGACGCTCCTGGCAACTGACGCTGCCAGGGAAGGCGCTGCTGGAGAGCGAGACTGGTCGTAACACCGACCAGGGCTAAACAGGCGCAGGCGAAGAAAATTTGGTCCGTGTGCTGTCGCCAGTTCCAGCGCCGCTGAGCTGCCGATTTCGACGCGGCCGGGCGGGGCTTTGGTGTCGCGCTGCCAGGGGGAGTTGGGCTGGCCGGACTGGCCGGCGCTGCCCCGGGAGCCGTGGGCGGTGGGGTCAACACCGTTGGGACTGCTGGGGAGGTCCTCAGTTCGGCGATCGCCGTTGGCAGGTGGCTGCCCCCGTCTAGAATGCGGTCAATGTCACTGAACAAGTCATCCATCAAGGCGTCCGCCGCCGCCTCTACCGCCCAAGGCGGTGAAGCCAACCCCGGTTCAGGCTCGGGGTCAGCGAGGGATAATTGTAGGGTGCGTTCGTCAGCCATGAGCGCTCTCCTCAGCCACCAATTCCTCGACAGGATTGTGAAGGGGTGGGCAACAGCCGTCGCGCCACCATCCGAATTTCCCCTCAATTATGCCCGATTCCTGGTAGTCTCGCGGCCTCGCCCCCAATTTTCTCTGGCCCGAGGCGATCCCGGTTCGAGGAGCTTGGCGGGGGAGGCTGGTCCCCTGGATGCATCGCCCGCATGGCAGCTGGGGGCCCTCCGTAACCCGGTTCCCAAGTTCTGAGGGCGCAACTGCGGTTGCCCCTGCTGCTAATCTGGAGAGCAGGGGGCTGGGGGCAACCGTAACGCTAAAGTGGGATGCACCCGAGGGCTACAAACCGAGAGGCCCTGCCCATTGTTTGCGCGATCGCCCGGCCCATGATCCCCTCTTCACCCCGCTGCCTTCATCTCTGGTGTCCCAATATCTTTGAGTTCAAAGGCGGTATCCAGGTCTACTCCCTCTTCCTCCTCGCTGCTTTGCAGGGAATTCTGCCCCAGGCCCGTTATCGTGTCTTGCTGAAGCACGATCGCGCCGCGCCGCCGACGCCTGCCTGCCTCCCCCAGACCTCCTTTCACGGCAGCGGCCGGATTCCCCGCCGTTGGCGAACGCCCCTGTTTGCGGCGCAACTGGTAGCCTGGGGTCTGCTGGAGCGACCCGACTTGATCATCACCACCCATGTTCACTTTGCTGTCGTGGCCGCGCAGTTGCAGCGCTGGCTGGGTATTCCCTACTGGGTGGTCGCTCATGGGGTGGAGGTTTGGAACCTCCAGCGGGCTGATTTGCGCCAGGCGCTCCAGCGAGCCCAACGGGTGGTGGCGGTCAGCGGCTACACTCGCGATCGCCTCCTAGCCGAGCAGGCCCTCCGACCCCAGCAGGTGGTAATTCTGCCCAACACCTTCGCCGCCGAGCGCTTCCAGCCAGGCCCGAAGCCGCCCCATCTCCTGCACCGCCACCAGTTGCGCCCGGAGCAACCGGTGATCTTGACCGTGGCTCGTTTGGACGCCAGCCAGCCCTACAAAGGCTATGACCAGATCCTGCGAGCCCTGCCGCTGATTCGCGCCCAGGTGCCGACGGTGCGCTATGTGATCGTCGGTCAGGGAAGCGATCGCCCCCGCCTGGAGGCCCTGATTGCGGATCTGGGTTTGGCCGAGGCCGTCACCCTGGCGGGCTTCGTCCCCGACGACGAACTGCCTGATTATTACAACCTCTGTGATGTCTTTGCTATGCCCAGTCGCGGCGAGGGCTTCGGCATCGTCTACTTGGAAGCCCTGGCCTGCGGCAAGCCAGTGCTGGGGGGCAATCAGGACGGGGCCCTGGATGCCCTCTGTCAGGGGGAATTGGGGGCCTTGGTGGACCCGGGGGAGGTCGGGGCGATCGCGAGCACCCTGGTCGCCATTCTCCAGGGCTCCTACCCCAACCCCCTGCTCTACCAACCGCAGCAGTTGCGCGCTAGAGTCAGGGAGACTTACGGTTTTGCCCGCTTTACGCGAACCCTGGCTGAGTTGTTGGCAACGATTTGAGCCTGTGAATTGGAGCCTGTGAATTGGAGCTTGTGAAAATTCTTCATGTGATCCCCTCCGTGGCCGCCGTGCGGGGTGGGCCGACCCAGGTGGTGCTGAACCTAGCGCGATCGCTCCGGGAGCAGGATGTCGAGGTGGAGATCGCGACCACCAACGACAACGGGGCCACGGTCCTGGACGTACCGCTCCAGCAGTTGACCGACTACCAAGGCGTCCCCGTCTGGTTCTTTCCCCGCTTCGGCGGCGATCGCCCGGGGCCGGCCCTGGGGGGCGATCGCTGTTTCCTCTTCTCAGCCCCTTGGACCCGCTGGCTCTGGCGCAACTTGCGCCGCTACGCGGTCCTCGACCACCACTACCTGTTTTCCTACGGGCCCACCTGCGCCGGGGCGATCGCCCGCTGGCAAGGCATCCCCTACACCGTGCGGGCCATGGGCCAACTTTCCCCCTGGGCCCTAGCCCAGAGCCGCCGCAAGAAGCAGTTTTACAGTGCTCTGATCGAGGGCCGCAACTTGAACCGCGCGGCCGCTGTCCACTGCACCACCGCCGGGGAGGCGGAGGATGTGCGGCGCTTTGGCATTACCGCACCCACCCTGGTGCTACCCCTCGGCGTCGAGCCGGGGAGCCCGATTCCGGCGGCACGGCGAGAATTACGCCAGCGCTACGGCCTCGCCCCCGAGCAGCCCATCGTGCTCTTCCTCTCGCGGCTGCACTACAAGAAGCGGCCCGAGTTGCTGATCGAAGCCCTAGGGCGACTGCACGCCCAAGACCCGGAGTTGCCCTTTCAGCTCCTGCTGGCGGGCTCTGCGGCCGAGGCGAGCTATGAAGCCTCCCTGCGGCAGCAGGTGGCCCAGGGGGGCCTGGGCGATCGCGTCACCTTTGCCGGCTTTGTCGCGGGCCGAGATAAAGAGTTGGCCTTACAAGGTAGTGACCTCTTCACCCTACCGTCCTTTGCGGAAAACTTTGCGATCGCCGTCGCGGAGGCCCTCGCCGCCGGCCTCCCCGTCCTGGTAACGCCAGCGGTACAGCTCGCCCCCGAGGTAGCCGCAGCCCAGGCGGGCTGGGTGATTCCCGGCCAGGTCGAAGCCTGGCAGGCGGCCTTGGGTCAATTGTTGCGCGCTCCCCAGCAACGGCAGCAGCTCGGGTCCCGGGGGCGACAGTTGGCCGCGAGTCGCTACCGTTGGCCCCGCATTGCGGCGCAATTGGCCACAGCCTACCGGGCGATCGCCACGGGGCAACCCTTGCCCAAGCCCGAATCGGCCCCCCTGCCCCCCCCAGCTCATGACGGCTAGACCTCGTTGGCGTCTCGGGCTGACCCTGGGGCTGGGAATCTTGGCCCTCGCTAGTGAGGCCTTGCTGCGCCTGGGCCTGGGCCTGGGCCATCCTGTCCTGGTCCAGGTCGATCCGGCCATGGGCTACCGCTTTCAGCCCAATCAGGAGCGGCGTCGCTTTGGTCGCCGCATTTATTACAACCAGTATTCCCAGCGCTCGGAGCCCCCGGAACAGCCGCGATCGCCCGGTACAATCCGCCTTTTGCTCACGGGCGACTCTGTGCTCAACGGCGGCACGCCTGTGGACCAATCCCAGACGATTGATGCCTACCTGCGACGCCAGTGGGCAGCCCAAGGACAGCGCGTGGAAACGCTCAATGCCTCCGCCAGCTCTTGGGGAATTGGCAACCAGTTGGCCTACTTGCAAACCTTTGGCGTTTTTGACAGCGATCTGCTCCTCGTCTTCATCGGCACCCACGATCTCGTGCAGCCCACCAGCACTCAGGAGCGGGTTGGCCATCACCCGGCCTACCCAGAGCGGCCGCCGCTGCTGGCCTGGCAAGAACTCTGGACTCGCTACCTCTGGCCGCGGCTGGTCCGGGTTTGGCGAACCTGGCAGCCTCCCAGCGAGATCCCCGTAGCTCCCGAGCCGGAGCTACAGGTCCAGGCTAATCTGGCCGACCTGAGCCGGCTTGTCACCCTCGCGCGTCAACAGGCTGTGCCCGTGGGAGTGGTCTACACCCCCGATCTGACGGATGTTTGGGGCCGCGATCCGCATCCCCCGTACAAGCTCCGGCTCCAAGCCCAACTCCAGGCCCTGGGTGTCCCCTTGATCGATGTCCATGAAGCTTGGCGGCATCGTCGCTGGCGGGAGGTGGAGCCGTTTTTCCGCGACAGCGTTCACCTGACACCGGCAGGTCATGCGGCGATCGCCCACGTGATCCGCGCGCACCTGTGTTGGGAGCCCGCGCTCGCCGCCCCGCTCCAGCAGGCTCTGTGCCCCGCCCGCCCCGCTCCTAGCCCCCCAGGGCCGCCGGGGGCCGCCACTCCTCCGTATTTACCTTGGCTTGCCTCTAGGCTGAATCCCTCCCTTGAGTTATCCTAAAGCAGACTTGTGGCAAGGAGGGCAGCGGCAGATTGAGGGTTAGCGGCTTACCAAAGAACCTGCATCTTGTCCAGAAGAGTTGGTGAACGCTTCGGGCTCGACTCTTGTAAAAACGCTGAGCCAACAGCCAGTTTCTCCGGGACAAGCAGCCATAAGCTGATAGCATCTCCGTACTTTCTCGTAAGCGCTGCTTGTGAACTTCCTTAAGGGTTTGAGTCAGGAAATTGAGGAGTTTGCAATTACTGTTGTCATTGATTCTGGTCTTAAGCTATCAAGGGAATGTTGGTCAACAGCCGTTTAATCAGGCTAAACTGACAATTTTGCGGAGCTTAGGGAATTAGCGCTGCCAGGGCGATCGCCGAAACGAATTGACTGAATTCCGAAGTAAGTGGGTTGGGGTGCAAAGGATTTAGGATGGCAATTCAGTGCATTGGCTGGCGGCGGGCACTTTATCCAGGGACGTAAGCCATTGATAATGTTAGACAAGCATATCCCAAGCTCAGCAGAATTTTCTGAGCGGTTTTGTGTAAAACCTCCAGCTAGATCCGGTCGCTCCAGCTTGCCAAAACTGCTGATTTTGACTCAATTCTATCCCCCAGACTATGCGGCCACAGGCCAGCTGCTTTCGGAATTGGCAAGCCATTTGAGCCGCCTCGGAATGCGGGTGAATATCTTCACCGGACAGCCTGGTTACGCCTTCGACAAGGACTCGGCTCCGAAGCACGAGATCACAAACCGCATCGTCGTGCGGCGATCGCGTACCTCCCGCCTTTGGCCCCGCCGCATTCGTGGCCGCGCCATCAACGGCCTGCTATTTTGCCTGCGAGCGGCCATGTACCTCCTGCGACGCCGCAACCGCCGCCGCTTGGTGCTGGTGACGAGTGAGCCCCCCTACCTGCCGGTGCTGAGCTACATCGCCAATTGCCTCTTTGGCACCCCCTACGTTTGCCTCATTTACGACCTCTACCCCGATGTCGCGGTCAGTCTCGGTGTCCTGCCGGCCAACCATGTCCTGGTGCGGTTTTGGGATTGGCTCAACCGCCGCATCTGGCGGCGGGCCCAGGCGGCCATTGTTTTGAGTACCTCCATGCGTCGCCGGATTCTGGACAAGGCTCCGGAAATCGCCGACAAAGTGACCGCCATTCCCAGTTGGGCCGATCCAGAGTCCATTCGCCCCCTGGACAAGACCGAGAATTGGTTTGCCCAGCAATTAGGGCTGACGCATACCTTTACCGTGCAGTATTCGGGCAACATTGGGCGCTGTCACGACATGATGACCATTCTGGCCGCCGCCGCTTTGCTTCGGGAGGAGCCCATTCAATTTTTGTTTATCGGGCGCGGCGCTCAGTTGGCCGGCTGCATCGAATGGGTCGAGCGCCAAGGCTTGACCAACTGCCGCTTTCTGCCCTTTCAAGACAAGTCAGTTCTGCCTTATTCCCTCACCGCCAGCGATCTTTCGCTGGTGAGTATTGGGGCCGGTCTGGAAGGGCTTGTTGCTCCGAGCAAGTTGTACGGGATTCTCGCGGCGGGGCGGCCGGTGGCGGCTGTGTGTGAGCCCCATTCCTATTTGCGATCGCTCCTCGCGACCGCCGCGTGCGGTCGGGCCTTTGACAATGGGGATGCCCAAGGTCTCGCGGACTACATTCGCCAGCTCGCGGCCCAACCGGAGCTGGCCCGCGCCCTGGGCCTCGCCGGCCGCCGCTACTTGAAGCAACACTTCACCCCCGAACGGGTGGCAGAGCAGTACTTCCAGGTTCTTCAGGCCGGTTCTAGGGAGCTTCAGGCCGAGGAGGGGTAAACCCATCAGCGTCGGGCAATGACTGAGGCGGGGTACAGTTGTTGCTCCGCCGCCTGGAGGGCGGCCTGCCAGACTTGGTAGCCTTGGGGGCTCAGGTGCAGGCCGTCGGTGGTCAGCTCGGAGCGCAGTTGCCCGTCGGTGTCGGTAAACAGGGGGTAGAGGTGGAGGTACACGAGGCCTTCGGCCTGGGCCACCTGCCGAATCGCTCGGTTCAGGGGCTCCAGGCGCTCGCGTCCCAGGCTTGGCCAGCGAGTCGGCAACAGGGATTGCAGGACGATCACTGCTTCGGGGTGCTGCTGGCGCAGCTCCTGGGCGATCGCCCGCAGGTTCGCCAAAATCGTGGCGTCCTCGGCCCCCTGGCGGAGGTCGTTGATGCCAACCATGAGGTAAATCGTGCTGGGGCGGGTGCTCTGGAGTGCTCGGAGGCGCTGCCGGACTTGGTGGGAATTTTCGCCGGAAATGCCTTGGTTGAGCCAAAAGGAGCCCCGGGGCAGCCCTTGGCTGGGGAACCACTGGCTGAGGGAGTCGCCGAGGAGCACCGTGAGGCGGTTATCGCCCTGGCCCTGGGCGATCGCCTGGGCCTCGTGGCGCAGCAACTGCTGCCATTGCTCATGGGTCGGTGGCTGGGTTGCCGCTTCCCAGGCGGCGGCAAAGCTATCTCCCGGTAAGTGCGTGTAGAGCCGACCGGCCGCAAGGGCGGCGCGGCGCTGCTGGTAGAGTTGCGCGCCGGAGCGAGGGGCCCGTCCCAGGGACACGGGTTCAGCCAGGGAGACATCCAGGGGCTCGATCAGGCGCTCGATCGGGTGCTCTGGGGGGTGGGGGCTAAACTCCGGGGCCGGCTCGGGGTCTGCGGGGGCGGCCTCGGGCTGGGCGACAGCCCAGAGCGTTGTGATCACCTGTTGCCACCCCAGCAGCAGGGCGGGGGGCGGCGGTGCAACGAGGGGCCCGGTCGTCAGGAGGCCGGCAACGAACAGCGTCGGATCACTCATGTCCAATTCTTCAGGGGCAGATTTGCGGTGCAGTTGATCAGACAGGCAGGATCAGGGCGCGTCCGGATGGCTGGAGTACAAGCCGGGTCCACAGCCGCGGGGCGATCGGGCCCTCGGCATCCCCACAGCGGCCTGATCCCTGGGGCGGTTGTTGGCTGGCCTGCGTCAACTCCCTCTCCCCCTCTGGCTCCCCGACTCCCAGTTTTAGAACCAGTTTAGAACCAGGGGCCGGGGGCTGTATCCGGAGGGGTATCGGTGACTAATTGCCCATAGTCCAGTTTGAGGATGCGGTCGGCGAGGTTGAAGTAGCGATCATCGTGACTGATGGCCAGCACCGTCTTGCCGCGATCGCGCAACTCGGGCAAGAGTTGCCGGTAAAACACCTCCCGAAACGCTGGGTCTTGATCTGCGGCCCACTCATCGAAGAGGTAGAAGGGTCGATCTTCCAGATAGGCCACCAGCAGGGCGAGGCGCTTGCGCTGGCCTTGGGAGAGGGCGGTGGTGGAGAAGCGATCGCCCTGCAAGCTCACCTTATGAGCCAGTTGCAAGCGCTCCAGGTAGGTCTGAACCTGAGCGGCCAACTCTGGCTGTTGCCTCAAGCCCAAGAGGCGATCGAACAGATAGAAGTCACTGAAGATGGCGCTGAAGTGTTGCCGATACCACTCACGATTGGCGGCGGTAATTGGTTGCTCCGCCAAGTAAATGGCCCCCGCCTCGGGCGGATAGAGGCCGACTAGCAGCTTAGCCAGGGTTGACTTGCCGCTGCCATTGCCGCCGACCAAGAAGACCAATTCCCCCGGCCCGAGCTTGAGATCCAGGGGGCCGAGGACAAAGGGCTGCTCCTCCCCCGTGGTCCCGTAGCGATGGACGACGCCCCGCAACTCTAGGGCCAGCCCCGGGCGACTATTCCTGGAACCTGCCGCTGGCAGCCGCGCTCCCAGGGAGGTCTCGTGCCCCTCGACTCGCTCGCCCAGACCGACATCCAGCGCTGCCAGCTTGCTCAAGGCCACATCCGCCTTGCCCAGCAGGGGCAACTTGTTGACAATATTTTCCAACGGGCCGATCAGGTAGGCGAAGGCGAGGACACAGGCCGCGAGGAGGTCGGGCTCTGCTGGGCTCAGGGTCGGGAAGCCGAAGAGGATGACGCCAATGGCGACAAAAAAGATGAGCTTGCCGGTGCTGTCGGTGGTGGCAAAGAGGCTCAGGCCCTGCACATTGTGCCGGCGAAAGGCCTCGGCGGTGACTTGTAACTCGTGGTTGAGAAAATCCTGGCGGCGATCGCGGTGGAGCTTCAATTCCTTCACCCCCTCCGTGATCGCGCGGAAGTGGGCAAAGAGGGCATCTTGGCGATCGCGAGCTTGGGCGAGCAGATGGCGGCCGCGCTGAAGCAGCAGGCGCGTGCTACTCCCGGCCAGGAGGGAGAGGGCGAGCACGAGGGGGATGGTTTGCCAGACCAGCAGCGCGATGTAGACCAGGCAGCCGGCGACGATCGCCAGGTTAATCAACAGGAAGGGCAGGACGTAGACGGCATTGGCAATGGCCTGCACATCTTCCGTCAAGCCGGCCAGGAGGCGAGCCGAGCCCAGGGCCTCCAAGTGCTGCAACTCGGCGGCCAAGATGTGCCGACTGAGGCGCAACTGGAGGGCAAAGATTGCCCGCTGAGAGAGCTGGATCAGGGCAATGCGGGCGAGGACACTGGTGCTCAGAGCGATCGCCGCCAAGCTCGCAAAGGCCCAGGCCAAGGCCCCTAAGGATTGCCCCGGCCGGAGAGCCTGGCCGATCACCGCGATCAGCCCCGCGCTACTCGCGCCACTCAGCAACCCAATCGCCACCGCCGCCACCATCGCCAGCCAGGACGATTGCCACAAAAAGCGAAACAGTCTCATGCACCTCAGCCAGCCGCGCGGATTAATTCTACGGCATCGCGGCCATCCTGGGCTTGGAGATAGACCTTGACCTGTTCCTCCAAGGCTGTGGGCAGGTGCTTGCCCGTGAAGTCGGGATGAATGGGCAACTGGCGATGGCCGCGATCCACCAACACGGCCAGGTAAATCGTTTCGGGGCGGCCGTATTCGATCACCGCGTTCAGGGCCGCCCGAATGGTGCGCCCCTTGAAAATCACATCATCGACGAGGACGACACAGCAGCCGGTCAAATCCAGGGGGATCGCGGTGCGGGCCGGGGTCCGCAGGCCTACCCGGTCGAGGTCATCGCGGTAGAAGGTAATATCTAGGGCCCCAACCGGTACGCGCACTTGTTCGAGCTGCTCGATCTGGGTCGCTAGCAATTCTGCCAGGGGCACGCCGCGCGTGTAGATGCCCACGAGCACCAACTGGCCCAGGTCGCCTACTTTTTCGATAATCTCCGAGGCGAGCCGGGTCAGGGTGCGGCGAATCTCGTCCGCTGTGAGAATTTCAACAATCGGCGCTGGCATAGCCCTCAGGTCCTCGTCGAGCTTGAGCGTTGGGGGTGTCGTGACGACCACACCCCTGCTGGGCGCGCCGCCACAGCAGCGTCGCTGCCACGAACCTCAACCAGCGCCAGGTCTGTCAATCGGTCGGCTCCTACTGGGGCGTAATGTAACCCCGCGAGACATACTCGCCCGGACCAATCTGAGCCCAGTTGGCGTTCGTCAGGTCGCTGACCCGCACCGCTGACCCGTTGCTGAGGCGGCGGACAATCGTGAAGCGCGTCCCTGGCCCACTGCGGACATTGAGTATACTGTTGCCGCTGATCACGCGGTAGGTTCCTGGGCTTGGAGAGGTGAAGGAGGCGGCGGCCACCTGTCCGCCCATCGCGGGGGCCGCCGCGACCGTGGGGGACGAAGACTGCAAGGCCGCCAGCGTGCGTGGCCCCGCAATGCCGTCTACAGCTAGCCCGGCGTCCTGCTGGAAGGCCCGCACGGCGTTCAGGGTATTTTGGTCAAAGCGGCCGCGACCGTTGCCGTCGGGGCCGTAGCTGACGGTGTAGCCCCGGTTGCGGAGCATGGTTTGCAGCTCCGCCACGCGATCGCCCGTGGAGCCCAGGCGGAGATTGCCCGTGCTGTTCGGCAAGGAGGCTTGGGGTTGAGAGGTTGGCGGCGCTTGGGAGGCCTCGCCCCGCAGAGCCGTCAGGGTTTGCAGCCCCACCACGCCATCCACGGCTAGGCCAGCCGAGGCCTGGAAGCTCCGCACCGCCGTCAGGGTTTGGGGCCCGAAGACGCCGCGACCGCCCCCCTCGGGGCCGTAGAGAATCGCATGGCCGCGGTTGCGAAGCAGGGTCTGAACTTCAGCCACGGCCTCACCTCGCATGCCCTGGGTCAGCAGTTGGGCGGCGGCGGGGTCAGCGACGCTGAGCACGCTCAAGATGAGGAGAGCTGAGAGAGTGCTCAGCCAGGTCAAACTCGTGAGGTTGCCCCAAGGGCGGTCCGTGAAGAGTTGCAGGGCCGACAGGTCGTATTCAATGCCCTCGGCCGCTTCGCGAGCGGCATATCCCTGGATATAGGCAAGCGCGTCCACAGTGATCTACTCCTTGTCTACAACGAATGTCTAGCAGGTGTTTAGCAGGAAAACTTTGGCTTTGCGGCTGGGCAACCCTCGGGCAGCTAGCCCGTTTTTGGCTGCCTAGGCCGTTATCTCGCCATTCTAGCCCGCCTGGCTCAGGATGGCTGGAGGGACTTGAGGCAGGCGGGCCTCGCTTTGAGCCGTTGGACATACTCGGCGATCGCCGGATAGTCGGCAAAATCCATGGTCAGCATCAGCGTGGCATAGATGAGCAGCGAGCCCACGGCTACATCCGCCACTGACAAGCTGGGGCCCAGGAGGAAGGGCTGGGCCCCTAAGCGGTCCTGTAAGGGGGCCAACAGCTTCGGGGTTTCCCGGTCCCGATTGTCAGGGACAAACAGGCCGGGACCCAAGGTGGCATTGGCAAAGTGAACCCATTGGGTTATCGGAGCCCGTGCAGCTAAGGAGGCGGGCAGGTGGCCGTGCTTTTCGGCCAGGTAAAGCAAAATCGCCCCGGACTCCCACATCGTCGTCTCGCCATCAACAATGGCGGGCACTTTCCCGAAGGGGTTAATCGCCAAAAACTCGGGCTGGCGGTGTTCGCCGTTACTCAGGTCGAGTTGCACAAATTCGTAGGGAAGATCAAATTCTTCGAGATACCAGCGCACGATCGAGGCTCGCGATCGCGCTCCCCCGTATAGTTTGAGCATCCGTCTCCCTCCAGTGATAACGAGGCTCTTGCTTCCCCAGTCTAGAGTTTCCTGGGTCAAAATCACCCCCCGCTGCAAGTATTACAGCCTGTCTTTTGACAGGTCGCCCAGGGTCGCTGCACGATGCCTAAAGCGATGGTCTGTATTTGCGCCTGATGCTTGTAGAGGAGGTCTAGTTTTGTGAAGCGTTTTGTGATTTGTGCCTTGGCGGTGCTGCTGAGCCTGACCGCGCTGCTAGCCCAGCCGGCCCTGGCGGCTGATCTGGGCAAAGGGGGGGCTGTCTTTGCTGCCAATTGTGCTTCTTGTCACCTTGGCGGGGGCAACATTGTGAACGGCGCTAAGACGTTGAAGAAAGCCGACTTGGAAAAATACGGCATGGCTTCGGTGGAGGCGATCACCAATCAAGTCCGTAAGGGCAAAGCAGCGATGCCCGCGTTCCTAGGTCGCCTGACCGAGGCCCAGATTGAAGATGTCGCGGCCTACGTCCTCGCTCAGGCTGAAAAAGGCTGGTAGCCGCCCCGGTAACTGAGCAACCCTCGAGCCTGCTGTCCCGTCTGGCGGCAGGTTTTTCGCTGAAGACCGGGCTTCGACCGCGCCGGACACCACTTCCAGCTCCTCGCTGAGGGAGATAGGGTTGGCGGCGGTGGGCGAAAACCCCTAGCCGTTTCCTCAAGTCAGACAAGGGGGCTAGGCCTTGGAAAGCGGTTCGCCGGTGGCCGAAAGCGTATAACCGCCGGGTTGCAAGTCGGGAGTCACGCTCACCCGTTGGTCAAACACGAAGCACTCCCCCTGCCAGCGACTGAGGGCCGGGGGCGTTGTTTCCAGATACCGGAGAATACCGCCATGCAGTTGGTAGACCTGTCGGAATCCCTGCTGGTGCAAGTAGGCGCTGGCCTTCTCGCAGCGGATGCCCCCGGTGCAAAACATCGCGATGGGGCGATCGCCCTGGGGTTGCAGGTGCTGCTGCACATAGGCAGGAAACTGGCGAAAGTGGTCAAGCTGCGGATTGATCGCGCCCGCAAAGCTGCCGATGGCGACTTCGTAGCGATTGCGGGTGTCGAGGACGAGCACCGCCGGGTCCTCGATCAGGGCATTCCAGTCGGCCGGGGCGACGTACTCCCCCGGGAGCTGAGCGGGGTTGATGGCCGGCAGCCCTAGGGTGACGATTTCTGGCTTGCCCTTGACCTTGAAGCGCTCGAAGGGGAGGCGATCGCTAGAGGCGCACTTGCAATCGAGGGCCTGGAAACGGCGATCGCCCTCAAGGAAGCTGAGCAAGGCGGCGATCGCCACCGCGGACCCCGCCACCGTCGCATTGATTCCTTCCGGAGCCAGCAGAATCGTTCCCTTGAGCCCAAGCTGCTGGCCCAGAGCTTGCAGGGCCTCTTGCCACCGGGGCCAGTCAGGCAGCGGGGTAAAGCGGTAGAACGTGGCGATGGTGAGGGGAGCAACCAGGTCAGTCGTCATCGGGAAGCAATCGGTTCATAGACCTGTCCAAAACGTCAAGGCTAGGCGCGTCACCACCAGGGTTCCGGCCTAATCTTTGCGCCTGTCCGACCGTTTTTGCTCGGTAAGCGTGAGGGCCGTGAGGGCTGCAACCGGGCCGTGCTTCAACTTCCCTAGAAGGGAATATCATCCAGGTCCGCGTCGCTGACAGGGGGCGGCGGCGGGGTGGCGGGCTTGGCCGCGGCTTTCTCCCTGGCCTTCGGGTTCTTGGGGGGTTTCGCAGCCTTGGGGGGCGGCGCTTCCTCGTAGTCGTCGTAGTCGGGGATGTCGTAGGCCGGGGGCTCTGAGCTAGCCGTCGGCAGGGGAACAACATTGCTGGGGGGTGGCGCGGCCGGGGCCGCGGCTACGGGAGCGGGGCCCGGCTGGGGGCCGTCGGCGGCGCGGTAAATGCGGGAGGCGACCAGTTGGGCTCGTTTTTCCTTGATCCCGTCCGTGCGCTCCACAGTATCCATCTGGAGACGCCCTTGGATGATCAGGCGATCGCCCACCTGATACTGTTCCTGAATCTCCGTCGCTAGGTTATTCCAGCCCACCACCCGCAGCCGGCCTGGTGATTCCCCCTCGCGCGTCCCCGCAAATTCCACGAACATATCGGCCACAGGGGTTTGGTTGTCTTGGGTATAGCGCAGCTTGGGCGCTTCCACGACTTGTGCCATCAGTACACAACTATTCATATCTGCCTCCTCGAGCCTCCTGGTCGCTGAATCTTGAACTTGAGCACGTTACCGCCCTAGGCATTGGCGGTCAAGCCTTGTTCCTGATCAATGAAGCCTTGCACTAACTGGCGGTACTCCTGAAGGGAGCGATCCACCCAGTCGCGATCCTCGCTGTTGGCATAGATGTGAACCAACGGCTCCCCCGCGTCGGGCAAAATCAACACCCAATTATCGTTCTGTCGATTGATAATTTTAACGCCGTCGATCAGCTCTAAGCTCTCCGGCGGGTGAATTTCCACTAAGTGCCGCATGAGGGACCCTTTGACCGTCCAAGGGCAGCGCATGGTGTAGGACTTGTGGCAGACCCGAGGCAGTTCAGCCCGGATCTGGGCGAGGGAGCGCTCCTGCACCGTCAGCATTTCCACAATCCTAGCGATGCAGAACATGGCATCAAACCCCGGGTGCAGTTGCGGGAAGATGAAGCCCATTTCGCCGCTGCCCCCCAAGACGACCCCCGGGCTCGAGCGAGAGGCCTCCATGAGGGCCGTCGGGTTGGCCTTGGTGCGGATGACCCGGCCATCGTGGCGGCGGGCGATTTGCTCCACGGCGCTCGAGGTCTGCACCGGTACGACAACGGTACTGCGGGGGTGGGCGGTCATGATCGTGTTCACCATCAGGGCGGTGAGCATTTCGCCGCGAATCGGCAGGCCCGACTCGTCTACCAGAATGAGCTGCTCGCCGTTGGCCGAGACTTGCACGCCGAAATTGGCTCGGAGGGCTTCGACGACGTGCCCCAGTTGCACCAGTAGATCTTCGCGCTCGGCATTGGAGACGGCGGTTTGGCTGAGGCTGGCATTCAGCACCACAGCATCACAGCCAAATTTGGCCAGTAAGCGGGGTAGGATCGCCCCGGATACCGCATAGACATAATCAATCACTACTTTGGCGCGGCTGTTGCGGACAGCCTCCACGTTCAGTTGGCGCTCAAAGCTGCTGCTGTACATATCCAGCACCTGGGAGGGGTAGCTCATGGTGCCAATTTCGGCAATGGGGACGCGCCGCAGGTCTTCTTTGAAGTAAGCTCCTTCGATCTTTTTCTCCTTCGCCTTGGAAAGGTTGATGCCTTGGGCGTCAAAAAATTCGATCAGGATGTAATCGGGCCGGTTGGGGTGCAGGCGGACGTGGAGCCCTCCGGCCACGGAGAGGGTGGGGATCACGGTGCGAGCGATGGGGATCGCGGTCGCCTCCAAGTTTTGCAGGTGAACGCCCGTGGACATCAGCCCCGCGATCAGGGAGCGGCTGACCATGCGGGAGATCGCTCGCTGGTCCCGAGAGACGGCGATCGAGGAGCCGGGACGGAGGGTGGAGCCAAAGGCTGCCCCGAGCTTGACGGCAAATTCGGGCGTGATGTCGATGTTGGCAATGCCAGACACGCCCTGCTGGCCAAAAAGATTGCGTTGAGCCGTGTTACCCCAGATCAAGTTGATATTCAGAATCGCCCCGGACTCGATTTTTTTACTCGGCCAGACGCGCACCCCAGGACTGATTTGGGCTTCTTCGCCGACCGTTGATAGGGAGCCGACGACAGCCCCTTCCAGGATGTGGGCGCGGCGGTCAACGCGAGTGCCGCGTGAGATCACGCAGGCCCGTAGGTGAGCTTCTTCGCCGATGATTGCGCCGTTGGCAATGATCGGTCGCTTGAGGTCAGCGTCAGCACCGACCGTAATGTTATCACCGAGGACGGTCCCGGCTTCAAGACAAACGCGCGGGCCGATGCGGCAATTGTGGCCGATCAGGACGGGCCGCTCGATTTTGGCGCTGGGATCGATGTAGGTATTTTGTCCAATCCAGAGGCTGGGCGATCGCTCGTTGTAGGCATAGTCTAGTTTGAGCTTCCGGTCTAGGCAGTCATAGTGGGCTTGCCGGTAGGCTTCTAGGTGGCCGACATCGCACCAGTAGCCCTCGGCGACGTAGCCAAACATGGGTTCCCCGCGTTCGAGCAGCAGGGGGAAGAGATCCTTGGAAAAATCGGACTCTTCATCGGCGGGGAGGTAGTCGAGCACTTCGGGCTCGAGGATGTAGGTTCCTGTGTTGACGGTATCGGAGAAAATCTCGCTGGTTGATGGTTTTTCCAAAAAACGGGTGATGCGTTGGTCGGCATCCGTAATCACAACGCCAAACTCGATGGGGTTGGGGACCCGGGTGAGGACGAGGGTGGCTTTGGAGCCTTTCTCACGGTGGAAGGCGATCGCCGCCTGTAAGTCAAAGTCCGTGAGGCTATCACCGCTGATCACCAGGAAGGTTTCGTCGAGTAATTCCGCAATATTTTTCACGCAACCGGCGGTGCCCAAGGGCTGATCTTCTTCCACGGCATAGGTCATCTGCACGCCAAAATCGCTGCCATCCTGGAAGTAATCCCGCATGACATCAGGTAGGTAATGCAGCGTGGCAATGACCTCATAGATTTGGTTGCGCTTGAGTAGGTTGATAATGTGTTCCGCGATGGGCCGATTCAGAATCGTCACCATCGGCTTGGGTAGATCACAGGTCAACGGACGCAAGCGAGTGCCAGACCCCCCTGCCATCAGCACTGCGCGCATGAGCTTACTCCTTGGGTTTATCTGCACAGAATCCAGAGCTGTTTCACGCTCCTAGGGCGTCGCTTCCGCCTCAGAACGCTAGGGAATGCTCTGGGACAGCGGTGGCAGCGGTGGCGATCGCCCCCCTTGCTCCAGAATTCCCCTACCGAGTTGAGGAGCGTGAATCTAACGTCTATTCTACCACTGCTCTTTAGTGCGGCTCAGGAGTCCTGAGGGCTGGCGGCGGCGGCCGTTTCACGCTCAATCTAGGGGGCAGCGGCATCCCTGCCCTTGGAAAGGCTGAGGCGAAGCGGGCAGCGGGAATCGAACCCGCACGATCAGCTTGGAAGGCTGAAGTTCTACCACTAAACTATGCCCGCAAGGCAGTTTTTAGCTTAGCACAGTTTCTTAGCCCCCGAGGGCACTGGCCTTGAACCGCAAGATATAGTCCTGAACCACGGGCTCCCCCTCCATCTGCGTCGGCGTGAAGCGCCAGCTACTGATGATGCGCTCGGCCAATTGGCCGGCCTGCTGCGGGGAGGCTTGGCCTTGGAGCACTTGGGCTGTTTCTGGGAACACCCGAGGCTGGCCCTCCCGATTGATCGCCACCACGACCTCCACCACGAGATCACTGCTGAGGGTCAACCCCAAAGGCGCAAAGTAGTTGATAGCCTCCAATTGCACGGGGCTGGACTGCCAACGAGCCAGTTGGGTCGGCACATCGCGGCTCGAATCGCTGAGGCGGGGTTCCCCCACGAGGGTGGCGACAAAACGACTACTCCCTGGAGCCGGTGGGCCGTCGCTGGACGACCCACTGCCACCGCTGCCGGCCCTGGGAGCGTCAGCCGTCTCCTCCGGGACGGTCCTAGCCGGGGGAGCCGGATTGGTGGGCGGAGCCGGATTGGTGGGCGGAGCCGGATTGGTGGGTGGAGCCGGATTGGTGGGTGGAGCCGGATTGGTGGGTGGAGCCGGAGTGGTGGGTGGAGCCGGAGTGGTGGGTGGAGCCGGATTGGTGGGTGGAGCCGGATTGGTGGGCGGGATTGCGCTCCTTGGGGGGACGGGCGATCGCCCCGTTCCCGGCGGTGTTTCCGGCGCTGACGGAGCCGAGGCCAAGGCTTGGGGAGAGGCGGCGGTTGGGTTTGGGGGACTGACGGGGTTGGCCGGAGGTGACGGGACGGGGGTTGTCGTTGGCAACGCTGGCGGGGAGGATGCCCCACTGGGAGCGGCAGCGGGGCTGGGGGAAGCCGGTTCCCCGGCCGTGACGATGATCGCCTCGATCGGGATCGGCCCGGAGCCTAGGCTTGGCTCCCCTTCCTGAGCGATCAGCCTCGCCCGCAACCCGTGGAGGATGAGGAGGTGCAACATTAGGGAGGTGGCGGCGGCCCAGAGCCAAAGACCCTTGGGGTCCCGATGCTGCGGTGGGTTGAGGGGGGCGATCGCCGGTGCTGGGACAGTCATGGTAGCGCAGACGGTAGGTAGAGTCTTCCCTGATCCTGCCAGCCGCAGGGGAGCTTTTTCAGGATAACGGCCGCTAGATGGCCCTGGGGTCTGTCGTGCATCACCCCCGTGAGATCCTTGCCAGCGCTTGGTTCAATTCCGGCTCGCCCTCTGTCGAGGGAGGGGGCCAACGGTCGAGGGATCGCGCTACACTGACAAGTCGTGCTCGGGTCTGAATCTCCGGTTTGCTGTGCGCGGACTGGTAGAAGGGCATAAAATGAGCGAGAATGACTAGGACTTATTGGGATGTTTGTGGCGATCGCTGAGGAGTAGGGCGTGTCGAAGTTCATCCAGAAACAACAGAACCAACCGAACCCCGCCAAGCCGTCGTCAGCGCCAGCCAGCAACGGCTCACGGCAGACGGTGGACAAGGGAGTGAAGGGTTCAGCCCTGCCCACGGCTCAACGCCAAGCGCCGCCTACGGCTCCAGCGCCGAAGGCACGTCGGCCGCGATCGCCCCAGCGCAAACCCCTCTACCGTCGGCCCTCCCTCTGGCTGGCCCTCCTGCTCGCGGCGGGTTTGGGGACCGCCAGCGCCTATGCCTACACGATTTGGCAGCAGGTAGAAGCCGAGCTGCCCGAGTCCGTGGACGAACTGTCCACCTACACCCGCGAAGGCACGATGACCGTGCAAGCGGCCGATGGTACGACGCTGCAAGAAATCGGCCCGGTCACGCACGAGCAACTTCAAATTACCGAAGTCCCCAATCTAGTCGTCCAAGCCTTTATCGCTAGTGAAGATCGGCGCTTCCTCGAACATAGCGGGGTTGATTTCCAAGGCATCCTGCGGGCGGCCTTGGTGAACCTCCGCTCTGGCAATGTGGTCGAAGGGGGGAGCACAATTACGCAACAGGTGAGCCGCGTGGTCTTCCTGGATCAGGAGCGCGCCCTGACCCGCAAGCTCAAGGAAATGCGGATCGCCCGGAAAGTTGAGCAGCAATTTGACAAAGAGGAAATTCTGGAGCGCTACCTCAACTTGGTCTACCTCGGCTCCGGAGCCTACGGGGTCGGCGATGCGGCCTGGGTCTACTTTGGCAAACCGGTCCAGGAACTCACGCTGACGGAAGCAGCGCTCCTGGCGGGCATTGCCCCCGCTCCCAGCCTTTATTCGCCGTTGGAAAATGAAGCCGCTGCGAAGGTGCAGCGCGATCGCGTCCTGCGCCGCATGGAAGTCGAGGGCTACATCAGCGCCGGTCAGGCGGCCTTGGCCACGGCCGAGCCGATCCGGCTCGATCCCCGCCAACCGAAGCGCCTCAACCGCAAAGTCCCCTACTTCACGGACTACATCCAAAAGGAATTGCCCAAGTACCTCTCGCCAGAGATGCTGCAACAGGGCGGCCTGACGATTGAGACGACTCTAGACCCCAAGTGGCAGGAAGCCGCTGAGGATGCGGTGGCGAAGGCGGCGGCCTATTACGGCGGCTCCCAAGGCTTCCAGCAAGCGGCCCTAGTCGCCGTGGACCCGCGCACCGGCGGGATCAAGGCGATGGTCGGTGGCAAGGACTACTTCGACGAAGCCAACAACGGTCAGTTCAACCGCACCACCCAAGCGAAGCGACAACCCGGCTCGACCTTCAAAACCTTTGTTTACGCCACCGCTATGGCGGCGGGCTTTTCCCCCTACAAACAGTTGCGGGATGCCCCCTTGGTTGTCGATGGCTACGAGCCCACCAATTACGATAAAAAGTATCGTGGTGAGGTCTCGCTCCAAGAGGCTCTGACCTACTCGGCGAATATCCCGGCGGTACGCACCCTCATCGATGTGGGCTGGAACCCGGTGATCGAAGTCGCGAAGAAGATGGGCATCCAGTCAGAATTGAAGCCCACCTATTCCCTAGCCCTCGGGGCTTCGGAAGTGACCTTGCTGGAGCTGACCAGCGCCTATGGAACCTTGGCAAACGCCGGGAAGCATGTCGCGCCTCACGGGATTGCCCGGATTCGCGATCGCGCTGGCAACATCGTCTATGAAGCGGAAACCACCGCAGAACAAGCCCTCGATCCGGAATCAGCCGCGATCATCACCTGGATGCTCCAATCGGTGGTGACAACTGGCACGGGAACCAATGCCCAACTGGATCGCCCCGTAGCGGGGAAAACGGGAACCTCTGATGGCTTCCGCGACCTTTGGTTTGTGGGCTATGTGCCCCAACTGGTGGCGGGGGTCTGGCTGGGTAATGATGACAACACGCCGACACGCGGCGCAAGCAGTACGGCGGCAATGGTGTGGAAAGAATTCATGCAGCGGGTGACAGAAACGCTCCCCTCAGCCGACTTCCCGGCGCGACCGGACAACTTGACGAATCGCGAGCCGACGATTGAGCCGGAGCCCCTCGAGCCGAAGAGTAGCTACTACAAGTCGATCCCCATTGAAGAAGCGGCGGCGCCGGCTCGCACCGCTCCCAGCCGTACCACCGCTGCGCGCTCCGAAGACAGCAGCAGCGAAGAACCGAGTGCAGCGGCGCCAGCGAGTAGTGCCGCCGCGTCTCCGAGCCCGGCTGCCCCCGCTACTCCCCCTCGCAGTAGCCAGGGCACGATTCAGCGGCCCAGCCGCCCGAGCACCCCCGCGTCGCGCCCGGCTCCTCAGCCCGCCGCCCGCCCAGCGCCGCCGCCCGCCCGGCCCCCAGCCCCCGCTCCCCAGCCCGCCGCCCGCCCAGCCGTGACGGCTCCCGCTCCCCCCGCTCCCCCCCCGGACTTCAAGAGTCCGGCTCCGGCTCCGGCTCCCGCGCCAGCTCCTGCGGTGGTCAAGCCCCCGAAGGATGAAGGGGGAGCGGAGTAGATCTGATCCTTTAGTAGAGCACCGTTGGCACGAGTCCGCGTCCGTCAACACGTTAATCCCTTGAGCCGCAAGTACCAGCGACCCGTGGTTTGCCCGGACTGGTCTCTGGTGTACGCGGCGCCTCACCGCCCCCTGCACCTGGATTTGGGCTGTGCTCGGGGCAGTTTTTTGCTGGCCCTCGCTCAGCAGCAGCCTGAGCGCAATTACCTCGGCCTGGAAATTCGCGAGCCCCTCGTGGTGGAAGCCAATGAACGCCGTCGCGCCCTGGGCCTGACGAACCTCTACTACCACTTCTGTAACGTCAATATCGATTTGCCCCGGCTGCTGGCCTCTCTGCCGGCGGGAGTGCTTGACCGTGTGACGATCCAGTTTCCAGATCCCTGGTTCAAGCAGCGGCATGGGAAGCGGCGACTGGTACAACCGTCGCTGGTCCAGGCTTTAGCCACAGTTCTGCCGGCCGGGGGCCGGGTGCTTTTGCAGTCTGATGTGCTGGCGGTGGCCCTGGAGATGCGCGATCGCTTTCTCGCCCAGCCCGCTTTCCAGCTCACCCACCCGGAGCCCTGGCTCGCCACCAACCCCCTGCCAGTGCCCACGGAGCGGGAGGTCGCTACCTTGGCGAAGGGAGCCCCTGTCTACCGTTGTCAGCTCGTGCGCGGCTGAAGGTCTAGCAGAACTCAGCGAGGCGATCGCGCCAGTGTCGATAGTCTTCAGGAGTATTCAAGTCACAGAGCACCAGCGACTGCTCCCAGGGAACCGGGACTAAGGCAGCGGCCTGCTGCCGGACCACCTGTCGTAAGCCCTGAGCTGCTTCGGTGAGCCCCGCCAACTCAGCCCGCAAGGCGGCACTGATCAGGAGGGGATGTCCCAGGCGATGGCGATAACGAGGAGCCACGAGGGCGGCTCCGGTCACCGCTTGCCAGGCAAGCAAGGCTTGATACACCGAGGCTGGGCGCGGCTGATCGACGGCGACGATGGTGAGTGTCGTGAAGTCGGCTGGTAATGCGGTGAGGCCGGCACGGATGGAACTGGTCTTGCCCCGCTCGGGCTGGGGGTTGCACACGATCCTGGCCGGAGCGACATCCGCCGGGATTGGCTGCCCGGCGCCTCGCACTACGAAGGGCTGTATCCCAGCCGCCGCCATCTGGGCTACCTGGTAGGACAGCAGGGTTGTCTCCCCCCAAGGCAAACTGGCCTTGTCCCGGCCCATGCGCGTTGAAGCGCCAGCCGCTAGAATTAAGCCCGTGTGGTTTGCCATCGTGAGCGATAATGAGGTCCATCTAGGAGCGCTCAACGATTTTTTCATACTACCGACCGGCGGAATCGCCGCGCTGCACGAATTTTTTACAACCGTAGACTGGCGATCGCTAGAAGAGTCGATGTAGCATAGCCGGTAAGCGAGTTACCCCTGAATGATGGAGTCCCTGTCCTACCTCGAATTGGCAGCCTACTTTGAGAGCGCACCCAGCGATGGTGAAGTGCCGCTTCTCTGCGATCTGTCCCGCCGCGATCTAGGCAAGATCGTGCGACTGCGGCTCACGTCCCTACCCTGGGTCTTTGTTGCCGTGGCGCTCCTCTCCTTTTCTGTTGCCAGTTCAGCTTTAGCGCTGAAGCAGGGCGATCGCGGCTCTGCCGTGACCCAGCTCCAACAGCAACTCGCGGACAAAGGCTACTTCAATGGGCCTGTGACGGGCTACTACGGCTCCATCACCCAGGGGGCTGTCCTACAATTCCAACGGGCCCAGGGCTTGACCCCCGATGGCATTGCGGGGCCCAATACCAGTGCTGCTTTGACCGGGACGCCTCGGGGCGATCGCCAAGCCACCCCCCCCAGCACCCCTAGCCAGGGAAGTACAGGCTCCGGCCTCCTCAAACTGGGCCAGCGCAGCGAGGCTGTGAAGGCCCTACAACTCGAACTCCAAGCCCAAGGCTACTTCAACGGGCCCACCACGGGCTACTACGGGCCGATCACCCAGGGCGCCGTGCGCCGCTTCCAGCAGGCCAAGGGCCTGAAGCCCGATGGCATCTTCGGACCCCAGAGCCGCGCCGCTCTCAGCGGCCAAGCCCCGCCTGCGAGGGAGACTGCCGCCAGCGGTTCCAACAGTGTCTACACCTTTAGCAACGATGCCTGGCTGGAAACCAACGGGGAGACCCTCGCCCGGCCGACCCAGATGCGTTTGGCCGAGACCATTTCCGGCAACCTCTCGCCGAAGTCGATTGTGCATTCTGGCAACGGCTTATTTTTCGCCCAGAACATGATGTACACCCACACGATCTCGGTGTACAACCGTGAGCGAGAACTGGTGAAAACCATCGCCGACACCGTAGAACTCAGCAAGTACGGTCATGACCAGTACTCCGGTCTCTATCGCGGCGCGCCGGTCGAAGCCGCTTTCTCCCACAACGGCCGCTATGCTTGGGTCTCGAACTACAAAATGTCGGGCTCCGGCTTCCAAAACCCCGGCAACGATAACTGCACCCCCTCCCAGCGGGCTGACAATAGCTTTCTTTACCGCATTGATACCGAAAGCTTGGCGATTGAAAACGTGGTCGAAGTGGGGGCTGTGCCTAAATATGTCGCCACAACTCCCGATAGCCGCTACGTCCTCGTGAGCAACTGGTGCAGCGACGATCTCAGCGTCGTGGATACCTCCCAGAACCAGGAAGTGCGCCGGGTCAAACTGGGTCGCTATCCGCGCGGTGTAGTCGTCGATCCGACGGGGAAGACGGCCTATGTGGCCGTGATGGGCTCCTACGATATTGCCCGCGTGAATCTCGACAATTTCACCGTCAGTTGGCTGCGAAATGTGGGCCAGTCTCCCCGCCACCTCAATCTTGACCCTAACGGCCGCTTTCTCTACGCCAGCCTTAATGGGGATGGCCGGGTGGCTAAGATTGACCTCCGGGAAAATCGCATCGTCAGTAAGGTGGCGACGGGGGATGCTCCTCGCAGTATGGTGCTCTCCGATGACGGCCAATGGCTCTATGTGGTAAACTACCATTCCAACACCCTCAGCAAGGTGCGGGCCGGAACCATGCGCGTGGTGCAGACGATTCCCGTGAACGCGAATCCGATCGGGGTTGCCTACGATGCCGACACCAACCAGGTTTGGGTCGCCTGCTACTCCGGCAGCATCATGGTGTTTGACGGCTAAGGGTAGGTGCTAGTGGGGGCGGGAGTGGGTCAATGCTTCTTCAGTTTGCCCTTTAGCTCTAGGTCATATTCTTCCTTCGGGGGCGGTTCCTTTTTGGGCTCTTTTGCGAGCCCCAAGATCACCGCGAGCCCAGTCAACAGAAAGCCAATCGTTACGGGGTCCATAGGTGTTGCGCTTCTCTAGGCGGTACTTCGTTATCGAAACAACCGGAATCGCTGTTCCCTAGGGATCTACCCTCAGCTTGGGCGGAATTACGCAAGGCTACGGGAATAGGGTAGGGCTGTGGCGGTAGCCCGAGGTTGCCGAGGCTGGTAGGGTGGTGAGCGGCCGCGATGCTAAGGGTACTCCAGGAAGTCAAGCATCCCTGGGTCTGGGATGAGTTGTGGATGGCAGCAACCCTAGGCTCTCAGCCCGACAATCCGATGGACATCTCGCTGGATTACTCTGAGGGAGCGCTGAAGCGCAACAACGGTGGTTGTCACGGCCTTGTCATGGGGGTGAACGAAATTTTACGCGGGACGTTGGTACTCCTGGGGGGCAGGAGTCGAGGGAGGAGGGCTTTATAACGCATACCTGGCTGGAGGATTCCGTATGAGTGGACTGTATAGCCTCGAAGACTTGCAGCGGGCGATCGCCGCGCACCCAGAACGCTGGCGGCCCCTCGTCCTGACGAATGGCTGCTTTGACCTCCTCCATGCCGGTCATGTGCGCTACCTGCAAGCGGCCCGGACCCTGGGCCGCGCCCTCGTGGTGGGCCTGAACAGCGATGCGTCCGTCCGTCAGTTGAAGCCCGCCGCGGCCGGCTACCCGGCCCGGCCGCTGGTTCCCGCTGCCCAGCGGGCGGAAGTCCTAGCTGCCTTGAAGCCGGTCGATGCGGTGGTGATCTTTGCCGAACAGCGGGCGACGCGGTTGATCGAGGCCCTGCGACCGGAGATTTACGCCAAGGGCGGCGACTACACCCCAGCGACGCTGCCGGAGTTTCCCGATGTCCAGGCCTGTGGTGGGCGGGTGGAATTGATCCAAGTCGAGCTACCCACCTCTACCTCGGCGATTGTCGCCCAAATCCTGGCGGCTCGGCCCTGACTTGTAGGAAACCGACCTTGCCGCGTAAGCTAGGGGATAGGGGTTATCATAGAAGACTGGCATCAGCCCTCCGGCTGGCCCAGCCGGTGATTCTGCATCCCCCCCTGAGCGCTCATGATCGATTCCAACCTATCGCGGCCAGAGCTGAGTGACGCTGACTTCGAGGCCCTGCGTGCCCAGTTAGCTCAGGAAGCGCTCAAGGGCCAATTGGCGGCGATCGCCCAACTGGCTGCCAGCGGTGAGCCGGGCTTAGTCCTCCTTCAAGATTTTCTCCTGGCCCGGCCGGGGGCGGCCCCGACACCGGCCCAGGGCCGCGCCTACCAACTCCTCGCCCAAAGCAGTGTCCCGGAGCGGCAGGCCCTGCTTCAGAGCTACTTCCCCCAAGGCCTAGTCCCCCTCGCCTCGGAGCGGGGGATCGACTACCAGCCGGTGCAGCAGGCTCTGGTAGCGGGGGACTATGAGACGGGCGATCGCCTCACCCTCGCGAAGCTCTGCGAACTGGCTGGGCCCCCGGCTCAGCAGCGCAACTGGCTCTATTTCTCCGAGGTGGACAATTTCCCCAGCACCGATCTCCTCAGCCTCAATACGCTTTGGCTCGTCTACTCTGAAGAGAAGTTCGGCTATTCCGTGCAGCGGGAGCTGTGGCTAGCCCAGGGGAAGGACTTTACCAAGCTGTGGGGCAAGATTGGCTGGAAAGCGGGCAATCGCTGGACGCGCTACCCCCATGAGTTTACCTGGGATCTGAGCGCCCCTCGGGGTCATTTGCCCCTCTCCAACCAGCTACGCGGTTCCCGAGTCTTGGCCTCTTTACTATCCCACCCTGCCTGGCTCCAGAACCGCTAGCACCCTGACCGCCCGCCCTCCCCCAGCTTGGTGCGCTGGGAGCCCTAACCCTATGGCTGCCTCCCCCCGGGACAGCAAGACGCCTATGTTACCCACCGACACCAACGGCGAGAGCCGCCCGCCGAATCGCCTCTTCTGCCGCCTAGACAGCCGCCCCCCAACAGTACGGGAGCAGCGACGCCAACAGGCGATCGCTAGCCTCGGTCTCCTCTCGGGTCAGCCAACCCCCGTCTTTGAGGAAGCGGTGCAAGTGGCCGCCCACCTGCTCGAGGCTCCGATAGCGCTCCTGAGCATTGCCCTGCCTGATCGCTTGTTTCTGAAGGCCTGCTTCGGCCTGTCGGTTCTCGGGGTTATGAATACCCTGACGCTAAAGCGGGAGGTGTCTCGGGAGGATTCCTTCGGCCAGTATGTAATCGACAGCCAGCAACCCTTGGCCGTGGCCGATGCCCAGAGCGATTCCTTCTTTTGCCAACATCCCCTCTACCAGGACTACGGTATCCGCGCCTATGCTGGCGTACCGCTGATCGCGCCTGGGGGTGAATGCTGGGGCACGCTGGCCGTCTGGGATCTCGAGCCCCATGCCTTCAGCCAACGGGATCTCGATCTGCTTGCCCTCGTGGCCCGTTGGTCTACGAGTGAATATCGCACCACGGTCCTCCCCCCCACCCTCGCACCAGCCCCGGCCCCCCTCTACGAGGTCGCCCCTCAAGCGGAGCCGCTCCTCCCCGACCTCTCGCCCTCGGAGCTGGATGCCCTCAAGGTGCAGTTGCTCGCCCAACTCACGGGAGAATTGCGGGCTCCCCTCACCTCCGTCATGGGCATGGCGCGGGTGCTGGAGCAGAAGGTCTACGGCGCGCTCACGGACAAGCAGCAAAAATACCTCAGCATCATCTATACCAGCGGTGAGTATTTGCTCTCGCTGGTGGAGGAGATTATCAACCTGGGAGCGATTACCGGCCGCGAGGTTCCCTTGCACGTGGGGGCTGTGGACCTGGGGATGCTCTGTCAGCAGGCGATCGCCAATCTCCAGCCCCTCGCCCGCCAGCAGCAGCAGAGTTTCCAGATCACCATCGAACCCGGCCAGCGCATCTGGCCCCTGGACAAGGAAAAGGTACGGCAAGCCATCTACTATTTGGCCCTGAACCTGATCAAAGACTCAGAGCCCGGCAGCGAGATTCGCCTCCACGTCTCCCGCAAGGCCAACTCGGATACCCGCCCCGACTTACCCCTCCACATTGCCCTCTGGGCGATTCACCCCTGGCTCGATGATGGGCTCCCCCTCAGCGGCCCGGCTCGAGCCGCCTCCTTTGAACACTTGGTGAATGAAGCGACGAGTACCTTCGAGGCAACCGGGGAGGAAGAGGAGGACATTCCCAACACGCGCGAGGCCCTGGGGCTGCTGCTCAGCTACCAGCTCCTACGCGCCCACGGCGGCACACTGGAAATGCAGGAGATCGCTGAGACGGGCTACCGCTATATCTGCCGCCTGCCCCAACTAGCGGCCCTGGACAGTCAAGGCTAGGGGTTTTCTGGGCTATCCCGAGGGGATAGACTCGGGCTAACCAGGCAGGATTTCTCCAGGTCGGCCATGGGAACAGAACTGAGCCCTCCTCGCTGGGATGGCGTTACGGGGGCTGGCGTCCAGGATCACCGGGGGTCGGGGTGGCTCTCTGTTCTGACCGGGGGGGCTGGGAGATGGAGGCGCAGCAATCTCTCGCAGCGTGGGCTCCACCGTAACGCCCTAGCGGGATGCACCCGTCGTAACGAGGCTGTTTGACCAGGCCTGTTAGCCACCGAAAGGCAACAGGCTTTTCTTCAGAACTTGCAGGGCTCGATCTGTGACATCGCGGTAGCGTAGGTGGCCGCAGAGGATTTGGCTCATGATGTTGGCAGCGGCGGGGCGCTTTACGCCAACTTTGTAGGCTAGTTTGGGAAAGCGGTAGAACAGGCCTGCGAGGCGTTGGGCGAGAACCATGTCGCTGCCCCAGTCCTCGTGCATGACCTGGCTGTAGGCGGCGATCGCCCCGGCCTCTCCAGCCCGAGCCTGGATGACGGCGGAGGCCGCCCGGAGGCCGCTGAGGATGGCGGGGCGGAGGCCTTCCCCCAGGAGCGGGTCGGCCAGACCGGCTGCATCACCGATCATGAGGACGTTGGCCTGGTGGAGGGGCTGGCGATCGCTCCAGAGCCGCAGCGGCCGCGCCTGGTAGGTGTAGTCGTTGTCCGTGAGGCCGAGCTGCTGTGCATAGCGGGTCAGGGCCTGACGGAGTTCAGCGGGCTTGCCCGGACCGGTCATCACCGCAGCGCTGATCGTATAGCGATCGCCCTGGGGAAAGTTCCAGATGAAGCCATTTTTCAACGTCCCGAAGTCAAACTGGGCAACGTCGTTAGCCGCTGGAGGCTGCGAGACCGTCAGAGCCGCCGCTAGGGCTAGGCGGCCGGGGGTCAGGGGAAGCCAGGGCTGCTCCGTGGGGCTGCCCGTCGCGACCAGCAGATAGGATGCCTGGTATTCTCCCTGGCTCGTGGTCAGAGTCCAAGCCTGGCCGTCAAACTGAGCGTTGTGAACCGTCGTGCTGGCCCGGAGAACAGCCCCTGCGGCCTGGGCCTGCTCTAGGAGCAGGGCATCGAAGCGCTCCCGCTGCACCATCCACATGGGTTCTGTCTTCAGGGTCCCTTCGATTGGGTCACTCCGTTGCCAGGTGAAGCGCACACGGCTGACCCGGGCGGCGATCGCCGAGCTGAGATCCAGATCCAGCCATCGCCCTACCGCTGGCGAAACACCCCCGCCCCCAGGGCAACAGCGGGGTACCGACTGCCCTTCGAGCAATTGCACCGCGTGTCCCGCGCGGGCAAGGCTGTAAGCAGCGATCGCGCCCGCTGGGCCCGCGCCCACGATCAGGCAATCTAGCATAGCCTTATCCTCTTAGCGGCGATCGCCCTTAGAGCGTCGTAATGTCCTTTTCCTTGACCGCCAGAACTTCATCGACCTTCGCAGCATATTTATCCGTCAGCTTTTGAATCTCATCCTGCAAGTCCCGGGACTCGTCTTCCGAGATTTCACTATTTTTCTCCTGCTTACGCACCGCATCAATGGCGTCGCGGCGAATATTGCGGACGGCCACCTTACCCTCTTCCGCCAGCTTGCTCGCTTGCTTAGCCAATTCCTGGCGGCGCTCTGCCGTCAGGGCTGGGATGTTGAGCCGGATGATTTGGCCGTCATTGTTGGGGGTGAGGCCGAGATCTGACATGGCGATCGCCTTTTCGATCGCTGCCATACTACTGCGGTCGTAGGGCTGAATCGCGATGGTCGTCGCGTCAGGGGTGCTGACATTGGCCAAGGCCTTGAGGGGCGTTTCAGCGCCGTAGTAGTCCACAGAAATTCGATCCAGCAGACTGGCATTGGCGCGGCCGGTGCGAATGGTATTGAGATTACGCTGGGTGGCCTCTACAGCCTTTTGCATCAACGTTTCAGCGTCAGTTAACTTCACAGGAACCTCCCACAATAGTACCGATCGGTTCGCCCTGGGTGGAGCGGATGATGTTGCCGCGCACCGAGAGATCGAAAACGACGATCGGGATGTTGTTTTCTTTGCACAGGGCGATCGCTGTGCCATCCATGACCCGCAGATCATTGCTCAGGACGTGGCTGTAGGTCAAGCTTTGGAAACGGCGCGCCTGGGGGTTGAGGGCCGGGTCATCGTCGTAGATGCCATCCACCTTCGTCGCTTTGAAAATCACGTCCGCATCGATCTCTGCCGCCCGCAGGGCGGCGGTGGTATCGGTAGTGAAGAAGGGGTTGCCTGAGCCTGCCCCAAAGATAACGACGCGACCCCGCTCGAGGTGGCGGATAGCTCGGCGGCGAATATAGGGTTCCGCCACCTCCTGCATGGCGATCGCCGTCTGGACACGAGTGGGAATGTTGATTTGCTCCAGAGCGTCTTGCAGCGTCATTGCATTCATGACCGTGGCAATCATGCCCACATAGTCGGCTGTCGCCCGATCCATCCCCGCCGCGGCCGCCTTGACGCCCCGAAAAATATTGCCCCCACCGACCACGATCGCGATCTGAATCCCCGCCTTGACCACCTCGGAGATTTCTTCGGCAATGCCGGCGACAACCGCTGGATCAATGCCGTAGCCGAGATCGCCCATCAATGCTTCGCCACTCAGCTTCAGTAGAACCCGCCGGTACGCCATCGCTCCCCTTACGGTGTCAACGTCTTACGCGCCTCAAATACGATAGCAGGTTTTGACCCTAGCCAACGGCTAGCCGTCAGGGACGGGTGAACGAAATTTTGCGCGGGATGTTGGTACTCCTTCGCTAAGCCCTCACCCCAACTTCTCTCCCAACTTGGGAGAGGGGCTTCTAGCTCCCCGGCTCCCAGCTTTCGGAGAAGGGGCCGGGGGATGTAGACGCGCAGCGGCTTCTCGCAGAGGGGGCCTGGTAACGCGGAAGAGGGCAACCCTCTGCGCCTGGAGCAATCGCTCAAAATTCAGGGGAGCCGCGCTTCTTTTCGTCCACCCCAATTGCCGCAGCCCTTCCCCTACACCGGAGGTCTTAAGGTATAGTAATAGATTGCGACTCTTGTGTGGTCTCAACACCGCCGGGGCGCAGTCGTGAGCTGATAGAGAGACTAACGAGCATGGGAAAACGTGTACAGGTGGTTTTGAATCGTGATGTCAGTAAGTTAGGGCGCTCGGGCGACCTCGTGGAAGTAGCACCTGGCTATGCCCGCAACTACCTACTGCCCCAAGGCTTTGCGGTCACCGCGACCCGCAGTGTCCTGCGACAAGTCGAGTATCGTCGCCAGAAAGAACAGGAGCGGCTTGTTGAGATCAAGCGACAAGCAGAAGTCAAGAAAACTGCCCTGGCCACCGTCGGCCGCCTCACAATTGTGAAACAAAGCGGTGAAGATGGCGCGATCTTCGGCACTGTCACCAGTCAAGAAGTGGCAGATACAATTCTTGAAAAAGCGAGACAAGAGGTAGACAAACGCAACATCACCGTCCCCGAAATCAACAGCACAGGTCTCTACAATGTTGAGGTAAAACTTCACCCCGAGGTCACAGCCACGGTGCAAATCGAAGTCATGGCCAAATAGCGCCAGCCGCTCAGGAAGCCCGTCGGAGTTGAGACATTCTAGTTGTGCTAAGATTGCTGCCAAGCCCTGATCTCCCGGTCCTTTCTTCCGGCGGGATCAGGGAAACTAGAAGTGCCTGCCCCCTGACGGCGAGGGATCTACAAGTCACGGCCTGGCCTGTCCCGCAGGAGCGTCAGGCGATCAGGGCGGGATGCGCCCCTGCAAATTGTTCCCAAGCCTGACAATCCTTGGATAGTCTGTCTGTGGGGTTGATGCACCCACCCCGCTGACCGTCAAGAGGGGTCAGGCAGTCAGCTCTCAAGCTGTTCCTAAACTGTTCCTGAATAACTGTTTACGGATCACGATTTATGCGCCAGATGTTGCAGATTTCCGGCCTCAATGTTTACTACGGTGAAAGCCATATCCTCCGCGATGTCGATCTCAGTGTTGGCAGCGGTGAGATGGTCTGCCTGATTGGTCGTAATGGAGTCGGCAAAACGACCTTGCTGAAAACGATCGTCGGTCTGCTATTGCCCCGTTCCGGCTCTATCGATTTCCTGGATGAACCGCTGTTGCGCCGCCGCCCAGACCAACGGGCGCGCTTAGGGATTGGCTATGTGCCTCAGGGGCGGGAAGTCATTCCCCGGCTCTCGGTGCGGGATAATCTGCTTCTGGGCCTGGAGGCCCGGCCCCAAGGGCGGCGGGGTCCAGGGGAAATTCCGGCGGAGATTTTCCAGTTATTCCCGGTGTTGCAGGAAATGCTGGGTCGCATGGGGGGGGATCTCAGCGGTGGGCAGCAGCAACAACTGGCGATCGCCCGGGCGCTCATGGGCAAGCCCCAACTCTTGGTGCTCGATGAGCCCACGGAAGGCATCCAACCCTCGATCGTGCTGGAAATTGAAGCGGCGGTGCGCGGCATCATCGCGGCAACCGGTATCTCGGTGCTGTTGGTGGAGCAGCACCTCCATTTTGTGCGTCAGGCTGATCGCTACTACGCGATGCAGAAGGGGGGAATCGTCGCGTCGGGCAGTACGCAGGAATTGAGCCAGGACGTGATCCAGCGCTTCCTCGCGGTCTAGGGCGGGGAACTTTCGCGATCGCCCAGGGGTGAGGGGAACCGCTGCGAGGGGCGAAGCTGAGATGGTCCCGGCGGTAGGACTGGGCCTAAGGGGATGCTGAGTTTGAGGGTTGCCCGGCCGGAACCTGGCCTTGATGAGAGAAATTCCGGTGAGGGCGGGCGATCGCCAGAAGTAGTCTAGGCTACTGACGTTCTCAAAGCTTTCGCCTAATTGTAGCGAAACTTGTGACGCCCTCTGTAAACCTGGTCTCTTCTGTGTCATGCCTGCGTTGACCTCTCATCCTGCCTTTGTCGCCTTTGCTCGCCGGGCCCGTCCCTTGCTTGATCGCGTTTATCCTGACAGGGCCGAGGACTTGTTACCGCAAATTTTTGCGCTCCTCGCCCCCCACTGCGTCCCTGGACCTGGAGAAAATCGGGAGAAGTGGAGTCAGGACAGCGCTCTGCTGATCACCTACGGTGACAGTATTCGGGGCGATCGCCAGGAAGCCCCCCTCGTCACCCTCAAGCGCTTTCTGGATCGCCACCTCAAAGCAGTCATTACCGGCGTTCACATCCTCCCCTTTGCCCCCTACAGTTCTGATGATGGCTTTGCGCCCATCGACTATCAGCAGGTGAACCCAGAGCTGGGAACTTGGCGCGACATCCGGGCGATCGCCCACGAGTACGACCTCATGGCCGACCTCGTGCTCAACCATATTTCCAGCCAAAGTGAGTGGTTCACCCAGTTCAAGCAAGGGAAGCCCCCAGGATGTCGCTACTTCATCACGGTTGATCCCCATACCGATCTGTCTCAGGTGGTGCGGCCCCGCGGCACGCCGCTATTAACGGCGGTGGAAACGGTTCACGGCCAGCAATACGTTTGGTCAACCTTCAGCCGCGACCAAATCGACCTCAATTTTGCTAATCCTGAGGTCTTGTTGGAAATGATTCAGGTGCTAATCTTCTACGTTGTCAAAGCGGGAGCTAAATATATTCGTCTCGATGCTGTGGCCTTTCTCTGGAAGGATCTCCAGACCCCCTGCATTCACTTGCCAGAAACCCACGCCCTCATCCGCCTGTTGCGGGAAATCTTGCAGGCCATTGCTCCTGAGGGCGTGCTGATTACGGAAACCAATGTGCCCAATCGGGAAAACCTCAGCTACTTTGGCAACCGCAATGAGGCCCACGCGATCTACAACTTTAGCCTGCCGCCTCTGATTCTCAATGCACTGCTGCAAGGGAGTTCTGAGCACCTGCGAACTTGGATGATGAGTATGCCGCCAGCGCCTGTGGGTTGTACCTATCTCAACTTCACGGCCTCCCACGATGGCATCGGCTTGCGGCCAGCGGAGGGCCTGCTTGATCAGGAGGAGTATGAGCAATTGTTAGCGACAACTCAGCGCTTTGGGGGCAAGATTAGTTATCGCCAACGGCCCGATGGCAGCATGAGTCCCTACGAAATCAATATTACCCTCTTTGATGCCTTGAAAGGCACGGTCAAAGGTGAAGATGCGTGGCAAATCGAGCGCTTTCTCTGCTCCCAAGTGATCATGATGTCGCTGGAGGGGATTCCGGCTTTCTATGTTCATAGCTTCTTGGCAACGAGCAATGACTACGACAAGCTAAAGCGCACGGGAGAAAACCGCGCCATCAATCGCCATCAGTGGCAGGAGACGGCCCTGGAGCAGCAATTGGCGGCCCCCGATTCGCCCCAGGCGCAGGTGTTGTGCGAGTTGTCTCGTCTGATCGAAATTCGCCGCTGCCAGCCGGCGTTTCACCCTAACGCGACCCAGTATACGCTGCATCCGTTGAATCGCTCTCTCTTCGTCTTTTGGCGACAGAGTATGCAGCGGGATCAGAGCCTGTTCTCGATCCATAACCTGAGTGATCAGCCGCAACGGCTGCCCTTGTCGAATCTCAACTTGCTGATCGATGAGCCTTGGTGTGATCTGATCAGTGGGCAGTTTGTTGAGGATATTTACGACACGCTGCGACTCCGTCCTTACCAGTCGGTCTGGCTCACCAATTGGTTGCCCAGAACTGAGGAATTGAGTCATTCTTAGCAGAGGTATCGCTTGATTTTTAGCTAGGCTTTCCAGGGGTGGCAAGACTCGCCCCTCGGGTGCTTGGGGAGCGATGGCTAAGGGCTGTGTTATGCAGCTTCTACAGCAACAGGATAAGGTAGGAGGAGCGCGAATCTAACCCCATGCCCCGCGATCGCCCATGCCCCGTCGGCCGACGCTTACCTTTCACCGAGGCACCCTGCTCCTGCACCCACCCCCGCGTGGCAAAGCCTGGATCGACTATGCGACTTGGGATGATCGGGTGGAGAAGTTTCGCATTCCCGCCTGCCACTACCGGCCCCTGGTGGAAACGCTCCGGGCGGAGGGGATCGACTTCACCGATGAAGCCAAAGCCTTTGAGCCCCTGAACCTGTGCCCCAGCCTCGCCCTAGAGCCCTACCCCCACCAGCAGGAAGCCCTGCAAGCTTGGAAGCAAGCGGGTCGGCAAGGGGTGGTGGTGTTACCGACGGCGGCGGGTAAGACCTATCTGGCGCAGTTGGCGATGCAGTCTACACCGCGCAGTACCTTGGTGCTGGTGCCGACCTTGGATTTACTGCACCAGTGGTTTGCTCAGTTGGAGGCTGCCTTTCCCGGGACCCCGGTGGGGGTGTTGGGGGGCGGCTCCCAGGATCGGACGCCGATCTTAGTCGCTACGTACCACAGTGCGGCAATTCACGCGGAGACCCTGGGCAATCGCTACGCGCTCCTCGTGTTTGATGAGTGCCACCATTTGCCAACCGAGTTTTTTCGGGCGATCGCCGAGTTTGCGATCGCCCCCTACCGCTTGGGTCTGACGGCGACCCCCGAGCGGGCCGATGGCAGCCATGAGGATCTGGCAACGCTGATCGGTCCGGTGGTCTACCGCAAAACCCCGGCTGATCTCTCGGGCCAGGCCTTGGCGGCCCATGAAGTGATCTCGATCAAGGTGCAGCTCTCGGAGTGGGAGCGCCAGCGCTATGAGCGGGCCCTGAGCATCCGCAACGAGTTCTTGCGCCAAGCGAATATTTCCCTGGGGTCGTTGCAGGGCTGGCAGCGGTTTGTGCAGGCTTCGGCGCGATCGCCCGCCGGCCGCCGCGCCATGCTGGCCCACCGCGAGGCGAAGGAGATTGCCCTCGGGACGGAGGGCAAGCTGCGGGTGCTGGGAGAGTTGATCGCCCAGCACTACCCCGATCGTCTGTTGGTGTTTACCAACGACAACGCCACGGTGTACCGCATTTCTCAGGAGTTTTTATTGCCGGCTATTACCCACCAGACGCCGGTGAAAGAGCGCCATACCCTGCTGGCTCGGTTTCGGGAGGGCCAATACCGCGCCTTGGTGGCTTCCCATGTGCTCAACGAGGGGGTGGATGTGCCCGAGGCGCGGGTGGCGATTATTCTCTCCGGTACGGGCTCGATGCGGGAGTATGTGCAGCGTCTGGGCCGGGTGTTACGCAAGGGCTCTGGGGAGGGCAAGTTGGCGCTGCTGTATGAAGTAGTGGCGGCGGATACGACGGAGGAGCGCACCTCAGCCCGGCGACGCGGGGCGGCCGAGGCGGCGGGTCAGCTCGAACTCCTGCCCAAGCCGGTGCAGTACGGTCAGGGACCGGGAACGGTGCCTCGGGCGGCGTCTACCCCGAGTCGCTATGAGGAGGAATGACGGGGGCAACGTTGTGCCAAGGGGGACTCGTTGCGGTACGTTGTCTGGATAGGCCGATGGTTTCGTGCGGCTCACCGCGACGGGGCTGGCCTTGGTTCGCGTTTTTATTTCAGTCATGCAACTTACTCCCCAAGAGAAAGATAAGCTCCTTCTGTTCACGGCGGCCCTGCTGGCGGAGCGCCGCAAAGCGCGGGGCCTGAAGCTCAACTATCCTGAAGCGGTGGCCTACATTTCGGCGGCGATTCTCGAAGGGGCTCGCGATGGCCGCACGGTGGCCGACCTGATGAGCCATGGCGCGACGCTCCTGAGCCGCGCGGACGTGATGGAGGGTATTCCGGAAATGTTGCACGAAGTGCAAGTGGAAGCGACCTTCCCCGATGGCACGAAGCTGGTCACGGTTCATGATCCGATCCGGGCGGCTGAGGCGAACTCGCTGCCAGCCTAGGCCGGGAGCTGGCGCTCTGTTGCTGGGGGCTCTGCGGTCTTATTCCGAGGTTAGATGGCGATCGCTTACATCGTCTTTGATGTAGTTCCGGCTCCCAAGGGGGCGGCGATTCACATTGCCGCCTTCGCGCAGCAGTTGGCCGCCCGGGCTGGCGCCCTGGTTCTGGTAACGGTCGCTCCCGAGGCCGGCGTGAGCCCACCCGCTTTGACCTTGCCCGGGGTTGAGCTAGTCCGGCTCCCCGCTCGGGGGGCAACGTTGATTCAGCGGGTGCTGGACTTTCGCGCCCACTTGCGGCGCTGGTTGGCGGGGCGGCGTTTTGCCGCGATCCAGTTTCGCTCGCCCTATGAGGGGTGGGTGCTGGCTTTGGAGCCGGGGCGGTACGCGGAGCACCTGATCTTTGAGGTCAATGGTCTGCCATCCCTGGAACTGAAGTATCGCTATCCTGAGGTGGCCGATGACCGGGAGCTAATGCAGAAGTTGTGGGTGCAAGAGCAGCGTTGCTTGCAGGTGGCGGCGGCGGTGCTGACGCCCAGCCCAGTAACGCGGGACTATCTGCTCACGCGGGGGGTGCCGGCGGCCAAACTGACGGTGATTCCTAACGGGGTAGATTTGGACCTGTTTCGCTACCAAGCACCCCGGTGGCGCTCTCCGGGAGAGCCCTTGCAACTCCTCTATTTCGGTATCCTAGCCGCCTGGCAGGGGGTGGATCTGGCTGTGCGGGCGGTGGCTCTGGTGGCGGCGAAGGAACCGGTGGGGTTCACGGTGATCGGGCGGGGAACGCGGGCTCAAGTCCAGGCTCTGGAGCGGCTGGCAACGAAGTTGGGGATTGGCGATCGCGTCTGCTACCGGCCGCCGGTTCCCCAAGCGGCGCTGTTGGCGCACCTCCACGCGGCGGATGCGACGCTGGTTCCCTTGGCGCTCAATGATCGCAATCTGGTGCAGGGCTGCTGTCCCCTGAAGTTGCTGGAGAGTATGGCGGCGGGGCGACCGGCGATCGCCAGTGATCTGCCGGTGACGCGCGCCCTAGGTCGCTCGGAGCAGGAGTTCCTGTTGGTGAAGCCGGGAGCGGTGCAGCCTTTGGCCGACGCCATCCTACGCCTGGCGGCGCAACCCGCGCTGGGGCAACGGCTAGCCGCTCAGGCCCGCCAGTGGGTTGAAGCCCACTACACTTGGGAGCGGGCGGGAGCAGCTCTGGCGGCCGTGTACCAAGAGCTGGAGACGAGGCCCGGTCGAGATGTTGGCTCGTGCTTCGGTAGCCATGACCGACAGGACGGCAAGCCTGATTAGCGCTAGGGTTCAGCCCAGCCTCAGTACCCAATTGGGGCACTACCGAGATGCGGCTGAAGACGAAGGCTCGTTGTCAAGGCTCCTGGGAACTCCCCTGATCCCTTTCTCCTCAGGCCAACACCCAGACCTCCGTAACCCTTGCCCCTACAGCCTGTGTTCCAGGGGTTTGTCCCCGTTGGCAGGGTTGAACTGACGATGAACCCTAGCTTTGGGTTGCAGCCGCCAGTTCTTCGAGGCGCTCCTGCTGGTCTTGGCTGATGCAAGCCTGAATCATTGCTTCGATATCCCCTTCCAGAGTCCCGGCGAGGCTAAAGTTGCGGTTGAGGCGGTGGTCAGTGATGCGGTTGTCTTTGTAGTTGTAGGTGCGGATTTTCTCGGAGCGTGCGCCTGTGCCGACTTGGGAGCGGCGCAGGTCGGTGACCGTCTCTTGTTGTTCGCGGAGTTTCAGATCATAGAGCTTGGCCCGCAGGATTTGCATGGCGCGCTCGCGGTTCTTGAGCTGCGATCGCTCTTCGGTGCAAAAGACCCGAATCCCGGTGGGTTTGTGAAACAAGTCCACGGCGGTTTCCACCTTGTTGACGTTTTGACCCCCAGCCCCACCCGAGCGGGCGGTGGTCAGCTCAATGTCTTTGGGATCGATCTGGACTTCGACCTCATCCACTTCGGGCATGATCGCTACCGTAGCCGTAGAGGTGTGAACACGACCCCCGGCCTCGGTGACGGGAACCCGCTGGACGCGATGGACGCCGGCCTCAAATTTGAGCTGGCTGTAGACGCGATCGCCCTGAATCTCCAGGATCGCTTCCTTGAAGCCCCCCATCTCAGCCGGGGATTCGCTCACTAGGGAGACGCGCCAGTTCTGAGTATCGGCATAGCGAGAATACATCCGCACCAAGTCCCCGGCCCAAAGGCTCGCTTCGTCGCCGCCCGTGCCGGCGCGAATCTCGAGCATGATGTTTTTCTCATCATTGGGGTCGCTGGGCAGCAGCAGGACTTTCAGGCGCTGCTCGAGCTGGGCGAGTTGGGCTTCCAGGGCCTGGACTTCCGCCCCGGCCATTTCCCGCATTTCGGGATCGTTACTCGCTTCTTTGAGGACTTCCTTCGCCCCCTGCAACTCCTCTCCCGTGGCCTGCCATGTGTGGTAAGTGTTAACCGTTGCTTCTAGGGAGGAGCGGGCCTTGGCCACGGTTTGCAGCTCCGTGGGATTGGTCGCCACGTCAGGGTCGGCGAGGCGGCGCGTCAACTCCTCGAAGGTTTGTTCAACGGATTTGAGTTTGTCCAACAGATAGGATTCAGCCATCATTTCCTCCGCCAGGGTCGTTCACACATTGCCTAGAGTCTGCCAATAGCGAACCCAGCAGCGCTACACTGCTGGGTCGGGGGTGTCAGGAGCAGGGCTAAGCCTGGGCGTCGGTGCTTTGGCTGGCGTCGGCGCTGCCAAACATCCCATACTTCCGCATAAAGCGTTCCACTCGTCCTTCGGCGTCGATAATCTTCTGAGTGCCGGTGTAGAAGGGGTGATTGCCTGACCAGATCTCGACGTTGAGCTGGGGCTTGGTGGAGCCGATGGTCATGACGACTTCCCCGTTGCAGATTACTTTTGCCTCCGGATACCACTCCGGGTGAATGCCAGGTTTCGGCATGGCCTTACTATCCTCTTGATGAACCAATTATCTAAAAATCAAGGCCGCACTCCCCATTATAGGAAAAGTCGGCGGCGGTAACAGCGCTGGGCCCTGAGTACTAGCGCTTCGAGAATTGCGGCGCTTTGCGGGCTTTCTTGAGGCCGTACTTCTTGCGCTCCTTGGCGCGGGGGTCGCGGGTCAAGTAGCCTTCCGCTTTGAGGGGCTGGCGGTTATCGGGGGAGAGTTCGCAGAGGGCCCGCGCGACGCCGAGGCGCACGGCATCGGCTTGGCCGGTGAGGCCGCCACCGTGGACCCGGGCGAGGATGTCATAGTCCTGCTCGAGGCCGAGAGTCTCGAGGGGAGCCCGCAGCACGCCGACATGGCTGGGGTTGTAGTTGAAATAGTTATCGCCGGGGCGCTGGTTGATGGTGATGGTTCCGTTACCCGGTACGAGGCGGACGCGGGCGATCGCCTGTTTGCGTCGGCCGGTACCCCAGTAGACGGGGCGAGAGTTGTCTACCGCTTGCATTAGTTACCTCCTTGGGGAATGGTGTTGATGGTCAGGGGTTCAGGCTGTTGGGCTTGGTGCTTGTGGTTGGGGCCGGCGTACACCTTCAGCTTGGTGAACAATTGGCGACCGAGGGAGTTCTTGGGGAGCATTCCCTTCACAGCCTGCTCGATGATCCGCTCTGGCAGACGCTGGCGCAGGTGTTCAAAGCTCTCCGTTTTCATGCCGCCGGGGCGACCGGAGTGGCGGCGGTAGACCTTCTGGCTGGCTTTTTTGCCCGTGACGCTGATTTTCTCGGCGTTGATCACGATGACAAAATCGCCGGTATCAATATGCGGTGTGAAGGTGGGTTTGTGCTTGCCGCGCAAAATCTTGGCGATTTCGCTGGCGAGGCGACCCAGGCGCTGGTCAGCAGCGTCAATGATGTACCACTGGCGTTCGGTGGTCTCTGGGGTGGGTAAGATCGTTTTTTCCATGATTCCGAGGTCGGAGCGTGACGACAACAAAACGAGGGCTGGACTAGCCGGGAAGAAGGAAGCGGGGCTGGCTATCAAACCAGACGGCTTCCGGGATGGGAAAGTCGGGGTAGCCGACGCGCAGGAGGCAAAGTCCCCGAGCCGGGGCGGCATACTTGACGTGCTCGCGCTGTTGCTGCTGCCAGATGTCAGCGAAGCTGGCGGGCGATCGCGCACCGCTGCCGACCTCCACTAACATGCCAACTAACAATCGTACCATGCCGTAGAGGAAACCGCTGGCTTGAACCTCAATCCGCAGAAAATCGCCCTGGCGCTCACACTCAGCCGCCTGGATGTCCACCCAGGAGTCCCGGCGCGCCGAGCCCGCGCGGCGAAAGGCAGCGAGGTGGTGGCGGCCGAGAAGCGGATTGAGGGCGGCTTGGATGCGGGCTGCGTCCAAGGGCTGGCGGTAGTAGTGCCAGCACAGGGACTGCACGAACAGGTTGGGGCGTTTCGCCGTGTAGATCGTGTAGCGGTAGCGCCGCCAGAGAGCTGAGAATTGGGCGTGCCAGTCCGGAGGAACCGCCGCCGAGGCGCGGATGAGCACATCGTCGGGCAGGTGCGCGTTCAGGATCGCCGCCCATTTCGGGGCTGGGATCGGGCTGCTGGCATCAAAGTGGGCCACTTGGGCCGCTGCGTGGACCCCCGTATCAGTACGTCCGGCCCCGTGCAGGGGGACGCGCTGGCCGAGGACTTGGGCGATCGCGCCCTCGATCTCAGCCTGCACCGTGCGCTGGTGGGGCTGCCACTGCCAACCGTGGAAGTGGGTTCCCAGGTACTGAATCGCGAGGGCGATCCGCTGGCGCTCCGCTGCCACCACCCGCCTCCGCTAGAGCAATTCAATGATCGCCATCTCCGCATTATCCCCGCGCCGACGCTTGGTGCGGACGACGCGAGTGTAGCCCCCGGCGCGATCGCCGTAGCGATTGGGGGCTTCACTGAACAGAGCGTGAACGAGTTGCTTATCGTACAAATAGCCCAAGGCCCGGCGGCGCGCCGCCAGGGAGCCGTCCTTAGCCAGCTCAATCATGTGCTCCGCCTTGCTGCGAACGGCTTTCGCTCGCGCTTGGGTGGTTGTGATTTGGCCGTTGCGAATCAGCTCGGTGGCGAGCGATCGCAGTAAAGCCTTCCGCTGATCAGCGGGGCGTCCCAGTTCGGGCACGCGGCAACGGTGTCGCATGGTTGAAGTCCCTCCAGTGCAGGCACAAGTGAATTAAACTTTGGGTTTTTCGTGGGGCAAGGTAATGCCAAGGCGCTGCTGGAGTGCCTCGATCACCTCCTCCGCTGACTTCTGGCCGAAGTTCTTGATCTCCAGCAGATCTTCCTGGGAGTAGCCCAGGAGGTCAGCCACCGTATTGATCTGAGCCCGCTTGAGACAATTGTAGGCTCGGACCGAAAGCTGCAATTCCTCAATTGGAATTTGGCTGGTCGGATCGTCGGGCTCGCCGGGTTCTATCGAAACGGTTTCGATATTGAAGTCCTTCAGGGGGTTGAACAAGTCCACGACAATATTCGCCGCCTGGGAGAGGGCTTCCTCCGGTTTGATGCTGCCATTCGTCCAGACCTCCAAGGTCAGCCGATCCTGGGGCACAGCCCCATCCGCCAGCAGGTCCTCAACCGCGTAGTTGACGCGGCTCACCGGCATGAACACCGCGTCAAGCTGCATGAAGTCGAGGGCGCTGGTCTCATCGCGGCTGCGCTCAATGGTCCGGTAGCCCTTGCCCCGTTCGATCCGAAACTCCATCTCCAGCCGCGCTCCCGTTGCCAAGGTGGCAATATGCTGGTTGGGGTTAATGACTTCAACCTCGGAGGGCAAGTCAAAGAGAGCCGCCGTGGCCGTACCCGGCCCTGTAGCTACCAAGCGCCCGATTTGCGGGCCGGCAGCGTAGCTGTGAAAGACGATCTCCTTCACATTGAGCAAGATCTCCAGCACATCCTCGCGCACACCAGGAATTGTGGCGAACTCATGGGTCACGCCAGCAATGCGAACGGCCGTGATGGCGGTTCCCTCCAAGTTAGCCAGGAGGACGCGCCGCAGGGCACTGCCCACCGTCGTCCCCTGACCCCGTTCCAGGGGCTCTAGCACAAACTTACTATGTTGACTCTGATCCCGGTGCGTTTTTGATTCCACGCACTCGATTTGAAACTGTCCCACGCCAGTACTCTCCCTTCTCTGCCTCTGAAGCGGTTATGACCTACTCTGCGTAGCGCCCTTGCGCCAGACTCTTCCCCCTAGACGCGGCGCCGTTTCGGCGGACGGCAGCCGTTGTGGGGAATGGGGGTCACGTCACGGATCAGGGTGATTTCCAGGCCGGCAGCCTGGAGAGCCCGGATTGCCGTCTCACGGCCTGCCCCGGGGCCGCTGACCATGACCTCGAGCTGGCGCATTCCCTGCTCAATCGCTCGTCGCGCTGCGCTGTCCGCCGCCGTTTGGGCGGCAAAGGGAGTGCCTTTCTTCGCCCCCTTGAAGCCACTGGAGCCGGCCGAGGCCCAGGAAATCGCATCACCGCGCGTATCGGTAATCGTTACGATAGTGTTGTTGAAGGTTGAGGTAATATGTGCCACACCGTTAGGCACATTGCGTTTCTGCTTTTTACTCCCACCTTTTTTAGTCGGTCGCGCCATAGTCCCTTAATTAACCCAGTGTTAGTCCAATGTTGCAGCCTGGCTTGGCACGCTAAGCGCGCCTGCCGTCTATTTCTTGCCAGCCTTTTTCTTACCCGCGACGGTGATGCGGCGACCGCGACGGGTGCGCGCATTGGTGCGGGTTCGTTGGCCTCGCACCGGCAGACCTTGCCGGTGGCGGCGACCCCGATAGCAGCCAATATCAACGAGACGCTTGATGTTCAGGTTTTCCAAGCGTCGCAGGTCGCCTTCGACCTGGTAGTTCGTCTCAATGAAGGCCCGCAGGGCGGTTATGTCCTCATCGGAGAGGTCTCGCACGCGGGTATCGGGGTTGACGCCGGTTTTCGCGATCACATTCTGGGCTCGCGAGAGACCAATGCCATAGATATAAGTCAGACCAATTTCGACGCGCTTTTCGCGCGGCAGGTCAACGCCTGCAATCCGTGCCACGTTGTTCGACTCCCTAACGACATCAGGTGGATAGACCAGCAGTGAGGTGCTGGTGAGGCGGCGCGCTCGGCGTTGGCCGCCGAGACAAAGCCGCAAGGCGAAGGCTTAACCCTGGCGCTGTTTGTGCTTGGGGTTAGTGCAAATGACCATGACGCGACCGCGACGACGGATGACGCGACATTTCTCACACATTCTCTTGACGGACGCTCGAACTTTCATGCTGGTTTAGCGGTTCTGCAAGCTCTTAATTATAACAAATTTAACTGGAATCGAAAACATTTTTTTGACAGCGAACTGAGCAGCTCGCCGCGCCGGTTTCAAGACCCGTTCACCCCTGCGGCCCTAGGGGGTTACTTTTTCCGCAGACGATAGGTGATGCGCCCCTTCGTCAAGTCGTAGGGGGTTAGCTCCACTTTGACGCGATCGCCCGGCAGAATCTTGATGTAATTCCGGCGGATCTTGCCCGAAATGTGAGCTAGGACGCTAAACCCATTGTCGAGATCGACACGGAACATCGCGTTGGGGAGCGAGTCCGTGACTGTACCCTCCATTTCAATCAAATCTTGCTTGGACAAAGCGGCAAATTCCCCTTCATGTTGACTGTGAAAGCGCTTGAGGCTCGCGGGCTGGGCTGAACCTAGCGAGCCCGAGGCTGGCGGCTTAATCACCCTTGGGCAACGAGGCCTGAAACCCTGGCAGCAAATACCCCATTCTGCATCGTAGCAAAAATTCACACGACTTGGCAGCTTCTAGGAGATAAGGAGGGCGTGAAGGTCCGCTGTCACTGAGGTCGGGGGGCGATCGCCATTAATGAGCTGGAGCCCGCGATCGCGATAAAAATCAATCACGGGCGCGGTCTGCTCGCGGTAGACCTCCAAGCGTCGGCGCACGGTTTCCTCCGTATCATCCTCCCGCCCCCGGGCCATCAGGCGCGACAACACGACTTGATCCGGAACATCCAGATTAATCGCCACATCGGCGTGCTGGCCCAGCTCCCGGAGGAGCGCCTCTAGGAACGTCGCTTGCTCTACATTGCGGGGAAATCCATCCAAAATCCAGCCCTTGCTGGCATCGGGTTGTGCGAGCCGCTCCCGGATCAGGTTCAACATCAAGTCATCAGGAACCAATTCCCCCCGGTCCATGTAGGCTTTTGCCTGCTGGCCGAGCGGGGTTCCTTGCTCCTTGGCAGCCCGGAGAATTTCACCCGTCGAAATATGAGGGATTCCCACCTTCTCCGCGAGGATTTTAGCCTGAGTTCCTTTGCCGGCCCCTGGGGGGCCGAGAAAAATCAATCGTTTGGTCATGCAATCGTTACTCAATTTTCCAGGGGACTTTTAGACGAGCCTACTGCTTCACCATGCCTTCATAGCGCTGGGAAATCACGTAGGTCTGAATCTGTTTCGCCGTGTCAATGGCCACGCCGACCAGAATCAACAGTGAGGTTGAGCCCAGACCCCGCAGGGTTTGAATGCCCAACAAACTTTCCACCGCCGTCGGTACAGTAGCGACAATGCCCAAGAAGGCAGCCCCCAGGAACGTCAGGCGATTAATCACTTTTTCCAGATAGTCGCTGGTCGCCTTGCCGGGACGGATGCCCGGAATACTCGACCCCATCTTCTTGAGGTTTTGGGACATATCGATGGGATTGACGATCAGCGAAGCGTAGAAGTAGCTGAAGAAGACGATTAAGGTGAAGAAAACGATTACGTACACCCAGGGAGTGGGGCCGTCGAGGCGAATCGCATCGGCAATGGGAACTAGATAGCGATTCGCTTCCCCCAGCCAGCCGCTCGCATTGCGGGTGAACTGCACCAGCGAGGCGGGGAGGAAGAGGACGGCGGAGGCGAAAATGATCGGCATTACGCCCCCTTGGTTGAGGCGCAGGGGCAGGTACTGGGTGCGTTCGCGATAGAGGCGGCGGCCCACTTGGCGACGAGCCGAGACGATGGGGATACGGCGGGAGCCTTCCTGGACAAAGACAATGCCGACGATCATCACCAAGAAGGCGAGGAGCAACACGATCACTTTGGCGATCGCCTCCCGTCCGCCCTGCTGGGCGTACTCAACCGTATTGCCCAGAATTGCCGGTAGGGCAGCGACAATGTTCACAAAGATCAGGAGCGAGGCCCCGTTCCCAATCCCCCGCTCTGTGATCAGTTCCGAGACCCACATCACGAACATGGAGCCCGCCACGAAGGCGATCGCCGTCTCAATGAACGACGTTACCCCCGGGGAAGTCGCGTAGCCCTGAATCCAAGTTGACAGCATCAAGCTCTGCAAGATTGCCCAGCCCAAGGCCACATAGCGCGTGATTTGGGAAATCTTTCGCCGTCCCGCTTCCCCTTCATTTTTCTGCAAGTTTTCCAGGGAGGGCAGGGCCGCCGTCAGCAGTTGCATGATGATTGAGGCATTAATGTAAGGCAGAATGCCTAAGGCAAAAATGCCCAAGAGCGACAATCCCCCCCCGGAAAAGACATCCAAGAAACCAATCAAAGGCGTGTCCTGAATCTCGCGGGTGAAGCGCTCCAAATCGACGCCAGGCACAGGAATGTAGACCCCCAAGCGCACTAAAATCAGCAGCCCTAGGGTGACCAGCAGGCGACCCCGGAGACCGGCCGCCTGGGCCATTTGCATAAAGGTTTCTTGGGCGGTGGGGGATTTATCGCGACTAACGACCATGCGTGCTATTCACCTTGCGGTGGGGTAGAAGGAGCATCGGAAGCGGAAGCTGTCAGCAGTTCGCAACGACCGCCCGCTGCTTCAATCTTCTGCCGCGCGCTGGCGGTGAAGGCAGCAGCATAAACGGTTAGGGGCCCATCAAGATCGCCATCTCCCAGCACTTTCAGCGGGCCGTCATCGGCGGTCAGCAGGTGGTGATCGATCAAGAGCGCTAACGTTACCTCGGTGTTGGCGGGCAAGGCTGCCAGCTTCCCAACATTAATCGTAGTGTAGCGGCGCGGGTTGATGACCGTAAAGTGCTTCAGCTTGGGCACGCGGCGGTAGAGGGGCATTTGACCCCCTTCAAAGCCCGCCTTGGTACCAGTACCAGAGCGGGACTTCTGGCCACGCATCCCGAAGCCACAACTAGCACCTTGACCAGCGGCAATGCCCCGGCCGACGCGACGGCGGCGGCGACGAGAGCCGGGTTGGGGAACAGCGTCATGGATTCTCATCGGGTTCTTGCCTCCTTGAGGGCGAATAACGGACAGACGCAAGCGGAGTTAGGTATAGAGGTGCTCAACGGGAACGCCCCGCTCTTCGGCGACTTCTGAGAAGCTCCGCAGCGTTTCCAGGGCGTCAATGGTAGCCCGGGCGTTGTTCAAGGGGTTATTAGACCCCAGTTGCTTGGCGAGGATGTTTTTGACCCCCGCCAGCTCGAGCACGGTGCGAACGGCCCCGCCGGCAATAACGCCCGTCCCTGGGGCCGCCGGTCGCATCATCACCTTGGCTCCCCCAGCAACACCATTGGCGAAGTGGGTGATCGAGCTCGCTTTGGTCAGGGAAACATCGATCATCTGCTTTTTGCCATCGGCGACGCCCTTACGAACCGCCCCGATCACATCCGCTGCTTTGCCGACGCCGACTCCCACTTTGCCGCGTTCATTCCCGACGACAACGATGGCACGGAAGCTCAGCTTCTTGCCCCCTTTGACCACCTTGCTCACCCGACGAATCTGAATGACTCGCTCTTGAAAAGCGGAGTCTTCTTTCTTCTTCTCGCGGTTGTTCTTTTTTTTCTTAGCCACAGTCCCGGCCTCCCTCGTGTTGCTAGAAGTCTAACCCTGCTGCTCGAGCCGCCTCGGCCAGCGCCTTGATGCGGCCGTGGTATAAGTTACCACCCCGGTCAAAGACAACTTGCTGAATGCCCTGGGCGAGCAGGCGTTCGGCGACCCGCTGACCCACAGCCGCCGAAGCCTCGCAGGTGGCTCCGGAGGAGAGTTGCTCCCGCAACTCGGGCTCGAGGCTGGAGGCGGCCGCTAGGGTGTGTTGTGCCACATCGTCGATGACTTGGGCGTAGATGTGTTGGTTGGAGCGGAAGATAGCGAGGCGGGGGCGTTCTGCGGTCCCGGTAACTTTCTTCCGCAAGCGCCGATGGCGGCGATGAACGAGTTCGCGACGTGATGCTTTCATGGTTATTTCTTCCCGGTCTTACCAGCTTTTTGACGAACCACTTCCCCAAAGTAGCGGATGCCTTTGCCCTTATAGACTTCGGGCGGGCGAACTGCTCGGACTCGGGCCGCCGTATTGCCGACGATCTCTTTGTTAATGCCGCTGACGATCACTTCGGTGTTTTTATCGCCCATGGCAAACTGGATGCCGTCGGGCGGGGCGATTTCCACGGGCTTGCTGTAGCCGACGCTGAGCACCAGGTTACGGCCCTGAACTTGGGCACGGTAGCCGACGCCGATGATCGTCAGGCGCTTTTCGTAGCCTTTGGATACCCCATCCACCATGTTGGCGATCAGGGTGCGGGCGAGGCCGTGGCGCTGGCGCGCGACCCGGGTTTCTTGGCGGCGGGTGACGGTGATTTCGTTGCCTTCCTGGGCGATCGCCACCTGCTCGGGGAGCGATCGCGCCAGTTCACCTTTGGGACCCTTGACCCGCACATGCTGCCCGTTGATCTCAACGGTGACTTTGGGGGGAAGGGGAATCGGACGCTTGCCGATACGAGACATAACTTGACTCCTGCGTTGCAATCGTGAGAACGAGGGGGCTTACCAGACGTAGCAGAGGACTTCGCCGCCGATACCCCGCTGCCGGGCTTCGCGGTCAGTCATCACCCCGCTGGAGGTGGAGACGATCGCGATGCCGATGCCGCCGAGGACGCGCGGCAGTTCCTTGCGGTTCTTGTACACGCGCAAACCAGGCTTGCTGACTCGCTTGAGGGTGGTAATGATCGGCTTGCGCTGTTTGCCCTTATACTTCAGGGTCAGCACCAGCTCGGTCCGCAGCCCTTCGCCCGTCTCCTCGACCTCAGCGATGAAGCCCTCGGATTTCAGCACGCGGGCGATGTCGCGCGTCATGCGGGTGGAGGGAATCTTCACCGTGGGGTGACGAACGGCTCCGGCGTTGCGGATGCGCGTGAGCATGTCGGAAATGGTATCGTTGACTGCCATGTTGGTGTGCTTTGCCTCCTTGCTAGTCGCGGGCTCTAGTTATTGCGGAAGGGCATTCCCATCTCTTTGAGTAGGGCGCGGGCCTCTTCATCCGTGCTGGCGGTCGTCACAATGGCAATGTCCAGACCGCGAATCTGATCGACGCTGTCGTAGTCAATCTCGGGAAAGATAAGTTGTTCGCGGACACCGATGCTGTAGTTGCCGCGCCCGTCGAAGCTTTTGGGGCTGACACCGCGAAAGTCACGGATGCGAGGCAGGGCTAAACTGATCAGGCGATCCAGGAAGGCGTACATTCGCTCCGCGCGGAGCGTGACCATGACGCCGACGGGCATCCCTTCGCGAATTTTGAAGCCCGCGATCGCCTTGCGAGCGCGGGTGACAACGGGACGTTGACCCGCGATCATGGCAAGCTCGCTGAGGGAAGACTCGAGGGCTTTGGTATTCTGGGACGCTTCGCCGAGGCCGCGATTGAGGACAATCTTTTCTAGCTTCGGCACTTGATGGATGTTGCGGTAGCCGAATTGCTCCGTCAACTTCGGGACGATGGTTTCGAGGTAAAGGGTTTTCAGGCGTTGGCTCACGGTGGGGGTTCCTCCTCAAACAGCCCTGGGCGGGGTCAGGGCGCACAGCAAAACAGTTAGCAATCGAACGGGGGGCCAGGGCTAGTCAATGATCTCGCCCGTTTTTTTGAGTAGCCGCACCTTGCGCCCGTCTTCGGTAAAGGTGTAGCCAATGCGGCTAGCGACTTGTGATTTTTTGGAGTAGAGCATGACGTTGGAGCTGTGAATCGGTGCTTCAAAGGTTGTAATTTGGCCCGACTCACCATCCCGGGTGGGCTTGACGTGCTTCGTTCGCACGTTGACACCGCCCACGATCACTTTGTTCAGCTTCGGGAAGACCCGCAGCACTTCGCCGACCTTGCCCTTGTACGAGCCCGAAATGACCTGAACTGTGTCACCTTTTTTGAGGTGCATCTTGAGGTTGGCGCGTTGCTTAGCAGCAGGTTTTGTCATGGTCAGAGCACCTCCGGAGCCAGCGAGACAATCTTGGTGTAGTTGCGATCGCGCAGCTCCCGAGCCACGGGCCCAAAGACGCGCGTACCCCTAGGGTTGCCGTCGGCGTTGATGATGACAGCGGCATTGTCATCGAACCGAATGCTCATACCACTGTCGCGCCGCAGGGAGTGGCGGGTGCGGACGATGACGGCGCGCACCACATCAGACTTTTTGATCGCCATGTTGGGAATGGCGTCTTTAACCACAGCGACGATGACATCACCGACGCCACCGTAGCGGCTGTTGCCACTACCGAGAACACGCAGGCACATCAGCTTGCGAGCGCCGCTGTTGTCCGCCACATTAAGGTAGGTCTCTTGCTGAATCATGACTGACTCCGAAGCGAGTAAGGGAATGGAAAAGGTCTAGTCGGTCGCGGCACTCACGAGAATCTCGGCAACCTGCCAGTGCTTGGTGCGGCTGAGGGGACGGGTCTCGCGGATGCGGACGCGATCGCCCTCGTGGCACTCGTTATTCTCATCGTGAACTTTGTAGCGCTTGGTAGAGACGACAATTTTGCCGTACTTCGGGTGGGGCGAGCGGCTCTCAATCGCCACCACAATGGTTTTATTCATCTTGGTGCTGACCACCAGGCCAACTCGTTCTTTAACAGCCATGACTCACTACTCCTCTTCTGTCATCGTTCCTGGAGATGTCGCTACCGGCGCTGGGGGAGCCGCCGCTAGAACCACCGCTTCTCCGAGTTGGCGCTCCCGCTCCACGGTGAGCAACTGGGCAATCCAGTGGCGCGTGTGCTTGAACTGGTGGGTTTTTTCAAAAGCCTGAGTCGCGCGCTGGAAGCGGAGATCAAAGAGCTTACGCTTGGCCGCCGCAATCTCGGTCTCCAGCTCCTCGTCACTCAGCCGGCGCGCATCGGCAATTTTGGGTAGGGGCATCGTTAGTTATACTCCTGCTCGCGCGTCACAAACTTGACATTGATCGGCAGCTTTTGAGCTGCGAGGCGCATGGCCTCCCGGGCAATGGACTCCGACACACCATCCATCTCAAAGAGAATCCGACCGGGCTTGACCACCGCCACCCAAAACTCGGGGTTGCCCTTCCCGGAACCCATCCGGGTTTCAGCAGGGCGCATGGTCACGGGCTTGTCGGGGAAGATGCGAATCCAGATTTTGCCCCCCCGGCGGACATAGCGGGTCATGGCTCGGCGAGCCGCTTCAATTTGGCGGGCCGTAATCCAGGCTGGTTCCGTCGCTTGCAGGGCATAGTCCCCAAAGTTCAGGGTTGTACCACCTTTGGCAAGGCCGCGCATCCGACCACGATGCTGCTTACGAAATTTAGTGCGCTTAGGACTTAACATGGCTCTTTAGTAGGGGGTGGGGGTGGTCTAGGGGGGCGATCGCCTTACTCAGAACGATCCTCAAACTGCTGCCGACGGCGACCTCGGCGCGGCGTTGCCGACGGCGGCGCGCTCAGCAACTCCTCCTGGCCGGGGATGATCTCACCCTTGAACACCCAGACCTTAATGCCCAAGATGCCGTAGATCGTCCGAGCCGTGCGGTAGGCATAGTCAATATCAGCCCGGAGCGTATGCAGGGGAACCCGCCCCTCGCGCGTCCATTCCGTCCGGGCAATTTCAGCGCCGTTGAGCCGGCCGCTAACCTGAATCTTGATCCCTTGTACCTCAGCTCGCTGCGCCCGCTGGATCGCTTGGCGCACCACCCGCCGGAAGGAAACCCGGCGCTCGAGCTGCTGAGCAATGTACTCAGCGATCAACACCGCATCGGCATCGACCCGAGCCACTTCGATCACATTGACACGGATCTGGCGGTTGCCCCCCAGGAAGTCCTGGAGGCCGGACCGCAGGGACTCAATGCCACTGCCGCCCCGTCCCACCACAACCCCCGGTCGAGCGGTGTGAATCTCAAGGTCAACCTGATCCGCCTTACGCTCAATCCGCACGTCGGAAATACCGGCATTGCTGAGATTGCGATGCACATAAGTGCGAATGCGGTCATCTTCTTGCAGTAGTTCTGGGTAGCGCTTCTTGTCGGCGTACCAGCAGGAGCGGTGCTCCTTAGTAACGCCAAGCCGAAAGCCAGTTGGATGAATCTTCTGTCCCACAGATCGTTACTCCCTTAGACTTCCTCGGACTCCGGCGCAACTGCCACCGTGATGTGGCAAGTTGGGCGGTGGATTTGATAAGCGCGACCCTGGGCGCGGGGGCGGAAGCGCCGCAGGCGCGGGCCGGGGTCAGCATAGGCACGGCTAATCACCAGGCTGGCTGGATCGTAGCCATTGTTGTGCTCGGCATTGGCCACCGCTGAGCGCAAAACTTTCAGAATCGGCTCACAGGAGCGATAGGGCATGAACTCCAGCACGATCAGCGCCTCGCGGTAACTGCGGCCACGAATTTGGTCGAGAACCCGCCGCACCTTACGCGGTGACATGCGGATGTAGCGGGCAATGGCTTTAACTTCTGGTTGTGATGTATCAATGGCTACCACAATTCCCTCCCTGTACTAGCGCCGACCGGCGCGCTTGTCGCTCTTGGCATGACCCCGAAAGGTGCGAGTCGGGGCAAATTCGCCCAGCTTGTGACCAACCATTTGCTCGTTGACAAACACGGGCACATGCTGGCGACCGTTGTGAACGGCGATCGTGTGGCCTACCATCTGGGGCAGGATCGTGGAGGCTCGCGACCAGGTTTTGATCACTTGCTTTTCGCCCTTGACATTGAGCGCCTCGATCTTACGCAGCAGGCTGTCGGCGATAAATGGCCCTTTCTTTAGCGAACGTCCCATCGTGGTGTGTCCCTCGTTTTAACTGGCAGTGTTTTGGTGTGTTCGATTGAGATCACGCTACTTGCGCCGACGCACGATGAGCTTATTGCTCTGCTGGTGGCGCTTGCGAGTTTTGCGACCCAGAGCCGGCTTGCCCCATGGCGTCACCGGGCCGCTGCGACCAATAGGGGCGCGGCCTTCCCCACCACCGTGGGGGTGATCCACCGGGTTCATGGCGCTGCCACGCACCTGAGGCCGCCGCCCGAGGTAGCGCGATCGCCCCGCCTTGCCCAAGCTCTGGTTACGAGCCTCAATATTGCCGACGCGCCCAATCGTGGCATAGCACTCACGGCGCACCATCCGCACTTCCTTCGAGGGCAGCTTCAGCGTCACATAGTCGCCATCTTTCGCCACCACCTGAGCAGCCGTCCCCGCCGCCCGGACGATCTGACCACCGCGCCCTGGGTGCAACTCGACATTATGGACATCAGTACCCAGAGGGATGCGAGCCAAGGGCAGCGCATTACCATCCTCATAGGGAGCCTCTTCCCCAGCGATGATCGTCGCGCCCACGGCCAGATTCGCCGGATGCAGGATGTAGCGCTTCTCCCCGTCCGCGTACTGCACCAAGGCAATCCGGGCATTGCGGTTGGGGTCGTATTCCACCGCCAGGACCTCCGCCGCGATCCCATGCTTGTCGCGGTGAAAGTCAATCTGGCGATAGAGACGCTTATGACCCCCTCCGCGTCGGCGACTGGTGATCACACCCCGGTTATTGCGACCCTTCTTACGGTGCTTAAACTGGGTGAGCGACTTTTCCGGCTCGGTTTTCGTGATCGTATCGAAGTCGGACACGCTGGTTTGGCGCGTGCCGGGGGTCATTGGTCGGAAGGAACGAATACCCATGATTAGCTCTCAGAGGTCAACAGGAAACAGGGGTAGCCTAGCTACACTTCAGGGAAAAGCGTAATGCTGTCATCAGCCGCCAGCGTGACCACAGCCCGCTTGTACTGGGGTTTGTAGCCCAAGAAACGGCCGACACGCTTTTTGCGGCGGGGCGGGCGCGCGGTGTTCACTTTCATGACTTTGACATCGAAGAGGTATTCGATCGCCGCCCGAATCTCTGGCTTCGTCGCCGTCAAGGCCACATCAAAGGCGTATTTGTTCTGCTCCAGCAGAATTGTCGCCTTCTCCGTTACCACGGGCTTCAAAATCAAATCCGCCAAATTGCGGAGATTGCGCTTACTCACCGTACACCTCCTGAACCTTTGCCACAGCCGTCTCTGTCATCACAACCTTGTCGGCGTTAAGCACGTCATAAACATTGAGCTGAGTCGCCAGCACCAAGCTCACCGTGGGGACATTGCGGCTGGAGAGATATACGTTCTCCGCCTTTTCCGTGACCACCAGCAAGACCTTGGCCCCGGGATTCACGCCCCAACGCCCCAAGGCATCTAGCAGCTCCTTGGTCTTTGGGCGGCTGAACTGCTCGTTGAAATCTGTCACCACAATCAGATCCTCGGCTCGGCTCACCAGCGCTGTACGCAGGGCCAAGCGACGCTCCTTGCGGTTGAGCTTCTGGCTGTAGTCCCGAGGCTTGGGGCCGAAGATAACGCCGCCGCCGCGCCACAGGGGCGAACGAATCGACCCCGCGCGGGCCCGACCCGTCCCCTTTTGCCGCCAAGGCTTCCGGCCGCCACCGCGCACCTCGGCGCGAGTTTTGGTAGAGGCTGTTCCCTGCCGCGCCCCGGCCAACTGCCGCACCACCGCTCGGTGCAGGACGTGGGCCGCCGTATTGTCGCCCGCCCCTTGCAGGTCTAGGGTTGCTGTGCCAACCGGCTCCCCCTGCCAATCTTGTACCTTGTGCGTAACCATTGCTTCTCCTCTGTATCCTCAAATTCCCAGCGGTGCTGACTTAGGCGTTCTGGCCAACGATGGTGGCTGAGCAAACATTCAGCAAAGCTCCTGGTTTACCGGGAACCGAGCCCCTAACGAGTAGGAGATTGCGCTCAGCATCGACCTGGACCACCTGAAGCTTGCGGATCGTGACCTGCGTGCCGCCGTAGCGACCCGCCATGCGCTTGCCGGGAAAGATACGGCCGGGGGTTGTCCCCGGGCCGGTCGAACCCGGTAAGCGGTGGCTCTTGGAGCCGTGGGTCATGGAGCCGCGCCGGAAGTTGTGGCGCTTTTGATAGCCGGCGAAGCCGCGACCAATAGTGAGTCCGGAGACATCGACGAGTTGCCCCGGGCTGAAGATATCCGCTTTCACCGCTTGTCCCAGTTCATAGCTGCCAGTATCGTTGAGCCGATACTCCTTGAGGTGTCGCAGGGGCGGAGCGCTGGCCTTTGCCAAGTGACCCAACTCGGGCTGAGTCAAGGCTTTGGGCTTGACCTCTTCGTAGCCCAGTTGCACCGCGTCATAACCATCTGTTTGCTGGGTCTTGATCTGCGTGACCGTACAGGGGCCCGCTTGAATGACCGTGACGGGAATGGCAATTCCTGCCTCCCGATCGAAGATTTGGGTCATGCCCAATTTTGTGCCAAGGATACCGACAGACACGGTACTCGTCCCCTTTCTACGCGAAACAACTCTACGAAAATTCAGGTGGAGCTATCACCACTGTCCTGACGGGAACAGCTGATGAGTTCTCGGTACGGAGCCCCCGCTTGCTTTGACAAGCAGGGAACCCGCACATCTACCCAAAAACTGGCTTGGAAATACCGGACTCGACAACGAACCCAAGCAAAAACTGAGGCTCTCTAAGAGCGTGCCTGGAGGCGGCAAAGACTTAAGAAGGTTACTAACCTCTCAGTATCTCAGACGCGGCAAAGCGGTTCGGCTGGGAATGTTCAGGGTTGCTCAGATTCGGCGGCAAAGCCCAACTCTTGTTAGCACCCTAGGGAGTCCGGTGGCGGTGCAACCGGCAAAGGTCACAATCACTAAGACTAGCGCCTTTATCTTGGAGAGTCAAGGCCTAGGCTCATTTTTTTGGCTGGGGGTGAACGAAATTTTACACGGGAGGTTGGTACTCCTAATGATCAGCCCTCACCTTAGCCCCGCTCCCAACTGGGAAGAGCGATTGAGGGGGAGGGCGGCAACGGGTTGAGGTTCCCGACCTTAACGCCGTTCTGAAGGGCCTCAAAATTACTTGGAATCAGCATACATCCTCCGGCGCTTGCGCTACAGGCTGGGGGAGGCCCTGTTGGGGTTCAGGGGGGCTCATCTGGAACCTTCCCCCGCGACGTAAACTCGGAATGAAGCGGCGTCATCATGACCGTGAACTCGAGGAGTTGCTAGCCTAAGGAGAGGGGATCGCTCTGATCCCGACCCAGAACTCAGCGTAGCGGCCGTTCTCTCACCTCAGGGCTTTCTTCGGACCCTAGGTTCCAGCGATCGCCCAGGGGAACCGGCTGAACCAGGGAAATGCACGATTTGGCTCCTGAACTCCTTGACCCGGCACGGATGATAACGTCTCTGGGCCTCAATACTCCTAACCTGGCTGACCTTAGTTCCCCTAATTCTCAATCATGTTGGATTTTTTAGACGCCTGGCTTTTTTCCTCGCGCTATGTGCCCCACGGCAATTGCTACCTCTGGCAGACGCCTCTGATCGGTCTGCATGTGGTCAGTGATGCCCTGATCGCGATCGCCTACTTCTCGATCCCCGCTATGCTGTTCTACTTTGTGCGCCAGCGCCAGGGGATGCCCTTTTCTAGCATCTTCGTGATGTTTGGTCTGTTCATCGTCGCTTGCGGGATCGGCCACCTTTTGGATATTTGGACCCTCTGGTTCCCCCACTACTGGCTCTCGGGCCTCGAGCGGGCCTGGACCGCCTTCATCTCCTGCTACACGGCCCTGCGCCTCGTGGAGCTGATGCCCCAATTCCTCGCCCTGCGATCGCCCGAGGAGTTGGAGGTCCTCAACCGGCAACTCCAGACTGAAGTTGAGGCCCGCCAGCGCTCCCAGCAGATTCTGCAAACCCTGCTTCAGGGCACTTCCTCGGTGACGGGTCAGGCCTTTTTCGCGGCGCTCGTGGAAAATCTAGCCACGACGCTGAAGGTGCAATCCGTCTTGGTGGCCGAGCGGCTGGGAACCGAGCCGGAGCAGCTGCGCTCGCTCGCTTACTGGTGCCAAGGTCGGCCCCGGGAGACTGTGACGTATGCGATCGCTGGGATGCCCAGCCAGTCGGTCATCGCTACGGGTCAGCCCGACTACATCCGCGAGGGCGTGCAAGCACAGTTCCCTGCCGATCCCTCCCTCCAGCTCATCAACGCCGCCTGCCACCTGTGTGTCCCCCTCCTGGATGGCGAGCAGGCGGTGTTAGGCGTGATCTGCCTCAGCCATGACCAGCCCTTGCCAGATCCAGATACCGCTCAGGCCGTTGTTTCCCTCTTTGCCTCCAAGGCCGCCACGGAGCTACAACGGCAGTATGCTGAGCTGGCCTTGCGCCAAGCTCGGGACGAGTTGGAGGAGCAGGTCGCGGCTCGCACCCTCGAGTTGAACGAGGCTAATGCCAAGCTGCGGCTCAAGATTGAGCGGGAGCAGGCGACGGCTCTCACGATCCAGCAAATGCGCCAGAGCTTGGCCCCGGCCGACATTTTTCAGGCCACGACGCGGGAACTGCGGCAGGCTCTGGGCTGCGATCGCGTCATCGTCTATCGTTTCAACCCCGACTGGAGCGGCCAGATTGTGGCGGAAGCGGTAGGGGCGGGCTGGCGATCGCTCCTCGGCGACCAGGACGATGATTCCCCCTGGACGGCGAAGGCCCTCGAACAGGATCGCTGCACCGTGAAGCTGCTCAGCCGCTGTGATCTGGAAGTGCAAGACACTTACCTCCAAGAAACCCAAGGCGGCATCTATCGCCAAGGCTTTGATTACTTGCGGGTTGATGATGTGCAGGCGGCTGGCTTCACGCCCTGCTATTTAGAGCTCCTCAACTCGATGGCGGCTCGGGCTTACCTGATCGTGCCGATCTTTGCGGGGAACCGCCTCTGGGGCCTCCTGGCTAGCTATCAAAACAGCGGTCCCAAGGTTTGGCAAGCGGATGACACCCGCACGGCTACCCAAGTCGGTCAGCAGCTTGGGGTGGCCATCTACCAGGCAGAACTCTTCCAGAGCCTCCAAGACCAGACCGAGGAACTCCGTCTTGCGAAAGAGGCAGCCGATCAGGCGAGTCGGGCCAAGAGCGAATTTCTCGCCAATATGAGCCACGAACTCCGCACGCCCCTGAATGCCATCTTGGGCTTCACGCAGTTGATGCAGGGCGATCGCAGCCTCTCGGAGCACAACCAGCACTATGTCGGCATCATTAATCGCAGTGGCGACCATCTGCTAGGACTGATCAACGACATTCTCGAAATGTCCAAGATTGAAGCCGGTCGTCAGAGCCTGAATTGTGACACCTTCGACCTGCACGGGTTGCTGGGAACCTTGCGCGACTTGTTTGCCCTCAAGGCTGCGGCCAAGGATCTCACCTTGCAGGTTGACTATGACGCCACCGTGCCCCGCCATATCCACAGCGATGGCGGCAAGTTGCGCCAAGTCCTGCTCAACTTGCTCAGCAATGCCTTGAAGTTTACCGACGCGGGTCGCGTCAGCCTCCAAGTCACAGCCCGGCCCTTAGCGGCGGAGAGCAACACGGTGCTGCTCGAATTTGCGGTCACAGATACCGGCCCTGGCATTGCCCCCGAGGAGCAGGCCCAGCTCTTTGAAGCCTTTCGCCAGACCAGCGCGGGGATCAAGTCCGGTCAAGGCACGGGCTTGGGGCTACCGATCAGCCAGCAGTACGTGCGGCTCTTGGGGGGCGATCTCCAGGTCAACAGTGAAGTGGGTCACGGCTCCTGCTTTCATTTCATGATCCGGGCTGAGCACTCCGAGGCGGCAGAACCGGCGATCGCCGATGCCCATCGCATCACCGGCCTGGCTCCCGGCCAACCCCAGTACCGCATCGCGCTGGCCGAAGACAACGAGCAAAACCGGCAACTGGTGCGTGACCTCCTGGTGCCCTTGGGTTTTGTGGTGCGGGAGGCCGTGAACGGGCATGAGGTGGTGCAGCTTTGGCAGGCTTGGCAGCCCCACCTGATCCTGATGGACATTCAGATGCCGGAGCTGGATGGCTACGCAGCCACCCGGCAAATTCGCCAGCAGGACCCGGCGGTGCCGATCATTGCCCTTTCGGCCTCGGCCTTTGAAGAAAGCCGCCAAGCCGTGATGGCCGTCGGGTGCAGCGACTTCATCCGCAAGCCTTTCAATATCAGTGAGCTGCTAGCCAAGCTCCAGCGGCATCTCGAGCTGGAGTATGCCTATGACGAGGTGGCGGCCGGGACCCCAGCGCCCTCTGAGCGGCTGACGGCAGAGGCGGCGCAGGCCCAGCTCGCGGCTCAGCCCCAACCTTGGTTGCAATCCCTGTACCAGGCGGCGGGCTTCTGTAGTGATGAGCAGGCGATCGCCCTGATCGAGCAATTGCCCGCGTCGAACCAAGCCCTAGTGGACTACCTAGACCAACTGGTGCAGCAGTACAGCTTTGACAAACTCATGACCCTCCTCGAGCCCTTGCTCTAGGGCGGGCCGCCCTTAGAGCCCTCACCCCCAGCCCCTCTCCCAGAGGGCGAGGGGAGCCGGCCACACCCCTGGTTCCCATGCCCCAGCTTAGAGCCCTCACCCCCAGCCCCGCTCCCAGAGGGCGAGGGGAGCCGGCCACACCCCTGGTTCCCGTGCCCCAGCTTAGAGCCCTCACCCCCAGCCCCGCTCCCAGAGGGCGAGGGGAGCTGAGCCACACCCCTGGTTCCCGTGCCCCAGCTTAGAGCCCTCACCCCCAGATCCTCTCCCAGAGGGCGAGGGGAGCCGGCCACACCCCTGGTTCCCGTGCCCCAGCTTAGAGCCCTCACCCCCAGCCCCTCTCCCAGAGGGCAAGGGGAGCTGAGCCACACCCCTGGTTCCCAGGAAACCACCCCCAAGGCTTAAGCCCCTAGCCCCCCAGTAACCATGACGCCAATTTCCGCTCAAACCGAACGCTCCTCCCCGCTAGTCGCCCCTGCTGCGGCCAGCCCTCGTCCCGCCGCCGACATTCTCATCGTCGATGACACGGTGAATAATCTGCGCCTGTTGGCTAGCATCCTCACCCAGGCTGGCTACCCAGTGCGGAAGGCCCTCAGTGGTGAGCTGGCCCTGAACAGTGTGGCCCTGCGACTCCCGGACCTGATCTTGCTGGATGTGACGATGCCAGGGCTATCTGGCTATGAGGTCTGCCAGCGCCTGAAGCAAAATCCAGCCACGGCGGCGATCCCCGTCCTGTTCATCAGCGCCCTGGATCAGCCCCTCGACAAGGTGAAGGCCTTTGAAGTCGGCGGTGTGGACTACATCACCAAACCGTTTCAAAACGAGGAGGTCCTCGCCCGCATCCAGCACCACTTGACGATTCAACAACTCCAGAAGGACTTGGCGGCTCGCAATCAGGCCCTGGAGCAGGCCCTGGCAGAACTCCAGAGCACCCAAGCGGAGCTGATTCAACAGAAGAAAATGCTCTCTCTCAGCTCCCTGGTGGCGGGGGTTGCCCACGAGATCAATAATCCCCTGAGCTTTATCCAAGGGAATATTCCCTTGGCGCGCCGCTATGTGGGGGATCTCTTTCAGCTCTTGGCCCTGTACCAAGCGAAGCAGCAGGAGCCCGAGGCCGAGATTGTGGCGCTGCTGGACGAGTTGGATCTGGAATTTCTCCAAACGGATCTAGTCTCTCTGTTTCAGTCTCTCGAGGTGGGCGCAACTAGAATTGCGGCGATTGTCAAGGCCCTCAGTCATTTGCATGATCCCCGGGCGGCGGAGCAGCAGCAACTGAACTTGCCGGAGAGCTTTCAGCAGTTGCTCGTGTTGCTCCAGCACCGTCTTCAGGCCCAGGGCGATCGCCCGGCGATCCAGGTGCTCCAAGTCCACGATCCCCTACCGCCCATCGTGGGTTCTGAGCGGCTGCTCAACCAGGTTTGGTTGCACCTGCTGACCAATGCCATCGATGCCATTGATGAGCGCTGGCAAACGGGGGAGCCCCCAACGGAGTCGCCGACGATCTGGGTGCAAACGGGGCTGTTGACGGCGGAGATGGTGGCGATCGCCCTTCGCGACAATGGCAGCGGCATGACGGCAGCCGTGCGCGATCGCATCTACGACCCCTTCTTCACCACCAAGCCCCAGGGCAAGGGCGCGGGCCTGGGCTTGACTACCGCTTACCAAACGATCACTACCCTCCATCAGGGCCTGATCACCTGCCAGTCTGAGCCTGGGCAGGGGACGGAGATCACGGTGCAGTTGCCCCTAGGGCGCTACTCCGACTAGGGGGCGAGCCGCTGCCCCGTCTGGGGATCAAACCAATGCAAGCGGTCGGGGGCGAGGGCGAGTTCAATGCGATCGCCCTCCCAGGACTGCTCCGGCGGGATCAGGGCGCGCAGTTTTAGCTCCGAGTGCTCCAAGCGCACCGCTAGGGAGCGCTCGCGGCCAAAATTTTCCACGAGGTACACCTGCCCCGCCACTTTCAGGGGGTCCTCGGGGCGGGCCACCCGGATCGCCTCGGGGCGCAGGCCGAAAATAATGGTGTTGAGGGCGGTCGCCCCGGCCGGCAGGGGTAGGGAGAGGGGACCGAGCTGGGCGCGATCGCCCTCACAGGGGAGGGTCAGCAAATTCATCTGGGGGCTGCCCACGAAGCCCGCGACAAACTGATTGGCGGGCTGGGTGTAGATCTCGCTCGGAGCGGCCAACTGCTGCACGACACCATCCAGCAGCACCGCTACTTGGCTGGAAAGGGTCATGGCCTCGGTTTGGTCGTGGGTGACATAGACCACCGGCTTGTGCTGCTCGGCAAAGAGTTGTTGCAAGTCCTCCCGCACTTGCTCCCGCAGCAGGGCATCCAGGTTGCTCAGGGGCTCGTCTAGGAGAAAGACTTGCGGCTCTCGCACGAGGGCTCGGGCCAGGGCGACCCGCTGCCGTTGGCCGCCGGAGAGCGTGCCGGGTTTGCGATCGCGCAGGTGAGCGATGCCCAGCTTTTCCGCCACGATCGTGACCCGCTGCTGAATTTCCGCCGGGGGAACTCGGCGCAACTTCAGAGCGGTGGCAATATTGTCCGCGACGGTCTTGTGGGGATAGAGGGCGTAGCTCTGGAAGACCATCGCCATGTCGCGATCGCCCGGAGCAACGTGATTGAGCAGGCGATCGCCCAGCCAAACTTCCCCCGCCGTCGGCGTCTCGAGGCCCGCAATCAAGCGGAGCAAGGTTGACTTCCCACAGCCCGAGGGGCCGAGGAGCGTCACAAACTCACCATCTTCAACCATCAAATCCAGGTCCTTGACCGGAATCACCGACGGCGCAAACTGTTTCCGGAGGCCTTTGAGTTGCAAGGTTGCCATAACTGTCTTTTTTCACCAAAGCACTGCGGGATCGTGGCCGGCTCTAGGAGGGGGGACTACCCTCGGCCCCAACCTGAAGAACTGAAGCGACCTTATCCGGGCTGTGACACAACTCAGATCGGCTCGCTCGTGCGGTTGGATGCAAGCCGCTCTATTGATCCCGATCCTTGACAGCAGTTGAGTCAGATGGCTGACCGGCCCAGGGCCCCAGGCCCAAGGAACAGCCGGAAGGACCATCCAGCCCGCGCTGAAGGCCGGCGTTGCCCTCAGGATTGCCCACCCTCACAGGTCATCAGGGCGCTGGCCCACCCAGGCGAAGAACCCCAGGCCATTCACGAGGTCTGGTCTCCAGACCCCCAGCTACGAGGGGCAGCTTGCCCCCGTGACCAACGGTTTCTTTAGGGACCGTACACGAATCCATAGCGCCATTGTACCCCCCCGGCTCCCCCCTCGTCCGACAGGGTTCCGGGAAGCCGACCTCCCCCGTTGCGAATCGGGCGTTTCTTGAGGAGTCAGATGCTGCTCTCCTGCCGGAAGCGGGCTTTAGGGTGTTGGTCTAGCCTGCTCCACAGGAATATGAGGTTGCTAAAGTGGGATGCTCGCCCCGGCCCCCGGCCGAGGTGCTATGGTAAGAGCACGCGGTCGTTGCAACGGAAAGCCTGGTCCATGACTGCCCATATTTTGGTGGTTGACGATGAAGTGAAGCTCGCGCAACTGATCGAGCTGGAGCTGAAGTACGAGGGCTACGAGGTGACGGTGGCCCACGATGGGTTGGCAGGCTTGACGGAGGCGCGCAAGGGGCAAGTCGATTTGCTCATCCTGGACTGGATGATGCCCGGTCTCTCAGGGGTAGAAATCTGCCGCCGTCTGCGGGATACCGGCGACAAAGTGCCGATCATTCTCCTCACGGCCAAGGATGAGGTGAGCGATCGCGTCACCGGCCTGGATGCCGGCGCCGATGATTACCTGGTCAAGCCCTTCAGCATCGAAGAGCTGCTGGCCCGCGTCCGGGCGGCCCTGCGCCGCCGTCAGGAGCAAGTGAGCGATCGCCTCCAATTCGCCGACCTCCTGCTGGATCGCAGCAGCCGCGAAGTGCGGCGAGGCCAACGGGCGATCGAGCTAACCGCGAAGGAATTTGACCTGCTCGACTACCTTCTCGCCCACCCGAAGCAGGTACTGACCCGGGACCAAATTCTCGAACGGGTCTGGGGCTATGATTTCATGGGCGACTCGAATATTATCGAAGTCTATATCCGCTACCTGCGGCTCAAGCTCGAGGCCGAGGGCGAACCCCGCCTGATCCAGACCGTGCGCGGCGTCGGCTATGTCCTGCGGGAGTGAGGCCGCCGCCTTCCAGTCCCGGCCCCTCCCGTTCACCTTCGGAGGCTACCGATGCCAGACTGTGGCTGTCAGATCACGGCGCGCAATGCCGCCGAGCGCCAAGCTCTGCTGGTGCTGTTGGGCATCAATGGTGCCATGTTTCTCGCCGAACTAGGGGCGGGGGTGGTGATGGACTCCACCGCCCTGATCGCCGATTCTCTAGATATGCTGGCTGACATGGTGGTGTATGCCATTTCCTTCTATGCTGTCGGGCACTCCTTTTATCGCAAGCATCGCGCCGCGGTCCTCAGTGGCGGATTCCAAATCACCCTCGCCAGCTTTGTGCTCCTGGATGTTGGGCAACGGCTCTTCCGGGGCAGTGACCCAGAGCCCCTGTGGATGATGGGGGTCGCCGCCCTGGCGCTGGGGGCCAATAGTTATTGCCTCTACCGGATTGCCCAGCACCGCCGGGGGGACGTGCATATGCGTGCGAGCTGGATCTTTACCCAAAATGATGTCATCGCCAACGTGGGCGTGATTCTCGCGGGTGGCTTGGTGCTGGCCTCCGGCTCCAATCTACCGGACTTGGTGATGGGGGTCGCGATTGCCTTGCTGGTGTTGCGGGGGGGCTGGCAGATTTTGCACACGGCGCGGCGAGCGGCCGTGGGGGAGCGCGTAGAGGCTGAGGGCGATCGCCGGTAAGACCCAAGGCAAGAGGAGTTGCGCCCGGAGGTAAAGCTCCAAACTGGCCAGCCCATACAATCCCACCCCCAGCAGTAGCAGCCAGCCCGTGCGGCGCTGGGGGGCATAGGTGCTGGCTAATTGCCCCAGGAGAGCCGCCACCCCCAGGGCCCAGGCCTGGGGAATCGGCAGCACAAAATGGCGATTGAGGTAGTGGTGAATCGCGTAAGCATGAACCACGCCCCCCACCATCTTGAAGCGTCCCTCGCGGCTAAACCAAGGGTAGAGAGCGGGGGGCACGGGCAAATTGTCCTGGTTGTAGCCCGCGATGCCGGCCTCGCCGTAGCCCCCAGGGACGATCAGCACGACCTGCTGTGCCAGATGGGGCGTTGCTCGGCCCGCCAGCAGTTCCCAGGCCGGCAGCCATTCGTAGACCTGGGACGGCGGCAGCGAATAGTCGAGAATCGGGCGCAACCACACCTGCCGTAATCGGTAGGCTGCATAGGTCAGGGGGTGTAGTTGGCTGCGGGCGGCAAAGTAGCGGAGCACGCTATCCCCTTCGGTATCCTGCTCCGCCCATTGGCTGCTGAGTTGCTCAAAGCGGTCTTGGCGACTCCGGAGCTGCGGCGGGTCCAACGGCTCGGCCGCGTGGGTGAGGGCCAGCAGATAGCTGAAGGGGAGGCGCTGGTGGGGGTGGACCTGTCGAGGCACGAGGGGCATATAGCCGTCATTGAAGAGGACGCTCCCCGCGAGGCTCCATTGGGGCGCGGCGATCGCCGGTAGCGGATCTTGCCAGTCTCCTACTGCTTCCTGGTAGACTGTGGCCAGGGTCAGATTGGTCCCCTGAGCAACCATGGCCTGAAGGGCTTGCCCCAAGGCCGCTTGCTGCTCTTGGCCCCGCTGATCATCGGCGGCGGGCGGCCGGCTCAGCACGTAGTCCAGGCCCAAGGTCCGCACGGGCCGCTCCCGGAGCGCGTTTACCAGGTCAGCCAAGTAGGCGCGGTTCATGGGCTGGGGGGTCTGGATCTGGGCCCGCTGCAAGGAGGCTTCATCAATCGCGACCAGCAGCACTGGCGGCGGCAGCCGCGACTCCCGCCGGGTCAACTGGCGGTAGGAGGCTTGCACCTGCACCCGGCGACTGAGTAACCACTCTTGGGCTGGCAGCCAGAGACTGAAGGCCATGAGGAGAGCGAGGGCGATCGCCTGCGAGCGCTGGGGCCGCAGGGCCTGGAGGTGCGATCGCCAGCGGCGCGGCTGCAACTGGAAACTCGCGGCCTGGGGGTGGCAAAACAGGGAAGGAATCAGGTAGGCCGAGGGGAAGGTCAGGTGATGCTCAAGCTTGAGGTTCTGGGCGGCGGCCTGGAGGCAGGTGGCGGCATCCTGGTACTGGGCCAGGGCCTGTAAGAAGTGGCCCAAGAAGCGGTGGGCGGCCTCATTGTGAATGGGCTCCCGCATCACGGCCACTTGCCCGAGACCGAGATCAATCAAGTTGCGGGCCCAGTCGAGGCCATTGCAAGAATTGAACAGGGCAAACTTCAGCCCCCGCTGCTGAGCCTGGCGCAGGTAGGGCTCCAGCTCCCGGAAGGACAAGGCCTGACCCGGAGCCAGGCCCAATTCGCCTCCGAGGAGGGCCTTCTCGTCGCTGTGGCCCGCGAAAAGGATGGCATCCCAGCCCGGTGGGGCGGTGATCGCCTGGCAAATCTCCTGGCGCAGGTGGGCCGGCTCCCGGCCCGGTTGCCAGCCGATCATCTGGACTTCGGCCCGGGAGCCCAGGGCGGCGATGGCAGCGCGATCGCCCTGAAAGTCCAGCCCCGTCTCATCGCCCCAAATGACTAAAATCCTTGCCTTGACCCCTGGGCGTCGGGGCTCCGGGGTCGTGGCTGGGGCTCGAATCCGCGCCGGAACCCGCAAAATTTGCAGATCCGCCGCCCCAAACTCAACCCCCAGCTCCCAGGTTTCCCAGGGGAGGCGCTCCAGCTCCGGGTGGTCGCAGGTGAGCCCCAGGGACAGGGCCTGGAGCGTCAGCATCCCCTGGGCCTCGTGAACGATCTGGCTGCGAATCTCGAAGAGTTCCGGGCTCCGGAGCCAGTGGTGAAACTCGCCCAACAGCCTCACTTCGGCCTGGGCGAGGCGGGTGCGCCAGTCGATGGCTGGCGGCGAAATGCTGCCCTGGGCCTCGACCCGGGCGCGCTGGGCGGACTGATAGAAGCTCTGATAGCTCCGCTGCCAGTCCAGGTAGAAGCGCGTGAGCGACTGGGGGTAGAGCAGTTGCGCCCGGAGCTGTTGCCCCTGACCCCAGGCCAGGGTGAAGAGGCAGGTCTGGTCAATCCGCTGCACCGTGAGCTGGAGGGTCATCACGCGATCTCACCGAAAGGGTCTGGGGGACTATACTCCCCATTATGCGAAGGGAATGCAGGGCTAGGGGGTTCATGGGATTGCTCGACCCAAGGCTGGCAGCCCTTGAGCGGGTGTCCAGAGCATCGGTTGGCTGGGTTGACGCTGGCTACCCAAGGGGATAATGCCTGGCAGCCGTTGAATTTTGCCAGACTCGACCGCAGCGATCGTCAATAGGGGCTAGGGCAGCGCCTACGTCCTGAGCCTCCCACGGAATTATCCTGCCAAGGGCGTGTTACGCCGCCTTCCTCCCCCCGCTCAGGATCTCAAGGACCCATCCCATTTTAGGAGTGATTCACCATGCAAGTTGAATTGATGTATCAGCCCGCCTTTACCCTAGGCCGCCTCTGTCTTGGGAGGGGCGAACAGGTGCGTGTCGAGGCGGCTGCGATGGTGGGGATGTCTGCCGGGACCACCCTAAAAACCAAAACAGGCGGCTTCATGCAAGCGCTGAAGCGCTCCTTCCTGGGTGGAGAAAGCTTCTTTCAAAACATCTACACCGCTCCGGCTCAAGGGGGCGAGGTCTGGGTGGCCCCTTCGATGCCGGGGGATTTGAATGTGCTGACCATTACCGAACCGATGTTGATCCAGTCGGGAGCCTACGTGGCTTCGGATATCGGTATTAAGCTAGATACCAAATGGGGCGGCTCAAGGTCGTTCTTTGGGACGGGCGGCGGATTGTTCATGCTGCGAGCCGAGGGGCAGGGGCAGGTGGTGGTGTCCTCCTACGGGGCGATCCATGAAATGGTCCTGGCGGCGGGGGAATCCTTCACCCTCGATACTGGGCATCTGGTGGCTCTGAACGAATCTATGGCCTTCAAAACCCGATCCATTGGCGGCATGAAAACGTTTCTCTTCAGCGGCGAAGGCTTTGTGGTGGATCTGACCGGACCGGGGAAGGTGCTGGTGCAAACGCGATCACAAGATCAATTTCTCTCTTGGCTGATTCCCAAGCTGCCCCAAAGCAGCAGCAGCAGCTCCAGCTCCAGCAGCAGTTGAACGACTTTCCGAGATCGCTGGGTTCCTTCAGAATCTAGCGATCTCGACCACGCTAGATCGCGATCGCGGTTCGCGGCGGTCCTGGGCGGGGCTCGGCTTGCCCGACCGCTGGGATGGACGCGGGCCGCAGCAGCCCCAAGGCCTGGGGCCTCAAGGGCCGAGGACAGACCCCAAGGCTCACCGCTGGGGCTTTGACCCAGGACAAGACAGCTTGTGGCCACCCCCTACCCGTTAGTACAATTAGGGAAATCGCCGCTGCGAATGCCGATGAAGGGACTCTCGCCGCTGCCTGGAATGAGGAAAACCTGCGTGCGCCTGCGGGTCTGCCGGTTGCTGAGCTTGGCGCTGCGCTCGGCGGCCGGTTCGGCCCTGATTCCCTTGGCGATCGCCCTCAGCCTCGTCACCAGCGAGCAGGGGGCCCAGGCGGCCGCCTGGACGGAGGCCCTCCAGGCCCACACCCCCCAGGGTCATTGCCTCCATGTCCGCCGCCAGCCCCGCCTCGACCCTGATAACATCGTTGCCTGCATCGCTCACGGTGCGCCCCTGAAGCCCCCGATCGCCCACCAGGATGGCTGGCTGCAATTGAGTAGCGGCAACTGGGTGTACGGAGCCTACACCCGGACCGTGGCGACCGAGGCTCAGGGCACGGCCTACCCCGGCCTGCTCCAACCCGGCAGCACTCAGCACCAGGCCGTGGCTCAGGTGCAGCGCCGCCTTTTAGCTTTGGGCTATCCCATCGACGGTTTGGGCTTTGGCAGCTTCGGCCCCAGCACGGCGGCGGCTGTGCGGGCCTTGCAGCGCGATCGCCAGCTCGCGGTCGATGGCTGGGTGGGCCCGCGCACCTGGGCCGCCCTGTTTGCCGCCCCCCCTACCGGCGGCCGCTCCCCCGCTCCCCCCGGCGTCCTCCAGCGCGGTTCCCCCCAGAGGGCGGCGGTGGAACGGGTGCAACGGGCGCTGCTCCAGCGCGGCTATCGCATCGACGGCCTTGGTTTTGGCCTCTTTGGCCCTAGCACCGAACAGGCCGTGCGGGCCTTTCAGCAGGATCATGGGCTGCGGCCCGATGGCCAGGTGGGCCCTCGCACCCAAGCCGCCCTATTTGCCGGTTCGGGCGGGGCTCTGCGGTCCCAGGCCCGGCCGGCGACGGCCCCCACGGCGGTGGCTCTGACGACCCATGCCCTGCCCAGTGGACCCATGCGCTGGGGTCTGCCGATCGTCCTGGGTCAGCAGCGGCTCACGGTGCAACTGGATACGGGCAGCAGCGGCCTGCGAATCTGGGAAGATGTCCTCGACCGCGAGCAGGCGCAACTGCGGCCTTTGAACCAGCGCCTGAGCTACCGCGATCGCCAGGGCAATCTCTGGCAGGGCTACCTTGCCCTTGCGACGGTGCAGCTCGGGGCGATCGCCGCCACCGCCCCCCTGGAAATTCAAGTGGTGCAGCAGGTGATCTGTGGGCCAGGAGCCACGGCCTGCGAGGCTGAGCTGAAGGCGGCTGGGTTCGCGGGCAACCTTGGCCTCGGCCCGGAAACAGCGGCGGGGGACTTGCCCAACCCCCTCACGGTCCTGCCGGCTCCCTTCAACCGGGGCTACACGCTCCACACCGCCGGCTCTGCCTATGGCCCCGGTCAGCTCACCGTGGGCCTGGGGGGCCGGATCTGGCAAGACTTTACGCCCCTGACGCATCTGGAAGTCGAGTACCAATTGCTGGAACCGACCCTCGGGGAAGCTTGGAGCGTCCGGAGTCCGACTCAGTTTGACAGCACCAGTAGCGATTTGGTCGTGCAGGTTCCCGCTGACTGGCTGCCGGCTGGCCAGGCCGTCGCGGTGAGTGGCGGGGTCAGCCTGACGGCAGAGCTGCCCGGGGCGATCGCCAATTTCCAGCTCGAAGGCGAGCAACTCCCTGAGGTGTACCGGCTGGTCCTCACGCCAGCCGGGGAGCAGCCCAGTCGCTTGGGCGTGCCGTTCTTCTGGGAGTACGACGTAGCGGTTGACCTTGCGGCCGGTCGCTGGGGTCTGCGGCGGCGATCGCCCTCCCCCTAAAACCAGTACCAGTCTTCCCAGCCCAGCTCGGCGGCCAACTCGAGGTAGAACCGGCTGGCCGCAAAGGGGCGATCATCCACGGCCGTCGGATCGCCGTGGTGGGGGCTCACGGCCTGCTCCGGCAGCACAGACTCGCCGCTGGGGAGTCCGAGCTGGGTGGCGCGATCGCTCAGCTCGTGGTGAACGGACCGAGGGGCCGTCTCGGGAGAAAAGGGATGATCTCGTTCCATTGGCACACTCCTCGCTCAACGGGTGGTGAGAGAACCAGCGCCGGGCGGCTGAATAGTATTTATGTACTAGTATAGCGATGACAACCAAAAGCTCGCCAGACTCTACTTCGAGAGACCAGCCTTAGCGCCTTGGATGCCAATTCAAGCCAAATTTAGCGCTATATGCAGTGTAACACTAAATCCAGTCAGTGCAACTGTGCCCAACACTATCTAGCGCCCAACCCAGCCCAGTGGTCGCTGTTCGGAGGGATGGCGACGGCTGAAGCGCTCTCGCGGGTGTCTGACGCAATCCTCAAACCAAACCGCCGCTACGGGGGGATCACTCCTCCGGTTCCCCATCGCCGGACGAGAGGGGACGTAGGAGGATAGACGTAGTTGGGCTTGAGCTAAAATCCGGTTTTCAGTCACCCCCTTGGCTTGGGGTACACGACTTGGAAGGTCATCAAAATGAAACAGCTAGCAACTACTCTAGGGTGCTCGACCTGAACGCTGCTGCTTCTGAGGCGATCGCCCAGCAACCGGATAAGGCTCTTAAAGCTTCTGCTGGTCAACAAAGATTTCCACAAGCGGCACTTGGAAACAATAGCGGTCGTTGTGCTTCCTAAGGATTTCTTTATCGATCAGGCGCTTGAGACTAAGGCGGTCTTGGGGCGCTTCGCCAGCGTGCAGATTGAGCAGTAAGCTCTGCTCGCGTTCGTTCAGTTGTCCCCAGAGTTCGCGGAAGTAGAAGCCGCCGTGCTCCAAGGCGAGGTCGATGCAGGCGTAGACATCGGCGACACTGGCTTGCATTTGTTTGCGGCGGTTCAGGTGCTCGACGATCTCGGTGCAGAGCAGTTGTACGAGGAAGGGCTGGCAGCGAGTGAGGCGGATAATTTCATCTATGGCGTCGTCGGTGTAAATCTTGGGGAAGTCGGGAACAGGATTGACGATCAGCTCGCGGGCTTCCGCTTCGGCGAGGTAGGTGAGACGGAGGGCGCGGGTGTTGATCAGGTAGTCCATCCAGTAGGGTTCGAGTTCGTCGATGGTACGCGCGCCGCTAAAAAGCAGAATCCACTGGCGGCGATGTTGCAGGGTGGAGCGCAGGAAGTTGAGCGGGGCGCGGCTGTTGGTGGCTTGGATCAGTTCGTCGAGGCGCTCGAATTCGTCCAGGCAGAGCAGGCAGCGCTTGCTGCGGAACTGGGTCTCGAGGCTGCGAAACCAATCGCTCAGGGCAGGGAAAGGATCGCGCTCGAGCTGGGTGAAGTCGGGATCGGGCAGACTGAGGCGATAGTCGCGGCGGGCGGCGTCGCGCATGGCAGTGACGAGGGATTTAGCGAAGCCGGGGAGGGTAACGGCTTCAGCGAGGCCTTGCATATCGACGAGCAGGGCGATGATGTCGGCACCGACGCGCTCGGGTAGGTATTTCAGCGAGGAGGTTTTGCCGGTGCGGCGGCCGCCGTGGAGCACGAGCACGGGCGGTTGGTCGGAGAAGATCAGGGTCTCGAGTTCGCGGAAGAGGTCGTCGCGACCTTTGAAGCGGGTTTTGGCGGTTTCGGGGTCGAGAGCGGGGCCGGCGATGTAGGCTTGGGGGATTTCGCGGGCAGCTTTGGCGGCTTGATCGAGGGTGCGCTGGGCGGTTTCGAGGATGCCGCGCCAGCGCGCGGCGATCGGGCCGACGCTGGTGGCGAGGCGAGCATTGCCCTCGTAGGCGAGGTTGGTTTGGAGGTTGTGCAGTTTGGCGAGGGGCGGGTTGAGCAGTTCGCGGTGGCGGTAGGCGGAGGTGGCCTCGCGCGCGGTGCGGACGCCGCGCGCTACATCGAGAAATTCGGGCAGCCAAGTGCTGAGTTGGGCGGGCGGCGGCGAGGGGAGCCAGTCGAGTTCGTCGAGGGTGGCGACAATGTTTTGCTCGCTCTCGCAGCGGTTGAGGATGTCGAGGGTGATGCCCGTCGTGGCACGGGCGGCGGTGGCTTGTTGGTTGGTGAAGTTGGTCAGGTAGGCGATCGTTTCGCGGGCAGCGGCAGGATCGTCGGCATGAGCTTCGACAATCAAATCTGACATGAAGGGCAGCGGCAAGCGAATTAACTCGTCAAAACGCGGCGGCAAGTAACGCAAGGCCGCCGGAGCCTGACCAAAACGCACCGAGCCCGAAAGCACCACCATCCACAACAACTCGGGCAGCCAAAAATAAACCCGCAACACGCCCAAAATAGACGCCACGCCGACCGCCACGCCTCCCGCCACGCCTCCCGCCACGCCGACCGCCACGCCTCCCGCCACGCCTCCCGCCACGCCGAACGCCACGCCGAACGCCACGCCGAACGCCACGCCGACCGCCACGCCTCCCGCCACGCCGACCGTCACGCCGACCGTCACGCCGAACGTCACGCCGAACGCCACGCCGACCGTCACGCCGAACGCCACGCCGAACGCCACGCCTCCCGCCACGCCGACCGTCACGCCGAACGCCACAGGCAACCAAAAAATGATCAGTTGGACGAGGTTGAAACTGGCGATTCTTTGGGTGATTGCTTCAGGGATTGAAAAAAAATTGCTGCTAATGGTGAATAAAAAAATTATACCAGAAACGATAT